>CADADE010000030.1 GCA_902786615.1 Oscillospiraceae bacterium
CTCAGCAGCCATATGAAATCTGCGGGTACCACAGCACAGCTGTGCTGTGAACGATTATTTAATTATTTCACTGTCCTCTTGACGGGATGCAGTTCACAAAGCACGTCTGCCGGGGGCGTTCTGTCGTTTCTGCGGCACGGGTGGGTCAATTCCTCGTCCGCAGCGCGCGCATGGCGTTGAGCACCGCGAGGACCATCACGCCCACGTCGGCAAAGATGGCGGCCCACATGCCCGCGAGGCCCAGCGCGCCCAGGAGCAGGCAGATCAGCTTGACCGCCAGGGCAAAGACAATGTTCTGGTACACAATGGAAATGCACTTGCGGGAGATGCGGATGGCCCGCGCGATCTTCATGGGGTCGTCGTCCATCAGCACCACGTCGGCGGCCTCAATCGCGGCGTCCGAGCCCATGGCGCCCATGGCGATGCCGATGTCGGCGCGGGAGAGGACCGGCGCGTCATTGATGCCGTCGCCCACAAAGGCGAGCTTGCCCTTCCCGCCGCGAAGCTCGTTCAGCAGCGCCTCCACCTTTTCCACCTTGTCGCCGGGCAGCAGACCGCTGTGGTATTCGTCAATGCCGACATGATCCGCTACCTGCTTTGCGGCGCTCTCCGTGTCGCCCGTGAGCATCACGGTGCGCTCCACGCCCGCCGCCCGCAGGGCCTTGAGCGCCTCGCAGATATCCTCTTTCTCCGCGTCGGAAATGAGGATGTGTCCCGCGTACTTCCCGTCCAGCGCGACGTGGACGACGGTGCCTGCGCTCCGGCAGGGGATGTAGTCCACGCCGAGGCGGTCCATGAGCTTGTCGTTGCCCGCGGCGACGGCGGTGCCGTCCACCTTCGCCGTGACGCCGTGGCCGCTGATCTCCTCAATGTCGGACACACGGGCGCGGTCGGGCTCCTTGCCGTAGTGGCGGCGCAGGCTCTGGCTGATGGGGTGGGAGGAGGCGCACTCGGCATGCGCGGCGTATTCGATGACCTCCGCCTCGCGCCCCTCGCTGTGGTGCACGCCGCTGACCTCGAAGACGCCCTTGGTGATCGTGCCGGTCTTGTCGAAGACCACGGTCTTCACCTGGGAGAGCGTTTCCAGGTAGTTCGAGCCCTTGATCAGAATACCTTCGCGGCTCGCCCCGCCAAGGCCGGCAAAGAAGCTCAGCGGAATGGAGATCACGAGCGCGCAGGGGCAGCTGATGACGAGGAAGGTCAGCGCGCGATAGGCCCAGACGCCGAAATCGGCGGGCAGACCCATCAGCAGGCGCACCAGTGGCGGCAGCAGCGCCAGCGCCAGCGCGCTGCAGCACACCACGGGCGTATAGACTCGGGCAAATTTGGAGATGAAGTTTTCCGAGCGGGACTTGTGGGAGCTGGAATTCTCCACCAGCTCCAGAATCTTGCTGACGGTGGATTCGCCGAATTCCTTCGTGGTCTGCACGCGCAGCACGCCGCTCATGTTGATGCAGCCGCTGATCACGGCGTCCCCCGGCGCAACGTCGCGCGGGACGCTCTCCCCGGTGAGGGCGGCGGTGTTGACGCTGGAGCTGCCCTCCAGCACCGTGCCGTCGAGCGGGATGCGCTCGCCCGGCTGTACCACGATCACGCTGCCGACGGCGACCTCCTCCGGGTCGACCTGCTCGAGCTTTCCGTCGCGCTCGATGTTCGCGTAGTCCGGACGGATATCCATGAGCGCGGCGATGTTCTTCCGGCTCTTGCCCACGGCGATGCTCTGGAACAGCTCGCCGATCTGGTAAAAGAGCATGACAGCTACGGCCTCGTTAAAGTCGCCGCTGCCGTCGGCAACGGCGAGGGCGATCGCGCCGAGGGTGGCCACGGCCATCAGAAAGTTTTCGTCAAAGACCTGCCGGTTTTGAATCCCCTTTGCCGCCTTGCGCAGAATGTCCCAGCCGACCGCGAGGTACGCGGCGGCATACACGATGCACTTGGCCCAGAAAGGGAGCGGGACCAGATTCACCAGAATCAGCAGCGCGGCGGATACGGCGATCCGCCGCAGCATGGTTTTCTGCTTTCTGTTCATACTTACAGGTAAATCTCACAGTCCGGCTCGACCTTGCGGCAGGCCTTGAGCACGTTCTGCATGACCTTTGCGGGCTCGACCCCGTCTTCAAAATCCACGGTCATTTTCAGCGCCATAAAGCTTACCACCGCATCCTTCACGCCGGGGGTCTTCTTTGCGGCCTCTTCCATCAGATTCGCGCAGTTGGCGCAGTCCACTTCGATTTTATAGCTCTTTTTCATTTTGCGTCCTCCGTTATTTCGATTAAGCGCTTGTTTAATCTTGATGTCTGGAGTATAATCCTGACGAAAAGCAAAGTCAACGCCCAGAAAAGCCTCTCTTCCAAAAGGGAGAAAAGGATTTCCGAATGGGCGCAAAGGGGGGATCGCCGATGAAAACAGAGCTCATGCCCCACGACCACGGCAACGCGCGCCGCGCGGCGGCGCTGAAAATGCAGCTGCGGCGCGGCGGCAGCTTCGACACGGTGGCGGGTGTTTTTCAGCTTCTGGACGACGGCAGCCGCGTGCGCATCTTCTGGCTGCTGTGCCACTGTGAGGAGTGTGTACTCAATATCTCCGCGCTGACGGACATGTCCAGCCCCGCCGTATCCCACCATCTGCGGCTTTTGAAGGACGCGGGGCTTATCGAGAGCCGCCGGGAGGGCAAGGAGGTCTATTACCGCGCCGCCGACACCCCGACGGTGAAGCTTTTGCACGGCGTGATCGAGAAGGCGATGGAGATTTCCTGCCCGGAGTTCGGGGAGGACGCCGAGACCGGGACGGCGGGCTTCACGGCGGAGCAGGTTGAGACCGTGCGCCGCATGCACGATGAGCTTTTGCAGCACCCCGAAGAGCGCCCCACGATCGAAGAGCTTGCCCGGCGCTGCCTCATGAACCCCACCACCCTCAAGGCAGTGTTCAAGGCGGTCTACGGGGACTCGCTCGCCTCGCACATGAAGGAGCACCGCCTGGAAAAGGCGGCGGAGCTTTTGCGGCATGGGGAGCTCAGCGTCGCGGAGATCGCGTCCGCCGTGGGCTACGACAGCCCCAGCCGCTTCTCCGCGGCCTTCCGCGAGCGCTACCACATGCTGCCGACGGAGTACCGAAAGCAATTGTGAATCAAAAAAACGCACGGACAGCCGTGCGTTTTTTTGCTTAAGGCAACACCGCACAATCCGCCTGCGGCATCTCCTGGAAAATTTGTGCCCTGATTTCGTCACTTTTTCTTGAGGTACACAAAGTACATCTGCGAATCAGGATCTGCTCTTGCCGAATTATGCGGTGTTGCCTTATATGATCGGAAATCCGCCGTCCACATGCAGCACCTGCCCGGTGACATAGGAGGCGTCGGCGAGATACAGCACCGCCCGCGCGATCTCCTCCGGCGTGCCGAGCCTGCCGAGAGGGATCTCCTGCGCCAGCATGTCCAGCGTCTCCTGTCCCAGCACCTGCACCATATCGGTGTCGATGACGCCGGGAGCCACCGCGTTGACGCGGATGCCGCTCGGTGCAAGCTCCGCCGCAAGCGAGCGGGTTAGGCCTATGATGGCGTGCTTGGTGGAGGAATATGTGACCTCGCAGGACGCGCCGTGGCGGCCCCAGATGGAGGACATGTTGATGATGCAGCCTGCATGCTCGTGCAGCATGTTCGGCAGCACCGCCTGGATCGTGTTGTAGCAGCCGCCCAGGTTCACCGCGAAGACGCGGTCCCAGGTCGCCCGGTCGATGTCCTGAAAAAGCTGCTGCTTGGCAATGCCCGCGTTGTTGACGAGCAGCGTGATCTTCCCAAGCTCCTTTTCCGCGCGCGCGGCCATGGCCTTGACGGCCCCGGGATCGGCCACGTCCGCCTGTACCCAGATAGCGTCAGCCCCCTCTGCGCGCAGTTTTTTACACAGCGCCTCGGCCAGATCCGCGCGCTCGATGCAGTTGAGGCAGACGGCATAGCCAGCCCCGGCCAGCGCCTCGGCGCAGGCCGCGCCGATCCCGCGGGACGAGCCGGTGACAAGCGCGACCTTTCTCATTGCGCAGCCTCCTCGCCGAGATGCTCGGCAATACGGCTGCGGCAGCGGTTCGAGAGCTCCTGCGTGTTGACGGCGGTGACCTCCTCCACAGAAATGAGCTCCAGAATGTCAAGCTTCACATCGGTGCGGCGGAAGGGGAAGTTTTTGCCGACGTTCTCCGTACCCTGAATCGCGGCGACGACTACGGGCACCTTCGCCTTCTGCGCGATCTTGAAGGAACCGGCGTGGAAGGGGAGCAACTTCCCGGTTTTGCTGCGCGTCCCCTCGGGGTAGACGACCATGGAGCAGAGATCCCGCTTGAGATAGTCGATGGCCTGCAAAATCGACTTGAGCGCCTCGCGGTCGTTTTCCCGGTTGAGCGGGATAAAGCCCGCGCCGTAGGCCAGGGAAGCGATCAGGGGGATCTTCAGGTTCGAGGGCTTGGTGATGAAAGCCAGGTTATAGTCTTTCAGCACACTGGCCTTCACGATGGGATCAAATGCGGCGCGATGGTTGCATACCATCAGAAAGCGCCTGTCCTTTGGCAGCAGCTCTTTCCCGCTCACTTCGGTATGCACATGCGCATAGGAGCAGAGCGTGGCGGCAATATCGGCGACGCCGTAACGGTAAATCGGTTTCTGCTCCTGAATGGGCTTTGTGATGTCCACAGTCTGCGCAACGCAGACCCAAAAGATGAGATAGAGCAGATTCAGCCCCGCAAAGACGCCGAGACCGATCAGCAGCGCCGCCCACACGGAATACCCCTTCAAAAGCGCGCCCGCAGCCGCGGCGGCGGACAGCAGCCGATAAACCCAAACCAGCATGAAATTCCCTCCAAAGCGTTATGATTCATTATTATATCGCTTCAAGGAAAAAATTCAAGTATTTGTCCTTGACCGCAATGCTGCGCTGAGGTACTCTATCGGCGGGAGGCGAGCGCATGACGGAGGAATACACCCTGCTGCCGCGCACAGGGGAGACGCCTGACGGGGCGGATTTCTGCCTGCGGCTGGACAACGACTGTATGGAACCGTATCTGAAAAAGGGAGAGCTTTTGTATATCGACCGCAAGGAAACGCCGGAGGAGCTGCAGCCGGGAATTTTCCTGGTCCATGGCCGCGTCCTCTGCCGCCAGTGGTGTGAGGACAGCGCCGGGACGCTCCACCTGCTGTGCGCCAATCCCCGGCGCGAGCGGGAAAATCTCTCCCTGAGCCGTGCGGAAAAGGCGGCCTGCCTCTGCCTCGGTAGCGTGATCACGGGAAAACAGCTCCCCATGCCCGTTTACATCCCCTGATGACCGGGATTTTCATGATGCTTTCAGGAACATGATCTATACTCACCGTGGATTACCATGACAGGGAGCTGTTGTACATGAAAATACTCATCATTGAGGACGAAAAGCTGCTGGCCGATTCCATCAAGACCATGCTGGAGGGGCGCGGCTTTCAGGCGGAAGCCGTTTACGACGGGGAGACCGGCGCCGATTACGCCGAGCTCGGGATCTACGATCTGCTGATCCTGGACGTGATGATGCCGAAGATGGACGGCTACCAGGTGGCGCGGCGGGTGCGCGCACAGCGCTGCGGAACGCCGATCCTGATGCTGACAGCCCGCTCAAGCCTGGAAGACCGGATCGAGGGGCTTAACGCCGGGGCGGATTATTATCTCACAAAGCCCTTTGATATGCGGGAGCTGCTCGCCTGCATCAATGCGCTGCTCCGGCGGCAGGGAAGCCAGGTGGACGAATTGGTGTTCGGCAATACCGCGCTGGATCTCGCCACCTCCATGCTGATCTGCGGGGAGAAGAGCGTGCGCCTTTCCGCCAAGGAATTCGACGTGATGCGCCTGCTGCTGCAATATAAAGAGAGAAACCTTTCCAAAGAAGTGATCCTCGCCAAGGTCTGGGGCTATGACTCCAACGCGGTGGAGAATCATGTGGAGGTCTATGTGGGCTTTTTGCGCAAAAAGCTCAGGAGCATCGGCTCCAATCTTAAAATCGAGGCGCTGCGGCGGCTCGGCTATCATCTGGAGGTTGAGGAAGCTTGATCAAAAGGCTCCGCATCAAGTTCATCTGCGTCAACATGCTGTTCGTCACCTGCATGCTGGCCATCCTGTTCGGGACGCTGACGTATTTCATGAGCCGTACCATCGCCAAGGAGAAGACGACCGAGCTGCACCGCATTGCCGCGGAGCCGGGAAAGAAAATCAGACCTTACGGCGGCAATACAAACGGGGAGTATGTGATGAGCTACTTCACGCTGGAATACGGTCCAGACGGAAAACTGACGGCCTTTGGCAGCGGTGACTTTGACCTGTCCGACGAGGAAGGGCTGGCCGCGCTGTATGAGCGCGTCATGAACGAAGAGAAAGCGGACGGCGTACTCAAAGACAATAATCTGCGCTATTACCGCGCCGAGACGCCCATGGGGGAGAAGGTCGTTTTTGCGGACACCTATGCCGAACGGGCAACCATCAACCATCTGATCCGCAGCTGCACGTGGCTGGCTGTGGTGAGCTTTGCGGTCTTCTTCGCGGCAAGCCTTCACCTTTCCCGCTGGGCGGTGCGCCCGGTGGAGATCGCCTGGAAGAATCAAAAACAGTTTGTGGCGGACGCATCCCATGAGCTGAAAACGCCGCTCACGGTCATCATGTCCAATGCGGAGCTTTTGCAGCAGCCGGGCTATGACGAGGCGCAGCGGAAGAAATTCAGCGACAGCATCCTCATCATGTCCCGCCAGATGCGCCGCCTCGTGGAAAGCCTGCTGGAGCTTGCGCGGCTTGACAGCGTACAGGGGACAAACGATTTTCAGGAGCTGGACTTTTCCGCCCTGGTGGAGGACTGCATTCTGCCCTTTGAGCCGCTCTTTTTTGAACGCGGACTCCAACTGGAAAGCGACATGGAAAAGAATCTGCGCGTCAAAGGCAATCAGCAGGCCCTGAGACAGTGCGTGGATATCCTGCTGGACAACGCCCAGAAGTATTCGGAGCCGGGCGCCGTAAAGCTTTGCCTGCGCCGCAGCGGGCGCAGCGCGGAGCTCAGCGTCGCAAACCCCGCCCCGGCGCTGAAAAGGGGAGAGAGCGAGGACATTTTCAAGCGCTTTTACCGACGGGACGCGGCCCGCACAGGCTCCGGCAGCTACGGCCTCGGCCTGCCGATCGCCAAGGGCATCGTCGCCCGGCACGGGGGAAAGATCAGCTGCGGCTGGGAAGCGGGGGAGATCCTCTTCACCGTTACCCTTCCGATCATATAAAAGAAATGCCAAAAGCCCGGCGCAAGCCGGGCTTTTGGCATAAAAAAACCCGGCAGGTGCCGGGTGAAGAAATCACCAGAGATCGACATCGCCGGTCTCTTCGCCGCGTACCCAGTACGCTTTGTTCTGGTCGACTCTTACATATATTTTGTCAGCGGGGCCGACTTTGGCAAGAATCTCGGCATAGGAGATTTCACCGCCAAGAGGAGACTGAACGATCACTTCTGCAGTCGCCTTCTTTGCCGCGGGCTTTCTTGCCGCAGGCTTCTTGGCAGCGGGTGCCTCAGCCTTGGGAGCGGCAGCCTTCTTCTCGGCTGCGGTCTCACCGCTTGCTTTTCTGGGTGCCATATATACATCCTCCTTCTTGCGTATTGAGATATCTATTTGCAGATATCGCCCTGATTATACCACGACTTCTCTAAAAATCAACCATTATTTGAACTAAATTCGTGATAAATCCAAATTGATCGTCACTGAATATAGACGATTGCCGTCTTTTGGAAAGCAGAGACGAACTGTGAGCAGGCGGAATAGAACAGGCACCCGGCGTAAATATAGACCAGATCGGTAGTGGAGTGCAGGAAAAGCACAGCCACGACGGCGGAAACGGCAATGGCCAGATTTACAATGCCGGAGCCGAGACTCTGCTTCCAGGCGGGGGCGCCGAAGCGGCGGGCCTCCATCGCGAGCAGAATGTCCATGACGCCCGCGAAGGCGTGCATACCGAGCAGATACAGCATGATGTACATATGCGGATCGTCCACCATACAGAGCGTGAAAATCGCAAGATCCAGAACGATGATGCCCTTGTACAGGATGGAAGCGCCGCCCACCATGTGACGTGCCATGGTGAAATACAGGATGAGGCAGCGGATACCGTAGACCAGCATCGAGACACAGAGGATCAGAGCCACAATATAAAGGCCCAGATCCGGCTCCGCGATCAGCACCGCACAGCAGACCAGCATGAGCAGACCGACCAGTATTTTTTTGAAACGCTGCATTTTAGTCATGTCGCTGTTCCTCCGCAAGTACTTCGATCAGCTTGATATAATCCCTGATGCCCTGAAAGCCCTTCTCCGCATAGTCCACCGAAAAGCCCGCGAGCAGGTTCCCGGACTTGAAAATTTTATTCGTAACCATGCTCTTCTGTGCGAGAGACGCCAGAATAAAGCGCCCGATAAAGCACTTGTTTTTCTCGTCCTCCGCAGCGTTCATGTATTCGGCCTGGTATTTGTTGAGGTCAAAATCCTCGATCGTCTGACCGGAGAGCTTTTCGCCCAGCGCCCGCCAGTCGGCACAGGCGTCAAGCTGGCGCTTGCCGATGATCCGCCGGATCTCCTCTTCCCAGGGGGCGACGGCCTCAGTATCATAACGCCCTGTCTCAAAAACGGGGATCAGGCCGCGCAGGTATTTGAGCGCGTAAACCATCTGACAGAAGGCGTGGTAATAGTCGCTGGGGTTATCCTTGGTGATCTCCTCATAATCGCCCCAGGCGGGAAGGTATTTATAACGGATAAAGCTGTAATCCGGCAGATGGCCCGCCCGGCCGTGGCCCAGATTCATGATGGAGTTTTCGCTGCCCTGATAGATGCTGCTGTTGTAAATCCCTTTTTCCACATCGTCCGGGCTGCCGGGGCTGTGTCGAAAGTCGATGCGCCGCTGCTCAAATCCCGCGTCGGTCGGGAGAAGCTCATAGAAGTAGCGGTTGGTGTTGTTGATGACAAGGGAGGGCGTACCGGCAAAATAGCTGTGCGCCCAGGTGTCGGCCAGCACATGCATCGCAATGCCGACAGCTTGAAGGCTGCCGCCCTTTGCAAGCTTGACCGTGTCGACCAGCAGCGCCCCGTTCGGCCTGCAGATCAGGCGAAATTTGTTGCGATACATAAGCCCTGCCTTTTTGACCTCGGCCTGCAGATCGCCGGGCAGAAAGTGGAAGGAGGCCCAGATGCGCGTGATGTCCTGCAGGCCGACAAGATCGGTGCGGGCGTCCATCAGCTCAAGCTGGAGCTGCGTCGTCGCGGCGTTGCGCGGCGCCCTGAGCTTGGACAGCAGCGTGCGCGAGCAGAGATCCACAAACTGCGCGCTGTACGCGATGTCAAGGCTTTCCTCGTGAGAGTAGCCCGCGAGGAAAGCGGCGCAGTAGGTCGCGTAATAATGAAAATCCCTCTGCATGACTCAGCCCTCCAGCTGCCGGCTCAGGCGCCTGACCAGAACCGCGTTATAAATCAGCTGCGCCAGGAGCACGATGGATGTTAGATCCACGACCAGCGAAACCACATAGTCCACCAGAGCGGCGTCCCCGCCCTTATAGTCATAGGTGAAAAGATACGCAAGCCAGCTTGCGATGTTCACAATCAGCATCAGCACCGCGAGGACGATGTAGGCTTTGCCCTTTTTCTGACCGATGCCCTCCGCGCGCGCGGAAAGACCAACGTACAAACGCAGACCCAGATCGATCAGCAGAAAAAAGGTGACCAGACCATAGGCGACCACCAGGGCGGCTTTCCGGTACTCTTCCGGGACCTCCAGGGTCAGGGGAATGGGATCGACCAGCATGTAGAGATAGGTTTTCAGCATGCTCCATACGCCGAAAGCAATCACGCCCCCGCCAAGTGTGAACAGATTGGTCCTGCGGCGGCGAAGTTCCGTTTCCATAAAAAATCCTTCTTCTATAAAAATCAGTAACGCCAATATAGCACAAATTGCGGGAAAGGAAAAGTGCGAAAGCAATTTTTGAATGTTTTGCTGATTTTTCTTTCCAAAAAGATATACAACCGCAGCTCGCCGTGATATAATCACAAAACAGCCTGAAAAGAACCGGCGTCATTTTCAGTTTCTTCATGTTTTCTTTAAGCTTTTTTTCAGCAACTGAGGGTATTCTTGCATGGAACGAACGAGAGAAGGGATAAAAGTGGAACTGCAATACCGGCATGAGTGGAAGCATGAGATCAGCTTTGCCGATCTGCTTGCCATACGCCAGCGCCTGCGCGCCGTCGCAGAGAGCGATCCCCACGCAAAAAACGGCAAATACCTGATCCGCAGCCTCTATTTTGACAATCTCAACGACAAGGCGTTGCGGGAAAAAATCGACGGGGTGAATCTGCGGGAGAAGTTCCGCATCCGCTATTATAACGGCGATTCCTCCGTCATCCATCTGGAAAAGAAGAGCAAGCGCGCGGGCCTCGGCACCAAGTTCAGCGCCGCGCTGAGCCCGGAGGAGGCGCAGAGCATCGTGGACGGCAGGCTCGACTGGATGCTCGACAGCGGCAGACCCCTGGTGCAGGAGCTGTACTGCAAGATGTATTATCAGGGCCTGCGGCCGAAAACCATCGTCGATTATACGCGCGAGCCCTTTATTTACCGCCCCAGCAATGTCCGCGTCACCTTTGACTATGACATCCGCACAGGGCTCAGCTGCACGGATTTTCTCGATCCCGACTGCCCGACCGTTCCCGCCGGGGACGCGCTCATCCTCATGGAGGTGAAGTGGGACGCGTTTCTTCCCTCTATCATCCGCGACGCGGTGCAGACGCCCGGACGCCGGGCAGAGGCCTTCTCCAAGTACGCCCGGTGCAGGATCTACGGATAGTATCCCATGGAGCGCGCGCGCAGATCGTACGCGGCTTTGAAATAACAGAACAGAGGAACAAAACATAAGGAGCTTTTACAATGACCTTTCATGACATCTTTAAATCCAGCTTTCTGGAAAACGTGAACGCCATCAGCGTTCTGGACATGGCGCTGGCGCTGCTGCTGGCCTTCGGCCTCGGTCTCTTCATCTTCTTCGTGTATAAGAAGACCTACGCGGGCGTGATGTTTTCCTCCAGCTTCGGCGTGACCCTCGTCGCCCTGACGATGATCACCACTCTCGTGATCCTCGCCGTCACGTCCAACATCGTGCTGTCTCTCGGCATGGTGGGCGCTCTGTCCATCGTCCGTTTCCGCACGGCCATCAAGGAGCCGCTTGACATCGCGTTTCTCTTTTGGGCAATCGCCGCGGGCATTGTGCTGGCGGCGGGGATGATTCCGCTGGCCGTTTTCGGCAGCGTCTTTATCGGCGTCATCATTCTGGTTTTCGCAAACCGCAAGGATATGACAAAGCCCTTCATCGTAGTCATCGACTGCGACGGGCACAGCAGTGAGACCGCCGCTCTGCGCCTGCTGGCGGAGCATACCACCCGCATGAGCGTCAAGAGCAAGACTGCCCGCAAAAACGCGGTGGAGCTGAATGTGGAGGTTCGCCTCAAGGGCGGCAACACCGATTTTGTCAATGCGCTTTCCGACATCCCGGGCGTCGACAGCGCGGTTCTGGTCAGCTACAACGGCGATTACATGGGTTAAGGAGGGGCATAGGTGTCAACGCACAAGTATATTGATCTGATATGCGTTGCCGTCCTTATCTGCACCGTCCTGATCACAGCCCTGTTCATGAACGGCTCACGCCTGGGCATCGAGACCGTGACGGACGGGGACGCGGAGGGCAGCAGCGATTCCGCCTTCTTTACCCAAAATGACCGCGACGGAAGCTGGAACAGCCTCACCGCAACCCAGATCAGACTGTCCGGCGACCGGGCCACAGTCTCCGGCGGCGGGGCCTATGTCTACGGCGGGGACGTTGTGATTGCCCAGTCGGGCCGTTATGTGGTCAGCGGCACGCTGGACGAGGGCAGACTCCGCGTGAATGCCGAAAACAACTCCAAGGTCTGGATCATGCTGAACGGGGTGGAGATCAACTGCTCCGACGATGCGGCTTTCCGCATCGAGCAGGCGGACAAGGTCTTTCTGACCCTGGCCGAGGGGACGGAAAACAGCCTCACGAGCGGTGCGGAATACTCCGAAAACGCTCTGGCCGACAATACCGGCGGCGCGATTTACGCCCACGACGATCTCACCATCAACGGCAGCGGGAGCCTGCGCGTCACGGCGGGCTACAAGCACGGCATCGACGCCAATGACGAGCTGGTCATCACCGGCGGCAGCATCAGCATCGAAGCGCCGGGCGACGGTCTCCATGTGAACGAGGGCCTGCGGATCGAAAACGCCGCCCTCACCATCAAGGCTGGGGATGAGGGCGCACATGTGCAGGGAACGGAAGCCCTGCTCTATATCGCCTCCGGCAGCCTCAGCATCGACAGTACCGGCGCAGGCCTCAAGAGTGTGTGCGATCTGCGCATCGACGGCGGCACGATCCAAGTCAAATCCGCGGCTGACGGCATCCACAGCGAGGGGACCCTCACAATTGCGGACGGAGAAATCAGCATCAGCGCGGGGGACGACGGCGTCCACGCCGAAAAGTCCGTCGCCATCTCCGGCGGCAAGCTTCTTATCAGCGAGTGCTATGAGGGCATTGAAGCCCTGACCATCGACGTCAGCGGCGGCGAAATTGAAATCTACCCCAGCGACGACGGCATGAACGCCAATGGCGGCAGCGGCTTCGGCGGCATGTTCGGCCGGCCCGGCGCGGCGCAGAGCATGGATACGCAGCCTGCGACGCAGACCGAGGATACCGAAACCTGGATCCATATCAGTGGCGGTAGCGTCACCGTGGTCAACAGCGTCGCCCGCGACGCAGACGGCCTGGACTCCAACAAGGACATCGTCATCAGCGGCGGCACCGTGCGCGTGAGTCTCACCGCCTCCGGCAGCAACAACGCCATAGACTTCGGCAGCGAGAGCGGCGGCACCTGCGTCATCACCGGCGGCAATGTCGTGGCCTGCGGCAGCTCCATGATGGCCGAGGGCTTCAGCGACGCCTCGACCCAATGCTCGATCTTCTATAATCTGGGCTACAGTGTGCCCGCCGATACAAGCGTGCGCGTGCTGGACGCCGCGGGCAAGGAGCTTCTCAGCTACACCGCGCCCTGCACCTTCTCCTCCGTGACCCTGAGTTCGCCGGAGATGAAGCTCGGCGAGACCTATACCGTCATGATCGACGAAAAGGAACAGCCGGTCACCCTGGACAGCGTCAGCACCACCTGCGGAGAAAGCGAGATCGGCGGCATGGGCTGGGGCAGCATGCGCCAGCGCGGCGATAACGCCGACGGGGGCGAAGGCTTCCATGGTCGCGGCAATCGCCAGGGTACGGAACCCAACGGTGACGGCGTAAGCCCGGAGATGGACGGTGAGAGACCACCTTTCGCAGAGGGCTTCATGCCTCCGGACTTTGGACAGGGCGGCACCATGCCCCCGGATATGAGCTTCCCGCCCCAGGGCATCGACGGCGAGATGCCGACGCCTCCGGACATGAAAACCGGCCCCGACGGGATGCAGGGCATGCAGCAGCGCGGGACGGAGGCTCCTGCGCCTGAGACCCCCGCGCCGGAAGCAACGGCGGAGGCCGCAGTCGTGACCGGCCCGCAGCCGGTCAGCGCCTCAACCTGGCTGATGGTCGGCGCATGCGCCCTCGTTCTGATCTTGGGTGTGCTGTTCGCCATGAAATACAGACCGTGATCCCTGCCCCCGGGCGAATGCCCGGGGGCAATCTGATTTTGTCTTGTGCTCAGTCGGAAAAGCGTGTAAAATAGAGGAAAAGGGAGGCGGGAGTATGCAGACCCTGATTGAACTCTATGATGAAAGACCGTTGGAAAACATACTTGGGGTAGAGGTATTCCGCCCAGAGCGGGTGGTGTATGTCTGCCCGGACGATATCGGCAGCTTAAAACACTTCCAGCCCAAGCTCGCCGCCTATTTCCGCCATCGCGGACTGGAGCCGGAGATCGTCATGATGAAGACCGAGTTTTATGAGAGCAGCGCCATGCTCAATGTCTTTCGGGACATCGTACAGCGGTACCCGGACTGCGCCATCGACATTACCGGCGGCACCGACGCGGCGCTGTTCGCGGCAGGCCTCCTGTGCGCCGAGTCGAATACCCCGGTCGTCACCTACAGCCGCCGCAAAAACTGCTTCTACAATATCCGCGGAGGGGCCTCCGGGGAACCCGTCCCCTGCATGGTCAGCTATACGGTGCAGGATTTCTTCCTGATGGCGGGCGGCTCCATGCGGGAAGGGCGGGTCGACAATTCCGTCCTCAAGCAGTATCTGAAGGACATCAACGCCTTCTTCCAGCTCTACCTGTCCCACCGGCGCGGCTGGACGACCGCCGTCACCTATATGCAGCGCGTTTCCCAGGCGGCGCTTGACGCAAACAGCCTCAATGTGCGCGGGGATTACACGGTGAAGGGGGAGCGCGGCTCCCGGATCAATGCCCCGGAGGACACGCTGCGCGCTTTTGAGAAAATCGGATTTCTGGAAAACCTGGTCATTGTGCCGGAAAAATCCATCTCCTTCCGTTTTCGGGACAAGCAGATCCGCACGTGGCTGCGCGATGTGGGGAGCGTGCTGGAGCTCTATGTCTACAAAGCCTGTCTGGATTCAAAGCTTTTTAGCGACGTGCGCACCAGCGCCATCGTGGACTGGGACGGCAACGAGAAAGAAAGGGCGGTCAGCAACGAGCTGGACGTCATGTGCACGCGCGGTGTGACGCCGGTCTTTATCAGCTGCAAGACCTGCGATGTGAAGACGGAGGCTCTCAACGAGCTTGCCATCCTGCGCGACCGCTTCGGCGGCAAGATGGCGCGCGCGGCCATCGTCACGGCGGAGCGCGGCGGAGCCGCCATGCGAAACCGCGCCTCCGAGCTCGGCATCATGGTCATCGACCTGGACGATCTCGCGCGCGGCCGCATCAAAAGCCGCCTGAGGACCCTCATGAAGGACATCAAATAACATGAAAACTCCCCGGCCGAGGCCGGGGAGTTTTCATGTGGGGAGACTTTTAAATCCCTACCACGAGGAAGCACAGATACACCGTAGGGATGGAGAAGAGCAGACTGTCGGCCCGGTCGAAAACGCCGCCATGGCCGGGAATGAGATTGGAAAAATCCTTCACCCCAATCATCCGCTTTAAAAGCGATTCCGCCAGATCGCCGATCTGCCCCATGAAGGCGGCGAGAAAGGCTGTCACGAGGCATACGCGCAGAGGAACGGGACTGCCGGACAGGCTGAGGATCCACCAGGCGAGAAAGCCCGAGAGAATGGACGAGAGCTGACCGCAGACCGCGCCCTCGACAGTCTTCTTGGGGCTGACCGCAGGTGCCAGCTTGTGCCTGCCGAAGCGCATCCCGCCGAAGAGCGCCGCGCTGTCGCAGATCCAGGTGGCGAGACAGGCTGTCAGCAGCGTCTGCCACCAGATCTCACTCACGCTGATGACCATGATGATGCCGAAGAGGACGCAGGGATAATTCATCCCGGCCACGGTGTACAGCGCGCCGACGCCCGAGACCTTCGTATGCAGGACGCCGGAGAAGAGCGCAAGATACAGGCAGAAGACAAAGCATACAACATACAGGAAAAGGCCCATGTGGAAATACGCCAGCGCTGCCTGGGCTGCGAGATAGACGATCATGACCCACAGGGTGCAGCGGGCGTTGAGCTTTTCCACATTTTTGCTGTATTCGTATGCGCATAGGCCGCCCGCCACGGCAAAGTACAGAATGCGCGTGATGGCCCAGGGCATACAGGCCGCCGTAACAGCGACCAGAATAATAGCGGATTTGACACGATCCTTCAAGGCGGACTCCTCTCTTTCTGCGGCGTGGTAATCGATGGAGAGATGATCTTTCCATAAGAATAGCATAAACGCAGGCGAAACACAACAGGGCGGAGAAGCGCATTTAACAAGTTTTTTGAAATAGGGAAACAACGGATTGAATTTTTTGTTGTGCAAGCATGCAGGATGTGGTATCATATTTTCATCCGAGCATGTAATTCGAGAAATATTGGAACAGGGGGACACTAACATGTTTACCGAGAATAAAATCTGGATGGCGCAATCCGACAAGCGCCTTTTCGTGCTGCCCAATATGGCCAACCGCCACGGCCTGATCGCGGGCGCGACCGGCACCGGCAAAACAATCACCATGAAGGTCATGGCAGAATCCTTCTCCGATATGGGCGTACCCGTCTTCCTCGCGGATATCAAGGGCGATTTGACCGGCATGTGCAGGCCCGGCGCCGACAGCGCCGACATGCAGGCGCGCATCCAGCGCTTCGGCATTGAGAATTTCTCCTTCCGCAGCTATCCCACCCGCTTCTGGGATATCTTCGGGGAGGTCGGCCATCCCGTGCGCGTCACGGTCAGCTCCATGGGCCCCGTGCTGCTGGCAAGGCTGCTGGGCCTGACGGAGATTCAGACCGGCGTTTTGAATATTGCGTTCAAGGTGGCGGACGATAACGGCCTGCTGCTTCTGGATCTGAAGGATCTGCGCTCCATGCTCCAGTTCGTGGGCGAAAACCGCGCGGAGTTTACCGTGGAGTACGGCAATGTCTCCGCCGCCAGCATCGGCGCGATTCAGCGCGCCCTGCTCGCCTTTGAGCAGGAGGGCGGCGAAATGTTCTTCGGCGAACCGGAGCTGGATATCAACGACTGGATGGCCACCGACGCCGACGGCCGCGGCTATATCAACATTCTCTCCAGCCAGAAGCTCATTCAGAGTCCCACGGTCTACGCGACCTTCCTGCTCTGGATGTTGTCCGAGCTCTTTGAGCGCCTGCCCGAAGTGGGCGATCCGGATAAGCCCAGGATGATCTTTTTCTTTGACGAGGCGCACTTCCTCTTCGACGGGATGCCCAAGGCCCTCCTGCAGAAGATCATCCAGGTGGTCAAGCTCATCCGCTCCAAGGGCGTCGGCGTCTACTTCATCACCCAGAGCCCGAGCGACATTCCAGGTGAGGTGCTGGCTCAGCTCTCGAACCGTGTGCAGCATGCGCTGCGCGCCTATACCCCGGACGAGATGAAGGCTGTCCGCGCCGCGGCAAAGGCCTTCCGCGTCAATCCCGCCTTCAAGACCGAGGACGCCATTATGGAGCTCGGCGTGGGCGAGGCGCTGGTCAGCTTCCTTGACGAGGCCGGTATTCCCAGCATGGTCGAGCGCGCAAAGATCCTCCCGCCCCAGAGCCTGATGGGCGCTGCCGGAACAGAAGAGGTCAAGCGCCTGATCTACGCCGATCCCCTGGACGAGAAATATCGTGAGGGCGTGGACCGTGAGTCCGCCTATGAAATCCTCACGCGGGCCGCGGTCGAGCTTGAAAAGCAGCGGGCCGAGGCTGCCCTTGCCGCCGCAGAGGAGGCTGCGCGCCTGAAGGAAGAGGCCGAGGCCGAGAAGCAGCGCCTGAAGGAAGAGGCCGCCGCCGAGCGTGAGCGCATCCGCACGGCCGCCGCCGCCGAAAAGCAGCGCCTGAAGGAAGAGGCTGCTGCCGTCAAGGCTGCGGAGAAGGAAGCCCTCGCTGCCCAGAAGGAAGCCGAGCGCGAGGCCGCCAGGAAGAAAAAGATCGCCCAGCAGGCGGCGACCACCGCAGCGTCCACCCTGGTCGGCGCACTGTCCACCAACCTCGTCAACGCGGCCACCGGCGGCAAGACCACCAATGCCCAGACCATCGCCAAGCGCGCCGCCAGAAATGCGCTGAGCTCCGTCATGCGTTCCAGCAGCGGCGCCATCATCCGCGGCCTGTTCGGCAACATCGGAAACAAATAACGCGCGCAGGCGCAAAAACGTTCAGCCGCCCCGGGGAAACCCGGGGCGGCTGAATTAATATTGGGCTTATTCGCTTCTCAGGCAGCAGTTCAGATAGAGCCGGTGCACGATAAAGGCGAGGATGAGGCTGCACAGGCCCATAACCGTGTAGCAGCCGAGATACCAGTTGCCGTGGCGCTGAACCAGATACTCCATGTATCCGCCGACGCCGAGCGCCGCGCCCCACATGATCCACAGCAGCCAGTGCCACCAGCGGCGGCCGTTTGCCCGGATGGACAGGGCGCTGTAGTAGATCAGCAGCGCGAGCATGCACGCGACAGCGAGGATCTGCACGATGCTGATGAAGCCGTTGATGGGCAGAAAGCTGGAGTCGTAGCGCGTGGAGTCCAGCACAAGCTCCGACGCGGAATAGTAGAGCAGGAACATGCGCACGGTGTTGCCCTCAAAGCGCCCGGCCTTCATGGGGATGTTCCGGCGCTTATAGAAGAAACGCAGCAGGAACAGGCACAGCACCAGCAGCACCAGGAAGTGGGCGAAGAAGGTGGCAAAGCGGTACTCCGTTACCCCGGCGGAATTGGTGACGCCGGCGGCAAGGGGCAGATGCTGCAAAATCCCGGTGGTCACAGGAATCTTGCTGCGGCAGGAGCTGTTAAAGAGAGAGCTCAGCCGGATGAAGGCGACCGCAAGGGCCATGCCCGGCGCGGCGGCATCCAGAAGCTTTGCGGTGTCCCCGTCGTCCAGTTTCGCGGCGATCCACGCGGCAAGCCAGATGCCGGGAATGGCGGCCGAGAGCACGTAGCTGCCGGAGGAATATGTCGTCAGCGCGCTCAGAAGACTGGTGTACTGCTCCTGATGGCAGTACCAGTGCAGGGCGCGGCACAGAGGGATCGAGAACACGATCGCAAGCGGGAAGAACAGCAGCATGGACACAAGCCTTCCCTTGCTGGAAAGCTGTACGCCCACGCTCATGAACAGCGCGGCCAGAAAACCGACGCTGATGATCACGGCGCTCCAGTAGAGGACGATGTCACCGATGTAAACGGCAATGGGATTCATGAACGCACCTCCTCCGGAATGGCGGTGGCGAAGTAGATGATATCGCTGACCGCGCGTTCTTCGCCGAAGTCAACATGGTTGATGGGGCCGCCCATCATGATGATTTCCGCGGTCTGGCCGCCGTCAAGCGTGTAGGCCTTCCACACGTTCTTGGAGTAAATAATACGCGCAAGCTCGTTGATAGTGGCGCGGGGACGAGCGTCGGGCGTATGGTTGATGGTCATGAGCAGATAATGCAGCTCGTCCGTCATGGCGATGCAGGAGCGGGAATACTCGGTGTTGACCTCGCCGATGGGATAGCCGGAGCAGTACTGAAGCTCGCCGTTGTCTACCAGGACAGGGCCGAAGGCCACGGCAAAGACCACGTCGTTTGCCTGCATGAAGGCCTCGGCTTCGCCCTCGCCCATGAGTTCCCCTGCGCGGGAGAAGAGCATGTCGCCGGAGGCGGTGAAGAAGCAGGAATCCACCTGAGCGGGATTGTTGCGGTAGAGCTTGCGCTGATAGGCCGTGATGCCCAGGTCGCGGAAGGCATAGAAGTCGCCGTTCATGGCAACCACCGCGTTGGAGGCGTTGGCCATGTCGGAGGCGTAGAGCTGCACGCTGGAGCTGTAGCTGTCCTCGGCGATTTTTCGCCGGAGCTGAGAGCCGTGGGCGATCTTCACCTCGGCGAAGGTGCAGCAGCGCTGTTCAATATATTCCTTCCAGGCAATGACCAGGATCGTATCGTCGAAGTAATAGCGAATCGGCTCGTCCGGGACAAAGTCGGCGCTCGCGTCGAAGACCATCTTCTGCCCGTCCAGCAGGATCCCGGCCCGCTGAATCAGCGCTTCGATCTCGGCTGGGTCTTTGGTACTGCCGAAGCCGTTGGGATCGGGGACGGGGGAGACGGTATCGCTCTCCTGCAGGGTGTAAATCTTCCGGATATAGGTCAGATCGCCCAGCGCGTCGGAGGCTGCGTTGTTGACGTAGACATCCAGCTTGTCGGAAAGGCGCAGCTTCGTGTCGGCAGCGGAGAAGGAGAGCGTGCCGGAGGCGGGATGCAGGTTCAGACCCGTCCAGGCGATCACGCCCAGGGTGAAAACCAGAAACACCAGGCACAGCAGGGCACGGAGGATCCAGGGGATGCGGCGCTTTTTATAGACGCGCGGCGGCTTTTCGCTCTTCGGCTCTTTCTCCTGCTTTTCCTTCTTCCCGAAGCGGCGGGACTTCGCGGGCTTCTCCTCGTCCGCGGCTTCGGCTTCTTCTTTCGGCTTTTTGAGCAGCGAATTTTTTGCAGCCTTCTGCGGCGCATCTCCCTGCGGCGCTTCCATGACAGGCGGCTCAAAGCGCACGGTGGCGGCGTCCGAAAGCTCCGGAGCCAGGGCGGGCTGCTCTGCAGCGGAGCTATGAAAGCTTATGTCGCTCTTTTGCGGGACTTCTTTCTCTGCAGGCGCGGCGGAGGAATCCACGGAAGCCTCCCGCGCGACGGGGCGCGGCTCCGCGGGCGCTTCGGCGGCGTCGCCTCCGTCGCGGAATTCCGCGAGGATCGCGTCAATATCGTAAGTGTCTTTATTCATGCTTAGTCTCCCAATCAGTATCCGACTCCGCCTGCAAGCGCGCGCAGCAGCGCGGGACTCGCCAGAAGCTGCCAGCGGCCGTCCGTATAGGCCAGGGAAAGATCAAATTCCGACTCGGCGTAATAATTCTGCGCATTGCGCAGCACCACGTCCAGCGCGGCAAGATAAGCCTCGTCCGCGATTTCGGGGCGATAGCGCCGGTTCTCATCATAGACCGCGTTCATCGGTCGGCTCTGTACGATGGCCTCCACCTGGCGCTGGGTCTCGTCCGCCACGGCCTGCTCCATGCGGGCAAGGTCCAGATAACGCAGCCGCACCGGCTGCTGAGCGGTGAGCTTGTCCGTGCGGCAATCGCCGGTCAGCGTGTAGGAATAGCTGTCATGCAGGGCCTTATAGACGCGCTGCCCGGCAGGGCTTGCGGGCATTTCGGCCAGACCGAGGTCGGCGTAATCCCGAAGCTCCGTATAGGCGGCGTCATAATCCCCGCTGCATACGGCGTTTAAGAAGCGCACAACGCTCTGCGCGGGATCGCCGCTGGGCTTGGCGTAGACGGTGCCCTCATAGACGCCGGCCACAGCAAGCACCATGGCAAAGGCGCTCAGCAGCAGCGCGAGGAAAAGCCCGATAAAGCGCGCCCGATGCCTGACGCACAGGACGATGATCGTAATGAGACCGATCACCAGGAAAGCGCCGATGGAGACGGCGGGGACGATCATCGGGAAGGGTACGCGATCCGGCGCTACGGCGGGCGTAGGCGTCGGCACCGGCGTCACAATCGCGGCAGCCGGCACAGGGGTGGGCGCGGGCGTCGGCTCCGGCGTAGGGGCAGGCTTGTTCGCAAGCCTCTCGGTGTACTCGCACATGGCGGTGCACCAGGCACTCAGAAACTCCTCGGAGGTGCTGCTGCCCTTCGAGAACATGACAATGGCGATGGGCTGGGTCGTAAAGCAGATGGCGCAATCATTGAGAATCAAATTCTCAGGGATCCAGCCGGGCTTGTGCGCAATGCGGAAGCGCGGCTCATTGATCTTGAAGAAGCGGTCGGTCATGGCTTTCTGCATGGTCTCAATGACGCCCGGGAAACGTTCGGATTCATTGTACAGCAGACTCAGGCAGTTGATGAACTCGCGCGCGGTATATTGATTGTCCATGGTTAGTTCCATCGGCTCCGAGCCCGGCTCCACGCCCATGTAAGACGCGGTGTTCAGACGGAATTCATTGTACCCGCCAAGAAAGGTATCACGGACAAAATTTGTCTGCTCATTGCTCGATTCAATCAAAATACTGTCGCGCACTTCTTCAAAGGTGAAATACTGCTCGTAAATGCTCCAGTCAATGAGGCCGTTATTATAATATTCAGTCGCAAGCATGCAGACCGGCACCTTGACCATACTGGCGGCGACGGCATACTCGTCCCCGTTGATATAGTGCTCCTCACCGGTGATCAGGTTACGGTAGCCCGCATGGATGCTGTCCGGGCTGACGCCGTATTGCTCCAGCACGGCGGCAGAGACCGCGTCCCAGTTTTCTTCGTCGGGCACCGGCTCTGCGGCAAACGCGGGTGCACACAGGCTCAGACAGAGCAGCAGGACAAAGGCTGCGGTAAATATCTTTTGAAATGCTTTCATGCAAACACTCCGATAATAAAAGTCATACCTATATATATTAACACGATACGAGAATATTGCAAGAGGAAATCCGGGGAAAAACACGGTTTTTGTGGAAAAAAGGGGAAACAGGAAGCCGGGCGGGGCGCAACGTTTTATCCCTCCATAATGTGCATGGCCCGGAGCGCCGGACTTTCGATGTGCGACGCGATCTCAAAGGCGTGGGGTTCCAGATAGTCCCAGCTCCCGTGCGTCAGGTGCTGGGCTTTGAGTTCACACACGACGGAGGCGCAGATATCCTCCACTACGGCGGACTTGAGGATGCGGCCCTGCTCATCGTTCTCAGCAGTCAGCAGAAATTCCAGCGCGTCCTTCATCCCGGCGAGCTTTTCAAGCTTGTCCATCCCTCTCAGCTGCCACTTGTAGTAGGGCATGTGGCGGCGGTTGAGCAGATAAATAGCCCCGCAGGCGGCGTTGACAAACTCCGCCATCGCCAGCATCGCCGCGCCGTACTCCCCGTGGCGCACACAGCGGGGATAGTTGTACTGCCCCGCCTGGGCCATAGTGATCACCCGGGCTGCCAGCTTCTTAAGGCGCACATCCTCCGGCATCCCGTGCAGCAGCGTCTCGCGGATGGATGAAAACAACCCCTGATCGTCGCGGAAAACCGCTCCGTTTGTCGCCTCGGCCAGCGCGTGAGAGGGCAGGGACAGCCACTGCAGATTGCTCTCCGGTGCGCCGCCGCAGCCCGTGTAGCGGCTGTAAAAATCCGAAATGCGCCGCACGCCCCGGCCGGTTTCGCTCAGGGCGCTGCGCTCCTCCGCCTTTCTAAACGGCAGAGCGCGATAGGCGCGGGCGAGCTGTACGCCGATGGCACGGTCCGTCTCGTCGTCCACCCAGAGGCAAAAGCCCTCCGGAAAGTCGTGGTCGCGGGAGAGCTCATCGTCAAAGCCGAAGCACTCCGACCCGTGACCGGCGAGACCCACGGCGATGCGGCCGGCCCACCGGGGAAAGAGCCGGTCGATCATGTCCGCGCCGTAACGCTCATAGAGGCTTCGGGCTTCTTCAAGTCCCTGCATAGATGTCCTCCGATCTCTTTCGCAGCGTGTTCGCGTACAAAAAATAGCCGAAATAATCAAAGGTCGGCGCGCACTTGGAGATGGTGAAGGCGTGATAGCCATCGTGCCGAAGCCCCGGCGCGTTGAGGCACTCCCAGGCCTTTTCGAGACACTCTCCGATGCGCTCGTCCTCCAGATCGCGCCAGCCGTACATCTCCGCGAGATTGCACCAGGTCACGGCGCTGTCGTTCTCCTGTCCGCCAATCTTTTCGAGGATCGCGAGGGCGAGCTTAAAACAGCGCTCAGCGTTCGGCACATCGCCCGTCTCGTCGTAGCTCAGGGCCATGTTGTTGTAGAGCCCCGCAAAACGGTAATCGCCTGGATCGAGATTGTCGGCGTAGACCCGCGCGACGTGGGTGAAGATGGGAATGGAGTCTTTCGCGTGCCCGAAGGCCTTGAGCGTCGTTGCGGCATTCAGAAGAATCGTCGCCCCGGAGACCGTGCGGCCCATGCGGTGGGCAAGGATAAGCTCCAGCGCGCGCTTCACCGCGGCAAGACCCTTTTCCGCCTCGCCTGTGCGGCGGTACTGCCCCAGCAGTTCGCTCGTCAGACTGAGCTCGGCGCGCCAGTCCCCGGCGGCGTGCGCCCCGGCCTGCTCGTGCTCCAGAAGATCCCGCGCGTCTGCTTCACGCCCCGCATTGCAGAGCGCATCCACTTCCCGGATGACCTGCGGCACCTGCACGGCGGAAGGGCAGGGCTCCGCGTCCGGCGTACCGGTATATTGCGTTGTGTCGAAAATGCAGCAAAATTCGTTGTGATCCATAAAATCCTTTCCTGTCCGGGGATGATTTTTTCGGCTTCATTATAGCACACTCCCGCAGCCTCGCCAACATGATCTTGAAAGAAGATCCGGAAATGGGTATAATATAGGAAAGTATTTCATCTGGAGGCCCGGCATGAGCAATCGACTGAAAAACGAAAAATCCCCCTATCTGCGTCAGCACGCGGAAAATCCCGTGGACTGGTATCCCTGGGGGGAGGAGGCCTTTGAAAAGGCGCGGCGGGAGGACAAGCCCGTCTTTCTCTCCATCGGCTATGCTACCTGCCACTGGTGTCACGTCATGGCGCATGAATCCTTTGAGGATGAGGGTGTGGCGGCGATCCTCAACGCGCATTACGTTCCAATCAAGGTGGACAGAGAAGAGCGGCCGGATATTGACAGCGTGTATATGAAGGCCTGCATCGCCGCAAACGGCAGCGGCGGCTGGCCGCTCACCGCGATCCTCACCCCGGAGCAGGAGCCGTTCTTCATCGGCACCTACTTCCCGAAGGAGAACCGGGGCGGGCGTATGGGTCTGCGCTTTCTCCTCGGCGCGATTGCGGAAAAATGGAAAACCGGGCGGGAGGAGCTTCTGCACACCGCGAAGGAGATGACCGCCTACCTGCGTCAGGAGAGCGAGGCGGCAGAGCCGACGGACGAACTGCCGAAGAAGGCCATGGAGCAGCTTATGCGCTCTTATGACAAGGAGTACGGCGGCTTTGGCTGGTCGACCAAGTTCCCCTCGCCACATAACCTGCTGTTTCTGATGGCGTACTCCGCACACAGCGGAGACCGGAAGCCCCGTGAGGCGGTGGAGCATACCCTGCGCCAGATGCTCCGCGGCGGGATATATGACCATTTCGGCGGCGGCTTCTGCCGCTATTCCACCGACAGGGAATGGCTCAAGCCCCATTTTGAAAAGACGCTCTACGATAACGCCCTGCTTGCCCTCACCTGTACCGAGGCCTGGCAGGACGGTCACATGGCCATGTGGCGCGAGGCGGCGGAGCAGACGCTCGACTACTGCCTGCGTGAGCTCAAGTCGCCTGACGGCGGCTTTTACAGCGGCCAGGACGCGGACAGCGGCGGACAGGAGGGCGCCTACTATCTTTTCACGCCGGAGGAGGTCTGCAAGGTCCTCGGCCGGGAGGCGGGAAAGCACTTCAGCGAATGCTACGATATCACCGCAGAAGGCAACTTCGAGGGAAAGAGCATTCCCAACCTGCTGCTCAACAACCGCTGGAACTTCCTGCCGGAGGGCTATGACGAATACCGCGAAAAGCTGCGCGAATACCGCGCCGGGCGTATGCCGCTCTTTACCGACAACAAGATCCTCACGGGCTGGAACGGACTGATGCTGATGGCGCTCTCCCGTGCCGCCCGCGCCTTCGGCGACCGGCGCTATCTGATGGAGGCGCAGGAGCTGGCGGCGTTTCTTCTGCATCACATGCGCGAGGCCGGAAAGTGGAAGGCCCGGCTCTGCGACGGGGAGCTTCGCTTTGACGCCTCCCTCAGCGATCACTGCTTTGTCGCCCTGGGGCTGCTAGAGCTCTATGGGGCCGACTTCGAACCGCAGCACATTCTGGACGCGGCCGCCGTCGCCGAGGAGCTGCCCCGGCGCTTTGCCGATCCCCGGGGCGGATACTTTGACACGCCCGCCGACGGGGAAAAGCTTCTGCTTCGCCCCAAAGAGACACAGGACGGCGCCCTGCCATGCGGCAACAGTGCGGCGGCGGTACTCTTTGACCGGCTTTTCCGTCTCACGGCGGAGGAAAGGCAACGTGCGCTTTTGGACGCCCAGCTTGCTTTCCTCAGAAGCGCCGCTGGCCGATATCCCGCCGCCTGCGCATTCGGACTGTCAGCCCTGCTTCTGAGCGAGGGACCCGGCCGCGAAACCGTGGCCGTCCTGCCGGATGAGCACTTCCCGGCGGAGCTGAAGGCAATCCTCGGCAAGTGGTCGCCGGAGACGGTCATTCTGGTCAAAACACCTGCGCGGGCGGAGGCGCTCAGCGCCGCCGCGCCCTTTACCGCGGAGATGGACGCAAAGAACGGAAAACCCACGTATTATGTCTGTACGGATGGGGCCTGCGCCCTGCCGGTAAGTTATTGATCCGGGGGGTGAACATATGAGACGAGCTGTCGCACTCCTGCTCTGCCTCTGCATGGCGCTGAGTCTCAGCGGCTGCCGGAGAAAAAAGGGAGCGGAAGCCTCTCCGATGCCGGCGGTCCCGGTCCAGACGCCGAACCAGGTGTTTGAAGTCAAAATGAGTCTGGAGAATCTCTATACTTATTTTGATTATAAGGAATTTCGCGCGGACGTGCGGGATGAGAACACCAGCGAGATTAACTCCTCCACCATCGCCTACGGTTTACAGCTCAAACCCGAGTTTACCGCCGCAAACGACGGGGAACACAAGGACACCATGACTTTGTGGTTTGAGGCTGACGGCGCAGTGATGAGCGGAGATTTCCAGATCAATTTTGACGATCTCAGCTTCACCGGCACACCCACAAGCAGCGAGCGCGTCCATGTCAGCGAGACGCTGCGCTTCTGGCCGAAGGGGGATCGCACCACAACTTGGGCCTTCGGCAACTATTCCAACAGCAACATCATGTATTTTGACAGCTTCCGTGTCACGCAGGTGACGGGGAGCGTCTATCTGAAGCATGCGGATCTCAACGCCTTGCCGACGCCCACCTTTGTCCCGGCTGCATACGAACTGGAATTTGAGTAAAAAAAGAGTCTTGCGGAAAAGCGCTTTCCGCAAGGCTCTGACATGGTGCGCCTTTTATTTCTTTTTCATTAAGTCGGCAAGCGTTTTGCTGTTCAGATATCCGCTGATAAGCTTGTCCAACTCCTGCCACACGGGAAGTGTGCGGCAGTCTGCTTTGCGTGCACAACCGGACCCGCCCTTTGCAAGACAGGCGACCGGCGCAAGCTCACCCTCTGCGGCCAGGAGAATTTCGCCAAGGGAATATTCGTCCGGCTCCCGCGTCAGGCGGTAGCCGCCGCCCTTGCCACGCATACCCTCCACCAGCTTCTGCTCCACCAGCAGGGGCAGGATGCGCTCAAGATACTTCAGTGAAATATCCTGACGATCGGCTACCTCTTTCATTGCAATAAAGCTTCCGTCGGTGTGCTCTGCCAGATCCACCATTACGCGCAGCGCATAGCGTCCCCGAGTAGATATCATCATGAAAGTGCTCCTTTCTTTCTCACGTACAAGGCAGTACACAAGACAATCACATTTAATCAATTTAATGTTATTATACTACAGAAACGACGTAATAGTCAATTATTGGAAAGCAATAAATTCAATGAGATTTGCCTGTAAAAATCGTGTGCCCGTCTGTACGATCCGGCATAGAAGGAGAGAAAAGAAAAAAAGAAGAAAAACTGAAAAAAAGCCTTGCAATTTAAAAGGCTTTGTGCTATTATAATCAAGCGCAAGAGATCCGGGTGTAGCGCAGTTGGTAGCGTGCTTGAATGGGGTTCAAGAGGCCGGAAGTTCGAATCTTCTCACTCGGACCAA
>CADADE010000031.1 GCA_902786615.1 Oscillospiraceae bacterium
TTTCCTATACAGATCATGCAACTATACTACATGGAGAAAGAAGGAACAAGCCTTGGCAAAATTAACCTTTAGAGAGGAAATCTGCAAGGGCTGCGGCCTGTGCGTCGCGGCATGTCCCAAGCAGATTCTGGCCCTTTCTAAAACCAGACTCAATCCCAAAGGATATTCCCCCGTGGAGCTGACAAAGCCCGAAGAGTGCATCGGCTGCGCAAGCTGCGCCATGATGTGCCCGGACTGCGTCATCACCGTGGAGCGTTAAGGAAAGGAGCAGGATCATGAGTGAAACTGTCCTGATGAAAGGAAACGAAGCCCTTGCGGAGGCTGCCATTCTGGCCGGCTGCCGCCACTACTTCGGCTATCCCATCACCCCGCAGACGGAGGTCGCGGCATACATGGCCAAGAAGATGCCCAAGATCGGCGGCACCTTCCTCCAGGCCGAGAGCGAAATCGCTGCCATCAACATGGTTTACGGCGTCGCCTCCACCGGCCACCCGGCCATGACCTCTTCTTCCAGCCCCGGCATCTCCCTGAAGACTGAGGGTATCTCTTACCTCGCCGGCGCGGATCTGCCCGCCCTCATCATCAATGTGCAGCGCGGCGGCCCCGGTCTCGGCGGCATCCAGCCCTCCCAATCCGACTATTTCCTCGTCACCCGCGGCCCCGGCCACGGCGACTTCCATGTGCTGGTCTTCGCGCCGGCCTCCGTCCAGGAGATGGCCGACCTCACCGGCCGCGCCCTGCACCTGGCGTGGAAGTACCGCATGCCCGCCATGCTGCTGGCCGACGGCACAATGGGCCAGATGATGGAGCCCGTCCGACTCCCCGAGCCCTGCAACGCCTTTGGCGACGATAATCCCTGGGCCGCCACCGGTACCCAGATGAAGCGCCCCCACAATATCATCAACTCCCTGGACCTCTCCGCGGAGAACCTGGAGAAGCAGAACTTCGCCCGTTTTGAACGCTATAAGACCATCGAAGAGAACGAACCGCTCTGGGAAGAGTACATGATGGACGACGCGGAGATCTGCATCGTGTCCTGCGGCATCACCGCCCGCGTCTCCCGCAACGCCATTGTCGAGGCCAGAAAGCAGGGCATCAAGGTCGGCATGCTCCGTCCCATCACCCTCTGGCCCTTCAACGCCTTCCTCTGCGTGGAGATGAACATGGGCCAGATGAAGGACGATGTGGAGCTTGCGATCCGCTGCAAGAAGCCCGTCGACCTCTGCAACCGCGTCGGCGGCATGATCCCCACCCCGGACGAGGTGCTTGCGCATATCAAAAAGATCGCAGAAGGAGGAATTGAAGCATGATCGTGTTTGAAAAGCCCCATGCCCTGACCGACACCGTCCTGCACTACTGCCCGGGCTGCACCCACGGCATCGTGCACCGCCTTGTCGCCGAGGCCATTGACGAGCTCGGCATCGAGGGCAAAACCGTCGGCATCGCGCCGGTCGGCTGCTCCGTGCTGGCCTACAATTATTTCAACTGCGACATGATCGAGGCCGCCCATGGCCGCGCCCCCGCTGTCGCCACCGGCGTCAAGCGCGCCCTGCCCGACAACATCGTCTTCGCCTATCAGGGCGACGGCGACCTTGCCTCCATCGGCATGTGCGAGACGGTCTCCACCGCGGCCCGCGGCGAGAACATCACCATTATCTTCATCAACAACGCCATTTACGGCATGACCGGCGGTCAGATGGCCCCGACTTCTCTGCTCGGCCAGGTCACGCAGACCTCTCCCTACGGCCGTGACCCCAAGACCCAGGGCTACCCCATCCGCGTTTGCGAGCTGCTCTCTACGCTGGATGCTCCCGCCTACCTCGAGCGCGTCACCGTCAACAACGTGAAAAATGTCCGCAACGCCAAGCGCGCCATCAAGAAGGCCTTCCAGAACCAGATCGACGGCAAGGGCTTTTCCTTCGTGGAAGTTCTCTCCGCCTGCCCCACCAACTGGGGCATGACGCCGCAGAAGGCTCTTCAGTGGATCGACGAAGCGATGATCCCCCAGTACCCGCTGGGTGTGTTCCGGGATAAGGAGGCGTAAGAATGGCACATCATGAAATCGTGATCGCCGGCTTCGGCGGACAGGGCCTCCTGTTTATCGGCAAGATCCTGGCCTACGCCGGCCTTATCGAAAAGCGTCAGCTCAGCTGGCTGCCCTCCTACGGCCCCGAGATGCGCGGCGGCACCGCCAACTGCAACGTCATCCTCTCCGATGATCCCGTGGGCTCTCCCATCGTGCAGCACCCCAACGTGCTCATCGTCATGAACGCGCCCTCTCTCGACAAGTACGAGAGCGCCGTCGTCCCCGGCGGCAAGATCTTTGTGGACTCCACCCTCATCTCCCGCAAGGTCGAGCGCGACGATGTGGACGTCTACTATGTCCCCGCCACCCAGATGGCCAAGGACATGGAGCTTAAAAACCTCGCCAACATGATCCTGCTCGGCACCGTGATCCGTGAGACAAAATGCATCAAGGAGGAAACGGTGGAGGAAGCCCTCAAGCATGTGATCCCCGCCCGCAAGATAGACCTCATGGGCGTGAACCTCAAGGCCATCCAGGCAGGAAAGGATTATCGCCCGTGAAAATCGCCTGCGCCCAGATGAATGTGCGCCTTGGGGACAGCGCGTACAACTTTGCCCATGCGGAGGCGCTTGTCCGCAAAGCCGCCGCCGAGGGCGCGGATGTGGTCATGCTGCCCGAGACCTGGAACCTTGGCTTTTTCCCGAGAGAGAAGCTTGCGGAGCTTGCCGACCCGAACGGGGAGCATGTACAGCGCCTCTTCGGCACGCTTGCCAGGGAAGCGCACGTCAACATCGTGGCGGGCAGCGCCGCGACAGTACGCGGGGGAAAGGTTTTCAACACCGCCTATGTCTTCGACCGCGAGGGCGCGTGTGTGGCTGCCTACGACAAGACCCACCTCTTCACTCCCATGGGCGAGCATGAATATTTTACCCCCGGTGATCATCTCTGCACCTTCACGCTGGACGGCGTCAGGTGCGCTCTCATCATCTGCTACGATCTGCGTTTCCCGGAGCTGACCCGCTCTCTCGTTCTGCAGGGAGCCGACCTGCTCTTCGTCCCGGCTGAGTGGCCCGCCGTGCGCATGCTGCACTGGCAGACGCTCAACCGCGCCCGCGCCATCGAAAACCAGATCTTCCTGGCCTGCTGCAACGGCTGCGGCACGGCGGGGGAGACGGTGTACGGCGGTCACTCCGCCGTCTATGACCCCTGGGGCGAGGTGAAAGCCGAGGCCGGCGCGGAGGAGGAGATCATCCTTGCCGACTGCGATTTTTCGATCAAGGAGCAGATCAGAAACAGCATCAACGTCTTCCGCGACAGAAGACCGGAGCTGTATAAAGCGTGATCGCTTACCTCCCTTTCACAAAGGGAGCTTAAAGAGTAATCATTAAGGAAAAGGAGAACCACAATGGACTACAATTTTCCCGTAACCCGTACCACCCATCCCAAGCCCCGGCCCGAGGATGAGAGCAAGCTCGGCTTTGCCAAATACTTCACCGATCACATGTTCGTCATGGACTGGGATGAGGGACAGGGCTGGCATGACGGCCGCATCGTTCCCCACGCCCCCATCGAGATCGAGCCCGCCTCCTGCGTTCTGCACTACGCGCAGATGATGTTCGAGGGCATGAAGGCCTACAAGACCGCCGACGGTCACATCCAGCTTTTCCGCCCCGACATGAACATCGCCCGCATGGTCCGCACCAACGAGCGTATGTGCATTCCCGAGCTGCCCGGCGATCTCTTCCTCGCCGCCGTCAAGGCCGTGATCTGGGAAGACCGCGACTGGATCCCCAGCTCCCCCGGTACGGCGCTGTATATCCGCCCCTTCATCTTCGGCGATGAGGTTTCCTTCTCCGTCCTGCCCGCCAAGCACTACCGCTTCATGATCATCCTGACCCCGACCGGCTCCTACTACGCGGCAAACGACGGGGGCCTCTCCACCACCCGCATCTTCGTGCAGGATACCTATATCCGCGCGGCGCGCGGCGGCACGGGCTATGCCAAGGTCGGCGGCAACTACGGCGGCGGCATGCGCGCCTCCCTCGATGCCATGAAGTATAACTGCAAGGACGTCCTCTGGCTGGATGCTGCCGAGAACAAGTACGTGGAAGAGATCGGCACCTCCAACGCCTTCTTCCGCATCAATGACGAGGTCATCACCGCACCCCTGGATTCCGGCACGATCCTTCCCGGCATCACCCGCAACTCCGTCATCCAGCTCCTGAAAAAGTGGGGCGTCAAGGTCTCCGAGCGCAAGCTCTCCATCGACGAGATCATCGCCGCCTCCAAGGACGGCACCCTCCAGGAGATTTTTGCCTCCGGCACCGCGGCTGTCATCTCTCCCATCGGCTGCCTCAACTACAAGGGCACCGATTACAAGGTGGCTGACGAGAAGGTCGGCCCCGTTGCCCAGAAGCTCTATGACACGATCTACGGCATGCAGACCGGCAAGGTCGAGGACGACATGGGCTGGACCTACAAGCTGTTCTGATTTGTATCTAATAAATCTAAGGAAGCGCTGATTAAATCGAAGTGTGCGGATTGACGAGCAGATTTTTCGTCTGATGAAGGCGAGAAATTGCAGATGTACTTTGTGTACATCAAGATTTTGAGACAAAATCAGGCGGAAAAGATGCCGTCAAGACGTGCGCGGCGATTTATTCAGCGTTTCCCTAATAAAAAATGCTTCCCGTTCAATTCGAACAGGAAGCATTTTTTATGCCCTCCAGCGAGAGCAGGAAGCGCTTTTTCTCGATTCCGCCCGCATAGCCGGTGAGCCTGCCGCCCGCGCCGACAACGCGGTGGCAGGGGATGATGAGCGAGATGGGGTTATGCCCCACCGCGCCGCCGACAGCCCGGGCGGATGATTTGACAAGGCCCCGCTCCCCGGCAAGCCGTGCCGCGATTTCGCCGTAGGTCACGATTGTCCCGAAGGGGATGGATCGCAGCATTTCCCAGACCGCCTCCCGGAAAGGCGTGGAACGCAGGGACAGCTTCGGCGTGAAGCCGGGGTCCTTCCCGGAGAAATAGAGATCGAGCCATTTTATAGCCTCTTCAAAAACAGGAAGAGGCTTTTGCTCGCGCCCGAGCACAGCAGGAAAGTGCTTCTGTCCGTCAAACCACAGCCCGGTCAGCGCCTTGCCGTCGCTTGCAAGCGTGATGCCGCCGAGAGGGGAGACGTAATGCCGGCGATAGTCCATGGCTTATTCGCCGTCCTTCTTGATTTCCACGGTCATGCCGTCGGCCTCGGTGGCGCTGACGACGTCGTCAAAATCGCCGATCTCCACGGCAATGTCGTCCTGCCCGGAAAGGCCGGAGCCCTCTTTGAGTTCGTTGATTTTTGCACGGCGCTCGCGTATGCCGTCCGTGATGCGGTCCGCCTGCTCAAAGAGCGGGACGAACACGCCCTGCGGCGCGGCCTTGGCCTGCTCATAATAGAGGCGGCCGATTTCCGTATAAATGTCCCTGAGTTCCTCCTGCTCACGGTTGAGCTCGACAGTTAGCTTTGTGAGCTGCCCGAAGGCTTTCGCACGGCTTGCGCCCTGGGCATAGACGTCCATCACGCCGCTGGTCTCGGCTACATCCTTGACCTTGTCGGCGAGCTTCCCGAAAAGCTCCTTATAATCTGCCATTTTACGATTCCTCCCGTTTTTCAATAATCATGCCCGCTTCCTTCGCGGCCACGCGGTTTACATACAGATGATCCGGCGAGAAGGGCTGCCCTCGCATGTACAGCAGCAGCGCCGCCGCCGAGAGTACCAGCACCAGGCTCAGCGCCTGGGAAACCCGGATGCCGGTATTGCCGATATACAGACTGTCGGTCCGAAGCCCCTCGATCCAGAAGCGGCCGAGGCCGTAGAGCAGGAAATAGAGCGTGATGCAATGCCCGTCAAAGCGGCGCTTTCCGGCCTTCTCAAACCACAGCAGAAACAGAAAAACCCCGAGGTTCCAGAGACTTTCATATAAAAAAGTGGGATGTACATAGATCGTGGTGCCATCCGGCGCGGTCAGGCCCATGCGGCAGAAAACGGTCGTCTCGGCTCCGAAGGCCTCGCGGTTCATGAAGTTGCCCCAGCGACCGATGATCTGCCCGATCAGAAGCCCATAGCAGAGATTATCCAGCATGGCCCCGACGGGAATCTTCTTTTTGCGGCAGACCAGCACGACCACAAGGATTCCGGCAATCACCCCGCCATAAATGGCGAGACCGCCGTTCCAGACGGCAAAAAGCTCCTCCGGATGCTGCAGATAATAGCCCAGGCGGAAAAGCACATAGTAGAGCCGCGCCCCGAGAATCGAGCAGGGGATGCCCCAAATCGCCACGTCGTAAACGTCGTCTTCTTTAAGTCCGAAGCGTTTGGCGCGCCTTGCACAGAAGAGAATGCCCAGAAAGAAGCCCAGGCCGATCAGAACGCCGTAGAAATAAACAGGCCGCCCGAACAGGGTGAAGTAAGAAGGAGGGTTCAGGCGGAGATTCCCCAGCATGGGAAATGAGATCACCGAATCCCGCTGTATGGTTTCCAGCATGGTCTACTCCGCAGCCTCCCTCGCTTTGGGCGCGATGACCGACATGGCCAGACGCTCGGGGGCAAGCTCCTCCGCCACGAAGCGGCGGCAGTCTTCCGCCGTGATCCCCTCCAGAAGGTCGAAGCTGTCAAAGGTGCAGTAGCCGTCAAAGTGATCCATGGCGAGGGAAACGCATACATTGTCAAAATCCTCCAGCGCCCGCAGCCGCGCGCCGAGCGAGGCCCGCTTTGCGCGGGTGAAGGTATCGTTGTCAAAGCCGTTTTCCGCAATTTGCGCGACCTCCGCCTTGAACTCGCGCAGCACCTTGTCGGGCGTTCTGCTCTCGCCGCCGAGGATGAAGGTAAGGGTTCCGGCGCTGGCGTCGACCTCATAGTCAAAGTCCATGTTCAGCGTCCCGTCGGCATAGAGCCGCGTGAAGAAGGGGGAGGAATTGCCGCAGAGCATCCGCAGGGCGAGCCCCGCGATCAGACGCTGACGCTGGGCCGCTTCGCCGCCGAGACCGGGGGTGAGCTTCGCGCCGATGAGAAACTGCGGGGCCGAGACCTCCATCTCCTCCCGGCGGAAGCTCTCCGCGGGCAGCAGACTTTCCGCCTCACCGAAATCCGCCGCGGGGACGGGGGCCTTCTCCTTGGGCAGTACTTCCCCGGCAATGCGGCAGACGGCCTCCGGGTCCACGTCGCCCTCCACACAGAGGACCATGTTGGACGGCGCGTAAAAGACCCTGTGGCAGTCATAGAGCGTTTCGGCGGTGATCTCGGCAATGCTCTCCACCGTGCCGGCTACCCGGTCACGGATGGGGTGATGGGCGTAGAGCAGCTTGAGCAGGTTATAGTAGATTTCCATGCCGGGGTTATCCTCCCCCATGCGGATCTCTTGGGCGATGATGCCCTGCTCCTTCTGCACGGTCTCCTCCGTGAAATACGGCGTGGAGACAAAGTGCAGCAGCATGCGAAGGTTTTCCTCAAAGCCCTCGGTGCACTGAAAGTAATAGCAGGTAATGCCGGAGGAGGTGAAGGCATTGGGATCTGCGCCGTTGGCGGAGAGAATGTTCAGGGCGTTGTCGCCGTTTGGGAGATCGAACATCTTGTGTTCCAGATAATGCGCCACGCCCGCCGGGGTGTCGAGCATTTTGCCGTCCACGCTGAAGCGGCGGCAGGCCCCGCCGTAGTTGGCGGCAAAGGCGGCATAGAAAGTGGAAAAGTCCTTTTTGGGAACGACGCGCACTTCCAGACCGTTATCAAGCACGGCGCTGTAGAGCGTTTCGCCCACGCCGGGGTAATCATGCTTGTGTATCTTCATCTTCCGCTTCCTCTTCTTCCTCAGACTCTTCCCCGTCCTCACCGCGCAGGAAATAGACGAGATCCAGTTCCACGCTGCGGGCGATGGCAATAACGTCTTCCTTCGTCACGTCCTCCACAAGTCCGGCAAGCTCATTGGGACCGCAGTCCAGCCCATCGAGCGCCTGACTGAGCCAGTAGCCCTCCAGCTCCCCCTGGCTGTCCAGCGTCGCGCGCAGGTCCGAGGCTACGGCGCGCTTTGCCCAGAGAAGCTCGTCATCCGTAATATCGCCGTTTTTGACCGCCTCGAGCTGGGCGAGGATCTCCGCTTTGGCAGGCTCAAAGTTTTCAAAGCTGATGCCGGAGGATACAAGCATCAGTCCCTTGCGCAAAACGACGGCAGAACTTGCGTAGTAGCACAGCGAGAGCTTTTCGCGCACATTCAGGAAGAGCTTGGAGGTTGCGCCGCTGCCGTAGAGGGCGTTGAAGACATGAATGGCGGCGCGGTCGGGCTCCTCCATGCAATCGCCCAGGCGGAAGCCGAGCACCAGCTTGCCCTGGGTCACGTCCATCCGCTCCTCATAATAGCGCGGCTCGGCCTCAACGGCGTTCATGCGGATCTCAGTGCCGATGTCATAGTTGATCTCGCCCCTCGGCATCCCGGCCAGCGCCTCGCACAGGGCCTGCTCCACGTCGGAAAGCTTTGCCTGCCCGCAGTAGAAAAGCTCCATGGGGCTTGTGCGCAGAAGCTCCCGGTAATGCCGGGTGAGCTTTTTGTAGTGGATGCCCTCCGCCTCCTCGATGCTGCCGAAGCGGGAGACGGCAAAGTCCTCATAACAGCACATCTCTTCAATGCAGCGCTGCACGGCGTAGCTGCGCTTCTCGTTGACGCGGCTGCGGATGAGATCCAGGAGCTTTTCCTTCTCGCTGTCCACATATTGCGGAAGAAGAAGCCCGCCGCGCGTGACGGGGGAGAGCAGCATCTCCGCCATCAGGGCGCTCACCTCCCCCAGCAGGGCTTCTCCCCCGGGGAGAAAGGCGGGCTCCGGGAAGCTCGCAAAAAAGCCGAGACAGTGCACCTCGCCGATCCGGCGGATCACGGGCTCGATCGCGGCTCCGTAGAGCTCGTCAAGGCGGGCGGAGAGCTTCTCCATATCCGGGTAGCGTGTGGTGCCGCGGTGCAGCACGGCAGGGATCAGCGCGTTCATGGACGCGGTTTCCCGTGTGAGCTGGGTGAGCAGATTGACGCTCAAACAGGCGGTCTTGAATTTATCGGATCGCAGATGGCTCAGAAAAACGCCTGGCATCAGCTCCGACCGTGAATACTCCATGGGGCACCTCCAGGGGGGGGTAATTTCTATATTTGTTTAATTATAACACTAAGAGAGAGAAATGCAAAGAAAAAGTGTGAAGAGTGAAGTTATGGTATCCGCTTTGCGAATGATTCTTATTCAGCGGCAAAGGCGCACGATAAACTTCAAACTCCACACTGAACTAAATCCCTTTCCCATTGTATTTCTCGCCGTCGACATAGAGCGCGCTGTCCTGCGCCTCGATACGGTGCGCGGTTCCCTTCGTGTCTGTCCAATAAACCGTATAGTCTCCCGGCAGGGGAGCGGCGGGGCTGACATAGAGCTTCCCGCCCTTCAACTTGAGGCCCAGCAGCCCCTCGCAGACCACGCGGAAGTACCAGCCCGCAGAGCCGGTGTACCAGGTCCAGCCCGCGGCTCCCTCGCGTCCGGGCGCGGCGCATACATCCGCCGGGAGAACAAAGGGTTCGGCCTCATAGCAGGCCGGATCGTGTGTCTCGGGCAGCAGCATGCGCAGAAGCTCGCGCCCCTCGCGCTCCCGTCCGCGCCGGAGACAGGCCAGAGCCAGCCAGATTGCCGCGTGAGTGTACTGTCCGCCGTTTTCCCGGAAGCCTGCGCCGTAGCCGCTGAGATAACCGGGGCTGTCGGACGTGGGATAGGGCGGGTCGAGAAGCTTCACAACGCCGTGTTCCCGGTCGACCAGACGGCTGAGCGCACTGTCCAGCGCAAGCTCGACCTTTTCAGGACTTGCCCAGGGGCAGAGGGCCGCCCAGCTCTGAGCGAGGGAGTCGATGCGATCCCCATCACCGAGGGCTCTGCCGTCCTTCCTCCAGGCGCGGATATACCAGCGCCCGTTGAAGGCGGCGTCGGCCGCCCGGCCGAGCTGCTCGGAGAGTAAGCGATAGTGCGCGGCGCGCCTGTCGTCCAGACTCTCCAGCAGCTCCGCAAAGCGCAGGGCGCAGCAGGAGAAAAACCAGCCCAGCCAGACGCTCTCCCCGCCCACGCGGTCAAGACCGTCGTTCCAGTCGCCGCTGCCCATGAAGGGGAGGCCGTGCGGGCCGAAGCCGCGCTCCTCGGCTTTGCGCAGGGCAAGCAGAGCATGCTCCAGGACGCAGGCCGTTTCCGCGCTTTGCTCCGGCATTTCGTAGCGGTCGCGCTCCTCCTCGCGCAGCGCGGGAGAGCGGACAAAGGGCAGCGCCACGGAGCAGACGGAGAGATCGCCGGTTGCTTCTGTATATTCGCACAGCGCCCACACCAGCCACAGAAGATCGTCCGAGCAGCGGGTGCGCACCCCTTTGTCGCCGCCGGGGTGACGGTGCCACCAGTGCATCACGTCGCCCTCCTGGTACTGGTGACGGCAGCAGTCCAGGATCTGTGCGCGGCAGAGCGCCGGATCGACAAGCAGCAGGTTCGCGCTGTCCTGGAGCTGATCCCGGAAGCCGATGGCCCCGCCGCTCTGATAAATACTGCTTCGCGCAAGCAGACGGCAGGCGTAGGTCTGGTAGACCGCCCAGTTGTTCATATAGTCTGCAAGCGCCGCGTCCACGCACGCCAGCCGAAAACGCCCGAGCAGATCCCGCCACCAGCGCTGCGTCTCGCGCAGCATAGCCTCCGCCTCGCCGGGGAAGAGGGCGCGGTTTACACTCTCTTCCTTCGTCCCCAGGAGCAGGAGCGTGGCGTCCTCCGCGTCCAGGCGCAGACGCAGCGCCGCGGGGCAGAAGTCCTTTTCAAAGCGCAGGGGGACGGACGCGGCGAGATAGAGCGACGTTCCCGGCAGCCAGCTCCCGGCGTCCGTGAGGCACAGCAGCCCGCTCTGCTCCCGGATCTGCAGCCCTGCCGCGTCCTCCGTGCCGAGACGGGGGGAGAGCTCCCAGCCCAGCGTGAGCCCGCCTGCGCCGCGGATGAGCAGCGCACGCAGATCAAGCCCCATGGGGATAAAGAGCGCCGTTTCGATCTGCCGCCCGGCGATTTCCTTTCGCCAGACGCTGACAGCGGGGGAGTAGGCCACACCGCAGGGGCTGACCCCGTCGGCAAAGAGACTCACGGCCTCATCGCCCACCCAGGCGTACAGCGCTTCCGCGCCCGCCGTGTCCCGAATATCCTCCGGGGGCGGCAGCAGACGCATTTCCCGTGCGTTTTTGAGCCACAGCCCCGCCGGACCGAAGTCGGCGGCAAAGGCGGAGAGACTGCCGTTTGTGATCACATGCTGCCAGATGCGCGGCGGCATGGCGTTTTCAACGGTGTAAAAGAAACGGTCCGCATCCCAGCCGTGCGCGGGAATACGCGCTGCGCGCTTCGGAGCGGGGAGGGCGGACGAAAGCGGCGCTGGCAGCAGCCGCGGCGCCCCAATGAAAACGGCGGCGCGGCTTTTCAGCACGTCCGCGGCCTCGGTCGGCGCACTCAGAACGCCGCCGCGCGCGCCCAGCAGCGCTTCCAGACCGAAGGCGGCAAGGCGGCGCTCAAGCTCCCGCATGCGCGGGCGCAGATATTCCCCATGCTCATTGGAAAGGTAGACCAACTCCGCTTCCAGCCCACAGCTTTTCAGCAGACAGAAGCAGCGCAGCAGGCGCTCGGACTCCGCCGCGCCCGCCTCGCAGCCAATCAGCGGCAGATCGCCGGACACGCCCCAGCGCCAGAGTGCGGATTTGGGCGCGGCGCCGCACAGACGGTTTTCCCACAGCGGCAGGACAAGCTCCATGGCCTCGCCAAGCTCGTCTCCGCTCATGCCGAGGCGCAGGGCGGCCGCCCGTGTCATGCTTCCGCCGGCACTCGCGGGGGCGGCAAGGATGCGCGCCGCAGCGTCGAAAGCCTCCCGCGCGCTCTGCCCCAGGGCGAGGGCGAAGCGAGCCTCCGTTTTTTCGCCCTTTTGCGGCGGCAGCTCGACCCGCGCAGAGACCAGCGGCGATAAAAGCGCGCCGAGACCGCCCCGCGCGTCGGCGTGAAAGACGGCGGGCAGATCGGCAGCGAGACAGAGCCAGCGCTCAGACTCCCCGTTTTTCGAAAGCCTTCGCAGCAGCAGACACCCGTCACGTACCTCTGCCCACAGCCCCAGCTGCCAGTAGGCGCGGTGACTGCGCCAGTCGCGCTCCAGGGCGAGAACGGGCGTAAAGCGCAGCGTGAGCGGGAGCGAATGCGCAAGCCCGGAAACGGAGATCATCAGCGCCTCCCCCAGCTCGCCTTCGGCGCTCTGCCTTCTCAGCGAGACGGACAGTGGATCGGTTTTCAGCTCCCAGCGGCAGCTCTCTTCGCCGAATTCCCAGCGATCCGAGACCCCGGCGGGCAGAAGCTCCCTTTCGCCGAGAGAAATCGAGAGACCCGGATCGCCGCCCTCGGACTGATAGACGCACAGATCCCCCAGAAAGGCGGCGCTCTCGCCGCTGTACTTCACGCGCAGACTGTAAGCCCCGTTTGAGAGCAGGCAGGCCCCGGGCTTTTCGCTGCAGACGCCGCTCTGCTCCCAGGCGCGGCGCGGACTCTTCTCCGGCCGCTCCGGCACCGGGGCGCGATCCCGCCGGATCACGGCGGCGGAGTCCGGCAGCTTCTCCTGCAAAAGAAGGGTAAACGCCGCCATCTCCGGCTCGCTCATAAAAAGCTCCCGCACAAGTCCGCCGTCCACAGCGTTAAGCGCGGCGAGAATGCTCATCCCGACATGGTGCGCCATCCAGCAGCGTACCTGTTCCCCCTCGTTCCGGGTGCAGCGGCCCGGGGTGAAATCCAGCGCTTCGATATATCCCCAGCGGCCCGCCGCGCCGAGATCGCGCAGCCGCCGGAGATTGCGCACGGCGGCGGCGGGCTCCACCGCGAGCGCGAGAAAGCTCGCGTAGGGCGCAATGACCAGATCCTCCTCCTGTCCTCGCTTGAGCGCCAGAGCCGGACAGCCGTGGGCCTTGTAGCGATAGCTGTTCGCCGCGTCCAGGGAATAGAAGGCACTCTCGGAGATGCCCCAGGGCATGCCCGGCAGATGCCGTCTGCGCTGGACGTAGAGACAAAAGCGCGCGCTTTCATAGAGAAGGCTCGAGCGATAGAGCGGCAGAAAGAGCATCGGCATCAGATACTCGAACATGGTGCCCGTCCAGCTTGCAAGACCGCGAAAGCCGTCCTTCTGCAGCTGCGCCCGGCTGAGCTGCCGCCAGTGCCGCAGCGGAACCTGACCGCGGGCGAGGGCAATATAGCTTGTGAGCATCGCCTCGCTTGCCATCAGATCGTACCAGCCGCCCGCGCCCCGCTCCTTTTCGGCGTCATAGCAGATATAGAACAGCTCCCGCTGCCGGTCATAGAGGGGGCCAAAATCCATCTCCTCCAGGAGCCGTCGGAACCGTGCTTCCAGGTCGGCCTTTTCCCAGCGCCGCAGGGCGGCGCAGGCGGTGACCAGACCCGCGCAGAGATTGCCGCTGTCCACGGTGGAGAGAAAGCGCGGGCGCAGCGGGCGCAGGGTGCGCGTGTCGTACCAGTTGAAAAAGTGCCCCCTGTGCCGCTCCAGCTGTTCAAGCGTCGGCAGCATATGGCTGAGATAGGAGAGGGCTTCATCTTTCGGTATCACGCCCGCCGTCCCAAGGGCCGCTGCCGAAGCGAGGGCGAGGCCGATATTTGTCGGCGAGGTGCGGTGCGCCGCGCCGACAGGCGGCTGCTGCTGAAAGTTGTCGGGCGGGAGAAAATGATCCTCCGCCCCGGAGAGATCCTTATAATAGCCCCAGCTCTCGCTGAGGGCGCGGTGCAGCAGATCGCTGTCCCGCACGGAGAGGGGCGCTTCCCGCGCCGAGGGGAGGGCCAGCGCCGCCGTCGCCGCCGGACTCAACAGCCACATGAGCCCCGCCGCCTTGCCGGGGGCCTGGGGCGCAAAGGCCATCAGCAGCACCCCCAGCATCACGCAGGGCCACATTGCCCTGACATGCTCGGCCAGAGAGCTTGTCGCCTGCACCTCGGCAAAGGTCGTCCACTGCAAAAGCCGCCTGTGGCTCACCAGCATGCGCCAGAGCGCGGTGAGGATCGCCGTGAGGCAGATCCAGGCCTCAAAGGGCAGAAGCCAGAGACGCATGAAGCTTCGCACAATGGCCCCGCCGAGACCTGTGAGAAGCCTGGTGTGCCGCCGTATGCGGACGCGCCCGTTTTCACGCTGCAATCCGCATTCGGCAAGCGTAAGCAGCAGATCCTGCAAAAGCGTCAGGAGCGCGGCCCAGCCGACAAGCTTCAGCCCGGGACTCGGCGAGACGAGCCCCAGCAGCATGGCCGTCAATGTCAGCGGCGCGACCAGACTGCGCCGCAGGCTGTCCAGCAGGCGAAAGCGGTCCATGAAGGGCAGTTCCCGCTTGAAGATCCAGGGGGCGTTCTGCCAGTCGCCCCGCACCCAGCGGTGCATGCGCTTATAATAGGCCAGGGGCTTGGCCGGAAAGGCGTCGGAAAAGGCGGCGTCGCTCATATACGCCCCGTGCAGATACGCGCCCTCCAGCGCGTCGTGGCTGAGAATGCGCTTTTCCGGCAGCTTCTCCCCGCACTTGAGCAGCATACGCGCGTCGAGTATGCCCTTGCCCGCGAAGCCGCCGGAGCCGAAGGCGTCCATGTAGAGCTCGGTGCTGAGTCCGCCGTAGGGATCGCTGCCCCCGGCTCCGGCGAAGATCAGGGCAAAGTCTGTCGCGCCCGCGCTCTCAAGCTCCGTTTCAATGCGCGGATGGATGACCGCGTGCCCCGCCGTCGGCAGTCCGTCCGGCCCGGGCAGGGGGGCGTTCAGCGGATGCAGCGCCGCCCCGATGAGCTGCCCCAGCGAGCCGGGGAAAACGCGGGTGTCGGCGTCCAGCGAGATGATGTAGCGCGTACCACGCAGGGCGTTTTGATCGCCGACGACCGTGAGGGCGCTCCCTTGCCCGCACAGGAGCCTTGCCAACTCCGTCAGCGCGCCGCGCTTGCGCTCGTGACCGCTGTAGCTTTCTCCGTCAAACACGCGGGGGCGGAGGAAGAGATAGAAGCCGCCGCCGTATTTTTCGTTGAGCCTCTCCACCTGCAGCCTCGCCGTTTGAATCAGCGCCTCATCACCGGAGGCGTGTTCGCTTTTGGCGGCGGGCAGATCGGCCAGCAGCCCGAAGCAGAGCTCACTGCCCTCGTGCACGCTTGCAAGGCGAAGCTCCTCCAGACGGGCGGGGTCCACGCAGCCGAGCAGCACCGACAGCACGCAGAGCGTCTTCCCCTCCGGCGGCACCCCGTCCGAGAGATCGAGGCGCGGCAGGGGATGGGGACGCAGAAAACGCAGCAGCAGAAAGTCCACAATACCCTTTACCAGCGACCAGAGCGGGACGATCAGCAGCAAGGCCGCCCGTACATCGCGCAGCATGACGGACGCAAGCAGACAGCCGAAAAGCGTGAGGCCTGTGAGAGAGGCCGTATAGACCGCCGCACCCAGCTCTCCCGGCGGGGTGTACAGCAGAAACCCCACATGACGTCCCTCGGCTTTGGCCGTGTCGATCAGGCGGCGGGCGAGCGTCTGCTCGTCTATCCCCTCCGCCTCCGCCATTTCCGCGAGACGCCGCAGATAGTCCTCCCGCGTCTGCCTGTCCATGCGCGAAAAGCTCCCCGTGGGGTCCTCGGAGAGAATCTTTCCGGACACGTCCGCTCCGTCCAGCACGGACTCCATATCCATCGAGGACAGCAGGATCAGCGAGCGGAAGAGCGCTGCGAGCGTATTGCTCAGCTCCTCGGGCTCGCTCGACGCGCGCATCTTCCGGCATGCGCCGGCGACGGCCTCCAGAATCACCGCCCGCAAGGCCGCAGGGAAGAGCAGCAGCTCCCGCCGCTGCAAAGCAGTCACGCTCTGAAAGCCCCGCAGAAAGAGAGCGCAGCGCTCCTCTGTCAGTTTGCCTTGTCCGGCGGAGAGAAGCGCACGGCAGAGCTCCGTCACCAAAAGCTTCCCGCGGCTGCAGCGCTGCGGCTGGGCCTGCTTGAAGGCGCGGCGGACGGCGGGGTACTCCCGCTGAATCAGATAGTGGTTATCCAGCAGCCATTCGCAGGCCGCCGGGATGCGCGCCGCCCCGTCGTAGCGCCGCTGCAGGAGACTCTGGCAGCGCGCCGTCTCCTGGTAGCAGCGCAGGAGCGCCTGCGCCTCGCCCCGCCCGTCGCTCCTGCCGTCGGCGCGCAGGGTCTGGGCGCAGGAGACGGCGTAGTCAAAAAGCTTCTCGTCTTCGATATACGGTATCAGATTCATGCTGTCCATGTCTTTCTCCGATCTGCAAATGATATACGCGAGAACATTTTTTCCCATTTGGCGGGGGATATACATTTTTGACCGCTGACAAGAAAAAAGACTTGACAGAACAGGAAGGGGCGAGTATAATCTGTTAAGCTTGAAGACTTGACAGGGAGGCGCTTGCCGTGGCGGAAAGCAGATGGACACAGAGCATGCTGCTGGATTTCTATGGCGAGCTTTTGACAGACAAGCAGAGAGAGTGCTTCGACCTGCATTACAATGAGGATCTGTCCCTGTCGGAGATCGCCGAGCAGCTCGGCATATCGCGCCAGGGCGTGTGGGACAACATCCGCCGCGCCGAAGGGGCGATGAAGGAGATCGAGGAAAAGACCGGGCTCATCCGCCGCTTTGAAGGCACAAAGCGCGCGCTGGAGACCGTTCGGAAGCAGGCAGAGGAAATCGGAGGGCTCACGCAGGGCAGGGCGCGGGAAATCGCGCAGGCCATCGTACATGAGATCGAACAGCTTGAGGACTGAACAATGGCATTTGAAAGCTTATCCGAAAAACTGAATGAAGCCTTTAAGAAGCTGCGCGGAAAGGGCAGACTGACCGAGAACGACGTCAAGGAAGCGATGCGCGAGGTGCGCATGGCTCTTCTCGAGGCGGACGTGAGCTATAAGGTCGTGCGCGACTTTACCAAGTCCGTCACTGCCAAGGCTGTCGGCTCCGATGTGCTGGAGGCCCTGAACCCCGCCCAGATGGTCATCAAGATCGTCAATGACGAGCTCTGCTCCCTCATGGGCAGCGAAAACCGCAAGCTCAACATCAGCTCCAAGTCGCCCAGCGTTGTGATGATGGTCGGCCTGCAGGGCGCGGGCAAGACCACCAACGGCGCAAAGCTTGCCGCCTATATGCGCAAGCAGGGCAAACGCCCGATGCTGGCCGCCTGTGACATCTACCGTCCCGCCGCCATCAAGCAGCTCGAGACGGTCGGCGCGCAGCTTGATATCCCCGTTTTCCAGATGGGCACGACCAATCCCGTGGACATCGCCCGCGCTGCCGTGGAGCATGCAAAGAAGCACGGCAACGACCTGGTCTTCCTGGACACCGCGGGCCGCCTGCACATTGACACCCAGCTCATGGACGAGCTGAAAAATATCAAGGCTGCGGTTGAACCGTCGGAGATCCTGCTGGTGGTTGACGCCATGACCGGTCAGGACGCGGTGAGCGCCGCCACTGCCTTTGATGAAGCGCTGGACGTCACCGGCGTCATGCTCACCAAACTCGACGGCGACGCGAGAGGCGGCGCGGCTCTGTCCATCACCGCCGCGACCGGCAAGCCCATCAAGTTCATCGGCGTGGGCGAAAAGCTCGATATGATCGAGCCTTTCTATCCCGACCGCATGGCCTCGCGTATCCTCGGCATGGGCGACATGCTCACCCTGATCGAGAAGGCGCAGCAGACCTTCGACGAAAAGAAGGCTCTCGAGGCTGCCGAGAGGCTGAAAGCCAACCGCTTTACGCTGAGCGATTACCTGGATCAGATGAACCAGCTCAAGAGCATGGGCGATCTGGAGAGCGTGCTGAGCATGCTCCCCGGCGTGGATTCCAAGGCCCTCAAGGGCGTGAAGCTGGACGATAAGGCCATGAGCCGTCAGGAGGCCATCATCCTCTCCATGACGCAGGTCGAGCGGGAAAACCCCGCTATGCTCAACTCCAGCCGCAAAAAGCGCATCGCCGCGGGCTCCGGCACCACGGTGGTGGATGTGAACCGCCTGCTCAAGCAGTTTGAGGCCATGCAGCAGATGACCAAGCAGCTCACCGGCAAGAACATGAAGAAGCTGCAAAAGAAAATGGGCCGCATGGGCGGCGGAGGCGGCCTTTTCGGAGGCGGCTTCCCCGGCTTCTAAAACCGAGTCAAAGCCCAACGTAGCGAGCTTCTTCTGATCGGTGAATTCCCCGGGCTCTGAAACCGATTCAAAGCCCAACGAAGTGGGTTTGAATCGGAAAGGAAGAAGGAGGGAGCGGATGTGGAGTTTTCGCGGCGCTTACGCAAACCGCGGAAACGGAACGCAGCGAGCTTCTTCTGACGTGGTTACACAGCGCACGGCGCTTTGTAATATAAACAAGTAATTAACATGGAGGTGAATATACATGGTTAAAATCAGACTTCGCAGAATGGGCGCCAAGAAGGCTCCTTACTACCGCATCGTTGTCGCTGACTCCCGCAGCCCGCGCGACGGCCGTTTCATTGAGGAAATCGGCGTTTACGATCCCATGGCCGACGGCGAGAAGATCAAGGTCGATATGGAGCGCGCAAAGTACTGGATCGCCAGCGGCGCACAGCCCACCGATACGGTGCGCGGCCTGCTCAAGAAAGTTGAGGCCTAAATTAAGGAGTTCATGACCGCATGAAAGAGCTTTTGACCTATATCGTACAGAGCCTGGTGGATGAACCCGATCAGGTCTCTGTGACCGAGCGCAAAGCCGACGGCGAAACCGTGTTTGAGGTTCGCGTCGCCGACGGCGACATGGGCAAGGTCATCGGCCGGCAGGGGAGGATCGTCAAGCAGATCCGTATCCTCATGCGGGCCGTCGCCCAGAGAAAGGGCAAAAAAATATCAGTTGAGATTGTGGACTGAAAAAACTCCCGGGAGACCGGGAGTTTTTTGCGCATAAGAGTTTACAATTTGATAATAGGAATGCTCCTGATTATGAAATATCTTTCTGGTACTATAATCCTGCAAGCAGCAAAGAACCTTCATTTGAACCACCTTAAAAGAACTAAGCAGAGCGGTCAGGCGCTCTGCTTTTGTTATTTATGTTCATTTCATAAAAATTCCTTGAACAAAGGCTCGTATATGCCATTTTTGTTGGCAATTTGCCGCGTCTATGATATAATCAGAGAATCAAAATACCGGGAGGAAGAGCATGGAAAAAAAAGGACTGATCGAAGCCGGGCGCATCGTCAATACCCACGGCGTACAGGGCGAGGTCAAAATCGAGGTCTGGCTGGATTCGCCCCGCTTTTTTAACAGCTTCAAGCGCCTGGTGCTGGATTCCGGCGAGGAAATCAAGGTTCTCTCTTCCAGAGCGCACAAGGGCTTTGCGATCACAAAGCTGGAGGGGGCGGCGGATGTGAACGCCGCCATGCGCCTCAAGGGGAAAACCGTCTTTGTCCGGCGCGAGGACGCGGCGCTGCCGCGCGGCGCCTTCTTCCTTCAGGACATCATCGGCGCAAAAGTCGTAGACGAGGCCGGAAACGAGATCGGCACCCTCGCTGAAGTCATGGAGACGCCCGCCTCCAACGTCTATGTCGTTCGCGGCGAGACGGAGCATCTCATTCCCGCCGTCCCGGAATTTGTCAAAAAGACCGACGCGGACGCGGGCGTCGTCACGGTGCACTTGATTGAGGGTATGTGAGATGAAAATAGACATTCTGACCCTCTTCCCGGATACCGTACATGCCGTCCTGCATGAGAGCATCATCGGCCGCGCCGCCGCCAAAGGCATTGTGGAGATCAACTGCGTGCAGATCCGGGACTTTACCGAGAATAAGCAGAAGCAGGTGGACGACTATCCCTACGGCGGGGGCTTCGGCTGCGTGATGATGGCCCAGCCGCTCAAGTCCTGCCTCAATCATGTGATGCAGGGGGCGGAGGGCCTGCGCTCCCGCGTGATTTACATGTCTCCCCAGGGACAGCCCTACACCCAGGAGACGGCAAAGCGCCTCAACCGGGATTACGACCATCTGGTGCTGGTCTGCGGCCATTATGAGGGCGTGGACGAGCGCTTTATCGAAGCCTGCGTGGATGAGGAAATCTCTCTCGGCGACTTCGTGCTCACCGGCGGCGAGATCGCGGCCATGGCCGTGGCCGACTCCGTGTGCCGCCTCGTCCCCGGCGTGCTGGCGGACGAGCAGTGCTATACCGGCGAGAGCCATTGGGACGGGCTGCTGGAATATCCACAGTACACCCGCCCGGAGAACTGGGAAGGCCGCGCCGTGCCGGAGATCCTCTTAAACGGCGACCATGCCCGCATCGAGCATTGGCGGCGCAAGCAGCAGCTTGCGCGCACGCGCTTGAAGCGCCCGGACATGTTCGCGGCCTTTGAGGCACAGTCGGACGAGGACCGGAAGCTCCTGCAGGAGCTGGAAAAGGAGCAGGGGCGCAAACAGCTCACGGAGCCGGTACAGTACCGCGCCGCGGCGGCGGAGGACATCCCCCGCATCCTTGAGATCGTGCAGGACGCGCGTGAGAGCCTCAGACGCTACCATGTGGATCAGTGGCAGGGACCGTACCCCGGAGCCGAAAGCTTTGAAGAGGATATCCGCCTGGGGCAGTGCTTTGTGCTCACCCACGGGGGGGACGTGCTTGCCTTCTTCACGCTCAGCACCATCCCGGAGCCAAGCTACGATGAGATCACCGACGGTAAGTGGTCTGCGGAGCTGCCATACTGCGTGCTGCATCGCTCGGCGGTAGCAAAGGAGTACCGCGGCAGCGGCGCGGCCATGGCGCTGATGCGCTGCGTGGAGGAGCAGGCAAGAGCCTACGGCCTCAAATGTATAAGAGTGGACACGCACAGAAAGAATAAGCCAATGCAGACGCTGCTGCGGGAGAGCGGCTACCGCTATCGGGGCAATGTCCTGGTCAATGCCGAGCCGGGCCACGATCCGCGCCGCCAGGCGTTTGAAAAAATACTGAAGGACAGGAAATGAACTTAACCGATTACAACGAGATCCGGGCACTGCTTGCCCGGCATAAATTTCAGTTCTCCAAATCCAAGGGCCAGAACTTTCTGACCGCCGCCTGGGTGCCGGAGGATATTGCCGCCTCCGCCGGACTCGACGAGCATACCGGCGTTTTGGAGGTCGGCCCCGGCGTCGGCTGCCTGACGAAGGAACTGAGCCTGCGCGCGGGAAAGGTTCTGAGCGTGGAGCTGGACCGGGATCTCAAGCCCGTGCTGGCGGAAACGCTGGCGGAGTGCAAGAATGTGGAACTTCTGTTTGCCGACGCCTTAAAGCAGGATCTGGCCGGCCTCGTGGAGGAACATATGCCCGGCATGCGGCATGTGGTCTGCGCCAATATCCCGTATAATGTGACAAGCCCGCTGCTCACCGCGTTTCTGGAGGCGGGCTGCTTTGAGACCGTCACCGTCATGATCCAGCGCGAGGTGGCAAAACGCATCTGCGCAGACCCCGGCACGGCGGATTACGGCGCTTTCGGCATCTTTGTGCAGTGGCATTGCGTGCCCGAGCTCCTGTTCGACGTGCCGCCCTCCTGCTTCGTGCCGCGGCCGAAGGTCACAAGCTCGGTCGTCCGCCTGACAAGGCGCGCAGTGCCGCCTGCAATGGTCCTGGACGAGAAGCTCTTTTTCCGCGTGGTGCGCGCGGCCTTCAACCAGCGCCGCAAGACCCTGGTCAACGCCCTGAGCGCCCAGCTTCCGGGGCTTGACAAGGGGCTGCTCGAAGCGGTGCTGACCGAATGCGGTCTCGATCCCCGCGTTCGCGGCGAGGTGCTGGACATCAGCGCTTTTGCCAGGATAGCCGACGCAATTTTTCGGGCACAAAACACGGATTTCTGACGAAAAGGTATTGCGAAAGAACAGTGAAATGTGGTAAGCTATAAAGACGTAGACAGTAGTTTATAATTCAAATTTTTTTCTATTTTGGAAAGGAAAGACAGCATGAGCAAAAAGTACGTGTATCTCTTCTCCGAAGGCAATGCAAGCATGCGTGAGCTGCTCGGCGGCAAGGGCGCAAACCTCGCCGAGATGAGCCACATCGGCCTGCCCGTTCCCCAGGGCTTCACCATCAGCACCGAAGCCTGCACCCAGTACTATGATGACGGCCGTCAGATCAACGACGACATCATGGCGGAGATCATGAAGAACGTCGAGATCATGGAGCAGATCAACGGCAAAAAGTTCGGCGATCTCAAGAACCCCCTGCTGGTCTCCGTTCGCTCCGGTGCCCGCGCCTCCATGCCCGGCATGATGGATACCATTCTGAACCTCGGTTTGAATGACGATGTTGTCGCTGCCATGATCGCAGGCAACCCCGATCCCAAGTTCGAGCGCTTTGTCTATGACTCCTACCGCCGCTTTATCCAGATGTTCTCCGACGTTGTCATGGAAGTCGGCAAGAAGTATTTTGAGCAGCTCATCGACAAGATGAAGGCGGAAAAGGGCGTCACCTTTGACGTCGAGCTCACCGCCGCCGATCTCAAGGAGCTGGCTGAGCAGTTCAAGGCCGAGTACAAAAAGCAGATCGGCGAGGACTTCCCCTCCGATCCCGTTGTCCAGCTGAAGGAGGCCATCCGCGCCGTCTTCCGTTCCTGGGACAACCCCCGCGCAAACTACTACCGTCAGCAGAACGACATCCCCTATTCCTGGGGCACCGCCGTCAACGTCATGCCGATGGTCTTCGGCAACCTGAACGAAAATTCCGGCACCGGCGTCGCCTTCACCCGCGATCCCGCCACCGGCGAGAAGAAGCTCATGGGTGAGTTCCTCACCAACGCCCAGGGCGAGGACGTCGTGGCAGGCGTGCGCACCCCGATGCCCATCTCCCAGATGGAGGAGAAGTTCCCCGAAGCTTACGAGCAGTTCGTCAAGGTCTGCGCCCTGCTTGAGGATCACTACCGCGACATGCAGGACATGGAGTTCACCGTTGAAAACGGCAAGCTCTACATGCTCCAGTGCCGCAACGGCAAGCGCACCGCG
>CADADE010000032.1 GCA_902786615.1 Oscillospiraceae bacterium
CTTAAATGTCACAATAGTCCAGAGCGCAGAGAAGCGCCCGGACAAGGTTTTTCGTGCCAATGTTATCTGTGACGGTGACCCGCTGGAGATTTTCACGGACAAGGACGGGGAGCTGATTTTCAAGAAATATTCGCCCATTGGGGAGTTGGGGGACTTTGCCGGGCAGCTTTGCGACAGCCTGCGCCGCTCGACCGACGCGATTGCCGCGGTCTGCGACCGGGACACGGTGATCGCCATTGCGGGCGGCGGACGGCGGGAACTGCTGGAAAAACCGATCAGTCAGCAGTTGAGTGATATTCTGGAGGAGCGCGCGCTCTACCGCCATATGGGCGGCAACGGCGTGAGCGTCAGCGAGGCGGACGAAAAATATGTGGTGTCGGTGGCGGCTCCCGTGATTTCGGAGGGCGACGTGATGGGCGGGGTGCTCTTTGTCGCGCCGAAGGACGCGCCCGCCGCGGGAGAAATCGAATACCGGCTTGCCCAGACCGTGGCAGCGTTTTTGGGCAAGCAGATGGAAAGCTGACGCGCGCCGACGGAAAGCGCGGCTGTCCCCTGCGGGACGGCCGCGCTTTCAATCTGTCGGAAGCCGGAAGCAAATCACAGAAAGTTCAAAATTTTCCCAATCTTTGTTCAGAAATTTAAAGAAGATTTTTAACACTTGTGTTGTACGATATGCTTACATTAAAGGAAAACGAGGTGCAAGCAATGAAAAATACATCCTTGAATTTTAGCAAACTGAGCGCGCTGCTGCTCGCTGTGCTGATCCTGTGTTCGGCCACGGCGGTCTCCGCCTTCGCGGCCGGGAGCGGGCCGGTTCTGCACTACACCGCCGCCGGGCGGGCCGCAGAATCCGCCGCCGAGGTCTACGCGCAAAACGTAAACTCCATGGTCTCCGTGACGACCTCTACGAAGATGAACATGTTCGGCTATGACGCCTTTACGGAAGGCGCGGGCTCCGGCTTCATCATCACCCAGGACGGCTACCTCCTGACAAACTACCATGTGGTCGAGGGGGCCGAGGACATCACCGTCGGCACATACGGCGGCGAGAGCTACGCCGCGGAGCTGATCGGCTATGACGAAAGCAACGACATCGCGGTCCTGAAGATCGACGCCTCCGGGCTCACCCCGGTGACCTTCGGCGATTCGGACAAGACCGTGGTCGGCGAAGACGTTGTGGCCATCGGCAACCCCCTGGGCGAGCTGAACTTCTCCCTGACCAAGGGCGTCGTCAGCGCTTTGGATCGGGACGTCTCTTTCTCCGGCAGCGTGCGCCTGAAGCTCATTCAGACCGACTGCGCCATTAACTCCGGCAACTCCGGCGGCGCCCTGTTCAATATGTACGGCGAGGTGATCGGCGTCACCAACGCAAAGTTTGCGGGAAGCGGCTTCGGCATGGCGCCGGTTGAGAGCATCGCTTTTGCCATCCCGGTCAATTCCATTGTGAACATTGTGGAGCAGATCATGACCAAGGGCGAGATCTCCAGTCCCTATATTGGCATCACCGTCGGGGACGTGGACGAGAATCTGCGTGCCTACGGCATCCCCGCAGGCGGCAACGTGGTCGATGTGACGGAGGGTTCTCCCGCCGATGAAGCCGGGCTCAAGAAGAACGACGTCATCACGGGCGCCAACGGCGACCCCATCAAGGGCCGCGATGACCTTGTCAAGCTCATCCGCTCCTGCGCGGCGGGCGACAAGGTGGAGCTGACCGTCTACCGCCAGGGCGAGAACATAACGCTCACGGTGACCGTGGGCGAAAATGTCAAGAGCGCCCTGCCCGAAGCGGAAGAGGCCGAGAAGCCCGAAAAATCCGAAAAGTAAACAGCGGGTAATATTTCAGCAGGGGCTGCCAAAAAGGCAGCCCCTGTTTTTTGCGCAATTTTACTTGATCAGAAAGCTCTGGCCGAGGCCGTAGGGCGAGGCGTGGCGGCTGAGACTCACATGCTCCGCCATGGCCGGGCGGTCGGTGACCACAAGGCCTGCCAGCCGGTCGATGCCGAAATCCAGCAGCGCCGGGCACATGGGCACCGAGGGGCCGAGCAGGATCGTGGTGGCGTCCTCGCACAGCTCCAGCAGATGGGGCAGGGTCTTGTTGATGAGGCTGCTGCCAGTGATGATCACAAGATCGCAGCGGGGCAGGATCCAGTCGCAGGCAGCGTCCGGGTAATCCCCGGGCTTCGGCGCGCGCTCAATGACATACACGGCCCGCGCCTGCTCCCGGAGCCCTGTGGGGCCGCGCATATGGCCCACGATGCCGACGGTCTTGCCGCGCAGCTCGAGGCCCGCCGTCGCGTAGATTTCCGGGGAGATGCGGCAGTCCAGGGCAGCCAGACGCGCGGGGGTGTTATAGAAGGCGTTGACTGCGGCGAGACCGTAGCTTGCCTCCCGCATATTCCAGCCGGCGGCGGCCTTCGCCGCCTCCCGGAGGGGCAGGTCCCGCAGGCCCTGCGGATAAAGGGGCGGGATCGTTCCCCCCCTGGTCATCATGCCGAGGCCCATGCCCTCCGCCGCCTCGACCATGGCCCAGCAGTCGCCGCCCGCCGTTGTGAGAACGGGAGCTTCACTTTTTACGCCGTCGATCAGCGCTTCATACAGTGCGCGATAGTCTCTTTTCATATGCTCTCCCCCGTCGTCACAGTTCATCCGGCGCGTTGCGTTCGTTAATTTTTAGTTTAACACGCTTCCAACTAAAGTACAAGGAAAATTCGCAGGCAGCGCCGCATAAAAAATCCCCGCGGCTTGCGCCGCGGGGATCGTGTGCTGTGGGATTATCAGAAGTCGTGCTTCTTGAGCTTGGGAACCATGACCACAATGGCGGTGCCGGAGAGCAGCAGGAAGGCTGCCCAGAGGCCGAGATTGCTCTCGTCGCCGGTTCTCGGGCTCGCGGAGCCCTGGGCGGTGGTGAGCACCTGGAAGGTGGTGCTGGCGTACTCGCCGCCGGTGGTGAGGACCTTGATGGTGTAGGTGTTGCCGCCGGTACGCTTGTTCAGGAACTCGAAGCTCAGGGTGACGGTTCTGCCGTCCCAGGAGATACCGAAATCAGCGGGATCGGTGAGCTCGATGTTGCCGACGTAGACGCGGGCGACAGGCTCGCTGCTGCGGAAGCGCAGGCTCCTCGTGCTGTTGATGACGTGCTTGTCGGTATCCAGGGCGCGGAGCGTCGGGCCGACACGGAAGGAGACAACGTTGGAGTAGAGGATGTCGGGGTGACGTGCGTCAATTACCTGCATGTAGTAGGTGTGCTCAGCAGACAGGGAGTTGAGGTAGTTGGCGCCCAGCATGATGTAGCCGTAGTTCAGATCCCAGTACTGGTCGATACGCACGGAGGTGGGGCTGCGCATATCGCTGTAGGTGCTGACGCGGATGTCGGGGACGATCGTATCCCAGTCATAGGGCTTGTAGTTCCAGCCCTTGCCGGCGAGCTCATGGATCTCGGAGTAGAAGGTCAGAGGATCGGAGCCGCTGTACCAGACCTGCTCGTCGGGAGTCAGCCTTGCGGTGCCCGCGATGGTGTAGTAACCGGATCTGACGATGAAGGTGCCGAGGATAACCTGGGTCGCGGTGCTGCCGAGGGTCGGGAAGCCGATCAGGTAGTACTGGCCGTCCTCCAGGGTATCCAGATATCTGGTCTCAAGCCGGACAGACTTACCGTCTCCGGAACGGGTGTAATTGTTGACGGAAAGGGGCTGGGCGTAGGAGCCGTTGACGGAGGCGACGCCGAAGCCGTTCATCCGCTTCATTGCGCCAGTGGTCTTTTCGGTCGCAATGATCGGGCTGGGATTGTCCAGATTCTTGTCATAGGGGCTGTTCTGGATGGTGAACTCGCCGTAGTTGGACTTGATCGTGAACATGCCGAGGTTTACCTGCGCGCTGGCCTGGCCGATGGTGGCAAAGCCGAGGAAGTTGTAGTCGCCGTTGGGCAGAGCCTTCAGAACGTCCTTGCTGATGTAGACTGCGTTCTGGTCGGTGTTGACGGTGTACTGGCTGCCGATGAGAACCTGGTTAAAGGAGGGATCGGTGATGCCGGAGATGGCATAGCCGCTGAAGTACTTCAGCTTTGCATACCAGTGCGTCTCGTGCGCGTAAATGGCTTGGGCGCTGTCATCGTTTTTGTCAAACGGGCTGTTTACGATTGCGAAGGTGCCGTAGTCAACATCGCCGGACACAACGGTGAAGACGCCGAGGTCAACCTGGGTGTTGACATTGCCGATGGTGGCGGAGCAGACGATCTTGTAGTTGCCGTCGGGCAGGGTATCCAGAATGTTCTTATTGAGCGTGATCCAGGGGTAGGCCTGGCCGGTCGTATTGTTGTTGACGGTGTACTGGTTGACGTTGAGGATCTGGCTGAACGAGGGGTTGGTGACGCCGACGATAGAGAAGCTGTTCGCCTTGAATCTGGGGTCGGCCGCGCCGTCTCTCGACACGTAAATTTCTTTGCGGTCGGTCTTGTTCTTGTCGTAGGGGCTCTCGCCGATCACGTACTTGCCGGTCTCAACATCGCCGGACTTCACATAGAAGATACCGATGGGAACCTGCTCGGTGGTAAGGCCTGTGGTGGCGGTGCCGATGAGCTTGTATTCGCCGTCGGGCAGGGTGCCGAGAACGCTGGCCTTGATCGTGACACTGGTCGCGTCCTTTGTGTACTCGCTGGAGCTGAGCGTCCTGGTGGAGGTGAAGGAGCCGCCGACCGTGGTAATGGCAAAGCCGGTCAGCTTCTTCATATCAATTTCGCTGCCCTTCGCCTTGACCTCAGTGGGATTCTCTGCGTTCTTGTCGTAGGTGTCGGGATTCATCGTAAACGTCCCGAAGGGGATCGTGCCGGTCTTCACAGTGAAGATGCCGATGGTTCCCTGCGTTGTGGTGAGACCGGAAGTGGCCTCGGCGTAGATGTAGTAGTCGCCGTCAGCCAGGGTCTTCACGAAATCAGCCTTGAGCTCGAGCTTGCGCGGCTTGGAATCCGTGCCCTCGGTGTACGTATAATCGCCAGATTTGAGAACCAGGGGAGCGGTGATGCTGCCGACGCCGGCAACGGAGAAGTTGCGCAGGACGGGATCCTTGCCGTTCGCTTTGGCAGTTGCGACAACGGAAGCGGGCGCGTCCGCGTTCTTATCGAAGGGGCTGCCGGTAATCTCAAACTGGCCGAAGTCGACCGGGCTGGACTCAACGACGAACTGGCCGGCGTTCTTCTGAACGGAGGAGGTGCCGGTAGTGATGGTGACGAGGAAGTTGTAGGTGCCGTCAGACAGCGTATTCAGAACGTCTTTCAGGATTACAACATAACCAGCTTTACCGTCTTTGTCAGGCTGCTTGTAATATTCGCTGCTGGTGAGCGTCCTGCTTTCAGTGCCGGAAATGGCAACGCCGGTAATATTGGCAATCACATTCGTGGTTTTGGGAACTGCGCCAACTGCTTTGCTTTCGGTGCTGTTCTTGTCATAGGGGCTGTTGGCAATGGTAAAGTCGGCGTCAACAGCGCTGGCCTTGACGGTGAACTGACCAGCAGTGATCTGGGTAGAAACTGCGACATTCTGGGGTTTGACAGTGAGGATGAAGTTGTAGGTACCCTCGGGCAGGGTGTCCAGTACTTCCGGCCGGATTGCAACATAGTACTGATTGTTTGTCGTATCGGTGACCTTGTAGTAATCGCTGTCATAGCTGAGCGTCTTGCTTACAGGGCCGGTAATGGCAGCGCCGATCACATTCTCCACCAAGGCCTGCGGGTGCAGACCGCCGGCCAGCGCGACGATTGCCTTGCGCTTTTCGAGGCTCTTGTCATAGGGGTTATTGCCGATGGTAAACTCGCTGTCGAGATTGCCGGTGCTGACGGTGAAGTTGCCGAGCGTCTTCTGGACGGTATTGGCGCCGGAGGTGAAAGTAGCAGTGAGGGTGTAGGTGCCGTCGGGCAGGGTGTCCAGGAAAGCGGTCTTGAGAGCAACAAAACCATTCGAGGAATCAACATAATACTCGGTATCCTTGGTAAGCGTCTTGCTCTGAGGGCCGGAGATGGCATAGCTCGCCGCGGGCATGAGTGCGATGGTGGCTGCATCGGTGGTCTGGGCGTAAACCTCTGTGCGGTCGCTCTTGCTCTTGTCGTAAGCGTTATTGTAAATGGCAAACTCGCCGATCGCGAGACCGCTGTTTGTGACGGTGAAGCTGCCAAGCGTCGTCTCGACAGTGCCCGAGCCGACAGTGGCAATGCCGATGAGGGTGTATTTACCGTCGGGCAGAGAGTTCAGATAGGCTTCGCCAAACCCAAAAGAGTACCAGGAGCTGCCTTCCCATTTGTCGATGGAGTACTCACCCTGCTGCATATCGTGGGTATAGGTGCCGGAGGGGTTGGTAACCTTGTAGGTGAATTTGTACAGCCATTCCTCGGAAGTGGAATTTTCGGGCTCAACGGTAACAAAATTGGTACCGCTAAGGGGCTTGCTCTTGTCATAGGGATCATTGTTGTGGGTGACTACTTTATAGGAGACCCCAAGAGAACCGGACTCAATATAGAAGTTGCCGATCACAACCTGGTCTGTATTCAGGTCGCTGGGAGTGGTGAAGCCGAGCAGCTTGTAGGTGCCGTCAGGCAGCGCGTTCAGATAGCTGGCCTTGAGCCAGATGGCCGAATCGTTGGAGGTGTAATCGACGTCGACAGCGAGGATCTTATTATAGCTCGTATCCGTGACGCCGACAACGCCGTAGCCGCAAAACGCGCTCATGTTGCCGCCGGCAGAAGTCTCTACAACGCTGGTCGCATTCTTGTTATAATGCTCGGAGTACATCGTATAAGTGCCGAAGTTGCCGGAGTTGACGGAGACAAAGGTCAGCGGTACAGGCATCTCGTTGTTGCGCAGGCCATAGAAGTAGTACACATCGGCCTTCAGGGATTTAAGCCAGCTTGCAAAGAGGTTCAGGCTGTTGGCGCTGATGTCGTAGTGCTGGCCCTGGGTAAGCGGATTGAGATTCGTGCCGTTGTGTTCGGTGCTATAAGCAAACCCGCCGTTGAAGCTGTCCGCGTCGAAGGTGACAGTCTCAACACATTCGATTTTGACGTATGTGTGCGTAGTATCGCTCTTATCAATAGCGCTGGGAACGGCTCGGAAGGTCTTCATGGTATCGGCGTTATACGGAGCACCCAGAAGTCCGCCGCTGCCGCTCGTAAAGGTGGGCGTGGTCGTTCCGCTGCCGGAGGCAGTGGAAGCGGGCTGCTGCGGCTCAAAGCTTGCCGGCTGAGACTGCTGTCCGCCGAAGTCTATGTTGCCGCTGCCGTTTGACGCGGAGTTGGAGGAGCCGGTGGGGTTAAAGTTAAACCCGCCGCTTGCGTTGTTGTTTTCAGCCGCGTTGCTGCCGCCGCTGAAGTCAAAGTTTGCCAGAGATGTCGCGAATGCGCTCGTGCTGAAGAGGCCGAAGCACATCACGACAACCAGGAACATTGACAAGACTCTAGAAATACTTTTCATGTTGTCCTCTCCTTATGTTAATTTTACTTAACTACCTTATGATACAGCGCAAACAGGGAGCCTGCAGTTCACCCCATCCGCGATGCAGCTATAATGTAACACGGTCTTTCACAAAATGCAAGAGTTTTTTCATAATTTCGCGGTAATTTTTTTCCTGTTTGTTACCGCTTTGAAATCTGCTTTTTTGTGCATTTGTTCCGAAAAGGTCCGCGAGAAGGGAAAAACGCTCACTTTTTTCCGCCGTCTCCTGAAAATCACAGGCCCCGGCGGGACGCGGGAGCGGGAGAAATTGTTACAGGTTGAGAGCCTTCCCCGCCCTCTGTGCTTACTATGACGGCAAGGGAGGACGCTTTGTTCCCGGAAATTCTGAAAAATTTTTATTTTTTTGTCGCAGCAGTCTAACGCAGCTTCTAAGCTCCCTTTCGCAAAGGGAGGCCAGACAAGGGTTTGCGGATGAAAGTCGGCAGATAAAAAACCGCCGGCCCGGGCCGACGGTTTATTCTTATGGCAACACCGCATAATTCGGCAAGAGCAGATCCTGAGAAAATTTGGGTTCTGATAAAGGCACTTTTTCGCAGATGTACTTTGTGTACCTCAAGAAAAAGCCAGGAGATTACGCAGGCGGATTGTGCGGTGTTGCCTTATCGGAAGCGGTTCTGCGCGGCGTCGTAGGAAAAACCGACGGCTTCAAGCGTCGCTTCCAGCGCGGCGCGGTCGAGCTCCCGATCCGCGCACAGGGCGTCGAGACTCGGGTACTCGTCCCGCAGTTGGGTGTTGACCCAGCTCAGCAGGATCATGGGGTCTTTGGGAAGCATGGCGTCACTCCTTTCCGTCGCGCCGCAGCAGGATCAAAAGTGCCGCAGGCACCAGCAGTATCCACCACACGGCACGCGTGCCGAAGGCGCGGGTCGTCCAGTAGCCCACCAGCACCGCCGCGGCAAACACAAGGTCAATGCCGTAATACTGGAGACTGACGGCGAGCGCCGCGCGCTCCCCGGTGGAAAAATAGCGGTTGAGATGCTCGGTGGCAATGCGGAGATTGCCGGTGCACATGGTGGAGGCAAAGGCGTTTTCACCGAACTTGCGAAAGCTCTCCACCTGCAGGGCACAGACGAACGCGACCGTCACCGTGGCGAGGACGGAGCATTTCCCCGGCGGGATCAGGCCCACCAGAAACAGCAGCACGAGCTCCAGCCAGAGAATGAGGCGCTCCCAGTCCTGCCGCAGCCGCCGAAGCTGCAGCGACAGCGTGACCCCCGCCACAAAGGCGAGCACCGGGACCAGATAGCGCAGCGTCAGCATGATATTCCCCTGGGCGAGGTTGATGCCCATGCGGGCGATGTTGCCGGTCTGGGCGTTGGCAAAGACGCCGTCCCGCGTGACATAGGTATAGGCTTCCAGAAAACCGCCCACGACGGCCAGGGCCAGCGATACGCCGTAACGGCGGAGAAAGACGGGCTTGCTTTTCATACAAACTCCTGTATATAATCAGATAAAATAAAAAAGCGGCATATCAGCGTGCCACGTTTGATTATTATATCATAGAATGGATTGGCTCACAATATGCAAATTGCGCAAAAAGCAGCGGGGAAAACCGGCAAAGCGGGCAATTGACAAGCGGGGTCGATGTCCCTATAATACGTGCATAATAAGAGTCGTGGCTTTACCACGGCTCTTCTGATTTCAAAAGTTTCTGTTTTCTTATGGGCAGAAAGCCCACAGGCGGGAGGCTCAATATGACGCTTGCGGAATATATGAACAGTCAGTTTACGCTGACGCAGAATCTGGACTTTCTGTTCCGGCTGCTGGTGGCCGCGTCCTGCGGGGCCGCCATCGGCGTGGAGCGCAGCAAGCGCTTCAAGGAGGCGGGCGTGCGCACGCATCTGGTGGTGTGCTTTGCAGCGGCGCTGTTCATGATCATCTCCAAATACGGCTTTGCCGATCTCACCGGACCCGACGGCGGCGACTTCCCCGGTATCCGCGGCGCGGACTCCTCCCGCGTGGCGGCCCAGGTGGTCAGCGGCATCAGCTTTCTTTGCTCGGCGGTCATCTTCAAAAACGGCGGCAGCGTCAAGGGTCTGACCACGGCGGCGGGCCTCTGGCTCACGGCGGGCATCGGCCTTGCCATCGGGGCGGGCCTGTTTGTCATCGGCGTGGGCGGCACGTTTCTCATGGCGGCCATGCAGATCCTGCTGCACCGCTTTGCCGTCGGCGGGGACGCCTATACCGGCAACCGCATGCAGTTTACGGTCAAAAACGGGTATGACTTCAATACCGCTCTGGAGGAGCAGCTCAAGGCCTGGGGCGCGCAGCTTGCGGACAGTAAGATCACCCGCCGCAAGGACGGCACCACCGAGTACGATCTCACCATCCGCCGCAAGAAGGCCCTCACCTACGCGGAGATCAAGGAGTTCATGATGGAGCGTGAGGATATCCTCTCCGTCAGCAACAGTCCCCTCTATAGCCAGTATTGACCGAAACGCGCCCCTTTTCCGGGTTTGGAAAAGGGGCGCGCTTTTGCTTACAGGATCTCGTTGATTTTGGTCTCGATGGTCTTTGCGACGTCCTCGGGCACGATCTTCTTGCTGACCACCAGGTCGAAGATTTCCCCGCAGCTCTTTCTGTTGAAGAGCTTGATGGGGTACTTCATGATCTGGGGGGCGTACTGCTCGATGATCGCCTTGCACTGGGGATTGGCAAAGCACTCCTTGACGGTCATGGTGCGGAAAGTCATGGTTCTGCCTCCTTCATAAATATAGTAGCCGGTAAAGCTGCTATGATTGTACCACGGGAAGCAGAGAGCGTCAATCTTTATGCGTGCGCTTCGAAGGAGGCGTGGGGATTGGTGGCCTCGGTCTGCTCCAGCATGGCGGCGGCCCAGTCGCTGCCGCCCTCCTTGGCGCGGGTGTACCAGCGGCCCGCCTCGTCCAGATTCTGCGTCACGCCGAGACCGTTCTGGTAGAGATAGCCGATCTGGGCCTGGCCCTGGGCGTTGCCCTGCTGGGCGGCGCGGTTGTTGTATTCCATGGCCTTGGCGTAGTCGGCAGACACGCCGAGGGCGTTCTGGTAGATGTAGCCCACCTGGGCCTGGGCGGGAGCGTAGTCCTCATCCGCGGCCTGCATGTAATAGTCCAGCGCTTTGGCGTAGTCCTGCTGCACGCCGCCCTTGCCGTCCAGGTACAGATCGCCCAGGAGCTTCATGGCGGCCATGTTGCCCGACGCGGCCATCTTTTCAAGCCCTGCGCGGGCTTTGGCGTAAAGCTCGTCCGCCTTGGCGGCGTCGACCTTGCGGGCGTTCTCCACCGCATAGCTGCCGGTGGCGTCGGCGGCGTTGCTCACATGGTTGGGGGCGGGGCCGTCGAAGAAGGCGGCAAGGCTCATGAGCTCAAAAGGCGTGAGGTTCGGAGCCTGCGAAGCCTTGGTCGCGGCGTCCAGCGCCAGCTCGTGGTTTTTCTCCACGCCGTGGCCCGTGGCGAAGCACTCGCTCAGCGCGCACATCACCGCGCCGTAATCAAAGGCGGCGGGGTCGGTCTCGTCCGCCACGGCGACAAACTTGATGTAGCGGCGCGCGGCCTCGTCCTTGTCCATGCGCAGGCCGTAGCCGAGATTGGCCGCCTCCGCCAGCAGATACGACGCGCTGGGGAAGCCGCCCTTCGCGGCGGTCTCCAGATAGGTCATGGCCTTGCTGTGGTTCTCGTTCGTGCCGAGACCGAGGTAATAGGCCTTGCCCAGGATCAGGGCGACGGTGGGATCACTGCTGTCGGCCTGGGCGCTCGCGCTCTGAAAGGCGCCGCTGTAGTCGCCGCTGTTGTAGAGGGCGACAGCCTGATCGGCGGCCCCCTCGGCGGAGGCGGGCGCTGCGCACAGCGCCAGCGCCAGGGTCAGGGCCAGAAGCAGCGTGATGATTCGTTTCATAGTCTCTACTCCTTCTATCCTATAAGAATCTCTTTTTTTGAACAGCTTTGCTATTATATCCCGCCCCGCCCGCTTTTTCAACCGCCAACGCAGGGCAAATCGTGAACATTTTGCAAAGCATCTGCGATTATCCCTGACGAGACTGCTTCGGAAAAGTTCCCGCCCGGTCTGATCCGCTTAAGGTAATACCGCATAATGCGGCAAGAGCAGATTCCGAGAAAATTTGCGTTCTGATGATGGCACTTTTTCGCGGATGTACTTTGTGTACCTCAAGAAAAGAAGATGCCGCAGACGTATTGTGCGGTGTTGCCTTAAGAAACTTTCAGTGGATTTTTCCGGCGCGCCCTGTTATACTGTACGTGGTATGTGTAAAAATGCAAGCACCGGGCAAAGCCCCGAGATTTGAAAGGAGAACCAACATGGGTCTTATCAAAGCAGCCTTGGATTCTGTGACCGGCGTGCTCGCCGATCAGTGGAAGGAATATTTCTATTGTGAAGCGCTCGACGGAAACACCCTCGTGGTGCGCGGCCGGAAACGCCAGAAAGGCTTCTCCGGCAACCGCGGCAGCGACAATATCATCTCCAACGGTTCCGTCGTCGCCGTGGCCGACGGCCAGTGCATGATCATCGTCGACCAGGGCAAGATCAGCGAGCTTTGCGCCGAGCCGGGCGAGTTCGTCTACGACAGCTCCACCGAGCCCTCCCTCTTCTGCGGCGATCTGAGCGACGGCATCATGGACGTGTTCAAGGTCATGGGCAAGCGCTTCACCTTCGGCGGCGTAGCCCCCAAGGATCAGCGCGTGTACTACTTCAACACCAAGGAGCTTGTCGGCAACAAGTACGGCACCCCCTCCCCCGTGCCCTTCCGCGTGGTGGACCAGCGCGCCGGCATCGACATCGACATCGGCATCCGCTGCTTCGGCGAGTACTCCTACCGCATCACGAACCCCATCCTCTTCTACACCAACGTCTGCGGCAACGTCAGCGACGCCTACACCCGCGACAAACTCGACAACCAGCTCAAGACCGAGCTTCTGACCGCCCTGCAGCCCGCCTTTGCCCGCATTTCCGACGAGGGCATCCGTTATTCCAGCCTGCCCGGCCACACCAGAGAGATTTCCGACGCGCTCAACGAGGAGCTCTCCGGCAAGTGGCGCGACCTGCGCGGTCTTGAAATCGTCTCCTTCGGCGTCTCCAGCGTGAAGGCCAGCGAGGAAGACGAGCAGATGATCAAGGAGATGCAGCGCAACGCGGCCCTGCGCGATCCCAACGTGGCGGCGGCCCACCTTGTGGGCGCTCAGGCGGCGGCCATGCAGGACGCGGCCAGGAACGCAAACGGCGCGGCGATGGGCTTCATGGGCATGAACATGGCCGCCCAGACCGGCGGCGTGAATGCGGCCAGCCTCTACGCCATGGGCTCCCAGCAGCCTGCCCAGCCCGCAGCGGCCCCCAGGGCCGACGGCTGGACCTGCCCCAACTGCGGCAAGACCGTCTTCGGCAAGTTCTGCACCGAGTGCGGCACGAAAAAGCCCGCCGACGGCTGGACCTGCCCGAGCTGCGGCGCGGTGAACAAGGGCAAATTCTGCGCGGAGTGCGGCGCGAAAAAGCCCGCCGACGCGCCCCTTTACAAGTGCGACAAGTGCGGCTGGCAGCCGGAGGATCCGGCCCATCCGCCGAAGTTCTGCCCCCAGTGCGGCGACCCCTTCAACGATCAGGACATCGCAAAGTAAAAGGCATTGAAGCCTTCCCCCAAGTGAGGTGAAAACCGTGGCAGACCAGATCAGCAATTACAAGTGCCCCGCGTGTACCGGTCCCCTGCGCTTTGACGGGAAGACCGGGCGGCTCCAGTGCGACTACTGCGGCTCCAGCTTCAGCGTGCAGGAGATCGAGGCGCTTTACCAAAGTCAGGACGAGACGGCGGCTGCCGCCGCTGCCGAGGCGCAGGCGCGTGAGGACAGCGTCAGCGCCGAGGGGGAATGGACGGTCTCCGGCGAGAACTGGGCCAGGGAGCAGGGGCTGAAGCTATACAACTGCCCCAGCTGCGGGGCCGAGCTCGTGTGTGACGAGACCACCGCCGCCACCTCCTGTCCCTATTGCGGCAACCCCTCCATCGTGCCGGGCCAGCTCAGCGACATGCTGAAGCCGGACTATGTCATTCCCTTCAAGGTGGACAAAGAGGACGCCAAGGCGGCGCTCAAAAAATACTACAAGGGGAAAAAGCTCCTGCCCAAGGCCTTTTCGGAGCAGAATCACATTGAAGAGATCCAGGGCGTGTATGTCCCCTTCTGGCTTGTGGACGGGGCGGCGGACGCGGATATGCTCTTTCGCGGCACCCGCGTCAACAGCGTGACCACCCCCAACTCCATCATCACCACCACGGAGTATTACAACATCCATCGCTCCGGCACGGTGCGCTTTGAGAAAATCCCCGTGGACGCGTCCAGCAAGATGCCCGACACCCACATGGACGCCATCGAGCCCTTTGACTACAGCGAGCTCAAGCCCTTCTCCAACGCCTACCTGCCGGGCTTTCTGGCCAACAAATACGACATGGAGGCTGAGGAGTGCTACGGGCGCGCGGACGAGCGCGCCGCCAACACCGCGGCGGAGCTGGTGTCCCAGACCGTGAGCGGCTACTCCACTCTCGTCTCCCAGGGCAAGCAGATCCGCATACGCCGGGGAAAGGTCAGCTATGCGCTGCTGCCGGTGTGGATGCTCTCCACCCGCTGGAACGGCGAAAACTTCCTCTTCGCCATGAACGGGCAGACCGGCAAGCTCATCGGCGATCTGCCGGTGGCGCGCTCCAGGGTCCTCGGCTGGTACACGGGCATCACCGCCGCCGTGACGGCACTGATGGCGCTGTTCATGTATTTTCTGTGAGGAGGAGGGCGTATGAAGAAACGATTTCTCCTCTCTCTCTGCCTCATCCTCTGCCTGCTGCTGGGCGTCACGGCGAGCGCCCACGCGGCAGCGCAGATCGACAACGTGAGCGACTACGCCGGCATTCTCACGAGCGCCGAGCAGCAAAAGCTCAACGAGCGGGCCGCGGAGGTCACCGCGGAATACGGCTTCGGCGTCTTTGTGGTCATCGTCAATGATTACAGGGAATACGTCAACGGCAGCATCGCGGACTTCTCCGAGGAGGTCTTCCACCGCTACGGCCTCGGCTGGGGCGCCAAGGAAGACGGCGTCATCCTCGCCATGAGCATGAACGACCGCGACTACGACATTTACGCCCACGGCGATTTCGGCAACTACGCCTTCACCGACTACGGCAAGCAGCAGCTCGCAAACAGCTTTCTGGACAATTTCCGGCGCAACGACTGGGCGGGCGGCTTCCGCGATTTCATTGAAACCAGCGCCGACATGCTCCGGGACGCCAAGAACGGGAACCCCGTGGACGTCTGGATCCCCGATCCGGCGGAGCAGGGGCCGCGCATGACGCTCGGCAAGCTCCTGATCAGTCTCGGCGTGGGCTGCGCCGTCGGCGGCGTCAGCGTCGCCGGGATGCGGCGGCCGATGAAAACCGCCGTGCGCCAGTCCGGGGCGGCCAATTACGTCTCCCAGGGCGGCGTGAACCTGCGTGTCCGGCGGGACGACTTCCTCAACCGTGTCGTCAACCGGCGGCCGATCCCACGGGTGACCAACACCGGCGGGCGATCGGGCGGCGGTCACTTCGGCGGCACCACGATCAGCGGCGGCCACGGCGGCTCACACCACAGCGGAAAGTTTTAAAAAGCAGCTCCCCGAGCGCGGCCATTGCGTTGGCCCGTGCCCGGGGAGTCGTTTTTTCATTTCGCCATGACAAATATCACGGGAGGGCCTGCGGCCCGTCACCAAATATCAATGTCTCCGGTTTTGTCGCCTTTGACCCAGTACGCCTTATTCTCGTCAATGCGGACGTAAATCCTGTCTGCCTCGCCGACAATCGTGAGAAGCGCGTTGACCGTGATCTCGCCGCCGAAGGCCGACTGGAAGATGACGGTCGGGACAGGCTGAGAAAGCTCGGTCTCCACATGCTGTTGTTTTTGATTCATAAGCGGCACCCTTTCCGTGTATCATGAGTGTATATCATACACACCCTCTCTCTATGTTGTCAAGCAAAAAGTTTTCCGTGCGCTTCCTTTCGCGTATTTCCGTTCCTGGCAAAAGGCGGGGAATAGCTGTTTACAGACCTATGATTTTTTGGTAAAATGATGATATCATCAGAGAAGTTTGAAGGGGGTTCTCCCATGGTTCGGATTCTGGAATGGGACAGCGCGCTGCGCCCGTTTGAGCGGGACATCAACCTGCGCATGGATAACTTCTACCGCATGCGCGGCATGCTTGCGGGCAGCGGCACGCTCACCGACTTTGCCAACGCCCATGAGTACTACGGCTTCCACCACAGCGCCGACGGCTGGGTCTATCGCGAGTGGGCCCCGGGGGCGGATGCGCTCTATCTCACCGGGGAATTCAACAACTGGGAGCCTACCGCCGCCCCCCTCACGCCCATCGGCGGCGGCAGCTGGGAGCTGCGCCTGCCCGAGGAGACGCTGCGCGACGGGATGCGCGTCAAGACGGTGGTGCGAAACGGCGGCAATCTCTCCTGGCACATCCCGCTTTACGCCCGCCGCGTGATCCAGGATCAGACAAGCTACGAGTGGATCTGCGAGGTCTGGGACCCCATCGAGCCCTATGCCTGGACGGACGCGGGCTTCACCCCCGACAGGAGCCTCTTTATCTACGAGTCGCACGTCGGCATGGCCACGGAGGAATACCGCGTCGGCACCTATCGGGAGTTTGCGGACAACGTGCTGCCCCGGGTGCGGGAGCTGGGCTACAACACCGTGCAGCTCATGGCCATCATGGAGCACCCCTATTACGGCTCCTTCGGCTATCAGGTGTCGAACTTCTTCGCCGCCTCCAGCCGCTTCGGCTATCCCGAGGACTTAAAATACCTGGTGGACAAGGCCCACGGCATGGGCATCGCCGTGCTGCTGGACGTGGTGCACTCCCACGCGGTGAAGAACACCGTGGAGGGCATCAACCGCTTTGACGGCACGGACACGCAGTTTTTCCGCGCGGGCAGGGCGGGCGATCACCCCGCCTGGGACACCAAGTGCTTCAACTACGGCAAGACCGAGGTCCTGCATTTTCTGCTCTCGAACCTCAAATTCTGGATGACGGAGTACCACTTCGACGGCTTCCGCTTCGACGGCGTGACCAGCATGCTCTATCACGACCACGGCCTGGGCGCGGCCTTCACGAATCTGCGCATGTACTTTTCCATGAACACCGACACCGAGGCCATCACCTATCTCCAACTGGCAAACGAGCTGATCCATGAGCTCAACCCCCGCGCCGTCTCCATTGCCGAGGACATGTCCGGCATGCCGGGCATGACGCTCAAGGTGCCGGACGGCGGCATCGGCTTTGACTACCGCCTCGCGATGGGCCTGCCGGACATGTGGATACGCCTCATCAAGGAGAAGCGGGACGAGGACTGGAGCCTCGACTATATCTGGAACGAGCTCAACCGCCGCATGGCCGCCACCATCGCCTACGTGGAGAGCCACGACCAGGCCCTGGTGGGCGACCAGACCATCATGTTCCGCCTGGCCGAGGCGCACATGTACACCGACATGGACAAGATCTGCCACAACCAGGTGATCGACCGCGCCATGGCCCTGCACAAGATGCTGCGCCTTGTGACCTGCGCCGCGGGCGGCGACGGCTACCTCAACTTCATGGGCAACGAGTTCGGCCACCCCGAGTGGATCGACTTCCCGCGCGAGGGCAACGGCTGGGATTACAAATACTGCCGCCGTCAGTGGAGCCTGCCGGAAAACGGCTACCTCAAATACGGGCAGCTCAATCTCTTCGACCACGACATGATCCACACCTGCAGGAAATACAATGTCCTCGGCGGGGGCGGGGCGACGCTGCGCCTGCTGCGGCAGGATCAGCACCTGCTGGCCTTCGAGCGCGGCGGCCTGGTCTTCGTCTTCAACTTTGACCCCGTGCGCACCCACATGGACTGCACTGTGCCCGTCAGCGTCGGGCGCGACCATGAGGTGCTTTTCACCACGGACGATGGCTGCTACGGCGGCTTCGACAACATCGCGCACGAGCGCTACTCCGCCTTTATTCCGGGCATGGGCAGTCCCGCCCTGCGCCTCGGTCTGCCGCCGCGCACCGCCATGGTGCTCAAGCCCGTGGACGAATAAAGCCGATACAAAAAACAGGAGGCCAAAAGCCTCCTGTTTTGCGTGTTGATGGAAATTGTGTGCGCCCCGCTGCCTTATTTCTTCCGATCGTTGACGAGGATGACGAAGCGCAGAAGCTGCATCAGCGTGGTGGCGAGAGCCGCCACATAGGTGAGGGCCGCGGCGTTCAGTACCTTCTTGGCACCCGTGAACTCTTCCCCGTCCAGAAGCTCCATGTCCTGGATGCTCACCAGGGCGCGGCGGCTCGCGTCAAACTCCGTGGGCAGCGTCACAAGCTGGAACACGGCGCAGAGGGCATAGAGCGCAACGCCCGCATACGCAAGATAAATGAACACCCGGGCATAGGAGCTGAGCAGCAGGCCGAGGATCAGCAGCGGCACGGAGAGCTTTTCGCCCAGGGCGGTCGCGGGAATGATGGCCTGGCGGATCTTGATGGGCAGATAGTCCTGCGCGTTCTGGATGGCGTGGCCGACCTCATGACAGGCGACGCCCACCGCCGCGACGGAGGTGCTGCCCCAGACGGAATCCGACAGGCGCACGATGCGGGCCGCGGGGTCATAGTGGTCGCTGAGCTCGCCGCTGATCTGCTCCACGGGGACGTCCCGCAGGCCGTTCGCGTCCAGCACGCGCCGGGCCGCGTCCGCCCCGGTGAGGCCGCGGGAATTCTGCACCTTGGCATATTTTTTGAACGTGCGCTTCACGTTCCAGCTCGCCCAGAGGGAGAGGATCACCGCCGGGAGGACAAGCACGATATAGGTCATATCAAGATACATAAGAACGCTCCTTTCCGCATTCACGCTTTTTTCCTATTGTATTTATTATATCGCCGTTCAGCGCCCCGCGCAAGACCCATTGCGCGGCACTTGCGGTTGAAATCGGCGCCGTCTTGTGATAAGGTACAGACGGACACATCACAGGATAAACAAAGGAGGGGCGCTTCATGCTGCAAAAAAGGAGCTTCCGGCGGCTGCTTGTCAGCCTGCTGCTCACGCTGCTGCTCGCAGGCTGCGCAAAATCCGGCGGGCCTGTCCCCACGCCGACGCCCGAACCGACCCCGGCCCCCACGCTCGCGCCGACGCCGGAGCCGACCCCGGAGCCGACGCCCGACCCGCTGGACGCGGAGCTGGATAACGTGCGGAGCATGATGAAGGAGGGGCAGGCCTACGCGGCGTTTCGGGCGCTGCTCGCCCTGGAGGAGAGCTGCCGCGGCGATACGCTGCGGACAGAGGCCTGCGAGGCCGTCTTCCGGGAGCTGGACGCCTATCTCAAGGAGATCGAGCCCGCCTCCGGCACGGAGCTTGCCCGCAGTTTCACGGTGCAGGGCGGGTGCGTGCTGGAGATCAATGCTTTCAGCGGCCCGGCGCTGGTGGCGGTGACGGACGCCATGGCCGACCCCGGCAGCGTGCCGAACGCTGTGCGCTTCTATGTGCGCCAGGGCGAGCGGGGGCAGGTCAATCTGCCCGCGGGCACCTACTACGTGGGCTATCAGGTGGGCTACCGCTGGTTCGGGGAGCACGACGGCTTCGGCGAATATTACACCGAGGGCACGCTGGACGCGCCGCTGGTCTTCGATTTCTACATGGACGGCGACTGGGCCAGCAACGCGAAATACACGATCACGCTGTAATTGACGCACACGAAAATCCCCGGCGGATTTTTCCGCCGGGGATTCGTGCGTTTATGGGATGATTACGCGATGGGCTGGAAGGTGACGTACACCACCGCGTCCATGGCGGGCATGACGAAGGTCTGGGATTCGGTAATATCGTAGCTTGCAGAGCCGTCGATCATGCTCCAGACGATGCTCGCGAGCCTGTAGCCGGGGGCGGGAGTGGGAACGACGCGGACAGAGCTCTGCGGGTAGACGTTCATGGTCTCGCCGTTCTCGCCGCTGGTGAGCAGGAAGTACGCGCTGCCGTCCTGCATCGGGGCGAAGCTCAGGCGGTACGCTCTCTGCGGGGCATAGCCGCCGCCGATGTACTCCCAGCCGTCGTCCGCGCCGGAGCCGCCGAAGAACACAAGGTCGCCGCTGAGTCCACCGCCGCGACGCTGCGGCTGGGTGCCGCTGTCCTGAGACGCATCCTTCCACTGGGCGTAGAGGGTAAGGCTGGAGTTCAGCTTTATGATCGTATTTTCAGTATAAGGGGTTCCGTTGCTGTCCTTCCAACCGTCAAATTTCTTGCCTTGCGGAACCTTGGGGAAAATTCTTCCTCCCTCAATTTTATACTCGTAGTCTGCGCTATACGGACCAAATTCACGCTTTTCATTGGTGCCGGTGCTGTCAATATAGGTCACAGTGTAGCCCACCGCATTCACCGTCACGGCGCAGCTCGCGCTCTTGTCATCGGCTGTATCGTCGGTTCCATTGGTAGCTGTTGCGGTGACTGTAGCCGTGCCCGCCGACATGCCCTTGGCGTAGACGGTCAGGGTATCGGTGGCACCCGTGCCGACCTCAGTTTTGCAATCCGCGTCGGAATACAGCTTCACAGCATCAGAGTTCGTTCCGACGACGCTCCACTTCACCGTCTTGTCCGTGGCGTTGTCGGGCTGGACGGCAGCTGTAAAGGAAACCTTCCCATCTACATTGATGGTCTGCGCGGTGGACGGATTCAGGGTCACGCCGGTAACTGCGATGGTAGACAATTTAAAAAAACGGTTATATTCGTATATTGGTCATTTACTCTAAGAGTAGCCCACTCACCTTCCCAAAAGGATCCGGCATAATTATAAGTCCATTTCTCAAGCGAATAGCCCTCCTCCGGTACAGGTGTAAGAGTCCATTTGTTTTGATTAGAATCATACGAATAACTTACGGTTCCGCCACCATCAGGTGAAATAGTCACTGATGGTTTGTTAGCCGCATACGCCGTCAGGCTCATCCCCGGCATCAGGCTCATCACCATCGCCAGCGTGAGCAGCAGGGACAGGATTTTGATGCTTCTTTTCCTCATTGTATTTTTCCTCCATAATATTTTTACACGCCGCACGCGCGGCGGGTTGGACGTGGATCGCAGAAGCGTGTAATGATATGTATTGACAGATCAATGTTTTCACCTTATACTGTATTGGAAAGGAGTGATCTGTGTGGCAAATCTTCAAATTCGGGTGGACGACGCCCTCAAGGCGGATGCCGACAGGCTTTTTGCCAGCATCGGTCTGGACACCTCTTCCGCTGTGCGCCTTTTCCTAAGGCAATCGGTCATGTGGGGCGGCATCCCCTTTGCACTGCGGGGCGACCCTTATCTTCCCAGTCTGCAGGAGGCCGACGCAAGGGCGAGAGCCGGAGAGCCGAGCTTCTCCGAGAGAGAGTTCCGTGAAAAGACGGAGGCGCTGCTGCGTGGCTTACAGGTTTGAATATCGTTCTTCGTTCTGGCAGGACTATTCCGCGGCGCTGGCCTATATCGCCGGAAGCCTGAAAAACCCAATAGCGGCGAAAGAACTGGACGAGGCGTTTGAGCGGGAAAAGCAGGCGCTGCTCAGCTTTCCGACAGCGGGAAAGCCCTTCGCTTCACCGCCCGACGTGGACGCGGATTACTTCGCTCTTCGCGTGAAAAGCTATCTGGCCTTCTATGTGGTTGTCGGCGATGTGGTGGAGTTCCGGCGTTTCCTGTACAGCCGCGCAAATCTGCATGACAGACTGCAGTGACGCCCAAAGCGCGCAAAAAGGGCACAGTACATCCTAAAACGGATATACTGCGCCCTTGATTGTTTTTGTCAGGGAAAGGCTTACAGCATGGGCATTACGGGCCGAACGAACGAACGAACGAACGAACGAACGAACGAACGAACGAACGAACGATGCTACGCCGTGCGCTCATGTCCGTCAACCCCTTTCCACAAAATCTTGTGGTAATTATACACGCTCCCTCCACATTTTTCAAGCTTTTTATGAGGCGATGCGCGTCGGCTCCTTGGGGTGGATGCCGAGCTGGGAAAGCAGCTCCTCCACGTCCGTGACGGGGACGATTTCCAGCGCGTCCCGGACCTCGTCCGGTATTTTGACATACCATGTATTGTAAATTGCATCAAATTGATGTAAAATAGATGCAGAAAGGAGCTGATTGCTATGACGACTGTCAGCCTGCGTCTGGATGACGAACTGAAAAAAGGTCTCGATCAGATGTGTGCGGAAATGGGCATGAGCCTGACCACTTTTTTTACCATCTACGCAAAGCGGGCCCTCCGGGAACGGAGAATCCCTTTTGAAATCACCGCCCCTGCGTCTGTGGCTGACCCCGAAAGTCTGAATTGGAAGGCGATCCGCGAGAAAACGCTGGAAGCAGAACGCATTAACGGTGCGGATTCCGAGATTCCTTTGGAGGATTTTCTAAAGGAAACGGAGGCCATGTTCCGTGAAACGATATAAGGTCCGTGTTCTGCCCGCCGCGCAGAGGAACGTAAGAGAGATTTTGCGCTTTCTTGCCGCGTTATCCGTTGATACGGCGCGGCTGTATCAGGAACTGTTTGCCGCCGGGTTTCGCTCTCTCGCAGAGACACCCATGCGGTGCCCTCTCGCCAGGGATGCGTACATGGCGGAACGGGGATACCGATTCCTGCTGGTGCGTAATTACCTTGTTTTCTTCCTTGTATCCGGCGATACGGTTCAGATCACGCATATCATTGACGGCAGAAGCGATACCCTGTGAGCAAAGGCCATTTTTCAGGCTTTTTATGAGGCGATGCGCGTCGGCTCCTTGGGGTGGATGCCGAGCTGGGAAAGCAGCTCCTCCACGTCCGTGACGGGGACGATTTCCAGCGCATCCCTGACCTCCGCGGCGACCTCGCGCAGGTCGTCGAGGTTTTCTTCGGGGATGAAGACGCGCTTCACCCCGGCGCGCTGGGCGGCCATGAGCTTTTCGGGCAGGCCGCCGATGGGCTTCACCTCGCCCTGGAGCGAGACCTCCCCGGTCATGGCGATCACGGGCGGGACGGGGACGCCGGTCACGAGCGACGCGAGCGAGCTTGTCAGCGTCACCCCGGCGGAGGGGCCGTCCTTCGGCGTGGCCCCGTCCGGGACATGGATGTGCAGGTCGTTCTGCTCAAAGAGGTCGGCATGCTCCGGGAAGAGGTGCTTGACAAGGCTCACGGCGATCTGGGCCGACTCCTTCATCACGTCGCCGAGGCGGCCGGTGATGACGGTCTTGCCGCTGCCGCGGGTGAGCAGGGTTTCGATATACAGCACGTCCCCGCCGACGGGCGTCCAGGCAAGACCCGTGACCACGCCGGGCTTGCTCTCCGCCTTGACATGGCGGTGGGGAAGCGGGCGCATGTCCAGCAGCTCCCGCAGCTCGTCCGGCGTCACGCGCAGGGGCTTTTCCCCGCCGCGCACCAGATGCACCGCCGCCGAGCGGCAGAGCGTGTCCATGCACTTTTTGAGGCCGCGCACGCCCGCCTCGCGGGTATAGTCGTCGATGATGGCCTGCACCGCCTCCGGCGTGACCTCCAGCTCCCCTTCCCCGATACCGACGGCCTCCATGGCCTTGGGCAGCAGGTGCAGCCGCGCGATCTCCTGCTTCTCCGTGGGCGTGTAGCCCTGGAAGGAGATCACCTCCATGCGGTCAAGCAGGGGCTGGGGAATGGTGTCCAGCGAGTTTGCCGTGCAGATAAAGAACACGTCCGAGAGGTCGAAGGGGACGTTCAGATAGTGGTCGGTGAAGCTCCTGTTCTGTTCGGGGTCCAGCACCTCCAGCAAAGCGCTCGCGGGGTCGCCGTTATAGGACATGGAGAGCTTGTCCACCTCGTCGAGCACCATGACGGGGTTGGAGACGCCGCACTTCTGGATACCGTCGAGGATGCGCCCCGGCATCGCGCCGATATAGGTGCGGCGATGGCCGCGGATGTCGGCCTCGTCGCGCACGCCGCCGAGACTCACGCGCACATACTCGCGCCCCAGGGCTTTGGCGATGCTCTGGCCGATGCTGGTCTTGCCGGTGCCGGGCGCGCCGACAAAGAGCAGGATGGAGCCGGACTGGCGCTTTTTCAGGTTCATGACGGCGATCTGCTGGATGATGCGGCGCTTGACCTTACTGAGACCGAAGTGATCCGCGTCCAGGATCTTCTCCGCCGCGTCGAGGTCGATGTCCTTCGCCTCGGCCTTCTTCCAGGGCAGGCTTGCGAGGAAGTCCAGATAGTCATAGAGCAGGCCGTACTCGGCGCTGTTCTTTCCCTCCTGCTTGAGACGGGAGAGGACCTTGTCACACTCCTTGCGGGCAAGCTCATTGAGGGGCGCGTCCTTGAGGCGCTGTTCCAGCTTCTGCAGGTCGGAGATGTTCTCGGGGTGCAGCTCGTCCAGCTCGTTTTGCAGGTATTCAAGCTGCTTTTTGATGGCGGCCTCGCGGTAGAGCTTCTGGTGGTCCTCCTCCTGGGCGGTGCGCACCTCGTTGCCCACCTTCATGAGCTCCAGGTTTTCATAGAGGAGCTTTTCCATCATCTCAAAGCGCCGGGCCTTGCTGTCCTCGGCAAGCAGGGCGTAGCGCTCCTCGCTCGTGCCGGGCATCCACGGGGAGAGCCCCGCGGCAATGTCGCCCATGGTGGTCCAGAGCGAGGCGTAGGCCCGCAGGGCGGGCAGCCAGGGCTTGCCTTCGCCGAAGGCCAGAACGGCCTCCTTCATGGCGGTCACGCGCTTTTCCGCGTCCGCCGGATCGAGGTCTTCGATATCCGGGCGGCGGGTGAGCTCGAGCTTGATGGACTTGTCCGGCTCGATGCTGATCTGGCCGAGGTTGACGCGGCTGCGAAGCTCGATCACAACAAAGCCGCGCGCGTTCGTCTCCCGCACGAGGCCGGACACGCCGATGGGATAAAAGCTCTCGGGCGTGATCTCCGCGCGGGCCATGGGCTCCTTCGTGACGATCAGCACGACTTTGGCGTCCTCCACGGGCTCCCGCCCGGTCATGCTGCGGTAGTAGTCGGGGCGAAAATAGACCGTCGAATCCGGGACGGCAACGGCGTTATGTATGGGCAAAACAGGCATGATAGTCCCTCCGTTTCATTCAAAAGCCAGAAAATTCTGGCACTCTTTTCTCTTGAGTGCTAAGTCCCGGGCAAAAAATTTTTCCCACCCGGGGAAGCAAAAGCGCCTTTACAAGTGTAAAGATTCTGATTGGATGATAATACAGACCTTTACACTTGTCAAGGCACTTCAAAATAAGTTTACAAATCGGAGGGGCGCGGGGTCACTTCGCGGCCTTTTTCAGCAGCTTCAGAACGTCGTCCTGCACGGGCAGACAGCTGCGGCGCGGCCAGGCGGCCTCGTAATCCTTCGCAAGCGCGGCCGCGTCCTCCCGGCTGAGGCCGGGGATCAGCTCCTTTGAAAGTCCCTGCACGGCGACCAGCATCCAATGGGCGCTCCTCGGCTCCGGGTAAGTCTTCGCCGCGCCGAAGAGCTTCTCCAGCACCGCGCGCAGGGCGGCGGAGTCCGGCCGCTCGGCGGCAAAGTCTTTCATCAGCTCCGCCAGGTCTTTGGCAAAGCGCTCATGCAGCGGGTCGTCCGACGGGCCGAATTTGAGGCCGAAAAGCTCGTTCGGCTTGCGGCTGCGCTCCTGCTTGTCCGCGTCGGCGAGATAGTCCTCCGTGAGGCGCTCCATCCGCGCGAGATAAAAGTCAATGTTCATGTTGATTATCCTATAAACGGCGGGCCGATGAGGGCATCGGCTCCTGCGCTGATACGCGCAAAAGGGGCATAGCTTTTGCTACGCCCCTTTTTGATTTGTGTCTTACTTCTTGGCGAGGTACTTGCGAACGTCGAGCGCGACGGCCACGACGATGACAATGCCCTGCACGATGTAGTTGTAGTACGGGTTGACGCCCAGGAACTGAAGCACGATCTTCAGCAGCTCGAACACCAGAACGCCGACCAGAACGCCGCTCACGGTACCGATACCGCCGGTGGTGGAAACGCCGCCGATGGTGCAGGCCGCGATGGCTTCCAGCTCATAGCCCATGCCCATGGAGGTGGAAGCGCCGCCGGTCTTGCCGGCCAGCAGCCAGCCCGCGATGGCGTACATAATGCCCGCGGTGGTGTAGATCAGCATGAGGGTCTTGGTGGTGTTGACGCCGGAGACCTCCGCCGCGACCTCGTTGCCGCCGATGGCGTACATGTACTTGCCGTGGCGCATCTTGTTATACAGGAACCAGAAGAAGAGGCCCGCAATCAGCGCAACGAAGAGCAGATACGGCAGATGGAAGCCGTTGGAGTTGCCGATACGGCCGTTGATAAGGCTGGTGAACTCCTTCTGGAAGCCGCCGATGGGCTGCGCGTCGGTGATGACAAGGCAGAGACCGTAAACGATGGTCTGGGTGCCGAGGGTGGTGATGAAGGGGGGAACCTTCAGGAGCGTGATGATGGCGCCGTTCAGGAGGCCGAGCAGGGCGCCGAGCGCTACAACGATCAGCAGAACGACGAACATGTTCATCTGCGGGATGTTCCAGAGCTTGCCGGAGTAGTCGCCGCGCTGGATCAGAATACCCGCAAGGCAGGCGGCGAGGCCCGCCTGACGACCGGCGGAGAGGTCCGTGCCCTTGGTGATCAGGCAGCCGGAGACGCCGAGGGCGATGAGGAAGCGAACGGCGGTATTGCTCATGAGGTTGCCGAAGTTTTTCCAGGAGAAGAAGTTATCCTTCGTAAAGCCGACGATGATCGCGACGATGACCAGCATGACGACGATCGGGTTGGACTTTACATAGTTTATAAATTTCTTGCCGAAGCTGTCTTTCTTGTTCATATCCCATCCTCCGATTATTCAAACTGCGTGGCGAGTGCCATGATGTTTTCCTGATTGGCATCCTTGCCGTCAATAAAGCCGGTGATGCGGCCGTCACACATGACCATGATCCGATCGGACATGCCGATCAGCTCGCCCATTTCGGAGGAGATCATGATGATGCTCTTGCCCTGCTTGGCAAGATCCGCGATGATGCAGTAGATCTCGTACTTGGCGCCGACGTCGATGCCGCGGGTCGGCTCGTCCAGGATCAGCACATCCGGGTCGTTGGCGAGCCAGCGGCCGATCAGCACCTTCTGCTGGTTGCCGCCGGAGAGCGACTGGATCAGGGTCTTGCCGGAGGGCGTTTTGATGTTCATCTTCTGGCGGTTGACCTCAACCAGCTCGTCGATCTTTTTGGTGTTGAGCATGAAGCCGTAATCTACGTACTTGTTCAGGGACGCGACGGAGATATTGTCCGCCACGCTCAGCACGCCCATGATGCCGCTGCCGCGGCGGTCTTCGGTCAGCATGGCGATGCCGTGGTCGATGGCGTCCTTGGGGCGGGCGATTTTCAGCTCCTTGCCCTTGAAGCGGATCTTGCCGGAGGTGTGGGAGCGGGTGCCGAAGAGGCCCTCCATCAGCTCGGTGCGCTGCGCGCCGACCAGACCCGCGACGCCCAGGATCTCGCCCTTGCGGACGTTGAAGCTGCAGTGGCGGAAGCTGCGGGGATTGATGGAGGTGAAGTCCTCCACCTCGAAGACCACGTCGCCGGGGACATTCTCGCGCTTGGGGTAGAGGTTGGTGAGCTCGCGGCCCACCATCTTGGTGATGATGAACTCGGTGGTCAGATCCTTGGACTCCCAGGTGCCGATGTACTGACCGTCGCGCATGATGGTGACCTCGTCACTGATGCGCAGGATCTCGTCCATTTTATGGGAAATATAGACAACGGCGACGCCTTCCTTCTTGAGGTCCTCCACAATGCGAAACAGGGCCTCCACCTCGTTCTGCGTCAGGGAGGAGGTCGGCTCGTCCAGGATCAGGACGCGGCAGTTTCCGGCGACCGCCTTGGCGATCTCGACGGACTGCATCTGGGAGACGGTGAGGGTGCCGAGCTTTTGTTTGGGGTCAAAGTCCATGCGGACACGCTTGAGGAGCTTTGCGGTCTCCTCATACATTTTGTCGTGATCCACGACGGGGATAAAGCCGAGGGCCTTTTTCATCGGGTAGCGGCCGAGGAAGATATTCTCGCCGATCGTACGGGCCGGGATGGGCTGCAGCTCCTGGTGCACCATGGAGATGCCCTTGTCCCAGGCCTCGAGGGGGTCTGAGATGACGGTTTTCTGGCCGTCAATGAGTATTTCGCCTTCGTCCATCTTGTAGATGCCGAACATACATTTCATCAAAGTCGATTTACCCGCGCCGTTCTCGCCCATCAGGGCGTGAACCGTACCGGGACGCAGCCTGAGCTGCGCGTGATCAAGAGCCTTGACGCCGGGGAAGGATTTACATACGCCGCGCATTTCCAGCACGAATTCTGACATAGGCCAAGCCTCCATTTTTTTCTGTGGATTATTGCGATGAAACTTGCAAAACGGGTGAGCCCGAAGGCTCACCCGTCAGGTTCCCAACGGGAAATTCAGTTGTGTTGGACTGAAATTATGCGGCAGCCTTGGTGACCTTCACGTAGTCGACCCAGTAGTAGTTGTCGATGGCGTCGCCCTTGAGAGCGGAAACGGTGACGTCGACAGCCTTGTGGGACTGGCCGACAGCGTCGTTCAGAACGGTACCGGTCATGGTGCCCTCGTTGACCATCTCAACGCACTCCTCGAGAGCGTCAACACCGACGAGGTAGATGTCCTTGCCGACGGTGCGGCCGGCAGCCTCGATAGCGGTGGCGGCGCCGAGAGCCATAGCGTCGTTGTTGCAGAAGACGACCTCGACCTTATCGCCGAACTTGGCAAGGTCGTTGGCGCAGATTTCCTGGCCCTTGGCCTGGGCCCAGTTGCCGATCTGGTCGTCGAGGCACTCGACTTCGTAGCCGGCGTCCTTCAGAGCCTTGATGGAGAACTCGGTGCGGTACTGAGCGTCAATGTTCTCGGGGTCGCCCTCGATCATGATGTAGCTGATCTTGCCGTCGCCGTTGATGTCGCCGTGGTTATCGAGCTCGCCGATGATCTCGCCCTGGTAGGTGCCGGACTGACGGGCGTCAGCGCCGACGTAGCAGACCTTGGCGTTGTTCAGGATGCCCTCGTAGGACTCGTCGCCCTTGTCGCCGAGAGGCTCACGGTTGATGAGGATGCAGGGGATGCCGGCGTCAACGATCTTGTCGATGGCGGCGTCCGCGGAAGAGGTCTGCACCAGGTTCAGGATGATGGCGTCCATGCCCTGGGTGATGAAGTTGTCGATCTGGTTGTTCTGCTCGGCCATGTCGTTCTTGCCGTCGACGATGGTCACGTCATACTTGACGTCGTCGGTCTCGAGGCTCTTGAAGTAGTCGAGCATCTCGTTGCGGTAGAGGGTCATGAAGTTGTCATCGAACTGGTAGATGGCGATGCCGACCTTGTAGGTCGTGGGGGCAGCGTAGGCAGGAGCCGCGCACAGGGCGAACACCATGACCAGCGCAAGAACCATTGCGAGAGTCTTTTTCATTTTGTTTTCCTCCTAATTTGTGATTTATAATTTGCGGGACTGTCCCGCTAATCACCGAATCAGAGCTTCCGCGAGAGGCGAAACGCGCGCCGAAATCGCTTCAACTTTTCTATGTAATTCTACTAATATGGCGCGTTACTGTCAAGTGATTCTTGGGGTATTTTCATGCGTTTCGTACACTGTGTCAGTTTTCCCGGCCGTTTTTTGTGCAAAGCGCCGGAGGCCGGAGGGTAAGCTGAAACGGGCATAAAAAGTCCCCGGCAAAACACATCCGTGTTCTGTCGGGGTGCCTTTTTGGGCTTGCGCCTTTTACTTTGCGGCCTTGGCCATCTCGCACAGGGCGGTGAAGGCGGCGGCATCATGGATCGCCATCTCGGAGAGCATCTTGCGGTTCATGTCGATGCCGGCGAGCTTCAGACCGTGCATGAAGGTGGAGTAATTCATGCCGTTCATCTTGCAGCCTGCGCTGATACGGGTGATCCAGAGCTGACGGAAGTCTCTCTTCTTCTGCTTGCGGCCGACGTAAGCGTAGCGGCCGGACTTCATCATCTGCTCGTTAGCCATCTTATAGTGACGGGACTTGTTGCCCCAGTAGCCCTTAGCAAGACCCAGAATCTTGTTTCTGTGCTTGCGGGTCATCATTGCGCCTTTAACTCTTGCCATAGTTCAATATCCTCCTCTATAACGTCAGCCCTACTTATTTGTAAGGGATCATTTTCTTGATGGTAGCCGCATTGGTGACGTCGGCGTAGGCGACGTCGCGCAGACGACGGCCGCGCTTGGTGGTCTTCTTGGTGAGGATATGGCTCTTGTAAGCGTGTGCGCGTTTGACCTTCCCGGACTTGGTGAGATTAAATCTCTTCTTGGCACCGCTGTGGGTCTTCAGTTTAGGCATGGTAATTTCTCCTTCCGTAACATCAATACAGGGAAAATTCCCTCTGTATATAAAATTATTCGGCCTCGGGCGCGGCTTCGGGCGCCTTGGGCTGCTTGGGCTTTGCCGGCTTCTTGGCCGGGGCCTGGGGCTTGGGGGAGAGGAACATGGACATGCTGCGGCCCTCCAGCTTGGGGGCCTTATCCATGTTGGCGATCTCCGCGCACTGGGCGGCGAAATCCTTGAGCAGGACGGCGCCGATCTCGGTGTGGGCCATCTCTCTGCCGCGGAAGCGCACGCTGACCTTCACGCGGTCCCCGTCGTTGAGGAACTTCTGGGCGTTTTTGAGCTTGGTGTTGAAGTCGTTCGTGTCGATGCCGGGAGACATGCGGATCTCCTTGATTTCGATCACGCGCTGATTCTTTTTCGCTTCCTTCTCCTTCTTGGCCTGCTCAAAGCGGAACTTGCCGTAGTCCATGATCTTGCAGACGGGAGGATTGGAGCCCGGAGCGATCTTGACGAGATCCAGCTCATGCTCGGTTGCGATGCGCAGAGCCTCATCCACGGACATAATACCAAGCTGCTCGCCCTGATCGCCGATCAGGCGCACTTCCTTGTCAAGGATCTCTTCGTTGATTTGATGAACAGCGTTTGCGATTGTGAACACCTCCGGATAAAATGAAAAGCTCGGATGTACGGCATCCGAGCGTAAAAACACAGTCTCGCCCCAGAGAGGCGGTGCTTTTATTGACCGCGGCTGGCGCAATTGCCGCCGGGTGAGGCAGGGTGGATGCCGTACCTACTTTGTTTTAGCTTTGATAATATAGCAGGTTCGGCAGACAATGTCAAGGGTTTTTTCAGTATTTCTCGTCCGGCGCGCCGGGCGCGTTTTCCAGCTCCATGGCGAGCTTGACGATGCGGCTGGTGCCGAGGCGGTCCGCGCCGAGGGCGATGAAGTCCTCCGCGTCCTGCAGCGACGCAATGCCGCCTGCGGCCTTGACCATGAGGGTCCTGGGGGAATTTTCGCGCAGCAGGGCCACGTCCTCTCGCGTCGCGCCGCCTTTGGAAAAGCCCGTGGAGGTCTTGATGAAGTCAGCCCCGCAGTCGGAGACGATCTTGCAGAGCCGCACCTTCTCCTCGTCGGTGAGCAGGCAGCACTCGATGATGACCTTGAGGATTTTGCCGCGGGTAGCCTCGCGCACGGCGCGGATGTCGTTTGCCACGTCCTCCCAGCAGCCGTCCTTGACCATGGATAGATTGACGACCATGTCGATCTCGTCGGCCCCGTTTTTCACGGCGTCGGCGGCCTCGAAGGCTTTGGCGGCGCTGGTCATGTAGCCGTTGGGGAAGCCGATGACCGTGCAGATTTTGAGTCTCGAGCCGACATAGCGTTTGGCCCCGGCCACATGGCAGGGCGGGATGCAGACGCTGGCGCAGTTATACTTCATGCCCTGGTCGCACAGGGCGCGGATCTCCGCGCTTGTGCAGTCGACGCGCAGGAGGGTGTGGTCGCATTTTGCCAGAATGTCCCGGATATCCATAAAAAGCAGCTCCTTTTCGTAAATTCAAGCGCTGTTATTATATCTTACCTCGCGGGCATATTCAAGTGCCGCGGCGGAATAAGATGGAGCATATCACACGAAAGGGACGGCAAGTGCATGGACATGATTCAGGAAAACAATCGGGTGCTCCTGTGCGGCACAATGGCCGGAGCGCCGCAATATTCGCACCGCGCGGGCGGGCGGGACTTTTACAGCTTTCCGCTGGAGGTGCAGCGTCTCTCCGGCAGCAGCGACGTGCTGAACATCGTGCTGCGCAGGGAGCAGCTCGCCGCGGTGGAGGCGCAGGAGCGCGCCCGGCTTCGCGTTGTGGGAGAGCTCAGAAGCTTCAACAACCGCCGGGGCGAGGGGGCGCGGCTGGTGCTGACGGTGCTGGCGCGGGAGCTTGCGCTCACGGACGAGCCGGACGAGAACCGCGTGAGCCTGCTCGGCACGCTCTGCAAGGCGCCCAATGCCCGGGTGACGCCGCTGGGCCGGGACATCTGCGACCTGCTGCTGGCGGTGAACCGGCGGGGCGGGCGCTCGGACTATCTGCCCTGCATCTGCTGGGGCAGCCGCGCCCGCGAGGCGGCGTTGTGGAGCGTGGGGGACGTGGTGCGGCTGGAGGGCCGTTTTCAGAGCCGGGGCTATCTCAAGCTCCGGGAGGACGGGCTGGAGCAGCGCGTGGCCTACGAGGTCTCCGCCGCCGCAGTAGAGCTCGCGGCGCGTGCCGGGGCGCGTGTATGACGACTCGTTTGGTGCAAATTCTCTCCCGGGGCGGGTTATACTGTCAGTAAATCCCCACGCGGCAAGCCTCGCTACGATGAATAGAAGCTGATACATGGGGATTTACATGTGCATGAAATTCGGTTGCCGCGTGAGCGGCGAAAATTTCGCACACTTAAAATACTATATGCGTCTCGGCTTACGTCAGCAAGCCCCAAATCTGACCTCCCTTTGGAAAAAGGGAGGTGGCCGAAGGCCGGAGGGATCGAAACAGAATCTAAGCAAGGCTCTGTCGGCTGTGACAGCTCCCTTTCGCAAAGGGAGCTTAGAAGCGGATGAAACCTGATACCCATAAAATATTATAAAGGCGTCAGCTTTTTTAGCGGCATTCTGATAATTCGGAGGTGCAGCCATGCTCAAGAAAAGCCTTCTGCTGCTCACGGCGCTGCTCTTTGCCGTGTGCGCCCACCTGCGGCCCGTCTGTGCCCTTGTGCTCACCGGCGGGGTCATCACACCCGCGTGCGGCGCGTGGGACTGCCTTCTCGCGGAGCGCGCCGCCCATGCGGCGGCGGAGGAGATTTTGCGGGGCACCGCCGTGTCCCCGGTGGCGGAAAAGCGTCTGGCATTCAGCCTCCGAAAGCCGGAGGGGGACGCGCGGCAGGTCTCCGACGCACTGCTGCGCGCCGTGCCGGGCGTCGCGCTGCGCTGCGAGGTGCGCGTGAACGGGCGCATGCTCGGCTGGGTGGAGGACGGCGAGGCGCTGCGGGAGGCGCTGGGCTGCTACATCCGCGATACCCGGCCGACCTGGGCGAGCGGGGGCGTACTGAACGGGGAGCTCGCGCTCCGCCGTCTCTACACGCGCGACGCCCATCTCACCGGGCAGCGGGATATGCTGCTGCTCATTACGGGCGCGGCCCCGGTGTTCTACTACGACCAGACCGGGCGATATGCAAGGTCATAGGATACGTTTGCGCCCCGCCGGGCTTCGTTTCGGCAGCACAATCGTAGGGGTCGATCCCCCAGATCGACCCGCCGATAAGTGCAGAAGACTGCAAAACGGCGGGCCGATGAGGGCATCGGCCCCTACGACATTTTATTTATGCAGGACTGTCTCGATTTTGAGACAGCCCCTTTTATCAGTCCGTTCTCTCGCTGCCCCAGAAGAAGAGGGCGACGGTGCCGGGACCGGTGTGCGCCCCGATCAGGCCGCCGATGTTGTTGATGAGCACCCTGCCGTCAAGCTTCGGGAAGCGCTCCTCCACGAGGCGGGCCACCTCCTCGGCGTCCTCGCGGCAGGCGGACATGGAGATGAAGCACTTGCCGCTGTAGTCCGCGCCGTTGTCGGCGTTTTCCACCATGCGCTGCACGATCTCCCGGATGACGTTTTTCTTGGTGCGCACCTTTTTACGGGGGACGAGCTTTCCCTCATGATCCACGTTGAGAAGCGGGCAGATCTCAAACACGCCGCCGAAGAAGGCCGCGGTCCTGGAAATGCGCCCGCCGCGCACATAGCTTGTGAGGTCCGTGGAGAAAAACCAGTGGTGGAGCCGGAGCCTGTTCGCCTCCAGCCAGTCGGCCAGCTCCTTTGCGCTGAGCCCCCTGTCGCGCATGGCGGCGGCGGTGTCCAGCAGAAGGCCGTAGCCGGAGGACGCCGCGAGGGAATCGACGATGTAGATCTCCCGCTCGGGGTAGCGCTCCCTGACGATCTGGGCCGCATTGCAGGCGGAGTTGTAGGTGCCGGAGATGCCGGAGGAGAGGGTGACATGGACGAGATCCTTCCCCTCTTCGCAGATGGCGCTGAAATAGTCCACATACCGGGCGATGTTGATCTGGGAGGTTTTGGTCTCGGCCCCCTGTGCCATGCGGGCATAGAACTCCTCGGCAGACAGGGTCTGGCCCAGGTCGTCGGGGTAATCCACGCCGTCCATCATATAGTGAAAGCAGATGTATCGGACCCGGATGCGCTCAAAATGCTCCTTTGTCAGATCCGCTGCGGAGCAGCCGCTCAGAACATAATCCGCCATAGAGATGATCCTTTCCCGTTCGCTGTTGTTTTGCCGATCAAAGCAACGCTTATTTTACCATAAAACGGCTCTCGCTTCAAGTCAAAAAGCGCCGCCGTCCCCTTCGAGCCACGCGCAGGTCTTTTCCACGTTTTCGTCCGAGTATTCGATCTCGGCGGAGAAAAGGCGCAGAGCCTCCCCGCTGTAAGTCTCCAGCGCCGCGATGAGGCGCACGGCGTAAAAGCAGAACTGCAAAAGCCCCGCCGCTCTCTCCGGCGTCTCGGCCGAAGCGAAGTGGCGGTAGACCAGATATTCCGCGACGCGGGCATAGCGGAGCGTGCTCAGGCGCGGCTCAGGCGCGGCCTCTCCCCCGGCCTCAAGCTTTTGCAGAAGCGCCGTCCAGGCGGGGTCCATACGCTCGAGCGTGAGAAAAAAGCGCGCGGCTTCGTCGGCATGAAAGGCCGCAAGGGGCCGGTTCAGGCGCTGCATGCCCCGGCGCATGCGCTCCGTGAGAGAGAGGGCGTCGTCTGAGAGGACGGCAAAGATTTCGTCCCGCAGGCAAAGAAGCGGGGTCGGCTCCGCCTCCTCTTCCCCGTCGGACTCCATCACAAGGCGCAGGTGCCCTTCCCCCGCCGTCAGCAGGCGCGCCGCCTCCTCGCAGCAGAGGCCGAGACCCGCCTCCTCCCTTCCGGGGTAGTCGTTAAAAAAGCGCGGGTGCAGGGCGCAGATGTCGCAGAGGCTGTCCTCCCCCAGGGCGATGATCAGACGGCACAGGCCGTCGCCGCGCAGGAAGGGACAGCGCTCCCCCTCGGCAAGGCGGAAGTGGGGCGTCGGCTCGAGCGCAATGCTCTCGCGCAGCTCCCGTCCCAACTCCCCGTCAATATTCTTATAGTATGCAAGGCTATCCGCGTCCACGTCGATCTCCCAGCCCACGCAGCAGCTGTGGCGGCAGGCGTCGGCAAGGCAGCGGAAACCGTCATAAAAATCAGGCCGAACGTACAGCATGGCTTTTCTCCTTTGTTGTGCGCCTACAGCATAGCATAAGCGCGCACGCATTGCAACGAGCGCCCTCAAGACATTCTTGTGAAACGACGGTGAAAAAAGCGGTTGACAGTGCCGCCCCTTTCGCGGTATGCTCAGGCAAAGGGCCCGAAAAGGGTGCGGGAAGCGTCGGGAAAAACGCTTCCCAAAAGGAAAGGAGAACAACATGAGTCAGAGAACAGACAAGCTGCTCGCTCAGTTTCACGCATTGTTCGGCGATAGAAAGGCCCGCATCTGGTCCGCCCCCGGCAGGACCGAGATCGGCGGGAACCATACGGATCACCAGCTCGGCAAGGTGATCGCCGCGTCCGTGGACATGGACATGCTGGCCGCCGCCGCCGAAAACGGCGAGGACACCGTGCGCGTCAAGTCCGAAGGCTACGACATGATCACCCTCTCGCTGGACACGCTCACCCCCGTGCATGGGGAAGAGGGCACGACCAAGGCCCTGGTGCGCGGCATCTGCGCCGAGGCAGCCCAGCGCGGCTTCCGGGTCGGCGGCTTTGACGCCTACATCACCTCCAACGTCCTGCAGGGAAGCGGCCTGTCCTCCTCCGCCGCGTTCGAGATCCTCATCGGCGCGGTGGTCAACGGCCTCTTCTGCGGGAATGCCCTGGACGCCAAGGATCTCGCGATCATGGGCCAGCATGCCGAGAACCGCTTTTTCGGCAAGCCCTGCGGCCTGATGGATCAGATGGCCTCCGCCTGGGGCGGCATCATCGCCATCGACTTTGCCAACCCCGCCGACCCCGCGGTGACCCCGGTGGACTTCGATTTTGCCGCCGTGAACCACAGCCTCTGCATGATCAACCTCCACTCCGACCACGCCGACCTCACCGACGAATACGCCGCCATCCCGGGAGAGCTCAAGGCCGTGAGCGCCCACTTCGGCAAGTCCGTCCTGCGCGAGGTGGACGAGGACGCCTTCTTTGACGCGATCCCCGCGCTCCGTAAGGAAGCAGGCGACCGCGCCGTGCTGCGCGCCATGCACATTTTCAATGAGAACCGCCGCGTCGACCGCCTGGCGGCGGCTCTGCGCGCCAACGATTTCCAGCAGTTTCTCGCCCTGGTGCGCGAGTCGGGGCTCTCCTCCCAGAACCTTTTGCAGAACGTTACCGTCTCCGGCAGCGTGCGCGACCAGGCCGCGGCCGTCGCCCTGGCCATGTGCGACAAGATTCTCGGCAAGCGCGGTGCCTTCCGTATCCACGGCGGCGGCTTCGGCGGCACGGTGCAGGCCTTTGTGCCGAACGATATGCTCGAGGAGTTTCGCGCCCGCATCGAGGCCGTCTTCGGTCCGGACAGCTGCCGCGTCATGCAGATCCGCCCCGTCGGCTTCACCGAGATCCCGGTGGAATAAAGCGCCCGAAACGCCTCACGGCGGCTCATTCCGAGCCGCCGTGAGCTTTTTTTATTTTTTGTATTCCTCGTAGCACTGTGCTGTTTTGGGGTAGCCCTTTTTGCGCAGGATCGCGGCGGTGAAGGCGCGCACGTCGTCCGTCGTGATGATGTCCTTCTGCTCCGTCAGCCGCTGGAAGACCTCGTCCGCAATCACCTGGGCCTTTTTGCGGCTCAGCTCCTCGGTCATGGCGTCGACGTTCGCCTTCAGGATACTCCTGACGACCTTCTCGTCATCGTAGACGACGATATTGCCGTTCTTTTTCGTGATCTTCATGAAACGTCCTCCTGTCGTTCGGTTTTCCGTTTTCTCTGCCGCCGATTATACCACGCTTTTCCGCTTCTCACAAGCGGGCGGGAAGAATTTTGCAATACTTGCGCGCGGAGGCTTTTTCTGGTAAAATATAGTGTTGTAAAAAAACAGCTTTCTCTTTATTCTGGAGGCGTTCCCATGATCCGCAAGCTCTTCCGACAAATGATGGTAACGCAAATCGTCTCCTCCATGACGGTGACGCTTTGCATGCTCATCGACAGCATCATGATCGGCCGCTTTCTCGGCGTCGACGCCATGGCGGCCTACGGCTTTGCCCAGCCCGTGCTGCTGGCCTTTGCCGCGCCCGGCGCGATGATCTCGGCGGGCGTGCAGGTGGTCTGCGGCAAGACCATGGGCAGCGGCGACCGCGAGGGCAGCAATGCCTGCTTCACCGTCTCGGTGGCGATGACGCTGCTCATTGCGGCGCTGGGCCTTGTACTGGTGCCGCTTTTCGCGGGGCCGCTGTCTACGCTGCTCGGCGCGGGCAGGCCAGGCCTCGGAAACCCCGTCCACGGCCTCACCAAACAGTATCTCCTGGGCTTTATTCTCGGCGTGCCCGCCTTTCTCACGGCCCAGATCATGGTGCCCTATATGCAGATGTCCGGCAGCCGGACGCGGCTTGTGGCGGCGGTGCTGCTCATGACGGTGAGCGACGTGGTGTTCGATCTTCTGAACGTGCTGGTGTTTCACGGCGGCACCTTCGGGATGGGGCTTGCCTCCAGCCTCAGCTATTATGTGGCGCTCGCAGTAGGCCTCGGCTGCTTTCTGCGAAAGGACTGCCTTTTCCGGCTCAGCCGGAAGGGGCTGCGGCGCGACACCCTCCGGGCCATTCTGGCCGACGGGTTTCCCACGGTCGTCAATCAGCTCAGCCTGGTGCTGCTGGTGCTGCTGCTCAACCGCATTCTGCGCGGGGTGGGCGGAAACATCGCCGTCGCGGCGTATTCGGTGGTCTCCACGGTCAGCAATCTCTGCTATGCCTTCAGCACCGGCATTGCCTCGGTAACGCTCATGCTGGCGGCCATCTTCACCGCCGACGAGGATCGCTCCGCCCTGTACACGCTGGTGAAAACCATGCGCTCCTGCGCGGTGACGGTGCTGGCCGCAGTGACGGCGCTCGTGCTGCTGTGCGCCGGGCCGATCGTGACGCTCTTTCTGGCGGACGATCCCGACGCCCTTACACTCGCGGCAAAGGGACTGCGGCTCTTCTCCCTCTGCCTGGTGCCCTGCGCGCTCAACACCGGCTTTAAGTTCTATTACCAGGGCATCGGCCGCGTACGGCTGATGGAAGGGATCTCCGTGCTGCAGAATTTTGCGCTGCCCGCGCTCGCGGCGGCGCTGCTCAGCCGCTTTCTCGACACCACGGGCGTGTGGCTGGCCTTTCTGTGCGGCGAGGCGGCGACGCTTCTTTTGATCTGCCTTTACGTGTGGCGCGCAAACGGGCGCGTCAGTCTCGCGGCGGAGGATTTTGCCCTGCTGCCCGCCTCCTTCGGCGCGGCGGCGGAGAACTGCTTTGAATGCACGGTGCGCAGCATGCAGGAGGCGGCGGAGGCCTCGGCCCGGGCGGTGGACTTCTGCCGCGCCCATGGGCAGGACGAGACCGGCAGCGCCCTGATCGGCCTGTGTATTGAGGAGACGGCCTGCAACATCGTCCGCCACGGCTTCTCCCGGGACGGGAACGAGCACAGCATCGACGTGCGCCTGGTGTTCCGCGACGGCGCGCGGCTCATCCGTATCCGCGATAACTGCGTCAATTTTGACCCCACCCACTATCTCGAGCTGCACCGGCGCGACGATCCCGTGGCCCACATGGGCATACGCATGGTGATGTCCTCGGTGAAGGAAGCACGCTATCTCAACACCTTTGGGCTCAACAACCTCACGTTGCGGCTGTGAAAAAGGGCTGTCTCAAATTGAGACAGCCTCTTCCTTTACTCCAATAAAAACGGCTTGAGCTTCTCGGGCATGCCCTGCTCCAGGTAGGCGGCAAGGCGCTCCTCCGGAAGCTCCCAGTCCTTGAGCGACCACTCCGCAAACACGTGCAGGCAGGCATAGACGTACATCCACAGATAAAAGCTCAGCTCCTCCGGAAGCTCCTCCATGCCCCGGCGCTGGCAGATGAACGCAGAGAGGCAGTTGTAGGTGTTCTCGGCGCTGATTTCGGCATAGTGGTTGACGATGCCACTGCCGATGCTGCTGCGCAGATAGTTGGCGTTGTCCGCGTAAAAGCGGATATTGTCCCGGGTCAGGTCATGGAAGCTGTAGCGGTTCCCGCGCAGGCGGTTCAGGATGCGTTCCCCGCTGCGGCGGTGCATCCAGAGCACCAGATCCTCCTTGTCGTGAAAATGGTTATAAAAGGTCTGCAGGCTCAGCCCGCTCGCCTCCACGATCTGCTTGACCGTGATGCGCTCCACCTGGTCGCTTCTCGCCAGGGTCAGCAGCGCCTCCGCGAAGGCCTCCTTGGATTTCTGTCTTTTCACCCGCATCCCCTCTCATTTCAGCGTGTTCGCAAGCAGCTCTTCCCAGCCGGCATAGTCCCGGCTCCCGACCAGAAGCTCCGAGAGGATGGTCCCCTCGCCGTCGACGAAAAGCGTCGTCGGCACATAGCCTGTTTTGAAGCTGTCAAAATCCTTGCTGTAGCGCAGGATCGGATAGCTGGTGCCGCTGTCCGAGAGCACCTTGTCCACCTCCTGCTCCTGTCCCTCGGTCGAATAGACGCCGAGGATGAGAAGGCCCTTGTCCGCATAGTCCCGATAGAGCTTTTCGAGCTCCGGCATCTCCTTCACGCAGGGCGGACACCAGGGCTCCCAGAAATTGAGCATGACAAGCTTGTGCCCGCGCAGGATCGTCTCGTCCACGGTGCTGCCGTCCCGGTCCGTGGTCGTAAAGCGCAGCGTCGGCGCGGCGGGCGCGGGCGTCGCGGCGGGCTGCCGGGAAGCGCAGGCGGCGAGCGTCAGCATGAGTACAAGCGCCGCCAGAAGAGCGATGGATTTTTTCATGAACGGATGTCCCCTTTTTACGGAAGATTGAATAATTATACCAAGCGGGGCAATCAAATGCAATGGAAAATCGCTGAAAGGCCCGAAAAAACAGACGCCCCTGCGAAAAACCGCAGAGGCGTATTTTTTAATAGAAGGTGGCGACGGCCTGCTCCGGCGCCTGGCACTCCTCGTGGCTGATGTAGGTCAGCACCGGGCCCTTGCGCCCGTAGGCCATGGAGAACTTGAAGTTGACCTTCGCCGTGAGGATCACCCAGCCCTCATCCTTCATGGTATCGGCCTTGTCCCAGTTGCAGACCAGGGCCGCGAACTGGATATCCTCCACGCAGCAGGTCATGACATGGCGGCCGATGACGAAGGTTTTGGGCGGCAGGCGCTTGCGCTGCAGGGTCTTGGCCTTGAAGCGCACGGTCTTGCCCTCGTACTTCTTGGGCTCCTCGCTCATGTCCCGGTACCAGAGGGCGTAATCGTCGTCGCCGATCTCGATGACCGGGGCGTTCACGTCAAAGGGCAGGGGGTCTTCGATGTCGTCATAGACCACATTGCCGTCCGGGGCCTCGTAGGCGATGTCCGCCCGGCGGGAGGCGCCGCGTACGATCTTGTGAAACTCCAGCTTGTCCATATCGGGCCTGAAGCGGTTGAAAACCACAAGCTCGCAGCTTTTGAGCTTGTCGAACACAAGCTGGCGCATATTGGCATTGTAGCTGAGGAAGGTAGTCGCGTCGGCAAACATGAACTCCTGGTACACCATCCAGGTGTCCGGCATGGCGGAATAGAGCACGTCCAGCAGCCACATGCCGTTATATTCGATCACCACGCGCTCGGCCTTTGTCTCCCTGGCAAAGCGGACGAGGTTCTCCTGGGTCAGCTCGCTCTGATCCTCGATGGTGCGGATCTGGACGGTTTTGCTGGCAAACTCCTCGGGCGCGTATTCCTCCACGCCCTCCTCGCACACGAGCAGGAGCGTGCGCTCGCCGTTGCAGAAGCGCTTGTCCTCCAGCGTCTCCTGGATGAATTTCGTCTTTCCCGCTTCCAGAAAGCCGGTAAACAGATAGACGGGCATGTCCCGCCGTGCGGTATCAGCCAAGGTTAAACAGCTCCTTCAGTTCCTTTTCGTTGAGCCCGGAGCCGATCACGCAGAAGCGGCCGGTTACGGCGGCATTGCCGCGGCGCAGATCCATCTCGCCGGGGACGTAGTCAAAGTAGATCCATTCGCCGTCGCTCGCGTCGACGATGCCCTTCGCTCTCAGCACCGCGCCGAAGCGGGCGTCGTCCTCGAGCTTCGAGAGGATGGCGCGAAGCTCCGCTTCGCTGAAGCGGCGCGGGGTCTCCATGCCCCAGCTCTGGAAGATCTCGTCGGCATGATGGTGGTGATGATGCTCGTGCTCCTCATCCTCATCGTCGTGGTGGTGATGGTGGCACTCGCACTCCGGATCATCGCACTCCTCGCCGTCGTGGTGATGATGGTGGTGATGATGCTCGTGCTCCTCATCCTCATCGTCGTGGTGGTGATGGTGGCACTCGCACTCCGGATCGTCGCACTCCTCGCCGTCATGGTGATGATGGTGGTGATGATGCTCGTGCTCCATCTCCTCCAGCTCATGTTTGAGGCCGTTCTTGTCCATGGCTTCGAGGATCTGAGAGCCGCTGAGCTGCTCCCAGGGGGTGGTGATCAGGCCCGCGTTCGGGTTGAGGGACTTGAGGATCTCGGTAGCTTCGAGGATCTTTTCGGGCTTTGCGGTATCGGTGCGGCTCATGACGATGAGGTCGGCATTGGCGACCTGGTCGTTGAAGAACTCGCCGAAGTTGCGCATGTACATTTTGGCGCGGCCCGCGTCCACGACGGTGACCTTCGCGCCGATATGGGCGCCCTCCACGCGCGCGACCGCAGCGGCAACGTCGGAAAGCTTGCCGACGCCCGAGGGCTCGATGAGGATGCGGTCGGGGGCGTAATCATCCATGACCTTCTTGAGGGCCTTGGTGAAGTCGCCCACCAGCGTGCAGCAGATGCAGCCGGAATTCATTTCCGTGATCTCAACGCCCGCGTCCTGCAGGAAGCCGCCGTCAATGGCGATCTCGCCGAACTCGTTTTCGATAAGCACGAGCTTTTCCTTCTGATAGCCCTCCGCGATCAGCTTGCGGATGAGGGTGGTTTTTCCCGCGCCGAGAAAGCCCGAGAAAATGTCTATTCTTGTCATGGTGTGTTGCTTCCTTCCATTTTAGTCAATTGCGAACACGGTTCGCAATTGAGGACTCGCGCTTATCGCAGCGAGCTTTATATTTCCAGAAAGGTATTATATCACCCTTGTCAATGGGCTATCCGTGCGGAAAGCGCCGAAAAACCGCTAATTTGGAAAACCTTTACCGTTTATTCACAAACGGCGCAAACCGGGAGCCTGAGCCCCCGGTCCGCGCCGTGTTTACTTAAGCTGCCTGCCCAGCTGGTCCGCGCCCGTGGCCGCAAGGCCGGAGGTGATGCCGACCGCCGCCGCGCTCATGAGATCCGCCGCCGGAAACTCCGGCATGAGCTTCATGCCCAGCACCCCCAGCACGCCGCCCGTGATACCGCACAACAGCGGGATCCACTTGTTGTCAAGCGGCGAGAGCTTGACGGCTTCCCCCACCAGCCAGGCCATGATGCTGATGGACGCCACGCCTGCCATTCCCATGTACTCCATTTCTTTTCCCTCCTATTCTCTGTTTCTCTCCAGATCCTCGATCCGGTGATTGATGACCTTGATCTGCTCCTCCACCACGGGCATGCGCCGGGCAAAATTGTTGTGCTCGCGCACCTCGCGCGTCAGATCCTCAAGCCTGGTCTCGGTGACGGCCTGGGCCCGGCTGTTGCTTGACAGCACGCCGAGCAGCGTCAGAAGCCCCACCACCACCGAGCCGATGACACTGATCCACGCCTCGCTCATCTCTCTGCCTCCAATCTGTCCGTAAAGGCCCGGAGCGCCGTGAAGAACGCCGCCGAGGGGATCCCGTCCACGCTGTCCCAGCAGCCGTTGTAGTTCATCAGAAGCTGCAGGACCATGACAGACGGATTCACCGCGGGCGAGGGCTCCCCCGCCGAGGGTGCACCCTCCTCCACCAGCCGCCGAAAGCGCTGCGAGCGCGCCTCGTCGGTATCGACCGGGCCGTCGTAGCCCGCGACGCGCCCCTTGTCGCTCGACTGCCAGAGATCGCAGGGCATATCCGGCTCTCTGCCGTAATGGGCCACCCACACGAGCGTACCGTCGGGCAGCTTATCCGGTGTGATCTTTGCCCAGAGATTATACTCCGAACCGTAGACGCCCGGCACATAGCCCGCCGCGCCGATCTCCGCGCACCAGGCGTTTACGATCCCTCGGAGCTTTTCCCCCGACAGCTCAAGCTGCTTTGCTTCCTCCATATCCAGGAAAACGCCGCAGGGCAGGGGAAAGCCCCTGACGGTCTCCAGCAGAAAGCGCGCCTCATTCCGGGCCTCCTGCGGCGTTTGGGCATGGCTGTAGCAGTAGCCGCCCACCGGGAAGCCCAGCTCCCTGGCTTCCCGATAGAAGTCGAAGGCGGCGCTGTCGGCAAGGCCGCTGCCCTCCGTGAGTTTTAGGATGGCAAACTCATAGCCCGCGTCTTTGAGCTGCCGGATCGTCAGCTCCTTCTGATAGTGCGAAAGATCGACGCCTCTCATTTTCTGCCTCCTGTCATTGCAATCACAGCGAGCGTGAGCGCCATGCCGATCAGCAGCCCCGACAGGAAGCACTCCCCCGCCGGGATGATGGCAAGCTCGCTCAGCCATTCCCATGGATATACCGCCATCTCAGCCCTCCTTTCCAAGCTCCGGCAGGCCGTCAGTCCGCGATCTCCGGCTGCGCCTCGTGATGGATGTACTCTTTGTAGCCCTCCGCCGCGTCGAGCTGCTCGTCAACGATGGAGACGTGCGCGGTAATCACGTCGGGCGCGTTCCACAGCGTCTGGCACAGGCCGTGGAACTGGGTCTTGGCGGCCTCAAGGGCGGTGATGCCCTCGGAATGTACGGCGTAGCTGCCGTTCACACATTTGATAATCGCATACATGGCTGCATCCTCCTTTAAGTATTCAGCGCGTTCAGCGCCTGGGCAAGATTGGTCTGCACGCAGTTCGTGCCGGGGTTGATTCTGTCTCCTGCCGGGATGGTCGCAGCGGCTTTATAGAGGTTTCCGCCGACGATGAAGTATTTGCCGCTTGCGATCTGCGCGTCGGCGATCATGTCATCGTCGTCCGGCGTGTTGATCTTCTGGATATAAAGCTTCGTGTCCGCCCTGTATGTGACCTCCACGTCGCCGCAGTCGGCCCAGATGTTGTTTTCTCCGTAAACCGTGCCGGGGACTTGCAGCGCAGTGAGCGGATACACGCTCTCCGTGCCGCCGAGGTCTAAAACCTGCGCACCGATTGTCGGAGTCGTACCCGGCGCGTAAACGTCCATGCTGGAGATCCACGGCCCGACCAGCGTCTCGCCGTTATAACTCGCGTAATACGGCCTTGCTTTCAGCGCGCCGTTTGTCACATCCAGCGTCCCGCCGTAAACGGTGCCGGCAGAGGTGGGGAAAGTGATGGGAATAACGGACGGGTCGCCGGTATCTGCGCCGCTGTGATAGATGCTGCACCCCATCCAGCCGGAAATTGGGCAGATGTTGGAGTAGGGCTCGAAGGTGTCGTCAGTTTCGGTAGCTCTACGGAGCATTGGTTTAACGACAAGATTTGAAACCGTATTGCCGGAAGGTACCCGAAGGAAGACTCTTAATAAATCCCCATCCTCAATTGTAACGGCCTGTGGCGTACCTCGATCGGCAACCACTGGTCTGTTCTGAGCTGTAACATACAAATATACTTTAGATGAACCTCCACTCAGAATATAATCTCCAGAAGGTATATTATGTGCAAGATACTGATTCGACCTTCCTACGAAAAAATAACTTGCGTTGGCTGAAGCTGTCCCGTTTACAGTAATTGTGCCATCTGAATTAGGAGTAAAAGTTATTCCGTATTCAGTAATTGCTTGGGTGTTGAATGGTATCAGATTCTTCCCACCACCAGCAGGCCACGGATAGTCATAGCCGTGCAAATCCTGCTGAGGCTCGATGTTGACGGTCAGCGTTTTAAGCGGCAGTCCGTCCGCACCGTCGGGGAAGCTGGCGACAGAGCCGGAAGCCGTGTCGAAGATGACCGGTGCCTTGTTGCTGTCTATCACATCCTGCGCCGCCGCGGTACGGTAGGCGGACATGTCCGGCGCGGGGCCAGCGGGGCCGGTCGCGCCCGTGTCGCCTTTATCCCCCTTGTCGCCTTTGTCCCCTTTCGGGCCCTGCTCGCCGGTGTCGCCTTTATCTCCTTTCGGGCCTTGGATGCCTTGCTCGCCCTGCGGGCCGGTTGCTCCGGTATCGCCTTTCGGGCCTTGCGCGCCAGCTGCGCCGGCATCTCCCTTGTCGCCCTTCGGGCCCTGGATTCCCTGTTCGCCCTGCGGACCTGCCGGGCCGGCTGCGCCCTTTTCGCCCCGGCAGCTCTCGCCGGAGTCGATATACGCGCCCTCTCCCCGATCCCAGACCTGCCAGTTCCCGTTCGCCCCCGGCAGGGGCAGACGGACGGCGGCGTCGGTTGCGGCGCTTGCAGCCGCCGCGGCAGCTGCGGCCGCCGCTTCCGCGCGTTGGGCGTTGTCTGCGGTATCTCGCTCTGCTTCGGCGGCGATTCCCGCGCTCTGCCCGGCTCTTTCGGCGGCGTCCCTGGCCTCGGCGGTATATCTGGCCAGACGCGCGCTCTCGCCCAGTCTGAGGGTCTGCGCGCCCGTTTTTGCCTCGCCGATCTTAATGACCATGCCGCACCTCCCGTCCGTCCAGCACGTCGACGACATTGACTTCCTCGACGCCGCTGTAAAGCTTCTCTCCGTTCTCAAGCTCCGCCTGTACCTGGGTATATGCCGAGGCATACGGGGAGAGCAGCGCCGTCTCTTCTCCGCTCAGGGTGACATACGCGCTCAGGCCGTCCTCTCCCATCACCGCGTCCTCCCGCTTCTTGCGGAGAACGCAGCGCCCGCTCTGGGAGAGCGTCAGCGCAAAACCCCGCAGGGTCTCCGCGCTGCCCTCAAAGCTGATGCTGAGGGAAAAGGGTTCTCCTCTTACAATATTCATCATCTCCGCATTTCTCCTTTACGTCAGCTCGATCCTCGTGATTTCGAGGTTATTTCCGACGGCGGTCGAGCCGATATAATAGCTGCCGGTCAGGGCGGCGATATTGATCGACACGGTATATTCCGCGTCGGGCAGCCCGCTCCATTCCGCAAAGCATTCCGGCGTTTGGGCAATGCTGAACACCTTTTCCGTGGTGGAACCGACGCTGATCCTGCTGTAGCCGTAGCTGACGGCCCGGACCATGCCGCTGACCGTGAGGGTCGTGTAGTTTGTGAGATTGATAGCCGGGCTGAGCCAGAAGCCGCCGCCATCGGTCTCCCGGATCGTGCTGCCGTTGAAGGCAGCGTTTCCGTTGACGGAGCAGCCGCTTGCCAGTCCGCTCTGCGGCGACAGCAGGGTTTTGGTCACGGTTTGGGGCGTCGGCGGCGTGACGGCGTAATCCAGGGTGATCGTCCTGACGTCCCCGGCGGAAAGGATATTGACCGTGCCGCTCTTGGATCTCGTTCCGTCGCTGATCGTCACCGTCCAGGCGCCGCAGGCGGGAACCGCGAAGGCCACGAGGCCGGGGGCGTTGTCAACCGAAAAACGCTTGTCGCCCTGGATGCAGCTGCAGCTGCTCCCCTGCGGGACAGACGCGCAGACGAATCCGCAGGCGCTGACCGCCGTCTCCGCCGAGCCGCTGCCCCTTTTGCAAAGAAAAGCTTCTCCCATACGCTCACCTTCTCACATTCAGAATACGAAGCGGCACCGCGCCCGTCGGCTTGCTGAGGGCGTAGGCGGTCAGGCTGCCGTTTCCCGTGACCACCCGATAGAGGGTGGAATAGTCCGCCAGGCGCTGTCGGTCGGTCGTGATGCTTCCGCTGAGCAGCACGTCAATGACGGGCGTATCCCCCGCGTGCAGAAAGCTGAGCGGCAGCGTCTGCTCAAACGGCGCGGAAAGCCCCTCCCATCCCGCGGCGCTCAGCTCCGCGTAGTTGAGGCTGCTCACCGCGCCCGGGGCGAGCTTTGCCGCCGTCACGGCCCCGTCCTCCAGGTTGCCTGTTTTGACCGTGATGGGGTCCGAGCCCTCCGGCAGGTGCCGCGCGTTGTGGTAGGGCATCGCTGCGAGCGCCGCGTTGAAGGTGGTCTCCGTCCCGTGGTAGCCCGCCTCCGCCGCCGCCTCATAGGCGCTCGCGCCCGCGGGGCCCTGTGCCCCGTCCTGTCCCGCGGGGCCCCGGATATTCTGCGCGGCCGGGTTCGGAAGGCCCCCGTCGTTGGTCCAGGAGATGTTTCCGCTGGCGTCGACCTGCGGGCGGAAGGTCGCCCCGGCGGCGCCGGTACTGCCCCGCGCGCCCTGGATAGGGCCGTTGTTTTTCCACGCGCCGTTGACCGCGTCCCAGATATAGATATCATAGGGTGCCCCTGTCCCGACGCCGTAGGCAGCGCCCGCCTCCGGCTCCGGCACGCCCGCAGCCAGCGCCTCGGCGCTCTCAAAGAAGCCCTCGATCACGAAGCTCACGCCGTCACGGCCGTTGAAGCCGCCCTCGTCCGCCATGGCCTTGAGCTCCCGGGCCGTTTTCAGGGCGGCGGCCGCGTCGTTTGCCAGCTGCTCCGCCACGCTCATGGGCAGAGCGTGCAGCGGCGCGTCCACAAGGCCGGACTCCTTCACCGTTACGATGACCGGCGCGGTGGTGACTCTCGCGTCCTCCCTGCTGCCGGTGAGATAGAGCAGCCACTCCCCGGTAGTGAGGTTCAGGCCCTTGTCCTCCGTGATCCGGTCGTTCTCGTCGAGCCTCAGGTCATACACGTCCGCCCCCAGCTCGTCGCCCTTTTTGCAGTGCAGCCAGCGGGTGAAGCCGTCCCACTCGCTGCCGAGAAAGTAGGCCTGCACGCTCAGATAGCGCAGCGTATCCGCGGCGATGACGGGCGTGTAGATCCGCAGGTTCTGGCCGCTTACATAGAGTTCAATCATGTTTCTCCTCCTCGTTGAGCTGCCGGACCAGCCGGATGAGATAGTCCCGCAGCTGCTTGATCTGCTGTCTCTCGTCTCCCGTGAGGATGGGCGGCAGGTCGATCATCCCACATCACTTCCCATCGTCAGGATCTTTGCGATGGAGTAGAGCCGCACCTCGCCCCGGCCCTTGAGCTTCATGCGCATATGGTCGCAGCGCCGCGGGCGGACGGGCAGGGTGACGGTGCGCGTCCCCTTCATCTTGATGCGCCCCTGCCGCACCCACTCGCCGCTGGAATCGTACATGAGGTACACGTCCAGCTCCGCCCCCTCCTCCATTGAAAGGCGCAGGTTGAAGCGCGAGACATATTTCCTGTCCGGGTACTGGTAGTACAGCATGCCCGTCTCCGCCTCCCAGGAGACGAAGGGCTCCGGCTCGCCCACGCTTCCGGTCAGGGCCAGCAGGGCGTCCCCCGTGAGACAGTAGAGCTCGTTATGCAGCGCCGCGAAGTGCTCCACGTGCAGCTCGTCCTCGCGCATCCAGAGATTGCGCCGGATATCGTAGACAAAGAGGCTCCAGTCCCCCTTTTCATCCATCATGGAGATGTAGTAGCGCTCGCCCAGCACGCCGGCCGCGGCGCTGCGATAGCGCTCCTCGCCCAGGGCGTCGCTGATGCTCTCGGGGAAGCTGCCCTGATAGGCGCAGATGTCCGCGCGGCTTTTGTAAAGCAGCGTCTCGTCCACCACCTGCAGGCTCCCGGCGCAGCCCTCCTGTACGCCGCGGCAGACGGTCTCCGTGATCTGGTGCGCGCCCACGGAGGACACCGAGACCCGGTGTATGCGGTTTTCCTTGAAAAACATGGGGCAGCCCAGATAGTTCACCGCCCCGGTCCAGGGGCCGTCGGAGCCGACCGAGGCCGTCCAGCTGTCGGTCGAAAGGCCCATATACTGCCGCCAGTTTTTGAAGTCGCCCAGGGCGCTGCAATAGATCTCGTTGACGTTTTTCCCCTCGCTCACGCCGTAGCGGCAGCCCCAGAGGCGGTTTTTGCACTCGATGACGAAGTCCATCTCCGGCACGCGGCGGCACAGTCTGACCGTGCCCTCGATCTGCGTGAAGCTTCGCTCCAGAAGCCCCGCCACCACGATGTAGTCGCGCGCGCCCTCTCCGCCGCCGATGGCCCGGATCACATGGTCGCCGTTCAGCTCTTCGACCTCGGCGCCGGAGATGGTGACGCCGTCGTATTTCCGAAACAGAACGGGCAGCTCGCCCGAGGAGATAAAGCACAGCTTTGTGAAGACGGAGGGGATCTCGCTCCACTCGCCGAGGGCGGCGCTCCACTGGCGCAGCATGCGGCTCGATTGGGAGCTGTCGATCCAGAGCGCCCCGTCCGCGGGGCTTTCCGGGGCCGTCTCCGATACGGCGGGCCTCGCGTACTCCGTCCCGTCCTCCCGGCAGAGGCTGTACTCCACCCCGCCGGCGGAGCTGTAGTCGGCCTCGAGGCTTCCCCAGTCCGCAGGATCGGCGGTGTTGTAGTATTTCTTATCCGGGAACACCACGATGGTCGCGCCCATGCTCACAAGCGTCTTTTTCCCGGGCGTGAGCTCCCGCAGGGCCGTCTTCTCCCCGTCGTACCAGAGCGCGCCGTCCTCCACCCAGGCGAGCTTCTCCTTTGCCAGCAGCCCTCCGGGATTTTTCATTGTGCGCACGCGCCCGCGCCTTTTCCGGTTGGCCAGCAGCGGATAGCAGGCGCTCGTGAGGTTTCGCGTGTTGTAAAACTCCCCCTCGCCGATGCGCTCCCTGCGGCGGTAGCCCAGGAACACGTCCGTCACGCTCCGCTCGTTGTATTCATAATCCAGCTTCGGCAAAAGTGCCATCGTACCCCTCCTAAAACCGAAAGCGTCCGCCCTGCGCGCGGGGCCTGTGGCTGCGGTTGTACCAGTTCACCCAGCCCTGCCAGGCGCTGTTGAAGAGGGTCATGCGCTTGTTGTAGCGCTGAGTCTCCCCGTTCTCGGCGGCCACCATGGACTGGAGGTAGTAGTAATACAGATCCTCTCCGTAGGGCTCGCCTACCAGGAGCGTCTCCTCGCCGCTGGTATATTCCTCCGGGAAGGGCTGCCACACGTCCTCATGGGTCTTGATGACCTCCCGGTAGATTTTCCCGTCCAGGTTCCAGAGCCAGCGGAGCTTCTGTTCCGGCGAATAATCGTTCGGCTCCAGAAGATCCAGCCGATCGATCATGTCCATTGCTTTTATTTCAATCACCTTCCTTTTTGGCTCCTCCTTTGGGGGAGCTGTCAGCCGCCAGGCTGACTGAGGGAGCCACCTTCCTTTTTGGCTCCTCCTTTGGGGGAGCTGTCAGCCGCCAGGCTGACTGAGGGAGCCGCCTTCCTTTTTGGCTCCTCCGGGGGCAGTCGCCGCCGCGTACGGCGGCGACTGCCCTTTCTTACACGCTCTGTCTCAGGCCGTCCACGCTCTCGTAGAAGCGGTCGGCGGCAAGCTCGCTTCGCGCGATCTCGTCAGCCACGGCTTTGGGCACCAGGGACTTCTTGCCGCGCGGCAGCAGGTAGTTGACGCCGTTGATGCCCACGAAGAAATTGGGGTCCTCGCGGTCGGCGCCCCTGGGGATGAAAACCTCGACTCTCTTGTTATCCATTGTCCGCTCCTCCTTTAATTGGCGGCGTCCGTGCCGCTGAAGCTCGAGGTGCTCATCACGCGCAGCAGGCGCTCGGGGTAGAGCACGGTCGCGCCGTTGGTCTCGAACTTGTAGCCGATGGTGCTGAACTGGTTCAGGGGGCCGCCGATCTCACCCTTGTCGTGGATGATCATTTCCAGCGCGCCGCCCTCGGGGTCGATGATGCCGAAGGAATCCTTGCCGAAGAAGTAGCTGGCATAGACGGCGATGGCGTCGTTATCGCCCTTGATGACCGGGGCGAAGACGTTTTCAATGAAGCGCACGCCGTGCAGCTCGCCGATCTCGCCGTTGAAGATCTCCTCGGGCGCGGCGTACTTGTGGGCCTCGATCCAGCCGGGGTCGGCGCGCAGGTCGTGGGCGACCGAGGGGTGGATGACCGCGTAGTACTTGCCGCCGATTCTCGGCACGCGGTTCTTCTTCATCACGGTGACGGCCTTGTTCACCATCTCGGCCGTGAGGTGGCAGTGATAGGTGGCGTCCTCAACAAGGCCGCTCTGCTGGGTGGGCGTGGCGGCGACGGCGCCGGTCGCGCGGGTAATCTTGTCGCAGTAGAGGACGTTGGTGTTGGTGTACAGGGCGTCGCGGATCAGGGCCTCCTGGGTCTCGGCGGCGGAGGCGCCCATCTCCTCGGTCGCGCCGAGGATCACGTCGTCATAGGCTCTGAGCTCCAGCTTGTCGGTGATGGCGGTGTAGGTGCCGTACTGGCCGCCTTCTCGAAGGTGTTCCACTTGCGCCACTCCACCACGCCGTGGTGATTGGCGGGCAGGGGCTGGCGCTTGGCAAACTGGGCATAGAAAAGCTCGGTCCTCGCGTTTTCCAGCAGCTCCGTGTCGTAAAATGCCTTGAGCTCCGCCGACAGGCTGTGGGCGTTGTCAAAGGCGGTCGTCGCGCCGGTGGAGGCGTTGACAAAATTGCCGGTGGCGTTGACCAGCGTACCGGCGTCCGCAAAATGCTGAAGATCAAAAATCATGTTGTCCATTAAAATCTCCTTTCCATTTTGGCTCCCTCCCTGAGGGAGCTGTCAGCCGTCAGGCTGACTGAGGGAGTCTCCTTTCCGATTTGGCCCTCTTTCGAGGGTCAGCGTACTCACTCTCCCGGGCCGATGCGTCTGCCCTGGGCTTTGGCCTCGAGGATGCGCTTTTTCAGCGCCTCCCGCTCGGCCCTGCTCATCTGCGCGGGGTTGGGGCAGAAGCACGCGCCCGCCGTGGTCTCGCGGAGCTCTTGCGGTCTTGCCCCGCCGCTCAAAAGACTGCGGCTCACGGCTTCCAGGCTGCGCCGCGCCGTCTCCTGCTCCCGCTCTGCCCTGTGCCGGGCATAATAGGCGTCCGCAAGGCTCACGCCGCTGTGGGGCGCCGTCAGGCGCAGAAACGCCGGGTCCTCCAGCTCCCGCAGCAGGTCGAAGTCCGGCACGCTCTCCTGCAGGGCTTCCGCCTCGGCGGCGAGGGCGCGCAGGTGCTCGGCGATCTGCTCTCCGCTGGGGCGGTAAAGGTGCGCGCTCTCGCGCAGCATGACCGCAAGGTCCGCCGTATCGCTCTCCTCCGTCATGCCGTAGGCGTCCTCCAGCGCCTCCAGCACCGGGGCGAGCCTTTCGAGCTTCGCCTCCGCCGCGGCCCTGCTTTTGAGCCGCGCCTTTACGATGCTCTGCACCGCCGCGTCATAGCGGCTCTTGTATTCCGGGTCCTCCAGGATCTCTTCCCAGCTCGGCCGCGCATCGGCTCTCGCTTCCTCCTGTCCGGCGTCGACAGGGACCGTCTCCTCCGAAACGGCGTTTTCTTCGCCCGTGACCGGCTCTTCCGCCGGCCGCTTTTCCTTGCTCATGTTCCGTCTCCTTTCTTCTGAATGCGAATACATTTCACATTTTGGTCCGCACTTTGATTCGTTTTTGGTGCGGCTTTGCCGCGCCAAAAACACCCTGAGGCGAGCTCTGCGAGCCCCCGCGCCGACCAAGCGCGGCGTCTCACGCAAGCCGCGGGCGATTAGCGCGGGTCCCTCGATTGTGAAACGCAGTTTCGCAATCGAATATTATCCCCTCTGCAGCGGGGAACCGGCGCTGCCGCCGGGAAAGGGCAATATCACCGGCTCTTGCCGGTCTGACCGGCGGCAAGCTTGGCCTGCTCCTTCGGGCCGGGGGTCTTTGTGCCGGTCTTTTTGGTGCTGCCGCTCCGGGTGCTCCTGCTGCCGCTGCCTGCGGCGTAGCCTCCGCCGCCGTCGCCCCCGACGCCGCCGAGCGGCCATTCTCCGGAGAGCATCATGGCCATAGGATTGTTCATCAGGTAATTGTTCCGCAGCGCCTCGGCCTGCGCGCGGTTCATGCCCGCGGCCATAAGCTCCTCCTCGTTCGGCATGTAGCCGCTCTCGGAAATCAGGCTCACGAGCTTCTGATAGCTCTTCTCGCCTCTCGCCCAGGCGTCCTGCTCGCGGTCATAGCGCTGCTGCTCCATCCCAGACGCCAGGCTGAAACGGTCCCGCTTGCGGCCGTATTCGCTGTCGGCAAGGCCCTTGGCCATCCCAAGCTGGGCCTGCAGATCGGCGCCCTGGTCGCGGTAGCGCTGATAGGCCGCCTCATAGAGCTCCGGCATCATCTGGCCGAGCTTTTGCAGGTACAGCCCGTACTGCTGCTGCCCCACGCGCTCGGCGTAGCTCGAGCCGTAGCCGCCCGTGAGGGCCGACGCCCGGCCCACCGTGTCACGCATGGCGCGGCTGCCCTCGCTCACCATCTCGCTGCGGTAGCTCTGGTACAGCGGATCGCTGACCGGGTCATAGCGAAAGGCCGGGCGGTTCACGATCTGCTCATACAGCCGCGCGATCTCCCCGTCGTAGCTGGTGCTGAAATCCGGCAGGGCGCTCTCCGCCTGCCGCAGCGCCTCCATGGTGTCGCTGTAATCCGTTCTGGTTTTCTCCTCCGGGTTCATTCCTCATCCTCCTCTTCCATGTCCTCGCCCGTGAGGCAAAAGGACACGTTCTCCGCCCTGTTTTCGGCCAGCAGTGCGAGTCCCGCCGCCACCGTGTCAAAGCTCTCCCGGCAGAGGGCCTCGTCCCCCGCCTCGGGTCTGCACGCGATCATGAAGCTCCCCGGCCCCCGCCGGAGAGCGGGCATGGTTTTCTCCGCGCGCTCCTGCATACGCCGCTCGAGCGTCATCATCAGCATACTGAGCGCCGCGCACACCGGGTCCGCGCCCTTCTCCCCCGCCCCGGCGTGGCCCTGCATCTCCAGGCGCAGGCCCGCCCTGTCATAGAGGATGCGCGTCATCGTCCGCCTCCGGGCTGGGAAGCCCCGGCGGCTCTGGCCCTGGCCCGCTCCACGCGCGCCTCCTCGCCGCCGCTCTTTTTCCGCGCCGCTTTCGCCCCGGGACTTTTCACGGCGGCTCTGCCCGTGATGCCCGCCATCAGCGCCGCGGCCCGCTCCGGCTCGTACTTCTGCGTGAGAGCCAGGGCGTACTGCTGATAGAGCGCAAGCTCCTTCTGGATGCTCCCGTTATAGAAAAGCTGCTGCATCAGCTCGTCCTTGCCCTCAAACTCCATCATGCTCATGCAGGCGAGGGCCTGGTCGCTGCGCTCGGAGGCGAAGAAGCCGAGCTGATAAAACTGCAAGGCCAGCTCATTCTGGCTCATGCGGGTATAGGCGCTGCTCTTTTGCGGGATGACCCGGATATCGAAGACCGGGCGGCGAAAGCCCAGCTCCATGCCCTCCGGGCCGGAGAGCGCCTGGGGGCGCAGGCCCCGGTTGTCATAGCTCACAAAGCGCTCGATCCCGAGTCCGCCCGTAATGCGAAACTGGCGGGGCAGATCGTAAAACTGGCGGATGAGCTCGATGCAAAGCTCGATCATTTCCGCATAGGCGCGGTAGCTTCCGCGCGCCGAGTCGCGGCTGCCCTTGCCGCTGGCCTCCTGCAGGGCCGCGATGGCGGAGGCTGCGGTGACCCCCGCGTTTGCCAGCCCCGCCGAGGTCTCCGTGTTGCCGGAGGTCTCTCTGAGCTCGTTGATGACGCTTGCGCGCATTTCCAGATAGTTGCCGCTGAGGGGGCGGTAGTCCACGATGCGCAGGCTCTCCTCGCCGAGATTGCCGCTGACGTGCACGATGGGGTTTGCAAGGTTCAGAAACTCTTCCTCGTTCACCGCGCCGTCCGCGCGCTGGAAGTAGCGGGGCACCGCGCCCACCATGGTGTTTTTGAGGAAGGCCGTCTGCAGCATGTCGATCTGGGTCTGGGCGTTGCGGCAGAGGTCGATGAAGCCGTAGCCGCAGGGGCTGCCCTCGACGGGGAAGAGACTGTCAAACACGAAGGGATAGCGCCCGTGCTCGTAGAGACCGCGGGAAACGGGCTCCTCTCCTCCGTCCAGGAGCATCGCCTCCATGTTCTCGGTGGAAAACAGGATCGTCTGCCCGACGTATTTGCAGTAGTGCAGCACGTCCCGCCCCTCGACGCGCTTTTTGTAGTACACGTCGATCACGGTGCTCTTCCCGTCGGTGCTCACGCTGTCGTCGTAGAGAAAGCGCGTCGGCGCGAAGCTCAGGGTCTTGAGCTTCCCGGCGAGCTGCGGATACTGCGCGGCGAGCTTTTCGTTGTCCTCCAGCTTTGTGTGGAAGAAATATGCGCTGTCCTGAATGTCCCGCACCCCCGGCTCCCAGAACACATTCAAAAGATCGACCCGCTCGATGGCGATGTCCCCTAAGCCGCCCGCCTTTTCCGTGTCCCAGCCCACGCGGTACACGCCCGTGCCGGTTTTGAGCTTCTGCCACATTCCGTCGGAGTAGGTCCTCTCAAAGGCATTCTGCTCCAGGATGACGGGCAGGATCTTGGACAGGACGCGCGCCTCCAGGCGGTCGTCCGGCTCCCGGGGCAGGATATTCGGCTCCGGGAAGGCGTCCATGGCGTCGGCGTGCTTGGAGACGATGACGTTGTGCAGCCAGCCGGACACGGCCTGAAAGCCGCCGTCCGCGTCATGGCTTTTCCGCTCCTCCGCGCTGTTTCTGAGCTTCCACCAGTTTTCCGCCGCCACCGTGCGCCGCTCGATGCTGGCCTTGCCCGCCTTGTACTTCTGCAAAATTCTCGTAAACTCCGCCAGCCGCTTTTCATCGACCGGCAGTACCGCTTGCTTGTCCATATGCTTCTCCTTCCTTATAAGCTCCCTTTGCGAAAGGGAGCTGGCACGGTGCGTCTCCCGCAAGCGCCGTGACTGAGGGATCGATCCCTCCGCCCCTTCGGGGCACCTCCCTTTTTCCAAAGGGAGGTATTATTTCCCGCTGTTTCTCAGCGGGTCCACCATCATCGCCCGCGTCTCCACCTCCCTGAGCGGCAGGATCGGGCGCGACATGCAGAGATAGCGCCACTCGTCCGCCGCGTGATCCTCCTGCTCGGTGTTGAGATCCTCCGGCTCGGATCTGGAAAACTGCAGCAGCGGGATCGTGCGGATAAACGCCCTGCAGTTATCGAACACGTACATGCGCGCCCTGCCCTCCTCGTCGAACTGCAAACGGTAGTGGCACTGCATCCAGCCGGGGATGCGCTTGTTGTCGCCGGGCGTGAAGTACACCCCATAGCGCGCCGCGGTCTCGGCGACGCTCTCGCCCCGGCTCGCGTCCCAGATGGCGGGATCGGCCACGCCCTCGATGCGCCGCCCCCTGAGCCAGGGGTGCTCGCCCTCGGTGCGGGCGATCTCCCGAAACTGCCGGTCGGGCGTCCAGCGCAGGCCCTCGTTCGGTGTCCCGGTGCAGCCGTAGAGCTCCAGGATGCGGTAGACGACGCCCTCGTAATCCACCGCCCACCAGGCGCAGGAGAAGGGCTTGCCGTAGCCGAAGTCGTAGCTTCTTACGATGCTCCAGCCCCGGCGCGGCCCCGCCGCGAGATCGAAGGGCGCGATCACATGGCACCAGCGCCCCTGCTCCTTGAGTTCCTCCCGCGTGAGGGTGCAGCCGTGGGCCAAAGCCGCCTTCATGTCCGGCTCGATGCGCAGGTCCTCAAAAAACTGCCCCTCGAAGATCTCCCAGTTGCCGTAGAGCCAGGCGTCCCGCAGCTTGGGCGGCAGGCTCTCGAGCTGTTTTCGGTAGTCCGGGTTTTTCTCCATCAGCGCCCGGTTGTCGGTGATGAGGGCCTGGATGAAGCTGTGATCCTCCGGCTCCTCGCCCTCCCGAAAGCTCCTGTCGATAAAGAGGCGCTTGACCCAGGCGTGGCCCTCGCCGCCGGGATTGCAGGTAAAATAGATGCGCTTCGGGAAATCGTTCGTCCCGCGCACGCAGGCCCGGAGCTTTTCCATGCGGCTCTCGGTCTGCTGGGTGGCCTCGTCCACGAACAGCACGTCCACCTCGGTGCCCTGGAAGCGCATGGCGTCCTTCTCGTTTTCGAGATAGCGGAACAGGATGCGGCTGCCGTTGGGAAAGGTGATGTGCTTTTTTGCGTCGTTATACGCCGCGATCCGCTCCTTCTCGTCGAGATAACAGCCCAGCATCTCGCACAGGGGGACGATGTGGTTTTCCTGCAGCTCCGGATAGGTCTTGCGCACGATCATGACCTTGATCCCCGGATAGCGCAGGCACAGCAGCACCGCCTTCACGCGCACGGCCCAGCTCTTGCCGCCGCCCCTGGCCCCGCCGTAGCCGACGTATTTGTGCCGATCCTTCAGAAACAGCCGCTGCTTCTCATTCGGTGCCGGCAACAACAGCTCCGCCATTTAACTCCACACTCCTAACTGTTATTCGCTCATCTCCTCCGCCTCGCCCACGAAGCGGACCGTGAGCCCGCCGCCCTTCGCCTCGCTCTTGTCCTCGCCCAGGCTCTGCAGCTCCTTGAGCGCCCCGGTCAGGGTCTTGATCTCCTTGAGGTCAAAGCTCTTTTCCCCGTCAAGCCCGTCCTCGATGAGGCGCAGCAGCTTCCCCGCGATACGCCCGAAGGCGTCCGGCTCCGCTTTGCCGTCCGGTCTCTCCGGCGGCGCGCTCCACGCCTCCTTGACCGCCCGGTTTTTCAGCGTGCTGTAGGGGATCTCATACCGCCGCGCCAGGCTCTCCAGGCTCTCCCCCTGCATCGCCGCCTGCCGGAGCTCTTCCCAGTCGCGCATCAGTCTGCGTACTTGCAGCCGTAGGTGCAGCGGTAGAGCGGGCAGTCCTCAAACTTTCCCACGCAGTAGCTGCCCATGTGCTTATCCTTGAGCGAGAGAGAGCGAAAACGGCTGATGGTATCCATGCCGGTTTCAAAGCCCTCGCAGCGGATGCTGCGCTCCTCCCTGCTGCCGCTGAGATAAAAGGGGCAGCGCACGTCCGCGTCCTTCCAGACGATTTTCTTAAATTCCGCCATCTCTGTCCTCCCCGCAGGAAAGCTCCTGCTCATCGTAATCGTTTCCGTCCCGGAGCATCCAGGGCGGATAACCGCAGCGCTCCATACAGCGCACGATCGGATCGTCTCCGATTTCCCTCACGGCCTCGCCTCCCGTTATCTTCTCATATATTTAAGACGAAAATGCTTGACAAATGCACTCCGCTGGCCTAAGATAGAAACAAGCTGCGGAGCGCTGTCTTGTCTTTTCAAGATACAAGCGCAGTATATCCTATTTATTTGCGAATTTCAAGAGGGAGGTCCCTCTTTTTTGAGATTTGTGAAATCTGTACAAGAACGGGGTGAGCAAATTGTTCCTTTATGACAGATTTGAGGCGCTGCGGGTTTCCCGCGGCATCACCAAGACCTTTATCGCCCAGTCTCTCGGGCGTACGCCGACGCTCTGCCAGGACTGGAAGCAGCAGAAATCCCAGCCCAACGACGCCCAGCTGCGGGAGGTTGCGCGCATTCTCGGCACAACCCCGGCCTATCTGCGCGGCGAGACGGACGAGCCCGGCATCGACCCCACCCGCGATGAGGAGCTGGAGGTTATTCTCTCCCACCTCCGGGAGCGGGAGGATATGCGCATGCTCTTCAAGCTCGCCAAGGACGCCTCGCCCGAGGATGTGCGTCAGGCCGTCAGGATCATCGAGGCGATCCGGCAGCATGACTGACACCCATGTCCGTCTCATCCCTCTGCCCCTCAAGGTGGAGGGGGTGACGCTCCCGAACGACGACGGCAGCTTTGACATCTACATCAACTCCCGCCTCTCCCCGGCCCGCCAGCAGGAGACGCTGGCGCACGAGATGCGCCACATCCGGCACGAGCATTTTTATCTCGACATGCCCATCTCCCGCATGGAGCGGCAGGCGGACGGGGAGGCGCTCAACGCCGTCCTGCATCCGCCCGCGGGGAAAATCGCCTGCTTTGCGTCGGAAGACGCCCTCTCCCACTGGCTCGACGCCTTGTGCCAGCAGCTCGGGGTGGTGCTTTGAGACGCGCGTGTGAAGACTATACAGCTCCCTTTGTGAAAGGGAGCTGTCACAGCCGATCTCCCGCGAGGCTGTGACTGAGGGATCGGCTGTCTTGTACACAAGTAAACAGCCCCTCGTTCAGATTTGGATCGATCCCTCCGTCACTTCGTGACACCTCCCTTTTTCCAAAGGGAGGTAAATGATCTGTCCGTCATATAAAAACACTTGACTTTTTCCGGCGCACAGTGTATCATAGCGCCACTTATGAACCATATTAGGAAGTGATCTTCATGCTCTATACCAGCACCCGCGGCGGCGCGCCCGCCGTGTCCTCCGCGAAGGCGATCGTGGACGGGCTCGCCCCGGACGGCGGACTTTATACCATGAACCCTGCGGAGCTGCCGAAGCTCGACTGGCGCTCCATGATGGCGCTGGACTACGCCTCGCTCGCGGCGAAGGTCCTCTCGTCCCTCCTGCCGGACTTCTCCGAGGCGGAGGCGAAGGGTCTTGTCGAGGCCGCCTATCGCGGCAAGTTCCCCGCCGCCTGGATCACCCCCCTGCGCGCCGCCGGGGACGATCTGTTTCTTGAGCTTTTCCACGGCCCCACCTCCGCCTTTAAGGATGTGGCGCTGTGCCTGCTGCCGCACCTGATGAAGCGCGCCGCCGAGAAGTGCGGCAATCGGGACGACATTCTGATCCTCACCGCCACGAGCGGCGACACCGGCAAGGCCGCGCTGGAGGGCTTCCGGGACGTTCCCGGCATCCGCATCCTCGTCTTCTATCCCCGCGACGGGGTCAGCGCCGTGCAGAAGGCCCAGATGGTCACGCAGGAGGGCGGCAACGTCAAGGTCTGCGCGGTGGAGGGTAATTTTGACGACGCCCAGACCGGCGTGAAGAAGGTCTTCGCCGCCATACCCGCGGGCCTCTCCTCGGCAAACTCCATCAACATCGGCCGTCTCGTCCCCCAGGTGGTCTACTACTTCGCCGCCTATTTTGACGCAGTGCGCATGGGGCGCATCGAGGCCGGGCAGCCGCTGAACTTCTCCGTCCCGACCGGCAACTTCGGCGACATTCTGGCGGGTTATCTCGCCTCGGAGATGGGTCTTCCCGTGGGGAAGCTCATCTGCGCCTCCAATGCCAACAACGTCCTCACGGATTTCATCTGCACTGGCGTGTATGACCGCCGCCGCCCCTTCCACAAGACCCTCTCCCCCTCCATGGACATCCTCATTTCCAGCAATCTGGAGCGGCTTCTGTACCTCATGAGCGGGGACAGCGCCCTCGTCGCCTCCCTGATGGAGCAGCTCAAAGCCGAGGGGCACTACGCCGTGCCCGCCTGGCTTCTTGAAAAGATCCAGTCCCGCTTCTGCGCGTACTGTTGTGACGACGCCGGGACCAAAGCCGCCATCGGCCGCGTCTGGCAGGAGAGCCGCTATCTCTGCGACACCCACACCGCCGTGGGCTGGAGCGCGGCGCAGGACTTCGGAAAAGAAAACGGCCCCGTCGTCATCCTCTCCACCGCCTCGCCCTACAAGTTCCCGGCGGCGGTTCTCTCCGCCATCGGCGTTCCCTGTGACGGGGACGAATTTGCGATGATGGACGCGCTGGAGGCCGCGACAAAGACGCCCATGCCCGAAAACCTGCGCGGACTCAAGAGCCGCCCCGTCCGCCACACGGACGTGACCGCCCCCGCCGACATGCTGGCCTACGTCAAGGAAAAGAAGGCCGAAGCGAGCTGGGCGGACTGAACACGGTATGCCGCGTGTCATACCGGCGGTTGCCGCAGGTAAGGTAAGGTTAGGTTAGGTAAGTTTAGGACAGGATAGGAGAGAGTATATGTATATCACCTGTTTGGATTTGGAGGGTGTTCTGGTCCCTGAGATCTGGATCGCCTTTTCGGAAGCCAGCGGTATTCCGGAGCTTCGCCGCACCACGCGGGATGAGCCGGACTACAACAAGCTCATGCGCTGGCGTCTCGGTATCTTAAAGGAGCACGGCCTCGGTCTCAGGGAGATCCAGGACGTGATTGCCACGATCGACCCCCTGCCCGGCGCAAAGGAATTTCTGGACGAGCTGCGCTCCATCACCCAGGCCGTCATTCTGAGCGACACCTTCACCCAGTTTGCCCAGCCTCTGATGAAAAAGCTGGGCTGGCCTGCCCTCTTCTGCAACGAGCTGGTGGTCGCCCCGAGCGGCGAGGTGACGGACTTCCGTCTCCGCTGCAAGGAGACGAAGCTCTCCACCGTGTGCGCCTTCCAGTCGGTGGGCTTTGAGACCATCGCCTCCGGCGACAGCTTCAACGACCTCGCCATGATCCGGGCGAGCAAGGCGGGCTTCCTCTTCCGCGCCCCGGAGAGCATCAAGGCACAGAACCCCGACATCCCCGCCTGTGAGGAATACGACGAGCTCCTGCGCCTCATCAAATCCGCCATGGTGTGAGCGCGCGCCCCCTTTGAAAACGGCCGCCGTCGCACAGTATTGAGCTCCCTTTGGGAAAGGGAGCTGTCACCAGTGCGCACACTGGTGACTGAGGGATCGGACGTCCGGCACAATGTCCGTATGGATCGATCCCTCCACCGCTTCGCGGTCCCCCTCCCTTTTTCCAAAGGGAGGTTATAAAAAACCAGCGTTTCGGAATCCCGCACAGGGAACCGAAACGCTGGTTTTGTTTTATGGGTGTATTCACTTTTCGATAAATCCCCCGCCAATGAGCCTCTCGCCCCGGTACAGCACCGCGCTCTGACCGGGGGCCGGGGCGCGCACCGGGGTTTCGCATTGGATACGCGCCGTATCCCCTGCGGCGCTGACGCGGCAGGGCGGCTCCTCCCACTTGGTGTGGCGCACGCGCACGCTCGCGTCGATGGCCTCCCCCGTCGGGGGGTCAATGAGCCAGTTGAAATCCCGCGCCGTGAGCTCCGTTTTGAAAAGCTCCTCCCAGAGGGCAAGCCCGATCTCGTTTGTCTTTGCGTCGATGCGCGCGACATAGAGCTTACGCCCCTCGTAAAGCCCCGGGACGCGCTGGCCCACCGTCCAGTGCACAATGCCCTTGTGCTGCCCGACACAAGCGCCGTGGAACACGAAGTCCCCCGGCCCCGGCAGGGCGGCGCGGCGGGAGATCCAGCCCGCATAGTCCTTGTCCGGGATGAAGCAGATCTCCATGCTGTCCTTCTTGTGGGCGGCGGGCAGGCCGAGCTCTTCCGCGAGCGCCCTCACCTGCGTCTTTTCAAAGCCGCCGAGGGGCAGGGTCAGGCGGGCGACCTGCTCCTTTGTCAAGCGGCAAAGCATATAGCTCTGATCGTTCGACGGCCTGCCCTTATAGAGCGCGCCGCCCTCCGCCCGCGCGTAATGCCCGGTGGCGACAAGCTCCGCGCCGACGCGGTCGGCCTCTTTGAGCAGCGTCGGGAATTTCAGCGTCGGATTGCAGAGGATGCAGGGATTCGGCGTCTCGCCGCGCAGATAGCTCTCGCAAAAGGCGCTGCACACCCGTTTCTCCAGCTCGTCGTGCACGTCCACGACCGTGAGTTCAACGCCCATCTGCTCGGCGGAGGAGACCGCCTCCTCACGCGCCGAGGCGCTTGTATTGTCCATATACAGCCCGTGCACCTCAAAGCCCGCCCTTTTCAGCAGCACGGCGGACACGGCGGAGTCCACCCCGCCGGAAAAGCCCAGCACCACCTTGCTCATCTTCTGTTCTCCATGTACACCATCAAAACCGAAATGTCCGCCGGGCTCACGCCGGAGATGCGCCCCGCCTGGCCGAAGTTTTCGGGCCTTATTTTTTCCAGCTTCTCCCGCGCCTCGAGCCGCAGCCCCGTGATGGCGGCGTAGTCGATGTCCGCCGGGAGCTTTTTGTCCTCCAGGCGGGAAAACTCCTCGATCTGCCGGAGCTGGCGCTTGATGTAGCCGTCGTATTTAAGCCGGATCTCTGCCTGCTGCCACACCGCCTTCGGGAGCGCGGGGCGCTCCGGGTCAAAGGCCGCCGTGTCTGTATAAGCGATCTGCGGGCGGCGTATGAGCTCCGCGAGGGAAAAGCCCGTACTCACCGGGGCGGTCCCCTTCGCCGTGAGCATCGCGTTCAGCGCCTCGCCCGGGGCGATGTGCGTTCCCTCCAGGCGCTTCAGTTCCGCCTCCACGGCGGCGTACTTGTCCAGCACCCGCTGATACTGCTCTTTGCTCACCAGGCCGATCGCAAGCCCAAGCCCGGCGAGGCGCCGGTCGGCGTTGTCCTGCCGGTGCAGAAGCCTGTACTCGCTGCGGGAGGTCATCATGCGGTAGGGCTCGTTCGTGCCCTTGGTCACAAGATCGTCGATGAGCGTGCCGATATACCCGTCCGAGCGGCGCAGGATGAAGGGCGGCTCGCCCCGGAGCTTCCTTGCCGCGTTCACGCCCGCGACGAAGCCCTGCACCGCCGCCTCCTCATAGCCGGAGGAGCCGTTGAACTGCCCCGCCCCGTAGAGGCCGGGGATCTTCTTGCTCTCCAGGGTGGCGTAAAGCTCGGTGGGGTCCACGCAGTCGTACTCGATGGCGTAAGCGCAGCGGGTCATCTCCGCGTGCTCAAGCCCCGGGATCGTGTGCAGCATCTGCACCTGCACTTCCTCCGGCATGGAGGAGGAAAAGCCCTGGATATAAAGCTCCTCCGTCTCCAGCCCCATCGGCTCCACAAAGAGCTGGTGCCGGGTCTTGTCGGCGAAGGTCATGACCTTGGTCTCGATGCTGGGGCAGTAGCGCGGCCCCACGCCCTCGATCACCCCGGCATAGATGGGGCTGCGGTCGAGGTTTGCGCGGATGATGTCATGGGTCCTCTCGTTGGTGTAGGTGAGGTAGCAGACCGCCCGGTTCTCCGGCGCTGCCTCGGTGGAGAAGGAGAAGGGCTCCGGCTCCGGGTCGCCCTCCTGAATCTCCATCTTGGAAAAGTCCACCGTCCGGGCGTTGACCCGCGGCGGCGTGCCGGTCTTGAAGCGCCGCAGGCTGAGCCCCAGCTCTTTGAGCCGCCCCGTGAGGCTCATGGCGGCGGCGAGGCCGTCCGGCCCCGAATCCCGCAGCACCTCGCCCACGATGGTGCGCCCGCCGAGATAGGTGCCCGAGGCGATCACCACCGCCCCGCAGCGGTAGACCGCGCCCGTGTGCGTCGTGACCGAGGCGACCGCGCCGTTTTCGTCCACGCCGATATCCACGACCTCCGCCTGCTTGAGGCGCAGGTTCTCCTGCTTTTCCATCGTGTGCTTCATTACCTGCTGGTAGCGCCGCCGGTCGGCCTGGGCGCGCAGGGAGTGTACCGCCGGGCCCTTGCCGAGGTTCAGCATCCTATACTGGATGCAGGCCTTGTCCGCGGCCCTCGCCATCTCGCCGCCGAGCGCGTCCAGCTCCCGCACGAGATGGCCCTTGCCCGTCCCGCCGATGGCGGGGTTGCAGGGCATGTTGCCCACGCTGTCGAGGTTCACGGTAAAGCACACCGTATCCAGCCCCAGCCGCGCCGCGGCGAGGGCGGCCTCGATGCCCGCGTGTCCGGCCCCGATCACCGCGACCTCGCAGCTTCCGGCCTCATATCGAATCAATTGCAAACACCACGCTTCTGCATAAAATAATGATACATTGTATCATCCCCGCCTTTATCCGTCAAACGCATAATTTGTCCCGCCCCTGCATACAGTATCAGGGGTGATGAAAATGAAGCACAAGATTCAAACCGGAAAGCTCCTTGCGGCGCTGGCGATCCCGCTGGCCGTCGGCGGCTTCTCCGCCTTTCTGACGCGCGACGGCATGCGCTATTTTCAGTCCGTTTCCCAGCCGCCGCTCAGTCCGCCGCCCTGGGTTTTCCCCGTGGTGTGGACGATCCTTTATCTCATGATGGGCGCGGCGTCCTATCTGGTGCTCACCGGCGGCGCGAGCCAGCCCCGGCGCGACCGGGCGCTCACGGTCTACGGCTTTTCCCTCGCGGTCAATTTTCTCTGGCCAATCGTCTTTTTCACCATGCGCTTTTACTTTGGGGCCTTTCTGCTGCTCCTGCTCTTGTGGGTGCTCGCCGCCGTCGCGGCCCTGCTCTTTTCCTGCATCGACTCGCGCGCGGGAAAGCTCATGCTCCCCTATCTTGTCTGGCTCACCTTCGCCGCCTATCTCAATCTCGGCGTGTGGCTGCTGAACCGGTAAAGAAGGAAAACGCTTTGTCGTTTTCCTTCTTTGCTTTTTCAGGCAGATTTCCGCGAAGCGCGCGGCGATGTGCCCAAAAAATTCCTGGTCCTGCATTTTTAAAGTGTTTATCTTGCATAATGCCGGGGCCTGTGTTAGAATCATAGATATAGTAATATTCGCATATTGCACACTTTTTTCCGAGGGGGAACGCATATGGAACAGAAAGCCAAGATCCTTACGGTCGCGGGCAAGGGCGGCGTCGGGAAAACCTCAGTCTGCGCGTCGATCGTCCGTCTGCTGGCGGAGCGCTATCCCGACAAGAAGATCCTGGCCATCGACGCCGATCCCGCCGTCGGCCTGTCCGTCGCGCTCGGCGTGGACGTAAAGCTGACGCTGGACGATATCCGCATGAGCATCGTGGACAGCGTGGAAAACGGCGAGACCAAGGCCGCGCTGGAGCTTTTGAGCGAGGCGCGCTTTCGCATCTTCGACGCGCTGGTGGAGACGCCGGGCTTCGCTTTTCTCGCGATCGGCCGGCCGGAGAGCTCCGGCTGCTACTGCAAGGTCAATTCCTATCTCAAGGAAGTGATCGGCATTCTTGCCAACAGCTTCGATTACGTAGTCATTGACGGCGAAGCGGGGATCGAGCAGATCCAGCGCCGCGTCATGGAAAAGGTCACCCATCTCATCCTGGTCACCGACCAGAGCAAGAAGGGCGCGCAGGTCATCGCGACCATCAAGCACGTCGCCGATGAGCTGATCGCCTACGACAGGATCGGCGTCATCGTCAATCGGGTCACGAATCCCGAGCTTGTCGGGGAATTTCAGACCCCCGGCGTTGACGTTCTCGCCTATATCCCCGCCGACAGCGCCTTTGCCGCGAACGACATCATGGGCAAAAGCGTCATGGAGCTGCCTGCGGATTCCGCCATGCTCTGCGGCGTGAAGGAAGCGCTCCGCAACATTGACATCCTGTAAATCTGTAGAAAAAGAGGTGTAACATTTGAAAGATCTGAAGCATCTGATTTTCTTTGAAAAGCTGCTTGAGAACGCTGACAACGAGCTGGTCAGAAAGGCCCAGGCCGACGGCGGCCTCGCCCTCGGCTATACCTGCTACCACGTGCCCGAGGCTCTGCTCAACGTCGGCAACTGCTTCTCGGTGCGTCTGCGCGCCCCCAACACCGGGTCCATCGACATCGCCACCTACTACATGTCCAACTACACCTGCGAGTATGCCCGCGCCCTTGTCGAGCGCGGCATCGAGGGCGGCTATCAGTTCCTTGACGCCGTGATCGGCGTGGACGCCTGCTCGATGATGAACCGCGCCATGGAGCATTTTGAGATCCTCCATGTCAATGACAAGCCCAATTTCTTTGTTACCCACTGCGACATTCCCTTCAAGGTCACGGACTACACTCTTGATTCCTACGTCAAGCAGATGCGCATTCACGTCCTCGACCAGCTCACCGAAAAATTCGGTGTGGACACCTCGGACGAGGCTATCCGCGCGGCGGTGAAGGAGCATAACGAGGTCTGCGCCATCCTCTCGGAGATCGGCCAGATGCGCAAGGCGGAAAACCCCGTCGTCACGGGCTATGAGTTTCATGTGTTGAACCTCGTCTCCTACACCTGTCCGAAAAAGCTCATCCTGCCCTACCTTCGCGAGACGCTGGACGAGCTCAGAACCCGCGAGCCGGACGAGAAATCCCCCTTCCGCGCGAGAGTCGCCATCGTCGGCTCCGAGATCGACGATCCCAGGCTCACCCAGCTCATTGAGGGCTGCGGCGCTCTCGTGGTCTCCGACCGCTTCTGCTTCGGCTCCACCCCGGGCCGCGAGATCATCGAGCTCAAGGACGACGAGCCCGCCCTGCCCCAGATCTGTCTGCACGTCATGCAGTATTCCGAGTGCGCCCGCTACATTGCCGACGAGAAGGTCCTGCAGCGCCGCGAGACGGCGGACCGTCTCGCCAAGGAGTACAAAGCCGAGGGCATTATCTATGAGCAGATGAAGTACTGCGATTACTGGGGCTTCGAGCGCGCGCTCGTCTCCCACATCATGCACGACGAGTACGGCTGGCCCGTCCTGTCCATCGACAGGCTCTACAACAACGGCAATTCCGGGCAGCTTCGCACCCGTGTGCAGGCCTTCGTCGAATCGCTTGAGATCAAACGTATCCACAAGGAGGCGCAAAAGAATGGCTAAAAAGGAAAAGCCCGTTTACCCGAATCCGAAATTCTGGAAGGCCAAGGACAACATAGACTGGAAAAAACAGGGCGAGAACGCCGCCGAGTTTCTCGGCATCGCCTGGAAGCTTCTCAAAAGCACCGACTGGAAGAAGTTCGGCGAGGATCGCGTGAACGACTGCAAGGCCGACTGGGAGCGCGTCAAAGGCGAATACGCCGACTTCATGGCCCTGGATAAAAACGAGAAGTGGGATCGCGTCGTAAACGGCGAGAGAAGCCTCGGCCGCCTCTACCGCAAGGGCGCTATGGCCACCGTCCGCCGCGAGTGGCGCGGCGTGAAGGACACGGCCTACGACTTCTACGAATGGGGCCGCATGTGGGTCATGCTGCTGAGTACCTTCTCCAAGGATCTTATCCCCGCGCTCAACGGCGCGCTGTGGTACCGCTGGATGATCTCCTATTTCTGCTGCCACGGCTTTATGGATAAAAACATTCTGGGTCTGCGCGGCTCCAACCTGCGCATGAGCCATGAGCTCACCTATCAGATCTTCCGCTATGTGGCGGAAAACCTGGTGCTGCTGAACAAGGCCGACCGCAAAAACGGCAACAGCGACGAACTCAACCGCATGATGGTCACCTTTGACGAGATGACCATGGGTCAGATCATGGCGGGCTTCCCGGAGCTGTGCGGTATCCCGCACCAGCTTCTGCCCATGTTCCTCGTCAGTGAGATCGACCAGCTCGTCTGCATCCCCTACATCGACGCGGTGGAGTCCTATGGGCTGCCCGCCGACACCTGCCCCGTGCCCTCGTCCGAGTGCGGCGCGCTCGTCATCAACGCCCTGCCCGACATGGGCTCCGGCTTCATTTCCAGCTCCATGCCCTGCGACGGCTCCACCATGGCCTCCTCCTACTTCTCCCGCCGCTTCCCGAACATCCCCGTCTTCCATCTCTGCTTCCCCGTCCGCTATCTGGATGAGGAGACCGTGCAGATGGGTGCGGAGGATATCAAGGCCTGCATCAAATGGATCGAGGAGCAGACCGGCGCGAAGTGGTCTTGGGAGCACTACTTTGAATGCATGAAGCGCTTCAACCAGGAGACCGACCTTGAGCTCAACAAGTGGGAGATCAACAAGTCCTCCCGCCCGCAGCTCATCGGCCCGAGCTATGAGCTCTTCCGCAAGTGGAACTATGAGATGGACGGCGGCATCGACCCGCGCGTTCTCCCCTCCATGCAGAAGGTCGACCGTATGCTCACCCGCGCCTACGAAAACGGCGAGACGGCCTGGCCCGCGCGCAAGATGAAGCACCGCGCCATCGTCTGGTCCTGCCCCGCCCACTACTACGCCAACTTCTCCAACTGGCTCGCCAACTGTTGGGGCATCGACGTGCTGGTCGAGATGGAATCCCTGAACTTCACCAAGCACCTGGAGACCGAGGACAAGGAAGAGGCCCTGCGCGATCTCGCCCGCCTCTACGAGCGCATGGTCATGCGCCGCCACACCAACGGCGGCTACCAGAATGTCGTCGACGAGTGCTGGGCCCAGTGCGAGGCGTGGAACGCCAAGCTCGTCATCATGTACCAGAACGTGGCCTGCAAGAACATGGCGACCGTCCAGGGCATTCTGGACGAGCAGGGCCGCGCCCGCGGTTACGATCTCATCTGGATCGAGCACGATCTGATGGACCCGCGCACCGTCTCCCGCCGCACCATGCGCGACAAGGTCAACGAGTACATGCGCACGGTCATGAAGGCTGAGCCGGTCGACCCGTCCCTGGTCGAGTTCGAGGACGAGGTCTGCATGTGAAAATGAACGGCGAAGCGCAGCCTTCCCCTTGAGGGGAAGGTGCCCCAGTTCGCAAACTGGGGCGGATGAGGTGTGGACACAGCAACAGTGTAAAAGCGGCAGGCTCCACCTCATCAGTCGCTGCGCGACAGCTTCCCCTCAAGGGGAAGCCAAAGAAGAATATTACGGAGGTTATTGTATATGAAATATTTCGGCGGTTGTGACGTAGGGTCCACCTACACCAAGGCGGTCGTCCTGGACGAGGACGGCAAGATGCTTGCCGACACCACCATCCGCAGCAAGATCAATTCCGAGCAGTCCGCCATCGCGGCCATGGACGAGGTTCTCAACAAGGTCGGCCTCAAGAGCAGCGAGGAGCTTGCGTATCTCATCGGCACCGGCTACGGGCGCAACAAGGTGCCCTTTGCCGACGAGAACATCTCCGAGATCTCCTGCCACGCCATGGGTGTGCATGTGACCGATCCCAGCGTCAAGGCCATCATCGACATCGGCGGCCAGGACGTCAAGGGCATCAGCATCGACACCGACGGCACGGTCAAAAACTTTGCCATGAACGACAAGTGCGCCGCGGGCACGGGCCGCTTCTTTGAGGCCATGGCCCGCTCCTTCGAGCTGAGCCTGCCGGAGTTTTCTAAGCTCTCCCTCACCGCGAAGAACGTCATCCCCATCACTGCCCAGTGCACCGTCTTTGCCGAGTCCGAGGTCATCACCCTCGTCGGTGAGGGCAAGCCGATGGACGAGATCGCCGCGGGCATCGAGATGGCGGTCGCCAAGCGCTGCTTCGTCATGGCGAAGAAGGCGGGCGCCACGGACTCCATC
>CADADE010000033.1 GCA_902786615.1 Oscillospiraceae bacterium
GAAGGTCTATTTCCGCGATACTGGCCTAGCTGCCTATCTCACTCGCTGGCTCACGCCGGAGGCACTTGCTTACGGTGCCATGAGCGGCGCTATGTTTGAAACCTTTGTTATTTCTGAAATTCTGAAATCCTATTCCAATCGCGGTATCGATTACCGGTATTGTGTTTCCTATTACCGTGGCCGTGATAAGAAAAAAGTCCGGAAGGATGGGCAAGAATACGAGACCGAGAGCGAAATCGATCTGATCATTGAAGAAAACGGAACGCTCTATCCCATAGAAATCAAGCAAAGCCCCGCAGTCACAGCAGATGAGGCCAGTGCTTTCACCGTGCTGGACAAGGTTGAGGAGAAGCGCCGTGGAATGGGAGCAATCATCTGCACCTGCCCGCAGCCAAATTTGCTTAGGGATAATCTGCTGCAGCTGCCGGTGTGGTTTATATAAAAAGAATGGCATGATGAACGATAAATTTTTGATGAGGGCTTGGAAATGACAAAAGCACATCTAGAAAATATCGCCACTCAGTTTTGTCAAGCTATAATTACAGCAAAAGAGAACAGAGCATTTGCTAATAACGATCGCATGAGTCAGTTCCCGCGAGGATGCTGTGATGATACGGCAGATTTGTTTGCTCACTATCTTTATCACAAGTACAAAATTGTCAGCGTGAGGATTGATGGCTCTCATCATGATGGAACCCCTGAGAACAATTGCAGTCACTCATGGCAGGAGGTAGATGGGTTGGTAGTTGATCTAACTGGAGGCCAATTTAATTGCAACCCGACATTCTTGAGCTATGATGTAGATGTCTATGTTGGACAGATGGACGAATTTCACAGGATGTTTGAAATTGAACGTTCTTTTCCGAGCATAGGAATAGAAAGCTTGGGCGAGGGCTGTTGGTATAGAATGTACAGCTTGTACGAGATTATCATTCGTTATCTTGTGGAGTAAGCTGTTTACTAAAGGATAGGAGCGTATGGCGAAAATGAGATCTGACACAACATTTCCTCTTTCTGGAGTCGATTTGGCTGGCGCTCTTACGAAAGCCTGGACTGAGGGGTGGATGGATGAGTTTTCTGATGACCATTTTCTCATAAAGGTAATTGAGGGAAGACTAGAAAAGCACCAAGGATTCTATCAATTCGCCGCGAACGACGTTCCCATCTATAAGATTAATGCAGAAAACTTCCAGGAAAACTTTTGCATTAATTTTTCTCAAAAGGTTGCTTGCCTAATAGACTTCTTTGGGGAAAAAAGCATCAAAAGCTTCTTTACTGATCAACTCTCAGCTGGAAAAGAAAATTATGATGAAGCACATTTTTTTCGCGCTTTATCAGAAATAAGTGTTTTATGCTTTTGGCGAGGGCGTTCAAAGTCGGGTAAATATGAGCCTAAAACAAATGGTATGAAGAATCCGGAAGCGAGATTTTACTGCAATAATGGCATTGTTGCGGATATCGAAGTGAAAACACCAGGCTTTCGTGACTTTGATGGTATACAAGAAATTGTGCTTCCACTTGTCTTACTTGATAATAAGGGAAGAGACGAGTTCGCTTTATTCTGTAGTTCTCATAATCTCAACGGAATAATGCCCCGAGTAGGAAAGCTTAAGGACTTTCTGAATAGTGCTGCTGAGAAATTCGAAACCGTGGACCACTGCAATCATATGAACTTCCTCTATATAAATTGGACATTCAGTGAAGTATTAGAGTCTGGATTTGAAGAAGCTTTTTCTTTGCTGGCCCATCCAATTAACGGGATTCTCACTCATAAAGATATCGGGCTCAGTCTGGGGGTTAACGAAGAAGTCTACGAGAAAATTACGGCTGTAATTGTATACACAGAATCGTTAAGCGGATTAATGTTTAGCGATTTTAGATGGGTGTGGACTCGGGGATCAGATGGGATGCCACATTTCGGAATTGTTGGTATGCACAACGATGAAGCTCTTCTTGAAGCTACAGGGATGAACCCATATGGGGAGCAGTTAACACCAATAATGCTATATCTGGCAAAGGATATTATGCATTATGATAAATTAATACAAATAATAGGCAACCATTTACTGAAAAGCAAAGAGAAGGAATAGTCTTTGAACTTGAAGAACCACAAGACAAATTGTATGATTGGACTACTACATGCACCTTATCATTGCTCAAATCTCGGTTGAACATCCACAATACAGTTCGTTGATAGCAGCTTTGATAGCTTTTTGATAGCAAAAGTCCGTAGACCCCATGGGTTGAGGATAATGGGGATCAAACGGAGTCACGTCGAGTCAAATCTCCTAAACAAAAGCAGTTAAAGTCGGGATTTGCTTGGCGAGTGGGAATAATTGAATCTCAACACAGACAAGCCCTTCGCTGAATAATCAGCGAAGGGCTTGTTTTGCTATATTGTCTTTTCAGTGATCCACGATCATGCTGCCGCGGGTCTTCCAGCCGCCGCGGCGGAAGTAGACGTACAGCACGGCGCCCGTCACCACCCAGGAGATGGGATAGCACAGGCAAAGCACGAAGAGCGTGTGGACGGCGGTAAAGAGCGTGCCGATCCAGATGATGCGCAGCAGGCAGATGCCGAGTCCGACGATGACGACCGGACGCACCGCGTCGCCGGCGCCGCGCAGCACCGCCGTCAGCACCTCGACCGCGACCCAGGTGAAGTAATATGGCACAAAATAGGTCATGATTTGGTAGGTCGTGTCGATGACCGCCTGGTCCTCGGTGAGGATGCGCAGGAGCGGCCTGCCCAGCAGCATGATGAGTCCGCTCAGCGTGACGGTGATGATGCCGGAGAGGATCATGCCCTCTCTGACGCAGAGCCTGACGCGGTCATGCCGCCCGGCGCCGAGGTTCTGGCCCACAAAGCTGGTGATCGCGGCGCCCAGGGCGCTGCTCACGGCCCAGAAGATGCCGTCGGTCTTGCTCGTCATGGCCCAGGAGGCTACGACCACAGTGCCCAAAGAGTTGATGGCCACCTGGATGATCATGTTCGATACCGCGTACATGGACGACTGCAGGCCGGCCGGGATGCCCAGCCGGAGCATATTGGACAGGTACACGCCCTTGAGCTTCAGTTCCCGAAAGCTCAGGCGGTAGGATTCCTTTGTGGTCAGGAGCTTCCAGGTCAGCAGCGCCATGTTCAGCACCTGCGCTGCCACCGTGGCGATGGCGACGCCCGCGGTGCCCCAATGGAACACCACAACGAAGAGCGTGTCGAGCACGATGTTCATCACGCAGCCCGCCACCATGTAGAGGAAGGGGCTGAAGGAATCGCCCACAGCGCGCAGCATGTTGGATTCCATGTTCAGCACCAGCACGAAGGGCACGCCGATAAAGTAAATGCGCAGGTAGAGGATCGCGTCGGCCAGGGTGTCCTCCGGGGTCCGCAGCAGACGCAGCATGGCCGGGGACGCCGCGAGCCCGAAGGCCGTCAGCACGAGGCCCAGCAGCGCAAAGACCGCGATGGCGTTGCCGGCGGCGATCTGTACGTCGCGGGTGCGGTTGGCGCCGTAGACCTGGGCGATGACCACCGAGGCGCCGGAGGTGATGGCGACGAAGAAGCCGATCAGCAAATTGATGATCTGCGCCGAGCTGCCGCCGACGGCGGCCAGGGCGATCGTGCCGACAAAGCGGCCGACGATCAGGCCGTCCACCGCGTTATACAGCTGCTGGATGCAGGTGCCGGCGGCGATGGGAAGGAAAAAGACCAGCAGCTTTTTCCACACCACGCCCTCGGTCAGATCTTTTCTGGCTAAGCGTTGTTCCATGGCTCAGCCCTCAAACCACTGCAGCGCGAAGTCCGCCAGCGCACCGGTCAGCTTTTTGATGTCCCAGCCGGCGGTATTCACCGTCAGGTCGAATCTGCTGCCGTCGCCGTGCACCCTGCCGGTGAGGATCTCGCGGGTATGCGCGCGGTTGCGGTCGATGCGCTTCATATTGCGCAGCACCTGCCGCTCGCTCAGGCGCTCCGGCTCCGGGCGGCGCAGCTCGTGCTTCATGCAGCGGCGCAGCCGCGCTTCCGTGTCCGCGCAGACGAACACGCGGAAGGGGTGGAAGTCCTCCAGGATCACATCGGCGTCGCGGCCGATGATGACGCAGTCATTGCCGAGCGCGGCGATCTCCCGCAGAATCTCGCGCTCCCGGATGCGGATCTGGGTGCTCATGCCCGGATCGTACAGCAGGTGTGAAAAGCTGTTGCGATAGGTCAGCTGCATGTTTTGCCAGCCGTGATTGGCCAGCGTCTTTTTCACATAATCCGGCTCCAGGCCCTGCTCGGCGGCCAGCGTATCGATGATTTCCCGGTCGTAATAGTCCCAACCCAGACGCTCGGCCAGGCGCTTGCCCAGCTCACGCCCGCCGCTGCCGAACTGGCGGCTGATGGTGATGATCCTCATGTAATATTCTCCCTTTTGTGTCTTTTCCCTGCGTATATACCACCCGCGCCGCGCTTTGTCAAGCGCCGATTTGCATACCGATATAAATAGAACCGCAGCGCCGAATCGCTCGGCGCTGCGGTCGTCTGTCGTGTCTTCCTTACATCAGCTGCAGCAGGGTCTGGAGCAGGGCGTTGCCGTTGAGGCCGTCGTCCTTCTCGGCGGGCTTTTTGCCGCCGAAGAGGCCGCTCAGCAGGCTGCCGCCGCTGTTGCCGCCGCCCAGCAAAGCCATCACGTCGGACAGATCCAGCCCGTCGGACAGGTCCACCTTTTTCTTCTTCGCGGAGGATGCGGCAGTGTTCAGGCTGCTCAGCAGCACGGGCGCGATGCTGTCCAGCGCCGTGTTGACTTCCTTGCCGGAGAGGCCGGACTCGCCGGCCAGCGCCGTGATCTCAGTCTCGGCGTTCTTGCCGAAGATGTGGCCGAGGATCTTGCTGCCGTCCTCGGCGTCTGCCTCGGCGATCTGCTCGGGCAGCGCCTTGGCGGTGTTGTGCTGACCCAGCGCGCCGAGCAGGGACAGGGCGCCGGACTGGGTGGAGGCGTTGCCGGTGAGGTACTTGAGCAGCAGGGGCAGCGCCAGCGGAATGAGCTTCTTGAGCTTGGCGGGGGTCAGGCCGGTCTTCTTGGCCAGCGCCGAGAGGGTATTCTTGCTTAACAGCGTTTTCAGTAAAATAGCGAGCAGATTCATGGATGAGCCTCCTTTTATCTGTCAGGATCGGTTTCAGTATAGCGCGTTCCCGGGCGAAATTCAACCGGGCGCATGAGTTTTTTCGACAGAGTCTGCCCTTGCCCGCATATACGCCGGGGCTTGTGTTTCCTGATCGACGCATGATATAATGAGCCTCGAAAACTCAAGACAATAGAAGGGATGAGCGCCATGCCGATCATCTATTCACCCGAAAAACGGATCTTCACCATCCACACCGCGCATTCCAGCTATCAGCTGCAGGCCGACGCGCTCGGCAATCTCCTGCACCTCTATTACGGGGCGCGCAGCGAGGGCCATATGGACTATCTGCTGAGCTATGCCGACCGCGGCTTCTCCGGCAATCCCGGCGCCGCCGGCAGCGACCGGACGTATTCGCTCGACGCGCTGCCGCAGGAGTTTCCCACCCAGGGCACCGGAGACTTCCGCAGCCCGCTGCTCATCGTGCGCGACGCAGGCGGCATCTTCGGCTGTCAGCTGCGCTATCGCAGCCATGAGATCCTCCCGGGCAAGTACAGCCTGCCCGGTCTGCCCGCCGTCTATGCCGGAGCGGAGGACGGCGCCGAAACGCTGCGGATCGAGATGGAGGATCCGCGCCTGGGTCTTTCCGTCACGCTGCTCTACGGCGTGCTGCCGGCGCTGGATATCATCACCCGCAGCGCGATCGTCACCAATCGCGGGCAGGCGGCCCTCACCGTGGAAAAGCTCCAGAGCGCCTGCCTGGACTTCGTTGCCGGCGACTTTGACCTGATCAGTTTCCCGGGCCGCTACGCCATGGAACGGCAGTTTGACCGCCGCCCGCTCGGCCGCGGCACCGCCGTCATCGGCAGCCGCCGGGGCTATTCCTCCCACCAGTACAACCCCTTCGTCATCCTCTGCGACCGCGAGGCGACCGAGACCGCCGGGCGCTGCTGGGCCATGCAGTTCGTGTGGAGCGGCGGCTTTCGCGCGGAGGCAGAGCGCGACCAGTTTGAGCAGACGCGCCTGCAAATGGGTCTGGGTGAGGAGCAGCTCTCCTATCCGCTGCAGCCGGGCGAATCTCTCACAGCGCCCGAGGTGATTCTCAGCTTCAGCGCGCAGGGTCTCGAGCGGCTGAGCCACCAGCTGCACCGCTGCATCCGCCGCCACATCTGCCGCGGCAAGTACCGGGACGAGCGCCGTCCTGTCCTTCTCAACAGCTGGGAGGCCTCCTACTTTGATTTCACCGGCGAGTCCATCCTCCGTCTGGCCGAAGAGGCCAAAGCGCTCGGCGTGGAGCTGCTGGTGATGGACGACGGCTGGTTCGGCGCGCGCTGCGACGATACCCACGCGCTCGGCGACTGGACGGCCAACGAGCGCAAGCTCGGCGGCAGCCTCGGCGCACTGGTCGAAAAGGTCCGTGCGCTCGGCCTGAAGTTCGGCATCTGGATGGAGCCGGAGATGGTCAACGAGGACAGCGAGCTCTACCGCAGCCACCCCGACTGGGCGCTGACCATCCCCGGGCAGCCGCCCATCCGCTCGCGCAGCCAGCTGGTGCTGGACTTCTCCCGCCGCGAGGTGCGCGACGAGATCTATGCGCGCATCTGCTCGGTGCTCGACCAGGGGAACATCGAATATCTGAAATGGGACCTCAACCGCTCGATCGCCGAGGTGTACTCGCACACCGCCGACGATCAGGGCAAAGTGCTCTACGACTATATGCTGGGCGTCTACGAGCTGCTCGAAAAGCTCAACGCGCGCTACCCGGAGCTGCTCATCGAGGGCTGCAGCGGCGGCGGCGGGCGCTTCGACGCGGGCATGCTCCATTACTGCCCGCAGATCTGGTGCAGCGACAACACCGACGCCGTCGACCGCCTGCGCATCCAGTACGGCACCTCCTTCGGCTATCCGGCCTCCGCGGTCGGCGCGCACGTCTCCGCCTGCCCGAACCACCAGACCGGCCGCACGACGCCGCTGCAGACCCGCGCGGTCGTGGCCGCGGCCGGCACCTTCGGCTATGAGCTGGATCCGGCGAAGCTCAGCGAAGCGGAACGCGGCGAGATCCGGCGGCAGATCGAAGCCTTCCGCGAGGATGCGCCGCTCGTGCAAAACGGCCTCTATTACCGCCTGAGCGATCCGGAGACGGCGCCCTGCTGCGCCTGGGCCTTCGTCTCGGAGGACGGGGCGAAAGCCATGATCAGCGCGGTGCTGCAGGAAAAGCACGCCAACATGCCTTCCCTCTGCGTGCGCCCGCGCGGATTAACGCCCGGCGCCTTCTACCGCGACCGGGACAGCGGCCGCATCTATCCCGCGAACGCGCTGATGGACATGGGTCTCCCGCTGCCGCTGGATATGGCCCAGTATGACAGCCTCGTCTGGCGGCTGGAGCGGATAGAAGGAGGTATGACGCCTTGATCGGAACTTTTGTCAACGTGGGCACGATCCTTGCCGGCAGTCTGATCGGGGGACTGTTCCGCAAGGCCATGAACGAACGCATCAGCGAGGGGCTGTTGAGCGCGATGGGTCTGGCGGCCTTCGGCCTCGGCATCAACGCCGTCGTGCAGAACATGCCTAAAAGCCAGTATCCCGTGCTCTTTATCGTGAGCCTCGCGCTCGGCTGCGTGATCGGCACGCTCCTGCAGCTCGACCGGCGCGTCGGCGCGCTGACGGAGCGCCGCGGCGGCGACGGCAAGCTCGGTCAGGGCATCGTCACCGGCTGCCTGATCTTCTGCATCGGGACGCTCTCGATCCTCGGACCGGTGCAGAGCGCGCTCTACGGCGACCACACCTACCTCTTCACCAACGCCTCGCTCGATTTCGTCACCTCGATGGTGCTTGCCTCGGCCTATGGTCCGGGGATCGCGCTGTGCGCCGCGGTGCTCTTCCTGTGGCAGGGCTCGATCTACCTGCTCACCACGCTTGTCGGCGGCTTCATCACCGACACGATGATGACGGAGATCTCCGTCGTGGGCGGCTTTCTGATCGCGATGTCCGGTCTGTCGATCATGAAGATCAAGGACTTCCACACGCTCAATTATCTGCCCGCGCTGCTGGTGCCGCTGCTCTGGTGCCTGGTGATGGGATAGGGCCAATTCGGAATGCGGAATTAGAAATTCGGAATTGAATCCGTCCGGTAAGAACGCTTATGACGAATTACATGCTGACGCTCTGCTATGACGGCACGCGCTGGCGCGGCTGGCAGAAGCAGGGCAACACCGACAAAACCATCCAGGGAAAGCTGGAAACCGCGCTCTCGCGCCTGCTGTCGCAGGAGGTCGAGGTCGCCGGCTGCGGCCGTACCGACGCGGGCGTCCATGCGCGCGGGCAGGTCTGCTCCTTTCGCGCGGAGACCGCGATGAGCAGCGCCGAGCTTCTCGCCGCTTTGCGGGAGGTTCTGCCCGAGGATATCGGCGCACTCTCGCTGGAACCCGCGCCGCCGCGCTTTCACGCGCGGCTGAGCTGCACGGGCAAGACCTACGTCTACCGCATCTGGAACAGCGAAACGCCGAACGTGTTTGAGCGGCGTTACGTCTGGACCGTTCCGGAGACGCTCGACGAGGATGCAATGAAAAAGGCCGCGGCGCTGCTGTGCGGGCGGCACGATTTCGCCGCCTTCTGCTCACTCAAGCGCAGCAAAAAAAGCACCGTGCGCGAGCTGCGGCACCTGGAGATCCTCCGCGAAGGCGAGGAGCTGCGCCTGGTGTTCGAGGGCGACGGCTTCCTGTACAACATGGTGCGCATCCTCACGGGGACGCTGCTGGAGGTCGGACGCGGCGAACGCAGCCCGGAGGACATGCCTTTGATCCTCGCCTCCGGAGACCGGGCAAAAGCCGGGCCGACCGCACCAGCCCAGGGTCTGACGCTGTGGAGCGTGAGTTATGAATAAGTAAAAGCGGGGACGCTGCAGCGTCCCCGCTTGATTTATTTGTCGTGCTTGTCAAACCAATCGGTGATCTCCTTCAGGCGCTTGAGGCGATGACTCGGCTTGCCGCTGCGGCTGAGCTCATGGTTCTCGCCGCGAAAACACACCAGCTTCGTCTCCACGCCCTGCGCGACCAGCGCGGTGAACATCTGGTAGCCCTGGTCGACCGGGCAGCGGTAGTCCTCGAAGGCGTGGATGAACAGCGTCGGCGTTTTGACCCGGTCGGCGTATTTGAGCGGGCTGTGCCACCACAGCTTCTCCGGATCGTTCCAGAGCCCGGCGGCGTTCTGGTCGGCGGCAAAGTCCGGGCCGATATCCGACACCCCCGCGAAGCTCAGCCAGTTCGAGATCGAGCGCTGGCTGGCGCAGGCGCGGAAGCGGTCGGTGTGGCCGATGATCCAGTTGGTCATGAAGCCGCCGTAGGAGCCGCCCGTCTCAAAAAGCCGCGCCGGATCCATCGCGGGATATGCCTCCAGCGCCGCGTCCGTGAAGGCCATCAGGTCTTCATAGTCCACCGTGCCGTACTTGCCGCGGATGTCCATAAACGCGCCGCGCCCGTCCGAGCCGGTCGGATTGCAGAAGATCACAAAATAACCGCGGCTTGCCCAGAGCTGCATCTCGTGGTAGAACACCGGGCCGTAGACGGTCTTCGGGCCGCCGTGCACGTCCAGGATGACGGGATAGGTCTTTGCCGGGTCATAGTCGATGGGCTTGAGCACGAAGCCGTGCACTTCATAGCCCTCGCGCTGCACGTTCAGCGCTTCCGGCTGTGCGACATATCTGCCGCGCAGCGCCGCCTCGTTGAAGCGGCTGAGCTGCCGCCCCGCGCCGTCGTAAAGCTCCTGCGCCTTCATATCGTAGAGCGCGACCAGCAGGATCTTCCCGCCGCAGACGTCGAAGCAGTCTACCGAGCCCGGACGCTCTGTTACCCGCGAGATCTCGCCGTTTTCCAGCTTGTACAGGCAGGCATCGTCAAAGCGGGTGGAGATGAAATAGAGCGCGTCGCCCACCATCTTGACGCTGCGGCCGCCGCCGTAGCGGATATCGCTGCCGACGGAGGATCCGATCGACTCACCATAGCGGGCATAAAGCGCGATTTCGCCCGTGGCATAGTCCAGGCGGAAGAAATCGCCGTCCGTGTTGAGGCCGTAACGGTTGTCGTGCGCGAGGAGAAGGCCGAAGCTCTCGCCCGGCTCAAAGCCGATCAGAATGAAATCGTCCCGATCCTCCGCCAGGCGCGTCAGCTCCCCGGAATCCAGTTCCAGGCGGCAGAGCGCGGTTTCCCCGCTCATGGGCAGGCGCGGCTTCACCGGCGAGCAGAGGAAATAGGCGCTGCGCTTGTCCGGACTCAGGCGCAGGTTGAAGACGTTGAGGTTCTCCGCCGTCAGACGGCGGAGCTTTTTCCGTTTCGCGTCGTAGCGGAAGAGCGAGGTGTAGGTGCCTTTGGTAAAGGTGTCGCCGTTCCACCACCAGGGGACCTGCGTGATCTCTTCATAGTCGGCGCCGTCCTTGCGTGCCTTCTGATAGGCAGCCAGCGTCTTTTTGTCGCCCGTGTACAGCTCCTCACAGCCCGGGAAGGTCTGCCCGAGCAGCAGCAGATCGCCGCCCGGCAGCGGGAGCAGCTCGGAAACGGGGATCGGGAAGGTGTAGGCGAGCTCCGCCTCGCCGCCGTCAAGCGGAAGCTTGTACCAGAGGCTTTCAATGCTCTCCTTGTCGCCCTCCTCGCGTTTCCCCGGGAAGAGGATCGTATTCTCGTCCAGATACTGAAAGCTCCGCTCTCTGCCGAAGCTCGTGAGCTTTTTCAGCCGGCTGTTTCGCCGCAGCCAGAGGCAGGAGCGGTACTCGTCCTTCTGCCGGTCGACCTCCGTCACGGCCAGGCAGGCGCTCGTCCCCTTTGGGGAAAAGCTGACCCGGGACAGAAATTTCAATTTGCAAAATTCGTCGATGGCGATCGGTTTCATGTTCTTTCCGCCTTTCTTTTTCTATTCTCCGCAAAGCCAGCCATCCTGCGGCTCGGCCAGAAACGACTGCAGATCATGCCGGAATTCTTCATCGAGTTCCGACACGCGGCCGCGGCCCGCGACCAGCGGATCGATCCAGCGCTTTTTGGCCGGGATGACCCGGCGCTTCTCCCGGGGCGCGGCCTCGTCCGTCCGCATCCGGTGCAGCGCACGAAAGTCCCGCCACGCCCGGCACGTTTTTGCGTCTTCCTCCAGTTTGGCGATGACCGCCGGCTCCGTTCCTCCGAGATCAGCCTCGGTGAGCACGCCGCGGCGCAGCGCCTCCGCCAGCACTTCCGACAGCCTCTGCATCGCGTAGCGATCCTCGTCGGACACGTAGACCCTTGCGCAGCGCAGCGCCGTGCGCGCAAAGCCGAGCGCCGCCGACAGGTCCCCGAACGCAAGCTCGATCTGCCCGTCCGGCGCGGTGGAAACGCGCAGGTCGTTATACCATGCCTCCAGTTCCTCCGGTGAGGCAAAAGCGTAGGCGAGGGCGTTGCCCACCGTGTACTCCAGCCGGTCGGACGACAGGCGCGGCGCGTCATTGTCTGCGACCGGGTAGCGGTGATAGTCCGTCACCGCGCCCAGTGGGATCTCCAGCTCCGCCAGCAGCCGCCCGATCTCCGCGCTGCCGCGCAGGATCTCCTCCGTGCGCGCCTCCGTCGCCTCCTGGCGCAGATAATCGCCCCGCAGAAAATCCACCACATGGGCGAAAACGGGCGTTGCGATATCGTGAAACAGCGCCGCGAGCGTCTGCGCCCGGTCGCCGGTGAAGTGCCAGACGATCAGCGCCGCGCCCAGACTGTGAGAAAAGCGCGAGTATCCGGGCAGGTTCTGAAAACGAGGAAAGGACGTATACTCGCAGCCGCAGTTCATGCCCACGTCCTGCAGCCGGCGCAGCGCCGGCGTTTCGAGAAAGGGCGGCAGAAAGGCCGGGATCTCCGCGTGGTACAGGCCGGGCAGCACATTTCCGCTTTTTCGCTTTTCCATGCGATTTTCTCCTTTCGCGGCGCTTCGATGATACATTTTATTATACATGCCGGCCGCCCGCTTTTCAACTCTCCGACGTACATGACACGGGCCAAAAAACGTCTTTTGAAAAACCTTCTTGCCAATTTTGTCCCTTTCGTGTAGTATGGAAGCAAGAGGCAAACGGCAATCCGATCAACAAAAGGAGGAGCTTATGAAAGGTCTGACATGCTTTGTTCTGATCCTGGCGATGCTGCTGGCGCTTGCGGCCTGCGGCGGCGAACCCGATCCCAACGTCGGCGTCTATGTGGCCGAGACCGCCGAAATGAGCGGCATTTCCATCAGCGTGGACGCCGTATTTGACGGCGGCCTGACCTTCAACCTGAAGGACGGCGGCAGGGCCGTGATGACGACGGGCGGCCAGGATTATAACCTGCGCTGGGCGCTGGACGGCGAGGACCTCACGATCACCGCCGCCGACGGCGAATACACCGGCACCCTGGCCGACGGCGTCATGGTCCTGAGCATGGGCGAAGGCGTCACGATCACGTTCAGCAAAGAGGGCTGAACGCCGATGAAAAACACACCCCGGTTTTCAAACCGGGGTGTGTTTTTGCCCTGCTCGGGCTTTTTGCCGGACGCCCTGCGCTCAGGACTTTCCTGCTTCGTGCGCGTCTTTCGCCGCCTTCACGACTTCCGCCGGAAGGTCGGAGGCGTTCTTGATGATAAAGTCATACCAGGCCGGGCTCGTCCAGTCGGCGCTGTGGCCGATCAGAAAATCCTTCTTGTTCTTGTAGCTGAGATCGGGGTCAAAGCGGTCAACCAGCAGCGCCAGCGTCGCCCAGCCGTAGCGGCCGTCTTCGGTCTTGACCAGGCCGCGCTCTCCCTGTGCCGTGTAAACGGTCACGCGAACGCCGTCGTCGATCACGCCGAGCTGCTGTCCGTCGCTCGCCGCGCTCACCAGCAGGATGCCCTGGCCATAGCTGCCCTGCGCGTACTTGATCCGGACCTGATTCGGGGGAAGAAGCTGTTCTTTCTCCGGCAGAACGACTCTCGAATCGGCGGCAGCGACCGTCTTGAGCAGATCGCTGTAATAGGGATCCTCCGTCGGCGCGGGCGTGGGCGCGGGCGTCACCACGGGCAGCGGTGCGGGCGTGGGCGCGGGGGTCGGTTCGGGTGTGGGTTCTGCCGTCGCTTCCGGAGCCGCTGTCGGTTCGACGTTTGCGGTCTGCCCGGCGGGGCTGTTGGCATTGCCGCAGGCCGTAAGAGAAAGCATCGTCGCGATCAGCAGCAGCGCGGCAATCAGTCTGACTGTTCTTTTCATTTCTGTGTCCTCCACATTTTTCTTTGCAGTAAAAAACTGCGGATTTTTATGATTATTCCTGCCGGCGCTTTCAGCGCGTCAGATAGGCCAGCAGCAGCTCATAGGTATTGCGCAGGCCGTCCAGGTGCGTGCGCTCGTAACCGTGGCTGTTCCGCGTACCGGGGCCGATGGCCGCGTGGCGGATGTCATAGCCCGCGAGGACGCTTCCGTCGCCGTCCGTGCCGTAATGCGGGGTGAAAAAGTCCATCACATAGTCCACGCCCGCGTCGATGGCCGCCTGCCGCAGCTCGTTGGTCATGCCCCAGTGGTATGGGAAGCGGGAGTCCTTGGCGAAAATGGACACCTTGTGCTCGTCGGAGTTCTGATCCGGGCCGGTCGGCGCGATGTCGACGGCGAGGATGTCCTCCACGTCCGCCGGCAGCCAGGCCGTACCGTGGCCGATCTCCTCGAACATGGCAAAGTAGGCATAGACCCTGCGTTTGAGGGCGACGCCCTCCTCCCGAAGCGCCCTGATCGCCGTCAGAAGCACGGCGGCGCAGGCCTTGTCGTCAATAAAGCGGGATTTGAGATATCCGCCCGCGAGCCGAAAGCGCGGCTCAAGGGCGATCATATCCCCGGTCTCGATGCCGAGCGCGCGCACGTCGGCGGCGCTTTTCACGTCCTCATCCAGCACGACGCAGACATTCGTGCGAAAGTCCGGCAGCACGCTGCGCAGCTCCTCCTCGGTCACATGGATCGAATTCGGCGTGCGGCAGACGGCGCCGGTATAGACCTTTCCGTCCCGGGTGTGGACGCGGACGTTCTCCGTCACGCAGTAGAAGGGGTAGAGCCCGCCCACCGGACAGACGTTCAGCGTGCCGTCGGCGTTCAGATGGCGCACCATCAGGCCGATATCGTCCAGATGCGCCGTCACCGCAAGGGCGCGGCCCTCGCCGCCGAGCTCGGCGATCACGCCGCCCTTGTGCGTCAGGCGGTACGGCACGCCGAGCTCGTCGAGCATCGCGGCGATCAGCGCCTGGATCTCCTCATACTGGCCGGTGGTGCTGTCCACCTCGAGCAGGCGCTCAAAGGTTTTCAGGCAATAGCTTTCGTCAAAAGGTCTCATCATCGAGGTCTCCTTATGCTTGTTTGAGCGGGTTCCAGTTCCCGCGCAGGTAATACAGGCTGAACAGGATAAACAGCAGCACATTGTGCCCGATCATGCAGCCCCAGGCGGCTTCCAGCCCGAGCCGCAGCAGCACCGTGCAGATCCAGGTGCCGAGGATGCGCACGCCCCACATGCCGGTCATGTTGATGACGAAGGGGATCTTCGTCTTGCCCGCGCCCTGCAGCATGCCCTCCAGCGCGATGCTCACGCCGTAGATCGGCTCGGAGCAGGCCACCATCCGCAGCACCGTCACGCCCAGCGCGATCACCGCCGGATCCTTGCTGAACAGGCCCACCAGCGGCGGCGCAAAAGCGAAAAGCAGCGCGCCGGAGACGAGCATCAGCGCCACTTCCAGAAATACGATCGTTCCGGCGAGCTTTTTCTGCCGCGGCAGATCCCGCGCGCCGATGGCGTTGCCGGTCAGCGTGGCCGCAGCCTGCATCATGCCGAAGCCCGGAATATAGAAAGCCGATTCCACCGTGTTGGCGATGATATGCGCGGCCGCGGACACCGGGCCGAGGGCGTTGATCATCGCGGCGAAGGCGACATAGCCGAGCGAGGTGCCAAAGCGCTGCAGCATATTCGGGAAGGAGACGCGCAGGCAGGGCCGCAGCAGCTCCCAGTCCGGCCGCAGGGACTGGCCGCGCGGCGAGATCACCGGATGCCGGAAGAACATCAGCGTCAGTGCCAGGCCGCCGAAGACGAAGGACACCGCGCTCGCCACCGCCGCGCCGATCACGCCCCAGCCCGCGCCCCACATCGGCACGCGCAGGCCGAAAACTGATATCGAACGCTGCTCGTAGATCAGCAGGAAGTTCAGCACCACGTTAATAAGGTTCACGCCGATCCCCACGCGCATCGGGGTCTTCGTATCGCCCGCCGCGCGCAGCACCGTGCCGAAGATCGTGCTGGCGCTGCGAAAGAGCATCGGCAGATAGAGGATGAAGAAATAGCGCGCCGCGGTGGCGCGGATGGCGGGATCCACCTGCATCCAGACCGGCACCTGACGGCTGAGCGCGAGCGGGATGGCGGTAAAGAGCAGCCCAAGCACCAGCACCGCCAGTACTGACTGGCCCGCCGCCTTGCGCGCCTTCTCCTTCTCGCCCGCGCCGAGACGCTGGGCGATGTAGGCCAGAAAGCCCACGCCGAAGGCCGAGACCGTGCCGTTGACGAGCCAGCCGACCGTGCTGGTCGAGCCGACGGCGGCGGTGGCCTCGGTACCGAGCGAGCCGACCATGGCCGTGTCGATATACTGCACGGCCGTGCCCATGGCCATCTCGATCATGGCGGGGCCGGCCAGCGCAAACACCGTCGGCAGCAGGCTCAGATCAAATATCGACTTTTTCCCACGCAGTTTATCCATAGCAGGGATATTTTAGCATAAAGGCAGCATGCACACAACCGTTTCACATCAAAAATCGCCCGTCCATACGGACGGGCGATTTTGTGTTTTGTTTTGACGATCTCTTACTTGAGTTCGACAGTGGCGCCGACGGCTTCGAGCTTGGCCTTGAGCTCTTCGCCCTCTTCCTTGGAGACGGCTTCCTTGATCTTGGCGGGAACGCCTTCGACCAGAGCCTTGGCGTCAGCCAGGCCGAGGCCGGTGATGCCGCGGACTTCCTTGATGACCTTGATCTTCTCAGCACCGAAGCTGGTCATGACAACGTCAAACTCGGTCTGCTCCTCGACGACCGGAGCGGCAGCGCCGGTGGCAGGGCCAGCAGCGACGGCAGCGGCGGAAACGCCGAAGGTGTCTTCCAGAGCATGGACGAGCTCGCTGAGCTCGAGAACGGTGAGGCCCTTGATGGACTCGATCAGGGCAGCGATTTTTTCACTCATTGTAATTTCCTCCATTAAAATCTTTGTGGTCTGCGATTATTCCGCAGTTTCGGCAGCGGGGGTCTCGATGGAGCCGCCCTTCTGCTCCAGGATCTGACCGAGGCAAACGGCCAGGCCGGTGATGGGTGCGATCATGGTGCCCAGGACCTTGGCGTACAGGGTGTCCTTGCTCTCCAGCTCGGACATCTCGGCGATTTCCTTCTCATTGAGGACCTTGCCTTCCATGAAGGCGGCCTTAATGTTGAAGCGCTCGTTGAGCTTCTTGCTGTACTCGCTGAGGATACGGAAAGGAGCGATGGGGTCATTCTCGGCGGTTGCCAGAGAGGTGGTGCCGTTGAGGACGGAGTCGAGCTCGTTCATCCCCAGCTTGTCCAGAGCCTTTCTGGTCAGGGTGTTCTTGACGACCGTGTATTCCACGCCGTCCTTGCGCAGATCGGTACGCAGAGCGGTATCCTCGGCTACGGTGATGCCCTTGTAGTCGACCAGGATGCCGGCGCCTGCGTTCTTGATGCGCTCGGCCAGAGCTTCGACGATCGCCTGCTTCTCGCTAAGAACCTTTGCGTTTGGCATGTGTGATTTTCACCTCCACACAGATGATTCACGCCCATAAAGAAAACCCTTCCGCCAAAAGACAAAAGGGCACAAAAACAATCAATTTCATAGAGATGTTGTTGATGTCCTCGGCAGGATTTACGGCCGAAGCCACCTGCTGTCTTTGGAGCGCTCAACTAATATAGCCGATAAACTACGGCTTGTCAAGGCTTTTTTTCGATTTTCCCGCCGCTTTTTTCACGGATCAGGCGCAGCAGCGCCGGGGAGGCCTGCAGGGCGGCGATCACCAGGGTCTGCACGCCGAGCATGATGAAAAACTGCGGGATCCGCGCGGCAAGCAGCGCCCTGAGATTCGTCAGCTCCATGAAGCGCGCGAAGTCCGCGCCGGCCAGCTCCGCCGGAGAGGAACGGAAAAACACCGCGATCATCAGCGTGTTCAGCAGGGAGGTCACAAGCAGGCAGTTGCAGAGCGCCGCCAGAAAGGCGCGCAGCCAGCTCTTTTCGCGGCGGTACAGAAACAGGCCGAAAATCAGGCCCGTCAGCGCGGCGGTCGCGGTAAAACCGGGGAAATAGGCCCCTGTGGGGAACAGGAGCGCGCCGACCAGGTCGCCCAGCGCCGCCGTCAGCGCCGCCCAGAGCGGCCCGTACAGCATGGCCGACAGCGCCACCGCCGCAAAGCCCAGGCCGATCTTCATCAGCGGTGTATTGATGGCCAGCACGCGCGAAAACACCACGTCCAGCGCAATCAGCAGCGCCGACACCGTCAGCTGCCGCAGGGTGATTTTTCCAGAGTTCATCAAAAAAGCCTCCTTTCCACAGCCGCGGAAAAGAGGTCGCTCATTCCGGGACAGCGGACGCGGGGATCCATCGCGGCGTGGGGCATTTGCGCTCCCCTCGCCTTCGTCCGGCGGCGACATCCCATCTGCCGGCACTTGACGCGGTTTCCCTACTCTGTCAGATTAACTTGCGCCCAATATAGCACAGCGGCAGGCGCAATGCAAGAGCGCGTTTGACATTTTTTCTGCGCAAAAAGCGGGGGAGAGAAGCAAGCTTCTCTCCCCACGGTCTGTCACTGGTTCCGGTGCGTTTCTGCAACGGCGCCGTCGCGGTAAGCCTCCAGAAGCAGCATCAGGTCGTCGATCCGCGCCTGCAGCTCATGGCCGATGTCGGTCTCCTTGATCTTCTGTCTGGACTCCATGCGTTCGAAGATCGTCGTCGCAGAGGCGATGTCGTAGTTTTCGCGGATCGCCCGCTCCCGGCCGACGAAGGGCTGGTGCGCGACGATGCGCAGGGTGCGCGAATTGTAGATCAGCGTGTAGCCGGCGATGCCGGAGGTCGGCTGGTAGGCCTTGCAGAAGCCGCCGTCGATGACGAGCAGCTTTCCGCCGCCCTTGATCGGACTCTCGCCCTTCTTCGCCTTCACCGGGATGTGCCCGTTGATGATGTGGCAGTGCGGGCCCTCCAGCCCGAACTCCTTGAGGATCTTATCGCAGATCGCCGGGTCCTCATAGAGCGTGTAATAGGCGTTCTTCGGCTCGGCCCAGGCCCTCTCGTCGGCGATGAGGCGGCGCTCAAAGGTCGTCATCCGGTCGCGGCCGAAGATCGGGCTGTTGCGTCCCGCCCAGAGGAACCACAGCAGATCCATGCCCAGCTCGCGCTCCGTCGTGTTCGGCGGCGTGTAATAGGCCTGGCGGGCGGCGACGTCGAGATAGTCCAGGAACTTCTTGCCGCTGCGCTCTTTCCCGTCGAGATTGAAGCTCATCATCTCGCCCGACGCGGTCATCGGGATGCAGCCGTGCAGCAGGAGGTTGCCGTTGTAGATCTTGTACACGCTTCCCTTCGAATACAGGAAGCTCACATGCCGCTGCAGCTTCTCGCTGCGCCGGAAGGAGGCGGTGAGGCGGTCGATGACCTCGCTCTCCTCCGCCGTCAGAGCATAGGGGTTGTTCGGATCGACGGTCGGGAAATCCGTATCCTCCAGCGGCCAGGTCACGCCGTTGATGGTGATGCACTTGTTCTCATAGTCGATTTTGTCCAGCAGCAGCCGGTCGTCCATGCCGTATTCGGGGTGGCGCAGGATCTTCTGCCCCTCCAGCTTGAAGAGGATCACCGTGATGGCCTTGTGCATGCGGGCGGAGAGCAGCTGGTCCTTCTCGGAAGCGCCTTCCTCGCCGTCCTCGGTGAGCTTGACGGCAAAGCGCGAGACGTCGCAGTTCTGGTAGACCTCGTTGGCAAAGACGGACAGCGGCCGCAGCGAAATGCCGTAGCCGGTCTCCACGACCTCAAGGTTGTTGTAATGGATGGAATTGGCCAGCACCGTGGCCACCAGGGTGCGGCTGCCGGACGCGGCGCCCATCCACAGCACGTCGTGGTTGCCCCACTGGATATCCACGCTGTGGTGCTTCATCAGCGAATCCATGATGATATCCGCCCGCGGGCCGCGGTCAAAGATATCGCCCACCAGATGCAGATGATCCACCGCCGCCCATTTGATCAGCTCGCAGACCTCGATGATGAATTCCGGCGCCTGCCCGATCTCGATGATCGTGGCGATGATGTTTTCAAAGTAATCGCGCTTGTCCACCTCTTCGCCGTGGGTATAGAGCAGCTCCTCCAGGATATAGGCGAAGCCCGCCGGGAGCGCCTTGCGCACCTTGGAGCGGGTGTAGCGCTCGGATACCAGGCGGCAGAGCGCGATGAGCCGGTGCAGCGTCACGCGGTACCACTCGTTCATATCCGGGATCTGCGGCCGCAGCAGCTCCATCTTTTCCTCCGGATAATAGATCAGCGTGGCCAGCTGTTCGCGCTCTTCCCGGGAGATGCTGTAGGCGAAAAGCTGGTCGATCCGCTCCCGCACCACGCCGGAGCAGGAGTTCATCAGGTGCAGAAAAGCCTCATATTCTCCGTGTACGTCAGAAATAAAGTGCTCGCAGCCCTTGGGCAGATTCAAGATCGCCTGCAGGTTGATGATCTCCGTGCCGGCGGCGCGCAGGTTCGGATACTGGCGGGAGAGCATTTTGAGATAGCGCAGTTCCTCTTCTGTATAAGTTCGATGCGTAGCCATTTCCTGACCTCCTTATGATAATCGTCGGTGCATTTTTTCTTATTGTATCACACCGCGCCCGGATTGAACAGGGGAACTTGCTCTCAGCCTGCGCGCAGCTTTTGTATCAAATTTCCCGCCGCGGGAAATACTAAACCTCGATCACAAAGAATCGAGGTGCGGGATATGCAGGCGAAAGTTGAGATCTGCGGGGTCAACACCGCAAAGCTGCCGGTGCTCAAAAGCGCCGAGACCCGCGCGCTGATGGAGCGGGCCCAGGCCGGCGACAAGGCGGCGCGGGAGCAGCTGATCGCCGGCAATCTGCGGCTCGTTTTGTCGGTGGTGCAGAAGTTCGCCGGGCGCGGGGAGAGCATGGACGACCTCTTCCAGGTCGGCTGCATCGGCCTCATCAAGGCCATCGACGCCTTCGATCTGAAGCAGAACGTCCAGTTTTCCACCTACGGCGTTCCAACGATTATGGGATGGCGAAAAGCCAAGGCAAACGCCGACCCCATCGCCTTCGGCATCTTCCGGACAATCCGCGCCCCGGCTTCGTCCCTTTTCCTTGCAATACACAAAGTATTCCTGCGGAAAAGCGAAAGGAGTCTTTTCCCATGACAAGAAAGCAAGCACTGGAACTGGCCGCTCAGGCCCTGGCTGAGAATGAAGAGGCCGTTCAAGTTCTACATACCATGATCGACGAGCTGCCCCTCAACCGTTGGACGGAGGACGCGATCCGGGATTCTGTGGAGCAGTTCATCCTGGACAACGGACGCCCACCCCTGCGGACGGACTTCAAGAAGAAGTGCCTCCCGCCCCACTCCGTCATCAAACGCTGCTTCGGCGTGACGCTGCAGGAATGGCTGGATCAGAACTATCCAACCGAGAAGACGCCGCTGGACGAGCTCCACGCTCAGGCGACGCAGGACTTCATCCGGGAGTACCTGCGTATCCAACCGGTCAGCGCCGAGGACTATAACGCCCGGCGCACCCATCCCTCCCGCGGCTGGTACGCTATCGCCAAGTACAACCACACCCGCCGCTGGCGCATCCTGCTGGAGAAGCTGAACCTCCCCATATACAACAACCGCGGCACGCCAAACAGCGTGCCGCAGTTGAAGGTTAGGGTCATATCGGATTACAACTTTGAGGACGAAAATCCATCGGATTGAAACTGCGAAATCTGTCGGATTGGAGAACTGCCAATCGCCAGAATTGATCTTCCAACAATACAACGCACGGCGTCAACGCGCAGCATGCGTTGGCAATGCGTTGAGTGTGCGTTAACTTGCTACCAACTTGCTTCGAACTTGCTAAAACTTGCAACTTGCTATAAAACATGCTTTTAGCAGCAAGATAGTGATTTCTTCTAACGCTCCTTCCATTTTTAATCCGTTATACAACTGCTCATACAAATAATCCTCCCCCAAAATTTGTATGAGTAGTTGTACGTGCAGTTGTGGGAGAAAGATTACTAATAAATCCACTATTAAAATCGCCCGGAATATTTTGCTTGATTTTCTCCAATAATTACAGTATTATTGTAACTGGTGGTGAAAATATGCTAAAAACACATCTCGTCCTTATGGACGAACTGAAGATCTATAGAAATCCCGCAATGAAAATTACAAGCTTGGTTAAGACCGGCGAGTTGACCCGCGTTGTGCGTGGATTGTATGAGACCGATCCCCATACGCCGGGCTATCTTCTCGCAGCGAGCATCTACGGCCCGTCCTATCTGTCTTTTGAATACGCTCTTGCCCATCACGGGCTGATCCCGGAGGCGGTCCATCAATATACTTCTGCAAGCTTTGATAAGAAGCGTGCCAAGCAGTTTGAAACACCGTTTGGCGTTTTCAGTTATCGTGACGTTCCCGAGGAGGCCTTTCCCTACGGCGTCCAGCCGCTGATCGAAAACGGATACAGCTATCGCCTGGCCACGCCCGAAAAGGCGATCTGTGATGAGCTGTATAAGCTCTCACCCTGCGCGAATCGCGGGGAGCTGGAACAGTTGCTGTTTGAAAACCTTCGAATCGACCGGCAGGCATTCCAGGAACTCAACCTCGCGGAAATGGAGCAGCTTGCCGCGTTGTACCAGACAAAGAATCATAAACTGCTTCGATCCTGGCTCAGAAAGGAGATCCGACATGCAACAGGTACTTGAACAGATGCTGCGATCCTATGAACCGCAGACTTCGACCGACAAGAAAAACGCGATCAAAGAGATCATTCAGGAGATCGTACTGTGCGGGCTGAGTCGCGCGGGATTCTTCAAGCACGCAGCCTTCTACGGCGGAACAGCGCTGAGGATCTTCTATGGCTTGGATCGTTTCTCGGAGGACCTCGACTTTTCTCTAATGGCACCGGAGGGCTTTGACCTTGGAGAGTATCTTCCGGCACTGGAAAAGGAGATTCGCTCCTATGGTCTGAACTTCAAAGTTGAAGAGCGTGTAAAGACGGCGGAATCCGCAATCCAATCTGCCTTTTTGAAGGGGAACACGAAAGAGCACATTCTGCTGTTCTATGCAGATGATCGGCTTGCGCAATCCATCACGCCGAGCGAGTTGATCAAGATCAAATTCGAGATCGACACGAACCCGCCACCCTATGCGTCCTTTGAGCACAAGTACCGACTGTTGCCAAGCCCCTATGAGATCTGCCTGTATGACCAGCCCTCTCTTTTTGCCGGGAAGACGCATGCCGTTCTCTGCCGCGCCTGGAAGAATCGCATCAAGGGCCGCGATCTCTATGACTATGTGTTCTATCTCTCCATGAACACGCCGGTCAATCTGAAGCATCTGGAGGCCAGACTCCGGCAATCCAATTTCTTGGAAACGGAAGCCCCGTTGGATGTTAACCAGCTGAAAGACCTGCTCCATACCCGTTTCACGACGATCGACTACGATCAGGCCAAGCAGGACGTCCTGCCATTTATCAAGGATCCAAACAAGCTTGCTGTTTGGAGCCAGGATTTCTTCGATCAGATCACAGAAAACCTGATTGGCGTATAAAGTAAACAAACCCGGAATCAGTACCGCCAGAAACGGCGAATCTGATTCCGGGGCTTTTTTATTTTGCCAACTCCAGGAAAGCGGCTTTGTGCTCTTCGAGAATACGCCGTGTGACTTCTCGAAAGCGCTCATCCTCTGCGGCTTGGTCTGGCAGATCATCTTCAATTACGATCACGTTGACCTTTCCGCTGTGCGCGGTGCAGGCATCCAGTGCGATTACGTTGGGACCATAGTACGGGCTAAAATCCGCATCGGGTCCGAACTCAGAGCCCCTACCCTCATATTTGCTGTGACCGTAGGAGCAATGCCAATGGCCACAGAGGATCGTCTTTTCCTCCATGCAGGACTGCGCTGCGTCCATCCCGTTATACCATCGCGCGTGACGCCAGCCCTCAGGTCCGGTCTCCCGCCAGTCGGAGTAATAGCTGTAGCCACCGTCGCGCTCACGAATGCTGGGGATCCAGCCGTGGACGAAAACGTAGTGCGCGGTCTCGTAGTAGTCAACGGTTGCCGGAATGATTTGCCGATAGTATGGCGTCTCCCGCGCTGCCTCTGCGAAATCCCAATGCCGGATCAGCGCCATGGTCGGGTCAAAGCCTGTCAGCTGAAGCGCCGTTCCGTATGTGCCATTGCTTACATGATGCCGGACGGGAAGTCCTTCGTCAACTGTGACCATCTCTTCAAAAAGATCTTCATGATTCCCTCGAACCAGGATCACAGCCTCCTGATCCATGAGCCGAAGGATGAAGTCCTGCATCTTTACCGCTTCCTGCCCCCGGTCGAAGATATCGCCCAGGATGATCAGCTTGTGCAGATCGGGATCGTTGAAATACCCCGCCTCATCCAGCGCCTTATGAAATTCAGTATAAAAGCCGTGAATATCGGCCGTGATGTAGTATCTCATGATCTCTCCCTTTTGCATTTGGTGGAGTCAAGTCCTTAGAACTACTCCCGCCAAGGTGTTCTTGGCGGGAGTAACCGCTATTTACAGTTTGTCTCTCGGCGGGCATGGGTCATGGCCATGAGAATCAGACCACTGGATTTTTCCATCCTGACCGTGTGAGACTAATTCTGTGCCCTGATTTCTGCTGATGATTCTGCCAGCATCGATAGCTTCTTGCTTTGTTGTATAGTGCCCACTAGCTCGCTGGGATCCGCCGCGCTTGACATTCCACCCGCCGTCGGGTGCTGGAACAATGTGATGTGTTTGTCTTGGCATTTTGTTTACCTCTCAAATCAATGTAGATGATTGAAAGGGGTGAGACCACCGATCCCCCTCTTGAACTATGCGCTCAGCTTATGAGCGTTTCCGGGGAACCCAGAACGCGAACGCTCGTTTTCCCCGCTCTCGCGCATAAAGTCGGCGACCATCACGCAGAGTGATGTACGGACGGAATACAAGCACGTATTCTGTTGTGTTTTTAGCCAAGTATGGCTCCTCCTTCCTCACAGATTTCAGACTAGCCAGAGCAAGGGCACGCCGAAGCAACGCGCAAGCCTTCTCCATCATGAAATGATGATACAGAAAAGCGTTTTTCTGGCAAATCTGATGCAAACCTTGAAAAAGGCGGAGCCATCGTGTAAACTAACATATACTCTGAGTTAGTTGGTGGTCTCAGCCCCGACTTCTCCAAGTGCGCCCTGCCTGTTCGCACCAGGCCGGGCGCTTCTTTTATGTCCAACGGAAAACCGTTTAGACCAAAGGTTTGGCAAAGTTCAAATCGAAGAGCATCATCTGCTCATCGACAAGTGCACCTTCAACGCGGAACCCGTGATTCTCAAATGTCGTTCCCAGCAGGCGCTCAAAAGTGGCGATGAGATCCCGAGAGTTCCACCGGACAGAGAAGATATCGTTGCCCTTCTCCTTATAGAACGAAACCGAGCGAGGGGTGTTTTCAGAACAGACTTGAAGAACAACCTGCTTAGTTTCTGAATTAATCAGAAGCCGCACGTAGGAGGGGCACCCCAGCTTAAGCGTGACTGCCTTGCTGAAGGTGAGCCCGTTCTTCGTTACCGAAAAGTATGGGACACCTTCCGAAAAATCAAAAGCCTTGAATCCTGTCAAGTCCACATTCTCACACCCTTTCACTTGTAGATTATAGTGGCTAGCCGTTTTCGCGTCAAGGGTCGTTTGCGCCCAATTCTTGCGCCAACAGCTGCGGCAAATTTGTTGATTTCGCCACTTGACAAATATAATTGTTTCTTGCGTATTTCTCTGCTTCTTTTTCGCTTCGATCTTGCGCCAATGCGTTTCTTCTGAATGCCTCATTTGAACAGTGGTGTAGATTCAGCCTGACTAATAGATAAAGCAGAAGAGAAAAGCGAGCAAAAGTGGCGATTTAATGAATATTTCAGAGATCTAAACCGTTGACGAATATGTGCTTTTGCAGTATATTTGTTCTATGTTATAGAACACAGAACACTCGAGGAAAGGAGGTGGTGATTTTGCGAAAGCCGGACAAAGTTTCCGCAGAGGAGAAGCGAAAGCGAGAGAAGCTGGGCAAAGCGCTAAAGCAGCTCAGGGAAAAACGCAATCTCAGCCTTCGCCAAGTAGCAGAACCTATTGGAATAGTTGCCTCGCAGCTTATGATGCTGGAATCCGGAGCAAACGTTCCGTCTCCCAGAGTGTACAACGAGCTCGTCAAGCTCTTAGAACCGAGCGTAAGCCAGCGCAAATCGTGGGACAAACTCTACTCTGAGCTTCGCGGAACACCGCCTCCGGATGTGTGTGAGATCGTCATGGCAACCGAGGGGATGAACGACGCCCTTCGCCTGCTTGAAGGCGTCTCGCTCACGCCCGAGCAGCTGCAAGAACTGAAAGAGACTCTTCTGAGGTTTCGACCACCAGACAAGGGAGGGGGCGAGTGCGATCGACCCGTATAGTCAGCATTCTGCCCCGCGAAAGAGAAGAATAAATAAGGAGAAAATATAACGATGAGAACAGTTTTAGAGACCTGTGTTCCGAGACAGAGCATCCTGCAGGGGACGTTCAATCCGGAGATTTTTACCGCAGCGCTCGGCCCTGTGATTCAGCACTACAAAGGTCAGACAGGAACAATTGACGCGATCTATACCGATGCTTTTGCATTTTTCCGCGATGCGACCTATCCCACGGAAGGTCTGAGGCAGACGGTATCCAATGTATTCCGCCGGATTGCCGGTGATCCCTCTGTGCCCTCTATCCAGCGCATGGAAACAGCGTTTGGCGGAGGCAAAACGCATAACCTGATCGCCTGCGTCCATATAGCATATAGAGGAAAAGAAATCGCAGATGTTATCGGCGACATCCTGGACCAGCAGTATCTCCCGGAGCCGAATTCTGTGACCGTTGTCGGTATTGCCGGCGATGAAATCCCTGTCAACAAGATCCGCGGTGACCGGCTGATTCCGTATACCCTTTGGGGCGAGCTTGCCTATCAGGTCGGCGGCGAGGAACTGTATCGCCGCGTGAAAGACGAAGCGGAGTCTTTTGCGGCGCCAGGTCGGCATTTCCTGGAGACCGTTCTTGCAGATCGTAAGGTCCTGATCATGCTCGATGAGCTTGCCCAGTACGCCGCTCGTCTGGAGGTAGCTGTTCCCAATCAGGGGGCAGACCAGCTTGCTGCATTCCTGATGGCGCTGAACGGCTATGCCAAGAATCATGCCGGTATTGCGATCGTCGTGACGCTGGCCGGCGCGGCAGACGCATTCTCCCGTCAGACGGAGAGCCTGACTCGCCTGCTGAACAAGATCGGCAGCGGTGATATTAAGAAAGATGATGCAGTCGTTCTTGCAGAGCGCGCTTCCCAGGGTATTACCAGCGTCGTCATGCGTGACGCAACTGCCATCACGCCCGTGCAGGCGAACGAAATATCCGCGGTGCTTGCCAAGCGCCTCTTTGAGTCGATCGATCCGAGTGCTGCGCAGGCGGCCGTCGAAGCTTATACGGAGCTGTACAGCCGCAATTCTTCCATGCTGCCGGAGGAAGCAACCAATATCCGCTTCCGCGACAGGATCCTTTCCAACTATCCTTTCCACCCGACACTGATTGATTTCCTGAACAACAAGCTTGCCCAGGCCGAAAACTTTCAGGGAACGCGCGGTGTGCTCCGCGTTCTGGCGCTGACCATCCGCAGCATCTGGAACAAGAAGACGCCGGTGCAGGTGGTCCACGTCAGCGACATCGACATGCAGAGCAGTGCCATCGTCAATGAGCTCCTGGGCCGGACCGGAAGCGCCGATCTTCGGCAGGTACTCAATGCCGATATCGGTTCGGTGGATACCCATTCCCTGCAGGGCGGCCTGAGCAATGCTCAGCGCCTGGATCGCAGAAACCCGCACCCGGACGGACTGCCTTTCTATGAGATGACCTGGAAGGCCGTCTTCCTGAACAGTCTGGTCGGAAGGAGTGAAGGCAAGAGCTCCAAAGTGTTCGGTGCTTCCCAGAAGGAACTGATCTTTGAAGTCTCTACGCCGCTGCTGGCTCCCTCTCAGGTCCGCACGGCGCTGGATGAAATCTCCGAAAGCGCTTTCTACCTCCGCTATGAAGACGGCAAGTATTTTGCTCACCTGGAGCCCACCATCAACAGCGTGCTGGCCATGATCCGGCAGACGATCGATGATCGGCAGGTAAGCCAGAAACTGCGCACGGTTTCGGACGGGCTCGTCCAGGACAACTACCTGTTTCGCGTGGAGCACAGTGTAAAATATCCCCAGGATATCCCCGACATGGTAGATCACCCGACGATTGCCGTGGTCGCCCTGGACGCCAGGGAAATCAACCTCAAGGAGATGTTCACCACCCGAGGAGACGGAGTCCCGCGCATCCGACAGAACACTGTATTGCTGCTGGTTCCCAAAAGCGTCAAAGCTGTAGGTGCAGGGAACGAACAGATGGGGATGTTCGACGACAAGAAAGCAGACGAAGAGGCGCGGACCAGACTGGAAGGCATCGCCAGACAGGTACTTGCCATCAAGGCGCTGGAAGACAATCCCCAGGCATACGGCATCGCCCCGACGAAGCTCCGTGATCCGGAGTTCGTAGAACGGAAGAGCGAACGAAACATGGCACTCGTCACCACCGTGAACGAGATGTACAATGGCTTCTATTATGCCAACAGTACCGGCAATTTCGAGCGCAAAGAACTGCGTGCAGGTGCAGGCGAAGGCGGCGCGACCATCCTCAGCCAGATCCAGAAAATTCTGATGGACGCCGAAGACCTGGTTTATGCGGATGGCGGTCGTTTCGGCACCGCGAAGCTGTCCACGCTGGCAGACTCCTTCTTCTTTAAGAATGATGATAAAGCCGTCTGCACAGACCTGTTTATGCACTTTCTGAACTACCGCGGCTGGCCAATCCTTGCCAGCAAGCAAACGCTGGAAACCCTTCTGCGCGAAGGCGTCGGGAGCGGAAACTGGGTGGCATACAAGCGCTCGGAAGATCCCACCGATACCCTGCCGGGTGAGTTTTACAGCCAGAAGAAGCCGCTTCCCATCACTGTTGATCTGTTTGGCGGCGGATACTCCATCATGACGCTGCCCGGCGCAAAGAAGCGCGGCTGGACAGAGACCGATGCGGTTCCCAATGAAAAGGTCAAGGCGGCAGTCCGGGAGATCATGCAGACCTCCGGCGCTGTCACGGTGCAGGATATCACGACCGCTGTCCAGACACAGCTCTCAAACGCGACGGAGCAGCAGGTGCAGGACATTATCCGTGATTCCGTTCAGGGCAGCGGCTACAGCCTGTACAGCGGTGATGTCCACCAGCGCAGCAAGCCGGGCGAACTGGTCAGCGGCTTCACTGCTTTCAGCCATGAGATCCAGCCGGATGATGTGCTGATCACCAACGCCGAACTCAGCGAGCGCGGCTGGCTGGATTCCACCGCACGCGGCATTCGCTTGGACGGGAACGACGGCGCGCAAAAGCTGGCGCCCATCCTGAGACGCCTGGGCAGCCTCTATACCCGCAGTGGTGCGACAAGCACCATCGACAGTCTGGATATTTCCGACCTGAAACTGGTGGGCGGCGGTACTCTGCGCATCGCGCTGGAAAACGTCGGTCCTGCGGATATCAAACGGATGGATGAGCTGTTTGCCATCCTCGCAGACATCACCAAAGTCACTGATGCAACAGAGGCGGAGCTTCGGATTTATAATCCTGATGAAAACTGCGCCCTGGTCAAAGAACTGAAAAAGTAAGGAGGGCCCTATGGCTACATTGAACGGAAAACAACAGCGCGTCGTCGATGCGATGCAGCCGATGCTGAAGACCGCTCCCTGGGTTCTTCGCGTCACAGAGCGCAAAGATTATACCGGCGCCATCCTGGAAGTGTGCGAGCGCTATGATACCGGCAACAACACCACCCGGCTGCGGGAACACGGCCGGATCTATAACGGCACACTGCGCACCTGCAAAGACGCGATCCGGTACATGATGGGTCAGGTACAGGATGAACTGGGGCGCCCGCTTGGAATCCAGGAGCTGATTGATGATCGGCTGGAATACCGCGGTCAGATCCCGCTGGATGAGACAACAGGTGCAAAGCTTGCCCTCTTGTTTAAGCTCCATCCCGTTGTACGAAGTCAGAACCGGATCGAATTGATGGCCTGGCGCATTGAACGCTTCTCTCGAGAGGAAACACTGTACTGGCTTGGAAAAGTCAGCATTCCCAGTTATGGCCGGCGTGGGATCGAATGGGCAAAGTCCGGACTGCGCCTGATGTTGGCTGGACAGCAGAAAGACGAAGCCGCTGTGGAAGAACTCCTGCAAAAGCTGAGAAAGTGAGGAAGAAATGACATACGAAAAGAAACTGATCGAAGGCAATTTCCCCTGCCAGCAGGTCGGCGCTGAGACAAAACGGGAACGCGGCGCAAGCAATATGCTTCCACCTATCTACTACCTTCACGTATGGTGGGCACGCCGACCGCTTACTCCCAGTCGAGCAGCAGTTTTAGGTAGCATTCTTTCTGCAGATGTAGAGCCAAAGACATTTTTAAAAGAACTTGGTATTGTAAAAAAACAAGCTGTAGTTGGAACTCTTCGATGGACATTAGTCGGTAAAAACCTGTCTCTAATTGAAGGGAGCAAAGATGGAGAATACATCCCATATTCTGTAGAGTTTGCCAAAGCCTTTGAAAAAGAGAATGTCCGCAGAGCTGCCATGCGAGACAAGCTTAATCTCATTAAAAAGGTACATCCGGAAATTGAAAATGACCCCGTGTTCTCCTCGTGGATGAGAGATAACCAAGAACTGAAGTTGCCTGTCGAAATTGGTTGTTCTTCATTTGAAGTTATCTCGTGCGCAGCAGATCCGGCGGCAACAAATGACAGAATATCTTTTGCATCTTCAGCTTTAGTTTCCGATGCATTAGGGAGCATGATTCGCCTAGACGACGAGGATAGGTATGGATATGATCGAGCTTATGCTTTTGCCCCAGAGAAATCCGACTACAAAGATATTTGTGTCCTTGATCCAACCGCAGGAGGCGGATCCATTCCGTTTGAAGCAGCGCGGCTCGGTTGTCGTGTAATTGCTAATGATTTAAACCCAGTAGCAACCGCAATCCAGTATGCAACGTTGGATTATCCAGCCCGTTTCGGAACAAGTTTGGTTCAAGATATAAAGAATTACGGTAATAAGCTTGTAAATGCCGTCAGAGAGCAAGTGGGGGCGTTCTTTCCAAATCCGAATAACTCAGAAAATGATGGTTTTCTTTTTTGTAGAGAGGTTACATGTCCTCATTGCGGAGAGCGAGCTCCTTTGCTGAATGCTTTTGCCTTGTCAAAAAAGAAAGATGGCTGGATGGTTTTGCCCAAAATTGAAGGTTTGCCAGGCAATAAAACGGTTCGTTTTATTCCGGTTCCTCTTAAAAACGGGAAAGGTCCTCATGGAGAAGATCCTGAAAAAGGAACAGTATACCTTGGAACGGGAACGTGTATCCACTGTGAGCAAGCCATTGAAAGTGAAGAAATAAAACGGCAAGCACGGGGTGATTCTACTTATGGGAGATGGAGCGACAAACTCTTTTGCGTTGTTGGCATCCGCGAACAGCCTAAGCTTGATAAGCAGGGAAAAACGACAAAATATACTTCTGGACCAGAAAAGGGGAAAATACGTACCGAGAGAGTGACATTTTTCCGCGAACCTACGGAGCAAGATATTGAAGCCTTAAGTAAAGCCGAAAAAACGCTCAAAGGAAACTGGAGTCGCTGGGAGTCATTGGATCTGATTCCTACTGAAAGGATTCCTGATGGACATAAGACTGCTGAACCTCTATGTTTAGGCATAGACCGGTGGTGTGACATGTATACACCACGGCAGCTCTTATGCCTGCTAACAGCAATGGAAGCCCTTCACACTATGTCTTCGGAGATTATTGAAGAAAAAGGTCTTCATCGCGGAAGAGCTATTATTCACTATTTGCAATATGCCATTGATAAGTGCGTTGACTACAATAGCCGGCAAACGCGATGGGAGTACACAAGGAGCGTGGTTAAAGGAACGTTTGGAAGACATGATTTTTCACTAAAATGGACTTTTGCAGAGATGGTATTTTCAGGGAAAGAGGCAGGGCTTGCTTGGGGTGTTGAAAATGTTACGAAAGCATATAAAGAGCTTTGCGAACTGGTACAGCCTTCGAAGATACAGATTCCCCAAATTATTAACGCTTCAGCTGCTAATCTTCCCATAATGAAACAGTCTGTAGATATCATCTGTGTGGACCCACCGTATTATAACAATGTACAGTATGCAGAACTTTCTGACTTCTTTTATGTTTGGCAAAAGCGAATTTTTCGGGATTTGTACCCGGATTTGTTCTCCAGAAGATTAACAAATAAACAGGATGAAGCAGTTGCAAATCCAGTTCGAGATGGCTCTGCAGCAAATGCGAATCAAGTCTATGAGCACCTGATGGGAGAAATCTTTGCTGAGTGCCGCCGTGTGATGAAAGATGACGGCTTACTTACCATGATGTTCACGCATAAAACACAGGCCGCATGGGAAACTCTTACGCGCGCTTTGATCGAGAACGGATGGATCATTTCCTCTTCTTTTCCGGTGGATTCTGAAGCGTCTGTTTCTATGCATCAAAAAGATCAAGCTGCTGCGGCCAGTTCCATCTTCCTTGCCTGCCGCAAGCGGGATATGACGGATCGCCAGCCCGCCGCCTGGCGCGGCTTCGGCGGAACCGGTGTGCAGCAGCAGCTCCGTCAGGCGGTCCGGCAGAGCTTGCGAAATCACGAAGTCCTGCATCTCAACGCCGTGGATGAGATGGTCGCCAGCTACGGCAGCGCTCTGAAAGTATTGTCCGAGAACTGGCCGGTTATGGACGGGGACGAGCTGGTCTCCCCCATCACCGCCATGCGCGAGGCCAGCACCATCGTGGCGCAGTATCAGATGACAAAGCTGACCGACGGCAGACTCAGCGTGGAGGACATCGCGCCGGAGGCCGGCGTGGCCGTCACCCTCTTCGGCATTTACGGGACCGGCTATCTGCCCTTTGACGACGCGCTCAGCCTGTCCAAGTCGCTGAACATCCGTCTGGAGCACAAGGCAGCAGGATACCGGGACGAGGGCCGTATGATCGGGATCAACGACGAGAAAACCGGGCGTACCCGCAACGACGATGACACGGAAGGATACTTTGCGCCGCTGGTGAAGAAAGGCAGCAAGCTGCGTCTGGCGCTGCCGGAAGAGCGGAACGAGCGTCGGCTGCAGGAGCCGCAGAATGAATGGGACATCATGCAGGGCGTGATCATGGCCTATCGCGAAGGCGATATTCCCGTCGCCCGCGCCTATCTGCAGCGGCAGGCTTCCGGCCATGAGGACAAGGTCATTGCCGTGCTCCGCGTCTGGGCAGATGGCTGCGACAACGAAGCGCTGACCAAAGAGGCAAGGAGAATCCTGTTCGGTTTGAACGAAGGGAAGTGAATGATCCATGGCGGAGAATCTGACCAGTCATGAATGGCAATATCGTTACTGCTCTTCCGGCGTGAACGCGGCAGGAGAGCCGACAGATATCCTGCATGACTTCTATCTCCCCGCTCTGACAAGAATCACCCAATATGATCGGGTCGCCGGGTACTTCCGCTCCTCTTCGCTGGCCGCGGCGTCCCAGGGATATACCGCTTTCCTGAAGCACGAAGGGCAAATGCGTCTTATCGTTGGCGCCGACCTTCAGCTTCAGGATGTGGCGGCGATCCTGGCCGGGAACCGGCAGAGACTCTCTGACCGGCTGATGGACGAGCTCAAGGAACCGGAAAGCTGGCCGGAAGAGGTACAGAACGGCGTTTCCCTGCTCAGCCAGATGGTCGCTTCCGGCCAGTTGGAGGTGCGCGTTGCCTTCCGGGTGGATTCCAGGACCGGCGAGCCGATCAGCGTAGACTCCGTCGAGGACGGCTATGTCCATGAAAAATGGTTTATCATGCGCGATGACGATGGACATCGGCTGTACGGAAGCGGATCTCTGAACGAATCGAGAACCGCATTGGTGAAAAACGCGGAAAACATCGACGTTCATTGTGACTGGGCGGGTGGGAGCGATCGCGCCCGTGTGGAGGACGCACAGCAGAGCTTCCTGGATCTGTGGGAAAACCGGAATCCCCACATGAAGGTGATGCCGATCCCGGAGGCGGTAAAAGATTGTTTGCTCCGGTTGAAAGACCTCCGCGGACGTCCGACAGAGATCGACGGAACCGTGCTGACCGTTATTATCGAGCCCACGCCGGAAGAAGTGCTGCAGTTTGCGGTACTGCGGGACGCGCCGAAAATGCCAGGCGGCATTTACCTAGGTATGTATACGGCGCCGGTCTCGCCCTGGCCGCATCAGGAGATCGTCAGCAGGCGGCTTGTTGAGAGCTGGCCCTATTCCTACATGATGTGCGACGAGGTCGGTCTGGGCAAGACGATCGAAGCGGCTCTTGCAATCCGGAGCCTGGTGCTGTCCGGTCGGACAGAGCGCGTGCTGATCGTTGCTCCGGCCAGCTTGACAGAGCAGTGGCACCGCGAGCTTGCTCAGAAAGCAATGCTGCCCTTCGAGCTCAGCAAGGTCAAGCCGGGCGGAAGCTCCAGGATCCAACATAAAGCGATCTATCCGCAGGAACAGGAGAGAGTCGATTCGGACCTTTACAGCCCTGCCCTCAACATCGTCTCTTCCGGACTTGTCAGCCGCAAAGAGAGAAGCGAGCAGCTGAAGGCTGCTGATCCCTGCGACATCATTCTGGTGGACGAGGCACACTATGCGCGCAGGCAGAATCCCCGTGAAAATTCGATCGGGAATCCGAAATACGGGAATCTGTATCGCGCCATACAGGGTGGCCTCCGTCCAAAGACCCAAAGCCTCTGGATGGCCACCGCCACGCCCATGCAGATCGACGCCATCGAGGTGTTCGACCTATTCAAGCTGACCAACCGCTGCGGAGAATACCAGGCGGATCCGGAGCTCAGCATGGAGTATTTCCACCTGCTCGGCGAGATCGTAAACGGCAGGCAGCTGACGGATCAGCAGTGGTCTTTGCTGGGACAGAGCTTTGCCCAGATCGAGGCACTGGATCCGTATCTCTGGAAACGGCTGCAGCTCACCACCGTCACAAGCAAAAACCGTCGTGTTCTGGCCGATCTTCCGATCCAGCCGCCTAAGCGGGCGGATATCAAGCATCTTGTTCAGCCGATGTTTTCGGCATCGCCGCTTTCCCGCGTCATGATGCGGCACACCAGAGCCTTGTTGGAGATCTACCGTCAAAACGGTGAGCTGACAAGCAATCTGGCCACCCGCCATGTACGGCCGGTCTGCGCAATCCAGTTTACCCCGGCGGAAGAGAAATTCTATGCCATGCTGGACGATTACTGCGCTGAGCTCAGCCGCCAGATCCGCAAATACAATCCGCAGACGCGGCAGGTCATGGTCTTTTTGCTTAACTTCCTGCAGCTGCGTTTTGCGTCCAGCCTCTATGCCATTAAGATGACGCTCAGCCGCAGACTGCAGCGGGTAGAAAACACGCTGCGCGTTGGCGCAAGGGCGTTTGAAACGCAGGAAGAACTGGAAGAAGCCCTCGAAGCGCTGTATGAAACGGACGACAGCTACAATGAAGGTGACCTTGATGACATCACTCTGGATGCCCTGCTGAAAGACCGCAGCAAGGAAGATCTGGAGTGGGAGCAGAAAGAGCTGAGCAAAATGCTTGAGGAGCTCGGCAAGATCACCGAGACTCCGTCCAAGATCCAGACCCTCCTGACCGAGCTTGAGCGGCGGAGAAAACGCAACGGCCGCCTGCGGCAGACAGTTCTGTTCACACGCTTTTATGATTCTCTCCACAGCATTCGAGAGTATCTGCGGGTTCGGGATGGCGGTATGCGCGTTGGTATCTATGCCGGTGGCCGCGCTGTCTGGTACAATCCTGCTCTGGGTCGGGACGAAAATGTTACCCACGAAGAGATCAAACGGCTGTTCCTTGCCGGAGAGATCGATCTTCTGCTGTGCACGGACGCCGCCGCTGAAGGTCTGAACCTTCAGACAGCAGACCTGCTGATCAATTTTGATCTCGGCTGGAATCCCATGAAAATTGAGCAGCGCATCGGCCGTATCGATCGTATCGGGCAGAAGTATAATGATATCGAAGTTCTGAATATGTGCTACCTCGGCAGCACAGAGGAAGTCGTATATGGGCGCCTGCTGGAACGGCTCCAGCAAGCTGATCTGATCGTCGGTGCGCAGCAGATTTCTATGCTCCCTGTGGAACCCAGGGAATTCCGGGATCTCCAGAATGGCACACTGACGCTTGAGGAGCTGACGAAGGAGTCGATCAAGCGGCTGAAAAAGCAAAAGGAAGCAACCGCAAGCATGGAGATGAGCGCTGAGGACATGTACCAGATGTACACCCGCATGAGCTCTGAAATGAGATCGCAGCATTTTCCTGCAAACCTTGATGATCTCTGGACGGCTCTGATCACTTCTCCATTTTTTCAGAATAAAGGCGCCCATGTGGACGATGCCGGGATATGGCATCTGCCAGAGACCGGAAGGCATTCTGAACTTGCCGGAACAATCGATCGAAATGCCATCAGCGAAAAAACGGAGTTCTTAACCTGGGGCAGCACAACGCTTGATAATCTGTTTGGAGAAATCATTGGCGACAGGATTTCTGAAATGCAGTGTATTCGGAAAGTTTCGGTTTCTGAAGATCATGCCGAACTTGTCGGCTACGCAGTGGCAAGTGCGCATGGTCCAGTGTTCATCACGTCGTATGACCAGCTGAAAGATGTAAAAATCGATCCCGGTGCGGGAATTGAAGATGCATTTCTTGATCAATGCACAGCGAAGCTGCGCACGGTGCTCCGGGCTGAAACCAGCCAGATGCGGCTTGCGAAACGGGCGGAAGAAAAGAACAAAGAGATAGCTGACCTCCACGAAAAGCTTCTTTCTTCTGTGACAGCCAGCATACTGAAGCAGAAGGAAGGCGAAGGCGCCGCTCGCTTTGCCGACGCCATCAAATCTCTGGAGAGCAATCCAAAAGAAATGTATTATGTGGAGCTTCCAGTTCCGGTGTTTAGCGGTAAGGCTACCCAGTTGCTGTTCCCGATTGCCGAGAGCAGCGGCCGAATCACAATCGTCGTACGCGGTGTCCTGCTGGAATGTGCAATATCCCTGGCCAAACGCACAGCAGCGGTTATCAAAGGGAAGACATCCGAGAAACTCACATCAGAAGTAATCCGCCGCCTCGACCGCGAGGGTAACAGCGCTCGGAATCGCTAGTTTCCTCGCAAAGAAAAAGGACAAAATCTGAATTGTTGATACAATCAGGCTTTGTCCTTTTTTCATTTTCCACTCTTGCCACAAAAACCGACTTTGCATTTTTGTGGCAACGAGGGAAAATGAATACCGGCAAAAAGCATTTCGATCTCGCACGGAGAAATGGTGCTGCCGGTACCCGGGAGGTTTCCAAAGGAGGGCCGGGGAGGCCTGCCTTTGGCACACGATCTTGCTCGCAAGGTCTAGTGTGTTATACCTTTTGTTCCGCGAGGCGGGCAAAGGGGTGATGTCGCCGTCCAGGACAGCACACCTTTACCCGCCGAAAACGGCAGCCAAAAACTGCGAAGGGATGAGCAGAGTTTGGCTGCTGTTTTCATGAAGGAAGCGAGGGCGAAAGGAACTGCAGCCCGTGCTTCCGGCGGAACAAGAGGTATATAAATTCCCCGTCCCGCCGCAGCGAAAATGCTTTCAAATTGCAAGCATGCTTATAGGCCGTGAACGAAAAGTGATAGCAAATTGAAAGCACGGTTCCCTCGTTCTGCGCGTCCGTCAGATCCATCGGATGATCATTCCGCAGTCGGCGTCGGTGCGCGGTGCAACGCAGGAAGGAACATACTGAGGCTCTTCCGGCTTTAGCGATTCCTCGGTTTTGCGCTGGATCTCAATGTAGTTCTTTTTGAAATGTGTGCAGGACTGCTGCTCCAAATCTTCAGCTCTGGTTTCGCTGAGGCCAAAATGTTCCCGCGTCGCTTTCTTCGTCCGCTCATCATCACTGGGATAACCGAAGCGATAGGCCAGAAAAGTTTTCTCGCGCGGCGCGCAGCCATCCAGCGAATCAAACACCTCTCGCCGGTGCTCCTTCCCCAGAAGGATGTAATGATCCAGCCAAAGAAACTCGCCGCCGATCGCTTCCTTTTCTTTCAGCCCCGGGCGGATGGTGTCGATCATAAAATTGTTCAGCACCGCCGTCATGAACGTGGTCAGCTTTGTCCCGCGCAGCGGATCGAAATCGAGGAGCGCTTCGCAAAACTTGATGCGGCCGAGCTGCACCAGATCGTCCAATGTGAGCGAGCGATCAATGTCGGAACCGAGCACATAGTTCCAGTATGTAAGCGCCTTTTCATAGATCAGGCCCTCGTTGCGCCGGAGCAAAAGATCGCGGGCTTTTTCTCTCACAACTTCGCAGCCGCGCTGGGCAAGGATCGCCAGGGCCTCGTTGCTTTTCTCGTAAGTTTTACTCATCCCGACTTGACCGGTTTCTTAAAAAACGGCAGAAGTGTCCGGGAGAGATTCTCTTTCATTTCTTCACTTACGCCGTCCATGATCGACATGCTTTCCGCAAGATATGCGGTAATCTGCTCCGGCTGAACCTTCAGGATTTCGGCAGCCGCGCCGCCCTTCGTCAGCTCAAACCGCATTTTATCAAAAGCATCCTTCGTCATGGCCTTTGCCGCTTCCGGTTTGCCGGTCGGATGTTCTTTCTTGATGGAGGAAAGAATCGTCTTAAACAAGGTTTCAATTTGCGTGAGCTCGTCCGCATAGAGCTTCCGACGCAGAGCCTTCGCTTCCTTGGCCTGTGTGGTCGCCGCCTGGCGGAGAGACTTTTCCTCTTTCCCGATCCTCATCATCAAATCGCTGACAGAATCGTAGAGCTGGTTCTGCGCGGCGATCCCCGCGGCCAGTGTATCGTCCAGATAATCGGCAATGCGATTTGTCAGCGTGCCGAAATCCGGGTGAGCCAGCAACAGATTGATTACACGATTGTTCACCGAGCCGGTATAAAGATTCCGCGCGGCGTCGGACGTCAGGCCAAGCTCTTCGATCGTGTAGTTTTTCTTGTCGGGAACGTCGGTGATGCCGAGCAGAAAATCTGTGGACACGCCGAAGAAGCGGGCGAGCTTCAGCAGAACATCGTCTCCGACCTTTTTCACATTTCCGTTCTCAAGTAATCGATGCCGGTTTTCTCCGCGACCTCCTTCAACGTGAGCTTGCGCCGGTTGCGAAGATCCTCCAGTCGCTCCTTGATCCCACCGGGCAAATATTCCATTTCTGCCATGTGCACCCCCTTTATCATGTTGCTATACTAAAAGTAGACAAAAACGATAGAATAATTCACTCTCGACTGGTATCATAAAAGTGAGAAAAGAGCTCAAAGGAGACCTCTGAAAGAAG
>CADADE010000034.1 GCA_902786615.1 Oscillospiraceae bacterium
CAGATCGCCATCGTCAATATCGATCAGGCCAGCGCTACGTATTCAAGCCCGCGCCATTGATCGCTCCAGTTCGGGGCGGTTGGTGGCGCGGGCTTTTTTTGTTTCCACGGGAGGTTTTATGCAGGACTGGACTCAGCGTTTCTACTCCCACGCTGCCTGGCTGCGATGCCGCGATGCCTTCATCGCCAAACGCCGCGCTATCGACGGCGGCCTATGCCAGCGCTGCCACAAGCGGGTCGGGTACATCGTGCACCACAAGATTACGCTCACACCGGAGAATATCTCACAGCCGGATGTGGCACTTAATCATCGGAACCTCGAGTACCTGTGCCATGAGTGTCACAATCTCGAGCACGGCGTCTTCGTAATGGCGACGCCGGCCGTCGCCTTCGACGAAAACGGCAACGTCGTCGCGGCGTTCGATCGCCGCGACTCCCCCCGGTGAAATTTTCGCGGCGTGCCCTCCTGTACCGCAGGCCACAGGTCGGAAAAATTCGCAGGACGCACACGAGACCCCCCTGGTGGAACTTTGATAAAAATACGTGAGGAAAACACCACGGGAAAATGGCCCGAAACCATCCATAAATTAGGGCGGATCTCTGAGGATAACCGACGACATTGCAGTGACTTTTTCGGACTTGTCACGGATACTGACCGACATCCGGAGACACGTCGACTGGAGGATTACGCCATGCCAAAAAAGAGCAAGAAAACCCGGATTGCCGCCGAGCATGTCAGACTGCTCGGCCTTTATGAATCGCTTCCACAGGAGAAGATGGCTCTGGCCGTCGGCATGATCGAACGTGCTGCATTCATGCGCGTCGAATGCGAGGACTTGGAAGCCTATCTACAGAAGAACGGATGGACTGAACCCTTCCAGCAAGGATCCCAAGCGCCCTATGACCGCGCCCGGCCACAGGGTCAGACCTACCAGCAGCTGAACAGCAACTACCAGAAGATAATCAAACTTCTGGACAGCCTGCTGCCGCTGCAGACATCAGGAAACCAGACGGCGGACGACGGCTTCGACGGCTTTGTCAACAGCCGTGATGAGACGTGATGAAAAGATACCCGCCGGACTATAACCCTATCCGAGAATACTGGGCGCAGATCCTCAGCGGTGAGGTTATTGTCGGGCAAAAGCTCTACAAAACAATCCGGCACTTGATCCGTCAGATGGACGAACCTGGGATCTACTACTACGACGCCCGACGGGGAAATCACATCCTCGAGTTTGCGGAAAACTACTGCCGGCACTCCAAAGGTAAATACGGTGGGCAGCTCGTCCAGCTGGAACTCTGGGAAAAAGCGATCCTCGCGGCGGTCTTCGGCTTTGTGGACATAGAAGGCACGCGGCAGTATAGGCAAACGGTATTGATCATCGGGAAGAAAAACGGCAAGAGCCTGCTGGCGTCCATCGTGGGAGCTTATATGCTAACCGCCGACGGTGAAGCCGGCCCGGAGGTATACGCGGTCGCCACTAAACGAGACCAGGCGCGCATCATCTGGACCGAGGCCAAGCGGATGATCAAAAAGAGTCCCGTGCTTGCATCCAGGGTGAGGACACTGGTCAATGAGCTGCTCTGCGATGCCAACGACGGCGTCTTCAAACCGCTGGCTAGCGACTACAACAGTCTCGACGGCCTAAACATCCACTGCGCTCTGATGGACGAGTTTCACCAGTGGCAGCACGGCAGACCACTTTATGACATCATCGCCGACGGCATCATCGCCAGAGAACAACCACTGCTGTTTCTGACATCCACCGCCGGCATGATCCGTGAGGACATCTACGACGATATCTACGACGAGTGTGAACGGCTGATCAACGGCTATGACGACCCAGAGGGCTACCGGGACGAGCACATGCTCGCCTTCGTCTATGAGCTCGACCAGCGCGCCGAATGGACGGATCCCGGATGCTGGATGAAGGCAAACCCGGGGCTTGGGACGATCAAGTCCCGCCGGATCCTCGAGGACAAGGTCGAGAAGGCCAAAGCCAACCCTGCGCTGGTGCGCAATCTGGTCTGCAAGGAGTTCAACATCCGGGAGACCGATATCTCCGCCTGGCTCAACTTCGAGGAGCTCAACAACACCGACACCTTTATCCTGGACCGAGAAGCCAAACAGCTGCGCTGGACGCACAATGGAGAGGAGCGGATCCTCAGTTATCCGCGATACGGGATCGGCGGCGTTGACCTCTCCAAGACCACTGACCTTTGCGCGGCGAAGGTTCTATTCCGGGTACCAGAGGCGCCGGAGATCACCTTCGTGCTGAGCCAATACTGGCTGCCGGAGCAGCCGAGCCTCGAGCAGTTAGAGACGGAGACGAAAATCCCGTGGACAAAGTGGGCTGAGCGCGACCTGCTGCGTTGCTGCCACGGAAACATCATCCGTTATCGCGACGTCGTCGACTGGTTTGTGCACGTACAGGAAGACCTCGACATATACGTCAGCTGGTTCGGATATGACGCCTGGAGCGCTTCCTACTTCGTGGAGGACATGAGCGCCTTCTTTGGCAGCGCTGCAGGAATTGCAGTCCACCAGGGCAAGAAGACACTGTCGGACCCGATGATGCGCCTCGGCGCGGAGCTGCGGGCCCACCGAATCGTTTACAACAACAATCCACTCGACAAGTGGTGTCTCGCAAACACGACCTACGAAGAAGACAAAAACGGCAACATCCAGCCGCACAAGACAAACAGACCCACACGTAAGATCGATGGCACAGCAGCGCTGCTCGATGCCTGGGTCGTCATGGTCGACAGGATGCAGGACTACATGAACCTGATATGAAAGGGGGAAGCGGCGCGCGATGGGTTTTTTCGACAGACTGTTCAAACCGAAACCCAATGAAGCGGTGCTGAATTATTTTCAGATGCTCAGCTCCTACAGCCCCGTCTGGAGGACGAGCGGCGGCGGAGTTTACGAGGCGCTCGAGACACGCGCTGCGATCCATGCGATCGCGACCCACTGTTCCAAGCTCAAGCCGCATATTACGGGCGCAGCCGGCAAGCGGTATGAACGCATGCTGCAGATAAGACCGAACCCATGGCAGACAACCAGCCAGTTCCTTTACCGACTCGCGACGATCTACGAGGTCGAAAACAATGCTTTTTTGGTCCCAGTGCGCTCGGAGTTCAGCGATACGGACATCGCCGGGATCTTCCCGGTGCTGCCGAGCAGCTGTGAACTGCGGGAGGGCCGAAGCGGGAAGCTGATCCTGCGCTTCGCTTTCCCAAACTCAAAGACTGGATACATCGACTTCGACCAGGTCGGGCTGATGACAAAAATGCAGTTTGAGAACGACATGTTCGGCGACGACAACTCGCCGCTCAACCCGACCATGCGCGTGATTGGCATGCAGCAGCAGGCCATGGTGGAAAGCATCAAACAGTCCGCTTCGCCGCGTTTTCTTGCGAAGATTGCAAACAGCATGCGGCCTGACGATCTCGCCGCGGAGCGGGAGCGCTTCATCAAGGACAACCTGGGCGTAAAGAACTCCGGTGGCGTGATGATCTTTGACCAGAAATACGCCGATGTCAAAGAACTCTCAAGCAGGGCATCCATGATCGACGCGGACCAGATGAAGCTGATCGACGACAACGTGGCCAAGTACTTTGGAGTCTCGCCTGAGATAATGCGTAACGAGATGAACGAGGATGTCTGGAACGCTTTTTATGAAGGCAAGATCGAACCCTTTGCCCTGCAGGCGAGTCTCGTGATCTGTTCCATGCTCTTCTCAGACCGGCAGATCGCCGCCGGTAACGGCGTGGAGTTCTCGGCAAACCGCCTGCAGTTTGCTACCACGCGCAACAAGCTTAACACCATTGTGCAGATGTTCGACCGCGGCATGCTCTCCAGGAATGAGGGACGCGAGATCCTCCAGATGCCCGGCATCGGGCCGGAGGGTGACAGATACTTCATTCGCGGCGAGTATGTCGACACAGCAGAGCGCACCGACGACGAGGAAGACGACGAGGATGATCCGATCGACGATCTCAAAGATGAGGAGAAGGAGAAAGAAACATGAACGAATACGGAAAGGAGATCCGGTCTTTCAGCTTCGAGATCCGAAGCGAACACGACGAACAGCACGGTGATTTCATCACCGGTGTTCCGATCGTCTTTAACGTCCGGACAGAGCTCTGCAACTGGGATGAGATCATCGCCCCGGGTGCCTTGGACAAGACCGACCTACGTGACGTGCGCTTCCTGGTCAACCACGACACCAGCATGATCCCGCTTGCGAGAAGCCGCAACAACAACGCCAATTCCACCATGCAGATGACCGTCGAAGATGACGGGATGCACATCCGCGTAAACCTCGACACCGAAGGGAACGCGGAAGCCAAAAGCCTTTACAGCGCCGTCAAGCGCGGAGACATCAGCGGCATGTCGTTTATGTTCCGCGTGGACAGCGATGAATGGGAGGACCTTGAGAGCGAGAGACCCCTGCGGACAATTACAGGTATCAGTAAGGTCCACGAGGTCTCCGCAGTCACCTGGCCCGCATATGAGCAGACCTCTATCGAGGCGCGCAGCAGCGCAAAAGGGCTGGAGAGCTCCGCCTCGGTGCTGGAGAGCGCGAGGAAAGCGAAGGCAGACCGGGAGGCCAGAGAGGCCCTAATTGCCACTACCCTCAAGAAACTGGAGGAAGCGAAAAATGTTTGATTTCAGTACCATGAGCCCGGAGGAGCTGCTCGCCAGGAGCGAAGAGCTGCGTACACGCGCTGAGGCGATTGCGGAGGAGCTCCGCAGCGAGGGGGCCAACGCGGCTGCACTCGCCGAGGAGTCCGACGCCAATATCGCCGAGCGCCAGGCCATCGCCGCCGAGCTCGAGATCAGGAGGGCCGCCAAACAGGCGGCAGAGGAAGCCCGCGCCGCCGATTTTCAGGCGGGATCGGGCAAGATCGAAACGAAAGGAGTTTCCAAAATGAACGAGAACCGCTTCGGCATCGAAACCGCCGAGTATCGCGACGCATGGGTCAAGAACCTCATCCGCCGTGACATGAGCGAGGAGGAGCGCGCCGCACTCACTTCCGCCGGTGCCGTTATCCCGACAATGACCGTAAACGCTGTATGGGACAAGCTGGTCAAGCCCGCCGAGCTGCTCGGCAAGGTCGATGTCAGCCAGTTCCCCACATACGTGCGTTTCCCCGTCGCCACCGCCAACAACGCCGCCGCATCCGGCGCTGTCGGCGGCACCATCACCGAGAGTTCCGACGTTGTCGGCTACGTCGACCTCATCCCCAACGAGTATGTCAAGCTCCTGACCGTCGGCGCCGATATCGAGCACATGGCAATCTCCGCCGTGCATGACTGGATTGTGGATAACATCGTCGGCCAGATCCGCTACGCGATCAACAAGGACATCGTTGTCGGCACTGGCACCAATGCCCTCAAGGGCCTGACCGCATCCGTGACCGCCTCTGCGACCGCGATCCCTGCCACCGTGACCAAGGCCGCCGTGCTGGGCATCATGGCGGCTCTGCCCGCGCAGCACCACGGCGGCGCCATCTGGATCATGACGCCGGAGATGTTCTACAACAACATCATGTCCCTGACCGCCCTCAACGACTACGTCATTAACGACGGCTTCAACATGAAGCTCTTCGGCCATGACGTGGTGCTTATGAGCGAGTGCAAGGTAAGCAGTAAGGAGACCGTCTTCTTCGGTGATCCCAAGGCCTACAAGTGCAACATCTTCAAGGCCATCGATATCAAGCCCTTCGAGACCGCGACGACCACCAACCTCCAGTTCCGCGGCGCGTGCCTGGCCGACGGCGAGCTGATCGACGCCACTGCCTTCGTCCGCTTCGCGCAGGCCTGATCTGTCTGAACAGAATCCCAGGGAGAAGGACGGGACTGACCCGGCCTTCTCCCCGATCTGAACAGGAGGGACGCCAATGGAAACGACACTGACAACCACAGTCAAAACGGATCTCGGTATCCGGAACGACAAGCACGATGATCAGATCGATATGGCAATCAACGCAGCGAAAACCCAGATGGCCATGCGCGGCGTCACCGTGATCAACGAAACAGATCCCACGACCGTGACCTGCGTGGAGCTCTTCTGCCGGCACTGGTTCAACTTCCAGGGAGAGGCACAGCGTTTCTTCCAGGCTTTTGAGTTTTTGGCCAACGCCATGGCACTGAGCTCTGAGTACGGTACGGCCGCCGCAAAGAACGGGGAAGGCGGGGCGCCATGAGCGGACTGCAGACCAACCGCACGCCATGGACCGATGAGCTGATCCTGCTGAGCTACGAGGAAACCACGGACAGAGAGGGCTATACCAGCCGAACCGAGACCGAGACCGAGATTTGCTGCTGCTTCTCTGCCGGCGTCGCACGCGGGGAGTTCTACGAAGCGATGAAGGCTGGACTCCGGGCCAGCTGCTCGGCGGAGGTGTGGGAGGACGACTACGAGAACCAGACGCGCGCACGCGCCGACGGCAGCCTCTACAACGTCATACGTCACTATCCGACAGGGCGCGGCACGGTGATGCTGATCCTCGAGGAGGTGGTCCGATGAGCTGCGACGAGACCCTGCAGACAGCGCTCGAGACCCTGGGGCTACCGGTACACCCAAACGAGTATACGGGACCAGATCTGGAGTATCTGACCTGGTCCTATACCCAGATCCCTGTGGTGGCAGCGGACGATGCGCCACACGCGGCCAGGTATCTGATCACGGTGCGGTACTTCCTCCCATTCGACAAGAATCCAAACAGGATGAAACGCGCAATCAGCTGGGCACTGTTTCGTGCAGAATGCACTTGGCCATCGATCACTAATATCACAGACCAGGAGGGCCAGGGCTACGCCCTCGAGTGCGAATGGACGGACGGAGGGGGCTACTATGGCTCAGATCAGTCTTAACGGCCTGGACGAGATCGACAAGATGCTAGAGCACCTGAGCGAGGTCCCCTTTGACGTCATCTCTGACGCACTGAACGCCATGGCCGACGTGGCCGAGGCGCAGGTGCGCCAGACCGGGCAGTCCATGGGGGTCCGGGATCCGGAGAGCCGGGTGCACATTCTGGACAAAATAACCCACACCAAACCCAAGAAAAGCGACACCGGGGGATACTCCAACGTCACCTTCTCCGGGACAAGGACCCGGGGGCGAACGAAAACAAGGAACGCGGAGATCGCGTTTATTAACGAATACGGCAAGCGGGGCCAAGCGCCCCGCCCGTTTATCAGGCAGGCCGCCGAGCAGGGCGCCGACACCATCGCCAAACCCGGCGAGGAGATCATCGGCGATTGGCTCGAGAAAATGGCCAGCAGCTGAGAAAGGAGCTTTATATGCCTCAGTTTGGACTTCGCGGCGCAATGGTCGCCAAGTACAATAATAACAACGGCGCTGTGACTTACGACACCCCGATCGGTGCCGGCTGCGCCATCTCCGTCAACCTGGAGCTGACCTTCGCCGAGGCCAGGCTCTACGCCTGCGACAGCCTGGCAGAGTATCTGCGCGAGGTCACGGGCGGCAACATCACATTCGGCGCCAAACTCTTCCCGCAGGAAGCGCAGGTGCTGATGTTCGGCAACAAGACCAAAACCCGCAGCATTACTTATACCCCGCCCGGCGGCACGCAGACAACCGGCAACGTCACGAGCGTGGCCACCACAGCCAACGACGACCCGAGCTACGTGGGCTTTGCCTGCTATGCCCCCGACATGGTCAACGGCGAACGCAAGTATACCGCCTTTTTCGTACCGAAGGTCAAGTTCTCCACGCCCAGCACGGTGCTGAACACCAAGGGCGAATCGATCACCTTCCAGACGCCGCAGACCACGGGCGCTTTCCTGCAGTCTGACGCAAGCGACAGGGTGATCCAGGAGATCGCCATTTGCGACAGCGAGGAAGAGGCGCAGGCATGGATCGCCGCCGCATTTGCCGCATGAGGTGAGCCATGAGGAGTCTCAAGCTCGAAACCAAGAAAATTGATTTTGATGGCCGCGTCTGGGAGCTGCGGTGCAACATGTCCGTCCTGGACAGGCTCGAGCAGGCCCACGACGGGAACTTCACCGCGGTGATGACCCTGCCACCCTCAAAGGCGACGCCTGAGGTCCTGGCGGCTATGCTCAACGATTACGCGGAGGATATGGGCTGGGATATCCAGTACACACCGAAGCAGATCTCCAAGATGGTCAGCTTCGCGGACATGAAAGAGATTGACGTCATCGGCATGCTCTACCGGGCGGTCATACCGGAGGATCCGCAGCCGGCTGCGGCAGCACCCACAGAAGAGGGCGAACCGGGAAACTGAACGACCGGGCGGAGTCTAACCACATCGACTTCGCCCGGTATCTCTCTATCTGGCTCTTTGAGTGCCACAGGGACGAGGCCGAGTTCTGGAAAACCATGAACCCGCGGCGTCTCTGGAGCCTTTTTGACGCATATTTTCGACCAAGACATCAACGGGAGATCTCCCAAACGCTCCAGACGGGCGAAAACCAACCAAAAAACGGCAAAATCGGTGAGATTTCCCTCGCAGCATACCTCACGGGAGGAGGCTAACCCATGGCGACAAGGACCGTCGGGCTCAAGATGGAGCTTGAAGGCGAAAAAGAATACAAAGAAAAAATCGCCGAGATTAACCGGGAAAACAAAACGCTGGGCGAACAGATGAAGAAGCTCGCTGCCGAGTACCGCGGCAACGAAGACAGCATCGATGCCCTGGAGAAGAAGCAGGAGCTGCTCAACCGGAGCCTGCTGGAACACCAGGCCAAGGTCGCCGAGACTCAGAAGCAGCTGGAATCCTGGCGAGAGGCTCAGAAGCGAGTCAAAGAAGAGTTTGGCGCAGGGTCTGAACAATACAAAACTGTACAGAAGAAGGTTCAGGAGTATGAGGCCGCTTTGGCGAAGGCCCAGACGGCCGAAATCGAGACGAAGAACGCCATCGAGGACACCACTGAGGCCCTGGAGAACAGCAAGAAGCCCATCGAGGAGGTCGGCGAAGCCCTTGAGGAACTGGAGCCTGCCACCGGAAAACTGGGCGATCAGGTCAAGGGCCTGAGCAGCAAACTGGGCATCAATCTACCGGAAGGAGCCACGAAGGCTCTCAACAGTATCAATGGCTTTTCAGCCGGAGCGGTGGCCAAAATGGGCGCGGTGGCTGCAGCAGCTGCCGCAGCCGTCAAAGTACTCAAGGCTCTCTACGACACCACGATTGAGGCAGCTGCCCGCGCGGACGATCTGCTGACCAAGAGCGTGATCACCGGAGTAAGCACCCAAACGCTGCAGCAATGGCAGTATGCCGCTGATTTCATTGACGTCAGCGTAGACACCATGACAGGCAGCATGACCAAACTGACCAACAGCGCTTTCGACGCCGTCAACGGCAACGAAAAGCTCGCGGCGTCCTTTGCATCGCTTGGCGTCTCGGTGACAGACAGCTCCGGGCAGCTCCGCCCCGCCGAAGAGATCTTCTACGACGTGGTGGACGCGCTGGGTAAGGTGCAGAATCAGACGGAGCGCGATGCCATCGCCATGGATATCATGGGCAGAAGTGCCCAGGAACTCAATCCCCTGATCGCTCAAGGAAGTGAAGCTCTGCGCGGTTTTTCAAAAGACGCAGAAGACGCTGGTTACGTGTTGGACGAGTATCAGATCGCCAAACTTGACGAGGTCAACGCCGCCTACCACCAGATGCAGCTGCAGATAGAAGCCACAAAGAACCAGCTGGCTGTGGCGTTCGCTCCTGTGGCCGAAGCGTCGTTAAAAGTGGTGACCGCCGCGGTGGGCGTCCTGACTAATGCCCTCGCTAAAATGAACGAGATGGCTGAGAAGGCTGCCAGGGCTTTCAAGAGCCTGCTGGGACAGCAGAGCGAAATGAAAAACTATGGCGGCCTTGGTTCCGACGTGTACGGCGCGACCTGGAAGGACGATGTGCAGGCATACGTTACCATGGGCGGCACGGTCATTACCCCCGACATCATCGACCAGATTGATAAAACAACAGGCAAACCGAAGAACAATTTTTATTTGGGCGAAATTCTCCCTGGTGAGTCTGCGTACTCATACGGGTATATGAGCGAAGCAGACATACAAAAGCTTTTGGCAGGTCGCAACGCCGCAGGGGATGCCAACTGGCGCGGCGGTCTGACATGGGTCGGCGAAAGCGGGCCTGAGCTGGTGGCCCTGCCCAGGGGCAGCCGGATCTGGAGCAACCAGGAGAGCCAGCAGATGGGCGCCACCGGCACCGACACCAGCCGGATCGAGGCGCTGCTGGAGCGCAACGTGCAGCTGCTGGAGGCGATCGGCGGCGAGTTTTCGGGCCTGCGGGTCAGGAGGAGGATGGCGTAAATGTCAACAGTCACCAAAACCTACGCCTGCATCGGCAGCGCGATGATCGACTCCCAGAGCACAGGCACCAATTACCATGGGGCGTCATCCTATGATATCAAAGCAAACCCGAAAAACGCGCTCTGCCTCAAATTTGAGGCATTCCCGCAGAGCTTACGGAGAAACAAGCTGTACTCCGCCGTTGTAAAAGATTACTTTTCCGCGGTGATAGGCACGCCTACAAGTACTCAGATTTACAATACGGTAGTCAGCGTTTATTCGTGTGACAGCTTCAACGAGTCCTCCGTCACCTGGAACAGCAAGCCCGGGAACAATACGACCCTCGGAACCACAGCAATAGTATACACGCCTACCGGCGGCTGGAGTCCCTCATCGCCATGCGCTTTCCCGGCCACCCACACGAAGGGAGACGACGTCATTGCGCAGCTGATCCTTCAGAAGTCCTGTGTCATGATCGAAGGGGTTCGGGAGCATTATTCAGGTGACCAGCTGTTCCTCAATACAAGAGCCGCAAGCAGCAAGCCAACGCTGACCGTCCAGTACGACAGCTCTGTCAAGGTGTCCTACCGGCCTGAGGGCAGGAGCCACACTTCCGGCTATCTCGACCGATTCATTGAAAACAAGTTTACGTGGCGCATCGTGAAAAACGATACGGCATACTGCCTATCTGACCCCATCCAGAAGTCTGCAAATTTCCAGTGGCGGAAAGCCGGAACCAGCACGTGGAACAGCGTGCCCGTCTCCGGGGCCACAAGTGAAGTGACGATCCCGGCCGAAACCTTTGTCGGGAAGACGCTCGAGTGGAGGATCGTGGTCGTCGATGATCTGGGAGATACGCTGACATCCCCGACATACACCAACGACATGAGCGTCGGTGAGCTGACCGCGACGCCCTCATCCCCGATCGCAGGAGCGTTTGTGGACCCGCTGGCGCAGTCCCTGTTCATGTGGACGAATCAAAATGACCACGGAATCACGCGGCAGCAAAAAGCAGATCTTCAGTGGAGCACAAACGGCAGCTCCTGGAACACCCTCGGCACCGCGACCGGTGAATCCCAGAGCTTCCGCGCGCCCGCGAACACATTCGGCACCGGGACATACTACTGGCGTGTACGGGCCTACAACCTTGACGGTGAGGCCGGGCCATGGAGCGAAGCTGCCCAATTCTCCACCGTCGATTCCACCATGTACGCCGCGGCCGTGCATCCTGTCGGTGAGATCTGCGAGAACAACTCGCCGGTCACCTTCACCTGGACGTATTCGAGCGACACGGGCACGCGCCCAACCAGGTCGGACGTACAGTGGAGCAGAGACAGAGCCACCTGGACGGATCTGATCTCTGTCGACAGCAGCGTGATGATCTATATCGCCCCAGCCAATACTTTCCCGTCCGGCACGGTCTACTGGAGAGTCCGGAACTACAACCACAACAACGTGGCCGGTCCATGGTCGGAAGTCGTGACCTTTATCAGCTATGGCGCGCCGCCGGTGCCTTCGGTGTCCGTCGATGAGGTCCCGTTCGCGACCATCACCTGGCAGAGCTCCGGGCAGGAGGCCTGGAGCGTCACGGTAGACGGGACGACATACGGCCCGTACTTCGGAACAGACAAGAACTTCACCCTGGAGGAGCCGCTGGAAGACGGACAGCACACGGCCAGCGTGGCGATCCAGGGCGCCTATGGGCTCTGGTCAAAAGCCGGGCAGATTGTGTTTTCTGTTGAAAACCAGCCGGGCGCGGATATCCGGCTCCGCGGGGTCTTTTACGGAGACGCCGCTCTGAGCTGGGAGTCGTCCGACGAGCTGAACGAGACTTACGTGTACCGCGACGGCAAAAGGATCGCGAAAACCGCGAACCTTGCCTATACGGACCGGCTCACGGTCGGGCTGCATACCTGGTACGTGCTGGAGAAGCTCCCGGGCGGCTACTACACGAAATCGAACGAGGTGACCGGCAAGCTGCACGTCTGCAAGCCGCTGATCGCGAAATTCCCGGACGGGGCATGGGTGCAGCTTGTGCTCAGCGAAAACGCCACCAGATCGCAGACGACCGCCTACAGCCGCACCGTGAGCCTGCGCCACATCGTCGGCGCGGTCTATCCGGTTCTGGAGGTCTCAGCCTTTTGCGACGAATCGACGGCCTTCGATGCCGCCTTTGTGGACGACGCCGCGGCCAAGGCCTTCGAGCAGCTTCGCGGCGAGATCGTCATCCTGAAGACCTGCGACGGAATCGTCGTCGGCTGTCTGGCCCAACTCCAGCGCATCCGCAGACAGTTCTTCGTTGGGTACAGTTTCACCCTGCAGCGGATCCACTGGGAGGATTACATCGATGAAACGTGAGATAGAGATCCAGTACATCATCCGCCGCAACGGTGCGTACTTCGGCAAGCTCTACGCAATCGGGAATCCTCAGCTCCGCTGTGACGACAGCACGGCGCTCAAGATGTCGCTGTCCGGGGACTTCGCCCCGAACGAGCTTGCGGACTGGCTGCGCGACGAGATCCAGCCTGTGCTGATCATCGACGGTGTCGAACACCCGCTGGCTGTTCTCATGCCGGCGACCGTGATCCCGACCAAAACGGCCACGACCGCGTCGCTGCACATTGAGGCCTATGACCGCTGCTGGCGCGTGCAGGACGTCACGACAGAGGACATCCTCTATCTGGCAGCGGGCGCAAACTACGTACAGGAGATCCAGCGGCTGCTGGTCTCCTGCGGGATCGACACAGTGCTGGCCACGCCGTCGGATGCGGTTTTCTCGGAGGCCAGGGAGGACTGGGACATCGGGACCAGCTATCTGGACATCGTCAATCAGCTGCTGGGGGAGATCAACTACAACCCCCTGTGGTTTAATGCGCAGGGCGCGGCCGTGCTGGAGCCGGTGTCGGTGCCCAGCGTCTCCCGACTCAAGCACGTGCTCGATGAGAGCAACGTCGAGTCCATGCTCCTGCCGTCGATCAGCCGGGAGACGGATATCTACCGCGCGCCCAACGTCTTCCTGTGCGTTTGCTCGAACCCCGACAAGAGCGGCCCGCTGGTCTCAAAGGCCGAAAACACAAACCCGCAAAGCCCGCTGTCGATCGGCCGCCGCGGGCGGCGGATCATGAAAAAGATCCAGGTGGCCAACATCGAAAGTCAGGCAGCGCTTGACGCCTATGCCGCGCGGATCTGCAACGAGAGCATGATCGGCGGCGAGACCATCCGCGTGCAGACGGGGCTTCTCCCCGGCTTCGGCATGGCGGACGTCACCGCACTCCGCTTTGAGGGCGTCGACGAGCTGTGCGTCGAGAAAGCCTGGACGATGTCACTGGGCGTTGGTGGGACCATGCAGCACACACTTCAGAGGGTGGTGATCAACATTGACCAGCAATAAGGAAGATCTGGAGATTGACGTCAAGGGCGAGCCGGCGCAGCTGCTCCTGGCCACCGTGGGGAGCGCAAGCTCCGCCGGCGTAACGCTGATCTTTGACGGGACGGATACGCCGACACAAAAACGATACAAGCGCGTGACCAGTCAAGGACTCTCGTCTAACAACCGCGTGCTCGTGGCAAAGATTTCCGGCACCTTTGTGGTAATCGGGAAGTTAAGCTGAGGAGGAGGACAACATGGCAGCCATTCACAGAGCCGGGACGTTCCCGGTCACAATCAAAACGCCGAAGCCACCGGCGGATTATTCCATCATCCGCGTGAGCTTTGCCCAGGGGCAGAGGCTCATCGTCGAGAAGACGAACGGCGACGAGGGCTTCACCGTGGGCGAAGACCGGGTGGAGGTGGTGCTGACACAGGCAGAGACGCTGGCGTTTGCGCCCACTGCGGGCTCGCCCATGGGCGCGGTCACAGGCCCCATGGCCTACATGCAGATCCGGTGCTATCAGAGCGCCACGGACGCCCCCGCCTCCGCCGTCTGGCCCATCCCGGTCTATGACAGCCTCAACCAGGAGGTGATGGGCTGATGGCCGACGTTTTCGAGCTCCAAAGCTGCTGCAACGAGTTCCAGTTCACGGATCCCGAGGACAACTTCGAGAGCTGGAACGGTTTGCGCGGCCCCGCCGGACCTGCTGGCCCTCCGGGCCCTGCGGGCTCACCCGGCACAAGCGTTGAGCTGCGCGGCCCCGTGGCGAGCACCGAGCAGCTTCCGGCCACCGCTCCTTCCGGGGAGCTCTGGCTTGTGGGTACTTCGTCCCCATTCGACGGCTGGTTCTACAACGGCACGAGCTGGCAGAACGCCGGCCAGATCGCTGTCGGCCCTGTCGGCCCTGCCGGGCCTGCAGGAGATCCTGGCAGCGATGGGACGACCTTCATGCCATCGGTGAGCTCCGAGGGCATGCTCAGCTGGACAAACGACGGCGGCAAACCCAACCCCGACCCGGTAAACATCCGAGGCCCGAAGGGAGAACCGGGCGACGCAAGCATGACGATCCTGTCCTACGGCAATAGTACATGGGCGGACTTCATTGCTGCTTATAATGCAAAAAGCATTGTGTACTGCCGCGCATCCATTACCGCAGCGAATCCCGGCGCTGGTTCTCAGGTGCGTATGGCTGTCATGGCCTACGTCAATCATCCAACTGTCCCTACCAGTGTTGATTTTGTGTATTATTATCCCGCCATTCACAGCGATTCTCAGCAAGGGGATCAGCTTTTTGTTTACACCCTCTCGCAAACAAATGGTTGGTCATACGTGGTCAAAAACACGTTCTCCCGCGTCGTTGCCGGGGAAAACATGACATCAAGCTACGCCAACGGAACGCTGACGCTCAACGCAACGGGCGGCGGTACAGCAGACGCACTCCCGCTGGCTGGCGGCACAATGGCTGGCAATATCGACATGAACGGCAACAAGGTAACCAAATTGCCTACGCCAACCAACTATCAAGATGCTGCCAATAAGGATTACGTTGACAAGAGATATCTCAAGCCGCCCAGCGGCATACCGAAATCTGATCTTGCGAGCGATGTGCAAGCGGCTCTTGTACCGGCTGGCGGCTCCGCCGGACAAATCCCGGTCAAGGCCAGCGCCACGGACTATGATTTGAAATGGGCCACGGTAGCGCTACACATTTCCGTCGCCTCTTTTTCCAGCTTCCCGCAGACGATCAGCAACAGCGCTATCACTGCAGGTATGCGGGTGGTCAATTGCGTTTGGGGTACACCGTCGGAAATCACCGGAGATGTAACGTGGACAACCGCAGACGGGAGCTTAACGCTCTCAGGTTCGATATCGGGCAGCACGACCGCTGAAATTGATCTGATTTTGTTTTAAGGAGGGGTAAACCATGGGCAATTATTTCTACACGACAATCGAGAATCAGGTGCGTGAGGACGGCAGCAGAGGCTTGCTGTACGACCATTTCGAGAATTATGATGCAGCGCTTGCCAAGCTCTACACCATTCTGGCGGCGGCAGCAACGTCCGGCCTGCCGTACCATAGCGGCCACATCATGCGCTCTGATGGCATCCTTACGGACGGCAGAGTGTTCGACCGACGCATGGCCCCCGCCCCGGAACAGGAGGAGTAAGCAATGAGTAAGATCTTTATGGCGCGTAGCGCCACACACACACACACACACACGGGCGGCGGCCCGATTCTGCCGAAGGGAGGACGCGCTGGGTTAAGCTGTTGTCCTCCGCCTCCGGGGATCGGAGGTCTGAGGCGTAAATCCTCTGATCTTCGTGATTGGAGGGCTGAGTGATGGCGACGGGAAAAATACTTTCGGAACACGGGGAAGTGAAAAATATCAACGCATCGGTAACAGGCACGATAACAGCAGGAGAGAATGCATGGAAGTATGTACCTGTTACGATCCCGGATGGTTATCGCATGATTGCTGTTAATTCACTCAAATTTTCGGGAACTGACGCGAATTATATTGTTTTGCGCGGATTTGTAGTCGACAATTCAAATAGCAGAGTAGAGCTATACTTTAAGAATACGACTGCGCAAACGACTGTTAATTATACAGCAACGGTTTGGATAACATGCGTACGATCTAACTTGTTTTAACTCCTATCACTCAGCCAAGCCGAGAAGGTATGGCAACAGGTACAATTAAATCACTAACTGGTGCAATAAAAGTATATGATCTCATGTTCACTGACGTTGCAGTGAGTGCAGGGCAGAGCGTTTCTCAACAGTACTCATTTCCGGTTATAAGCGGGTGGAGCCGGGCCTTCGTTTCAGTTCACGGTGTCAGCGGCTCCGGTACTGGTCGGGCGATCATAACGATTCATGGTACGCCATCCAGCGGATACGTTTGGATTGGTTCTACCGATACTGCTGTTACTGCGAAATTTACAATCAGGTGCTTATATGTTCGAAACGATCTATACGAGAATGCTACACCAACGTGATACCCAGCCATGAAAAATGGCAACAGGAACAATCAAGAAAGGAATCTCAATGCCGAGCCAGTATGTGTTTGCCGCATGGCTCTCACTCGGATTTTGGAGATCGGACAATTCTGGTGTTATCCACTTAGTTTTCGATGCTCCATTCTTGGAGCCGGGAACGCAACTATCAGTAGCCGAGAGCACTGTCTCGATAAATGTTTTTCAGCCGGGATCATCTGCTGCCGCAACGCCAATCCTCAACACGAGCATTCTCGGTGCGGCTTGTCAAGTCCCCGGAAAAATTGACGTAACGATCCCGGCTGACGAGTCAGTAACCGCAAACAGAATTTGTTACTATTCGCTTCGCACGCAACTGACCATTAACGTGGGGAACTGATATGGACGACGATGAAAAAGAGTTCAGCGGCCTTTTGGAGGATGAATGATGCAGCACGATTTTGATTTCAAGGGCGCGGCGGAAATGCCCCGCCCCTACGATCCCGCCAACTACGGGCTCCCGATCTGGCGGGATGAGAATCACCAGCCGCCGCAGACAGAAAAGCAGGAAGCGGAAACTGCGCCCGAGGCCGTGGAGTCGGACGCGCCGGGTGTGATCAGCCGAGCAATGACGTGGGCGCTCGACACTGCCGAAGACAACAGCCATGGCTACTCCCAAGCCAACCGCTGGGGGCCGGACTATGACTGCTCCAGCTTTGTGATCTCGGCCTGGGAGCAGGCGGGCGTCCCGGTCAAGGCGGCCGGCGCGACGTACACGGGGAACATGTACGACGTCTTCACCCGCTGCGGCTTCCAAGATGTGACCGCCGCCTGCGATCTCGCCACCGGCGCGGGGCTGCGGTACGGCGATGTGCTGCACAGTCATAACGACGGCAAGCAGCACGCCGCGTTATACGCCGGACACGGTCAGATCGTACATGCCCGCAGCAGCGAAGGCAACAGCATCCAGGGCGACCAGAGCGGCAACGAGATCAGAGTGCAGCCATACTATGGCCCGTGGGACTGCGTCCTCCGCTACACCGGATTTGAAGGCATTGTCGATTATGGCGTCCGCGGTGAGCCGGGAGAGCCGGGAATTGTTGAGGAACAACGGGCAAAGCGCTCCATCCTCAAAAAGGGGATGATCGGCGAGGACGTGCGCGTGCTGCAGGAAAAGCTGGTCAAGCTCGGATACGACACCGGAGGCGTAGAAGGGAAGTATGGCACGAAGACCTTTCTTGCCGTGGCCAAGCTCCAGGAAGAGCATAAGCTCACGCCGGTGGACGGAGAGGCAGGGCCGGTTACAATGGCCTTGATCGACAGCCTGCTGGACGAGCTGCCCGCCGTCCATGAGCCCGCGCCAGACATCCGCGACACCCTCGCCGCCCTGGCGGAGTACCTGCAGACCGACGAGTTTCTGCAAGGATTTAATAATTACATAGAGAGGAGCAAAGAGAAATGAATGCACCGGAAAGAGCAACCGAAATCAAGGCCGCGATTGCGGCAATCCTCGCGTTTTTGACAGCCCTTTGGGGCTGGGTCGGCTGGGCCGTCTGGATTTGGATAGTCTGCATGCTGATCGACTATATCAGCGGCAGCGCCGCGGCGAAAAAGGACAACGAGTGGGCGAGCTCCGTCGCCCGCGCGGGCCTCTGGCACAAGCTGGGCGAAGTGTTCGCGGTTTTGGTGGCAGCCCTTTGCGACATCGCGCTGCATGTACTGATAAACGGCGCCGGCGTGCAGATTGGCGTCGAGCTGCCGGTCATGGTCACGCCCGTGGTGCTGTTATGGTACATTATTACTGAGCTCGGCAGTATTGCTGAGAACGCAGGGAAGCTGGGCGCTCCGGTACCCAAATGGCTCATGAGATCTTTGGCAGCATACAAAGACAAAATCGACAGCGACCACGGCGAACACGAGGACAAGCCTCCCGATGAAGAGAAGGCAGAAAACGAATAAAAGAAAGATAAAGCCACGGCCTGACGCCGTGGCTTTTGTTGAAAACTTATCTGTTTTTGAAATCAGGGCC
>CADADE010000035.1 GCA_902786615.1 Oscillospiraceae bacterium
TCGTTGCCCTCGATCTCGAAGCCGAGGCAGGCGGTGAAGTCCTCTTCGTTGCCGATCATGACGTCGACATACTTGGCGACCTCACGGTTGACCTCGCGGGCTTTGTCCAGGCCGCCGATGGCGCTCCACATGGAGGGACGGTAGTTGAGGTCGTAGGAGACGACGGTGCCGTACTTCTTCGCGGCCTTGCAGGCGGCGATGACGGTCTCGCAGGCCTGCTCGGAGAGGGCCGCGTAGATGCCGCCGGTGTGCAGCCAGCGCACGCCGAGCTTGCCGAAGATATACTCGAAGTCGAAGTCCGCTGGCGTGGCCTGGGAAATGGCGGTGTTGGCACGGTCGGAGCAGCCGACAGCGCCGCGGATGCCGAAGCCGCGCTCGGTGAAGTTGATGCCGTTGCGGCAGATTCTGCCGATGCCGTCGGTCTTTTTCCAGAAGATGAGGTCGGTGCCGACGCCGCCCTGCTCGATGAAGTCCTTCATGAGCTTGCCGACTTCGTTATCGGCGAAGGCGGTGATGACGGCGGTGTCCATGCCGAAGCACTTGTGCAGACCGCGGATGACGTTATACTCGCCGCCGCCTTCCCATGCGCGGAAGGAGCGAGCGGTGCGGATGCGGCCCTCGCCCGGATCGAGACGGAGCATAACCTCGCCGAGGGATACGGCGTCAAAACGGCATTCTTCTTTCGGACGCAGATTCAATTCCATGATAATCAATCCTCCTAAATAATGTATCAGATGTTTTTATATACGATTACTTTCTGGCTTCTTCGACGATCTCTCTGGACTTTTTGCACAGCTCCGTGATCTCATCCCACTTGTTGTTGTCGATGAGGTCGGCGGTGACCATGTAGCTGCCGCCGCAGGCCGCGATGACGGGGGCGGAGATGTAGTCCTTCAGGTTCTTGAGGCTGATGCCGCCGGTGGGCATGACCTTGAACTGGGGGAAGGGAGCGGACAGGGCCTTGATCTTGGCAAGACCGCCGGACTGCTCGGCCGGGAAGAACTTGATGACCTCCAGACCGAACTTGAGCGCCTGATGGTACTCGGAGGCGGTGGTGCAGCCGGGGAAGATGGGGATGTTCTTCTCCTGGGCGTAGGCGACGAGCTCGGGATCAAAGCCGGGGCTGACGATGAAGTCGCCGCCCACCGCAATGACGGCGTCAATTTGCGCGGTGGTGGTGACGGTGCCGGCGCCGACGAGCATCTCGGGGCAGGCTTCCTTCATGAGCTTGATGGCCTTGTCAGCGCCGGCAGCGCGGAAGGTGACCTCCGCCACGGGAACGCCGCCCGCGCAGAGAGCCTTTGCCAGACCGACCGCGTCGCGCTCAGGATTGTTGAGCTTGATGACCGGCACCACGCCGATGGCGCTGATCTTCTGATTCATGGCATTCATGGGAAACTCCTCCTTATTATCTGAACTTTTTATGTGAATAATGATTGCCGAAAAAACCGTTTCCTCAGGGCGTGAAACCAAACTGCCGATTGAGCCAGGTATCGCAGAGCCCCACCCACGGGGCCACCGCGGGCCAGGGGGTTTCCACCTCCTGATTGCACATGGAGATGCCGTGCGCGCCGCCGGTAAAGAGGTGGCACTCATAGGGCAGCTTCGCGCGCTGCATGGCGGCGGTGAAGAGCATGGTGTTCTCCACCGGGACGGATTCGTCCCCGGTGCAGTGCCAGATGAAAACGGGCGGCATGCGGGGCGTGACCTGGTTTTCGAGGCTCAAAAGCTCCATGAGCTTTTCGTCCCCGCCGGTCACATACGAAACGGACTCGGCGTGGCAGTGCTCCCCTGTCGTAATCACAGGGTAGCAGAGCACCGCGGCGTCCGGGCGGCAGTCCTCATCGAGCCCCAGCTCCGGCCGGTGCCAGAGGGCTGCCAGACTCGCGGCCAGGTGTCCGCCGGCAGAGAAGCCCAGCACCGCAATATGCTCCGGCTCGATGTGCCATTCCTCCGCGCGCCGGCGCAGGATACGGACGGTCTCGGCCAACTCCCGCAGGGGGCGCAGCTCCCCTGCCCGCTCCCCGACCGAATACTCGATCAGGAAGGTCTGGTAGCCGAGGGAGGCAAAGTGCAGGGCCACCGGGTCCTTCTCCCGCGGAGAGAGCCAGCGGTATGCTCCGCCCGCGCAGATGACAATAGCGGGCCTTTTTTTATGCGCGACGAGCCGATCATGGTCGTCCTGGAGGTAACCTATGACCGGCGCGTCGTGTGCCTGAAAAGAGCAAATATTCATCTGGTTTTTCCCCCTTCCCGGCAAGTTGACCGCTCCTCTTTACAAAACCGAAGCAAGTCCGACTCTGTGAGGAAGAAGGAACGGGTGCAGCGCTTCTGCGACTCTTACCGAAGCCGCAGAAGCGTAACAAAGCGTGTTTCTTCTGACGGCTCAGGGCTGTTTGCCGATGTAGGCGAGGATGCCGCCGTCAACGTACAGGATGTGGCCGTTGACAAAGTTGGAGGCATCGGAAGCGAGGAAGACGGCGGGGCCCATCAGATCCTCGGCCTCGCCCCAGCGGGCAGCGGGGGTCTTTGCGACGATGAACTGATCGAAGGGGTGGCGGCTGCCGTCGGGCTGGCGCTCACGCAGAGGCGCAGTCTGGCTGGTGGCAATGTAGCCGGGGCCGATGCCGTTGCACTGGATGTTGTATTCGCCGTACTCGGAGCAGATGTTCTTGGTCAGCATTTTCAGACCGCCCTTGGCGGCGGCGTAGGCGGAGACGGTCTCGCGGCCCAGCTCGCTCATCATGGAGCAGATGTTGATGATCTTGCCGTGGCCCTTCTCGATCATGCCGGGAATGACGGCCTTGGAGACGATGAAGATGCGCTTGATGATGCCGGCGTTGTTGACCAGGATGTCGATGACGCCGACCTCTTCCTTGATCTGCGCTACGAGAGCCTTGACAGCCTCCTCGTCGCAGACGTCGCAGACATAACCGTGGGCGTCAACGCCGTTGGCCTTGTAGGCCTCCAGAGCGCGGGCCTTGGAGCCCTCGCTGGAGCAGTTGAAGCAGATCGTCGCGCCGGCAGCGGCAAAGGCGTTGGCGATCGACATGCCGATGCCATGGGACGCGCCGGTGATGAGAGCAACCTTGCCCTCGAGGGAGAATTTTTTCATCATGTCCATGTTAATCATTCCTCCAATTATTATTTCAGATTCTCGGTGGGGATGTTGTCCATGTCGTCGAATTCCTGGTTCTCGCCGCCCATGGCCCAGATAAAGGTATAGTTGCTGGTGCCTGCGCCGGAGTGGATCGACCAGGAGGGAGAGATGACCGCCTGCTCATTGGTCATGACGATGTGGCGGGTCTCCTGTCCCTGGCCCATCATGTGGAAGACCACCTGGTGCTCGGGCACTTCAAAATACATGTAGATCTCCATGCGGCGCTCGTGCGTGTGGGCGGGCATGGTGTTCCAGACGCTGCCGGGCTCCAGGACGGTCATGCCCATCGACAGCTGGCAGGTCTTGAGGACGGCGGGGTGGATGAACTGGTTGATGGTGCGCTTGTTGGAGGTCTCCATCTCACCGGTGGGGCGCTTGTTGGCGTCGGCAAGCTTCAGGAGTCTGGTCTCGTAGCTGCGGTGAGCCGGGGCGGAGACCATGTAGAACTTCGCCGGGCACTTGGGATCGTCGCTTGCGAAGAGGACCTCCTTCGCGCCCATGGTGATGTACAGGCAGTCCTTGTAGCCGAGCTCGTAGACCGTGCCGTCCACGGTGATGCTGCCGGAGCCGCCGATGTTGAAGATGCCGATCTCGCGGCGCTCGAGGAAATAGTGCGTGCCGAAGTTTGCCCAGACGTCGATGCCCTTGTCGATGGACACGGTCTCGTTCACGGGCATGCAGCCGAGGGTGACCATGCGGTCGACATGACTGTAGACAGCGACGACGCTGTCGGCCTCATAGAGATTCTCGATCAGAAACTCCTTGCGCAGCTCCTCGGTCGTGTAGCGCTTTACGTCATTGGGGCTTGCGGAATAGCGGATATCCATACGCGTCTCCTTTACTTGATGACCATCTCGGTCTCGCCGTCAAAGAGGTAAACGCTCTCATAGGGGATCGAGAAGGCGATCTTGCTGTCAACCTCGGGCGTGTCATGCGGATCGACCTTGAGGATGGCATTCTGGTCCTTCATGTTGATGTAAACGTTGGTGTTGTCGCCCAGCATTTCGGTGAGCTCCACATCCGCGTCCATGATATAGGCTTCCTTGTGCTCGCCGAGCTTGATGGACTCGGGACGGAAGCCGAAGACGATCTCCTTGCCCTCGTAGGAGCCGAGCTTCTTGCCGAGCTTCGGGGCGAGATCCAGGCTCTTGCCGCCGACCGTGACCTTGCCGCCCTTGACGGTGGTGCGCACGAAGTTCATGGGCGGCTCGCCGATGAAGCCGGCAACGAAGACGTTGACGGGATCGAAGTACAGCTCGCGGGGCGTGCCGACCTGCTGGACATAGCCGTCCTTCATGCAGACGATGCGGTCCGCCATAGTCATGGCCTCGGTCTGGTCGTGGGTAACGTAGATGGTGGTGGCGCCGGTCTCACGGTGGATCTGCGTGATCTCGGAGCGCATGGTAACGCGCTGCTTGGCGTCGAGGTTGGAGAGAGGCTCGTCCATAAGGAAGACGCCCACCTTGCGGATCAGAGCGCGGCCGATGGCCACACGCTGACGCTGGCCGCCGGACAGCGCTCTCGGCAGACGGTCCAGATAGTCGGTCAGGCCGAGGATGCGGGCGGTGTTGCGCACCTTCTCGTCGATGTAATCGTCGTCTGCGCCCTGCAGCTCAAGGCCGAAGGCAATGTTGTCATAGACGCTCATCTGGGGATAGAGCGCATAACTCTGGAACACCATCGCCACGCCGCGCTCACGCGGGCCCTGCTCGTTGGCGCGCTTGCCGTCGATCAGGAATTCACCGTTGCTGATGTCCTCGAGACCGGCGATCATGCGCAGGGTCGTGGACTTGCCGCAGCCGGAGGGGCCGACAAAGACGATAAACTCGCCCTTCTCCATCTCAAGATTGAAATTGTGGACTGCGTGGTAGCCGTTCGGATAGATCTTGTTGATGTTTTTCAGCGTAAGGTATGCCATTTTTTATCCCCCTTGATTTTACATTGATATGGACAAAACGGATAATTTTTGCTAAAATCACTTGCGAGAGGAGTGCTTGTATATGAACGAGATCATCTACGCGGGTAAACATATGATTACGTTTTCGGTCTCCCGGCATGCGCACAACAGCTGGGAGTTCATCTATTGCACCAGCGGCACCGGCCATCTCAGCTACGACGGCGGCGTGATTCCCTATCAGACGGGCGATATTGTCGTCATCCCGCCCCTCGTCTATCATCAGAACGAGAGCGAATCGGGCTTTACCAACATCCACCTGAACATACGCGACGCGGCGCTGAATCTGAAGGAGCCGACCCTGATCCGGGACGACGTGAACCACTTCATTCTGGACGCCTTCACCGCGGCCTTCTACCACTTCGGCGTGAATCCCGGACGGCAGACCATGCTGCTGTCGGCCTACGCCAACCTGATCGTGGGTCTGGTGCTGGACAGTCTGAGCGCGCCGCTCAGAAATCCCATTGTGGATGAGATCATGAACAGCATCGTGCTCAGCTATCCCGACGAAAACTTTGAGCTGGACCAGTATCTGCGGTCCCTGCATTTTAATTACGACTATTTAAGAAAGCTCTTCAAGCGCGAGGTCGGCGTGACGCCGCACCAGTTTCTGGTGGACACGCGCCTGCAGGCCGCGGCGGAGCGCCTCGCCTCCCCGGACGGACAGGGGATCAACATCTCCGAGGTGGCGCACCTGTGCGGATTCCGGGAACCGCTGTACTTCTCCAAGATTTTCCGGAAGAAATACGGCCTGTCCCCTTCCCAGTTTCAGCTCCGCCTGCGGGAGGCTGACGTCTCCTTCCTCGACGGCGAGAGCATCAAGATCCGCGCTCTGCCAGACGCTTGATCTCCGTATAGCACAGCACAAAGGGGGCGACGCCCTTGGCGTCGTTCTCCACGACCGGCTCTGAGATGTAGTATTCGTAGGAACCGTCCCGCCGGCGATCGGTCTCCGGGCCGAGGCCCGCCACAAGGCAGATGCCGCCCAGGTTCAGCTCGCCGTCCGTAAAGGACAGATATTTCTCCACGATGCCGCGGAAGGTCTTCTCGCCTTTCGCGGCGTATTCTTTATCCAGAATGCCGAGCCTTGCGCCCTTGAGCATGGCGTAGGCCAGCATGCTGCTTCCGCTGGTCTCGAGGTAGTTGCCCTCGCGGCCGCCCTGATCGGGCACCTGCCAGTACATGCCGGTCTCTTCGTCGGCATAGGCGGCGACGCCCTCCATGAGCTCCCTGAAGATTTGCTGAATACGCTCTCTCCCCTCTCCCTCGGGGAGGATCTCGCACAGATCCGCCATCGCGACGGCAAACCAGCCGATGCTCCTGAGCCAGAAGTTCTTAGACAGGCCCGTCACGGGGTCCGCCCAGAAAGCGCTGCGGCTCGCGTCATAGCCGTGGTAGCAGAGACGTTTCTTCTCGTCGAACATGTGGCTGCGGACATTGTTGATCTGGGAGAGGATGTCGCTGTAGTCCCCGTCGCCGAAGTCCCTGACATACAGGGCATAGAAGGGCTGGGCCATATAGAGCCCGTCAAGCCAGACCTGGTTGGGGTAGATGGCCTTGTGCCAGAAGTTGCCCTCAAAGGTGCGGGGCTGCTCCTTGATCTGCTGATAGAGATTCTCGGCGGCCTTTTTGTACTTCTCCTTCCCCGTCTTCTCGTACAGGGGGAAGAGAACGCGCCCCTCGTTGATATCGTCGAGGTTATACTTGCTGCGCTCATAGGTGCGGATCGTCCCGTCCTCAAGCACGAACCAGTCGATAAAGCTCTCGGCAAAGTCGAAATAGCGCTTGTCGCCGGTAATGTCGCTCATGGCGAGCAGGGCCGTGATCATGCAGCCGTCGATGTAATTCCAGTGCGGGGGTCTGCCGAAGCGTATGCTTTCGATGTTCCAAGCCGTATGCTCCGGCGAGGAGCGCTCGATCAAGCTCAGGACATAGGCGTCAATTTTTTCGTACATGTTCAGCCCTCACAAAAATGGTCTTTTTCCAGTTTCTCATAATGATCCGCCAGGAGGGGTTCTCCGTCGGCGCCTGTGATTTTTACGTTTTTCACGCTGATATGCCGCACATTGTCGAAGTACATGCCGAGGCGGCAGCGCTTCTTTGCGAAGTTTTCCATGATGGGCACGCCGGGCTTTGCGTCGGGCGAAAAGCCGATGTCCACGTTCTCGAAGCTGACCTCGCCGATCGGGGCCTCGGGCAGGCCGTCGATATAGCAGGCGGCGACCTCGGCGTCGGTGCAGACGATGTTGCTGAAATGGAAGGAGCCCATATACGGCGTCCGGTCGTCCACCGGCAGATGCTCACGCGACCAGACGTATTCGCTCTCGCGGTCGGGGTCGCAGCAGTTGTACCAGAGATTGATGGCGATGGGAGTCAGGACCTTCTCCATGCGGATGTTGTCAAAACGCACACCGTCGATGCGGCAGTTTTTGCCGCGGCCGCGGCGGCTCTTGATGCGCAGGCCCCTGTCCGTGCCGCGGAAGAAGCACTGGGACACCGTGAGATCCCGCACGCCCGCGCCGATCTCACTGCCGAGGGTGATGGCGCCGTGGCCGAACTCCATGAGGCAGTTGCGGATCGTGTGGCGGATGGCGGGCTGGTTGAACTCCCGGCCGATGTCGATCTTGCCGGACTTGATGGCGATGCAGTCGTCGCCCACGGTGAAGCGGCAGCCGACGATCTCCACATCCGCGCAGCACTCTGGATCGAGCGCGTCGGTGTTGGGGCTGTTTTTCGGGGCGGAGATGAGCACGTCATAAAAGCCCAGGTTCTCGGAGAAATAGGGGTGAAGCTGCCAGGAGGCGGCGTTGCAGGCGTGGATGCCGTGCACCCGGACGTCCTTGCAGCGGTTGAAGAACAGAAGTCTCGGCCTTCCGGCGGGGAAGGTATGGAAGTCGATCCAGAAATCGGAATTCTGCGCCCTCCCGTCCACCGTGCCGGGGCCGACGATGGTGATATCCTCGGCATACTGGGCGGTCAACAGGGACTGATACACCGGGACGGCGTTGCCCTCCCAGGTGCCGAAGTGGACGCGCTCCCCTTTCGCGGTCTCCACCACGCCGGGGATGATGTTGTAATCCTTGCGCTCCGTCCAGCCGAGAAGACTCGCGCCCTCCTGAAACTCAAGGGTGATGTGGCTTTTCAAAAACTGTGGCCGGGTGACATAGCTGCCGGCCGGGAAGACCAGGCGGCCGTTCCGGGGCAGGCAGCCGATGGCGGTGCGGATCGCCTCGGTATCGTCGTGCACCCCGTCGCCCACAGCGCCGAAAAAGTGTACGTCGAGGGCGCAGGATTCCGCCCTTGTGCGAAAATCGAGCGCGCAGCTCTCTTCCCCGCAGCAAAGCCGAAGCTGATACGACGTGTCCGGGTTCAGGCTGTAGAGGGAAAAAACATTGGTATGGCATGTATATTGCTCCTGATCGTTCAGGAACACCTTGAACTCCTCCGGCGCGTAGTAAGGAGCCTGATTTTCAAGCTCAAAGCAGGCAGAACTTGGGCCGGAGAAAAGAAGTTTCAAATTCATAGTGATCAACGCCCTTTCGCGTTACGCATGGCATCCGCGACGATCTGCCGCAGGGTGCGCTTGATGGTGATAAACAACAGGTCGAAGGCCGTGTAAATGACGCCGAACAGGATCGGCCCGACGCCGAGCGTCATGCTTGCGCTGCCGCCGGAAGCTGCGGCGAGCGAGAGGTTAAGAAGTGTGTAGAACATGTCAACGCAGAAGAGCAGAAGCATTGCGTAAAGGATGTTGAGGGGAAAGGTGATGAACGCTTTCTGCGGGAACATCATCCAGCGGTCGTTGTCGCCGGGCGTTTTCGCATAGTAGCGGAGGATATTGTTGGTGATCACATCGGTCACCACGCCAAGTACAATCGAGAAGACAAACAGCAGATCCAGTCTGTCCGCGACATAGGAGCTCAGGCCCCAGAAGATGAAGAAGCAAACGGAACCGGCGAACCACATTTTGATGAGGATCACCTTGACCCAGTCGGCCAGCTTGAACTTTGGGCCGGACCGGTATTTTCGCAGCTCCTCCTCCGATACCACGGGGGAGTTGGATTCATCTGCGTTTGCGAGATCGTCGGCCGCTTTGGTATGCAGTTTATAGTAATCGGAGGTCGCCCGGCTTTCTTCCGGCGTCGTCCGATTTTTCTTGTCGCGCGCCATGGCGGCTCCTTTTCCTCTCACCGGGGGCAGAGCCCCCGGTGAGACAATGGGGTAAAAGAGAGGGGATCAATCTTCGCCGGAGATGTCGATAGCGTCCATCTTGCCGTTGTCTTCGACGGTGATGGAGGTATTGATCTTGCGGAGAAGCTTGGTGTAGACGGGAAGCAGGAGAACCAGGGCAATGCCGATGCACTCGAGCACGATGTGGGTCTGCAGGACGTTGTAGGCCTGGGCGATGTAGATCGTGGAGGCGTCAAGCTTGATGGGGTTCTCCGCGCGGGTCAGGGCGTTCATGATGAGACCGGAGTAGTGCACGTCGCAGAAGATGATGATCGCAAACATCACGAACATCAGAATAACCATGGCGAGCACGGGCTTTTTCCTCTTCGGGAAGGCGTTGAGGAAGCAGACCAGAGACAGCATGGAGAAGAGCATTGTGGCAAAACCGCACAGGCCCATCCCGGCGCCCTGGATCTTGGCGGTGGTATCGGAGATATGGGTCAGGTTCAGGGAATACTGGAAGAAGGCAATCACCAGGAATACCAGTGCGATGATGGAGGGCTGGCGTTTCAGCGCGACGAAGAAGCGCCGCAGAAACTCCGGCATTTGGGACGTCTTTTTCTTTGCTGCGCTCATGCTTTCTCCCCCTTCCTGATGGCAACGCCGGTTTCTTTGTCGAAGAAGTGCTTGCGGGCAAAGGCGATGTTGACGTTGTCGCCCACCTCATAGTCGTACCAGCCGCGAAGCTTCGCGGAGATTCTGTTGTTGTCGCCCACATGGCCGTGGATCAGCGTGTTCATGCCGAGGTTTTCGTTGGAGAAGACGTTCAGCGTGGCCTCCGTGCCCTCCTGCACATTCTCGGGACGGACGCCGAGCTCGATGGTCTTGCCGGCGTAGGGCTGGAGGATACCCTTCTCCTCCTGGGTGAGCTTGACCTTGAAGCCGCGGCCCTCGAGCATACCCTCGCGCACGGTGACGTCGAAGAAGTTCATGGGCGGCAGGCCGATGAAGCTTGCCACAAAGCGGTTTGCCGGGGCGTCGTACAGCTCAAGCGGGGTGCCGACCTGCTGGACATGACCCATGGACATGCAGACGATGCGGTCTGCCAGGGTCAGAGCCTCGGTCTGGTCATGGGTAACGTAAAGCATGGTGGCCTGCAGGCGCTTGTGCAGCAGCAGGATCTCACGGCGGGTCGCGCCGCGCAGCTTTGCGTCGAGGTTGGAGAGCGGCTCGTCAAACAGGAAGACCTTGGGGTTGCGGACGATGGAACGGCCCATGGCGACGCGCTGGCGCTGGCCGCCGGAGAGCTGGCTGGGCTTCTTGTTGAGCTGGCTGGTCAGGCCCAGGATCTCCGCCGCAGCAAGAACCTTCTTGTGGATGACGTTGGGATTCTCCTTGCGCAGCGTCAGGGAGAAGGCCATGTTTTCGTAAATGGTCATGTGGCCGTAGAGCGCGTAGTTCTGGAAAACCATTGCCATATCGCGGTCCTTGGCCGGGGTCTGGGTGATGTCCTTGCCGTCGAGCAGAAGATGACCGGCGGAGATATCCTCAAGACCCGCGATCATGCGCAGGGTGGTGGACTTGCCGCAGCCGGAGGGGCCGACCAGAACGATCAGCTCGCCATCCTTGACGTCAAGGTTGAAGTCGAAGACCGCCTGCACATTATTGTCATAGATTTTATCTACATGCTGAACATTCAGTTGTGCCATACGTTCTTCCCCTCCTTATGCAGCCTTTTTTTCGATGCGGGCAAGGTGTGCGCTCAGGGCCTTGCTGCGGGTGAAGCCATAGTACGCGCCGACCAGAAGGCAGGCGGCGGAGAGCAGCAGATACAGCGTGCAACGGATGAACTGGGGGTTCTCCATGACGGTGACTGCCTTCTCCTGGATGGTGACGGTGGAACGGTGCGCCGTTGCGGGATAGATAAAGACGCGCAGGATCTGCCCGATGCCGAGCACGACCATCATATAGGCGTAGCTGATCTTGTAGTTTTTGATGCCCTCGGAGCAGAGGAACGCCGCCAGGAGGAAAATCAGGTTATACAGGATGGACGCGCCCATCAAGATGTTGTAATACCAGGAACCTACGTTGGACTCATAGATGCTGATGAAGAAGAACACGTCGAAGAGGATCGACAGCAGCGCCAGGCCGGACGCTGTGGTGTTCTTGGTATAACGCATGCGGTCTAAACGGATGTATTTATCGTCGTTCATGCCGTCGCCCCCTTTCCGGCTGCGATGAGTTTCTTCTCTTCGTTCATCAGGCGCACCTTCCAGATCGCGCAGGCGATGAGACCGACAGACACGAGCACGGACAGGCAGAACACCGCATAATGCACGTCAAACCAGAAGGTAGACTCGGTGTAGTAGGTTCTCCAGAGGTCGGCGTGAGCAAAAAGGGCTTCAAAGTCGACCATCAGGAAGCGCGCCTTAAAGGCCTCGATATAGCTGTGGGATTCCCATGCAATGTAGAAATTGGCAAGGGCAAATGCGCCGATGGAAACGAAGTTGCCGACATAGTATCTGCGGCGGATATGTGTGTTCGTGATGAACAGCAGGCATGCCAGAAGAATCAGAACGATGGAGCAGTGCAGGAAATAAGAGTTCCAGGCCTGCATGTTGTAATAAACAATGGAGCCTTCCACGTCCGTCTGCGTCAGATCGGCGGGGTTTCTCATCGTCGAATACAGCGTGTCATACAGGTCGGTCATGATGCCGAGCGCGTACAGGAAAATGATCACACTCGACACAAGCGCCAGAAAGCAAAGGATTTTTTGCAGTTTTAACTGTTTCTTATACATGTTAGCCTCCCTGCTTCGGCTCGAGGCCGGCTGAGGGGCGCGCCCTCAGCCGTGCCGCGGCCTTGGATATCTGCGTTCAGTTGCGATCGAAAATCGTAGCGCCCGATCAGTTCATTGCCTTGTAGAAGGCAAGCAGGCGGTTCCAGGCATCGGTCTTGAGGGCCAGATACTGTCTGCCGCCCCAGTCGCCGGAGACCTTCGCGGCGGAAGCATCGGCGTTGCCCATGCCTTCCTCAGCGTAGCCGTTGGCGATCTCGTTGACGAGGAGGTTCTCGCCGCCCTTGCTGGAGGAGAATCTGCCGTTGGCGGTGAGCTGGGTGTAGGTGTTGAGCATGTCGTTCTCGGCCTTGGTGTTGGGCAGAACGGTCGGGACGGACATGTACCAGGGGTTCTCGGTGACGGCGAGCTCAGGATGCTTGATGGTGCCGAGGGCGATGGCGGTGGAGATGTTGCCGGCGCCTTCACGGCCGACGTCGGTGGTGCACTGGAACTCAAAGGCCTGGCTCTTAGCGAAGCTCAGGGTGGAGCCGAGGAACTGGCGCGCGTAGTTGGTGTAGTTGCCGCTGGCCTTCTCCCACAGCTCTGCGCGGGTGGCGTCGGCGATCTCAGGCATTTCAACGCCGTTGAAGATAAAGGTTGCGAAGCTGCCGTCGGGATTGGTCTTGATGAAGGGTGCGGGGCCGTAGCTCATGAGGATCATGCCCTCGGGAGAGTAAGCGTAGTCGATGAGCTTGAGTGCGGCGTGGAGCTTGTCGTCATTGCCCTTGACGCCGGCGGAGCTGATGCCCCAGCCGTCGGTCTTGACGGAACGCCAGGACTCGGTGAAGCGCATGTACTTGCCGCCCTCGGTGCCGTCCTGCCAGCAGGCCACGGGAACCATGACCGCCATGTACTTCTCGCCTTCGTCGAAGACTTTCTGGCTGGGATCGTTATAGAGGGTCTGGGTCTGGTTGTAGTCGTAGTGCATGAAGCCGGAGTCGTTCTCGAGGTACTGCTTGGTCTTGCCGTCGGCGGTGTTCATGAAGTTGACGGAGATGAGGCCTTCCTTGGCGATGGCGGACGGGCGTCCTTCAGGCTGCCGTCAGCGTCGAAGTAGAGGTAATCCTGGCGGGACTCGAGGCCGCGGATGCCGAAGAGGTGACCGGCAAAGCGGACAAGGTCAACGCGGCGGGCGGTGTTGTCCTCCTCACGGGAGAAGAGGCCCTGGATGGTGTCGGTGCCGTTGAGGGTCTGGGGGTTGGCGACGACGCAGCGCAGCAGCGCGACGAGCTCGTCAGCGTCCCACGCGGCGTTCTGGCCGCAGAAGAGGTTGGAGCGCTCGGTGCCGTAGTAGCCGTTGTAGGCCTTGTCGATGTACTCGCGGAGCATGTTGACAGCGGCAACACCGTCGATGCTGCCGGCCTCGTTCATCTTGGCGACGATGTTGCCGGCGGCGTCATAGTCCTTGGAGATGGTCTCAACGCCGGAGCCGTCGAGCTTCACAACGTCGATGTCGATCTTGCCGGAGGTGGGCATATAGGGCTGGTAAACGGGAGCGGCGGTCTTGTTGCTCTTTTCGGCAGTGAACTCGCCCTCGCCGTCGAGGAGCTTCTGGACCATGTCAACACGCATGAGGGGCATACGCTCGATATCGTTGACGCCGTCGAAGTAGGGGCTGAAGTAGATGGCGCCGTTGTTGGTGTTGCCGGTGATGGAGAGGCGGACGATGGGGTTGGCCTCGAGGTAGGCCTTGAAGTTGGGCATGGAGTCGAGGTAATCGCCGATGTTCACGACGACGCCCTGCTCGCCGTACTCGGTGAGCTTGGCAGCGGTGCCGGAGACCATGTCCACGTCACCCATGCGCTCTTTCCAGTAGTCGAACTCGGCAGAAGCGCTGTTGCCCTGGTACTTGTCCTCGATCTTGATGTTGAGGACCTTCTCAACCTCGACCCAGGTGGGCTTCAGGTCGCCGGCGTGGTAGGTCACGCCGTCGGCCAGGGTAACGCCCTCGCCTGCGACCTCAGCGTCCATGCTCAGGCCGGTCTTGGTGGAGTTGTAGCCGGTGGCCATGCGCAGCGTGGTGCCGGGCGCGTAAGTCAGCTCGGCAGCAGCGGCGGGTGCCTCAGCGGCGGGCGCTTCGGCGGCGGGAGCCTCGGCGGCAGGAGCCTCGGCAGCGGGAGCTGCGGCGGCGGGAGCCTGCGTCTCGGCGGGCTTGGAGAACTGGTCAACGTCGATCTTCTTGCCGCAGCCGCTGAGCAGGCCGACACACATAACGAGAGCCAGCAGCAGTGCGATCATGGATTTGCTGTTTTTCATGAATATCCTCCTCAAAATTATTCACTATGTATTATACCGGACTGTCCGGTCAGATCCCTGGGGATTACTCCTTCACGCCGCCGACGTTGGTGCCTTTGGCGAAATACTTCTGGATGAAGGGGTAGATAATAAGAATGGGGACGATGGAGCAGACGATCAGCGCGTAGATCACGGAGTCGGAGGCATAGGGCTGGTTCCAGCCGGCCATGGCCTCGGCGTCGGTGAACTCCTCGAGACGCAGACGGATGAAAACCTGCAGCGGGTGCTCGTTGGAGTTGGAGATCATCTGACGCGCCCAGAAGTAGCCGTTCCAGCGGGAGATGCCGAAGAACAGGGCCACGGTGGCGATGGTGGATTTGCACATGGGGAGGTAAACCTTGGTGAGCACCTGGAACTCGCTGGCGCCGTCGACGATGGCGGCCTCCTCGATCTCACTGGGGACGCCCTCGAAGGCGTTTCTCAGGAGGATGATGTTCATGGCGGCCATGCCCATGGCGATGACGACCAGCCACTTATCGTCCATGATGCCCATGGCATTGAAGACCTGCTTGGTATCCAAATAGTTCAGGTACTGCGGAACAATACCGGCGGCGAACCACATGGTGAAGACCAGGAAGAAGTTGAAGAACTTGCGGAACAGCAGGCGCTTCTTGGACAGGGCGTAGGCGCCGAGGATGGAGTAGAACAGCGCCCAGACCGTGCCGTAGAAGGTGATGAACAGGGTGTTGGAGTAGGCGTTCCAGAACATGTTATCGTTGAACATGCGCTTGAAGGCGTCAAACTGGATGTCCTTCGGGAAGAGGACGATCTGGCCGTACTCGACGGCGCTGCGGCCGCTGATGGCGGCGGAGATCGCGTACACGAAGGGGTAAAGGCAGGCCAGCGCAAAGATCGTGAGCAGCGTGTAGCTGATGATCTTAAAGATCAGCTCGGAAGCTTCAAGTTTTCTTTTCATCGCTGTCTCCTCCTAATTAGTAGAGCGAAACATCCGACGCCTTGCGCGCGATGGTGTTGGCGCCGATAACCAGCAGCATGCCGACCACGTTGTTCATCATTTCGGCGGCGGAGGCGATGCCCTTGGCCGCGCCGGCAAGGCCGTAGCGCTGGGCAAAGGTGGAAACCACGTCAGCCGTCACATAGGTGTTGGTGTTGTAGAGCAGCAGCACCTTCTCATAGCCGATGTTCAGCAGGGAGCCGATACGGGTGATGAGCATGATGACAATGGTGGAGAGGATGCTGGGAAGGACCACGTAGCGCATCTGGGCCCATTTGCCGGCGCCGTCGATCTGCGCGGCCTCGTAGCTGGTGGGCGAGATGGCGATGATGGCGGCAAAGAAGACGATGCTGTCATAGCCCGCAGCCTCCCAGATGCCGCTGATGATGTAGATGGGGCGGAAGTACTGAGGATTGTTCAGCATGCCGGAGTTTGCCACGTCCTGGCTGATCCAGCCGAGCTTGGCCAGCGCCTGGGACACGATGCCCATGCCGCTTGTCAGGGAGCCCTGCTTGACAAGCATCACAACCAGAGAGGTCATAACGACCGTGGACATGAACTTGGGCAGGTAGGTCAGAACCTGATAGACGCTGCGGGCGATGTTGGACTTGATTTCGTTGAAGAACAGGGCCAGGATGATCGGCATGGGGAAGCCGAAGCACAGGCCGTAGAAGCTGAGGATGAAGGTGTTGCGCATGGCGCGCCAGAACTCGGCAGACAGATCGTCCCCGCCGACCAGCAGGCGCTTGAAGTAGGAAAAGCCGGAGAACAGCTGCTCGGAAACAGGGAGAACCTCGTCCGAAACCTTGAAGCACCCAAGCAGCTCATACATGGGGAAGTAACGCCAGAACAGGAACACTAAGAGCATGGGGATCAACATGAGGTACAGCCGCCAATCCTTGAGGATTGACCGCCCGACGTGTAGCCAGTAGTGTTTTTCCACGTCGTCGCGTACGGCTTGCTCCGGGCTTTCTCGATATAAGCCCGACGCTTCGTCGTAGATGAGAAAATCTGCTGCTTTTGATTTCATCAAAATCCTCCTTTTTCCGGGCCGAAATTTGAACAAAACCATTCCCCGTCCTGCCGCGCGCATTCGCGCCGCGCTTGCTCACCGCTGCCGGGGGAACCGTACGCCATTCCTCCGGGCGATGCGCCGCACGTTGCGGATTTGCAGCGGAGAGCCGCGGAAGAGCCTTCTTCCCTTTCAGTCCTCCGTCTTGTGAATTCGCAGAAGATAATGCTTTTGATTTTCAAAGATTCCGTCCAGCCGCCGGGCGACCCAGATGATCACGCCGGTGAACAGGAGGGAAAGTGCATCCGTTGTAAAAAAACCGAGGCAGGTCTGAAAATCCGTACCGAGGAGCAGGGCGACGAGCGCCCGCCCGAGCTGCATGAGCAGCAGCGTGCCGATGCCGAAGCTCACGCTCAGAAAACCGTCGAGGCGGATCCGTTCCCCGCCGAGCAGGCGCAGCGGAACCAGCGCGAGCAGCGAGAGGAGATTGCCCAGACAATAGACGAGATACTGCCGCCCGCTTCCGTGCGAGGCCAGGCAGAAGATCAGGCCGCCGAGCGCCGCGTGAATGGCGGCCCAGGGGCCCCAGCGCATCAGAACGATCGCGGTGACCGCGCCCACAACGGACACGGTATAGAGCTGATCGGGGAACCACCAGGTGGCCGCCTTGACGATCATCCACTCCGCGACACAGAGCATCACCGCAAACATGCCCAGGTCGATCGTGCGATATTGTTGAAAGCTGAGCTGACGCTTCATAGCTGTTTTTCCTGTTTTGAATTTTCCGTAATTTGAAAGTCCGATTGCTTATTCTTTGACCATTTTACCAGTTATTCACTCTGCCCGACATGTCTTACATGGTGATTTTGTATGGTCAAAACGGGTGCGTTTTTCAAATACCGTTGCCCCGTTTTTTCCCATGTGATATATAATCAGGCAAAGCCTGCGGATTGCGCGAAAACCCGCGGTCAACGATGTTTTCACAGGGGTGTTATCATTGAAAAAGATGCTGCATATCCGTCCGGGGGACGACGTCCAGGCCGTTCTGGACAGCGCCGAGCCCGGCTCTCTGATTCATTTTGCCGCCGGGGAGTACCGGCAGAAGCTGATGCTGCGCACGCCGGGCCTGTGCCTGGAGGGCGAGGGCGCGGAGCGTACCGCGCTCATCTGGGACGATTACGCCAAAAAGCTCGACGGGCAGGGCCGGGAGTACAACACCTTCCGCACCTGGACGCTGGCCGTCTGCGCCGACGACGTGGAGATGCGCGGCCTTACTATTATAAATAATGCGCTTGATCCTTCCGAGAAGGGCCAGGAGGTGGCGCTGACAGTGTACGGGGATCGCTTCTTCATGCACGACTGCACGCTCCGCTCCACCCAGGACACGCTCTTTCTCGGCCCGCTGCCGCCCGATCTCATCGAGCGCTACGACGGCTTTCTGCCGGACGAGCTGCGTGAGGCGCGCCTTTTACGCCAGCGCTTTGAGCATTGCCGGATCGAGGGCTCGGTCGATTTCATCTTCGGCTGCGGCGACGCGCTCTTCGACGACTGCGAGATCGTCACGGTCTTCGACGGCCGGGATCACGGCTATGTGGCGGCGCCCGCTCACTCGCCCGAGCAGACGAAGGGCTTTGTCTTCCGCCGCTGTGCGTTTCTTCAGGGCGAGGGCGTCGCGGACGCCACGCACTTTCTCGCCCGCCCGTGGCGGGACTACGGCCTCAGCGTGTTTGAAAACTGCGTCTACGGCAGGCATATCCGGCCCGAGGGCTTCGACCCCTGGCGGGACAGCGGGCGCGACAAAACCGCGCGCTTTTTCGAGACTCCCGCGCAGCCTGGCCGCGTCGCGTGGTGCAACCGTCAGACAGAGGCGTAAATTTTCTCCAGAAATTCTCTCGCCTGCACGGCGTTGTCGTTCGTGGTATTCTCCAGGCTTGCCTGGATGAAGGGCTTTCTCGCCTTGAGAAAGCGCATGATCTCGGTATAGTCCATCTCCCCCGTTCCGGCGGCGACGCTCACAAGCCCGTTTTCGGTGCGGACATAGTCCTTCAGGTGCACCATGGCGATATGGTCGCAGAGCTTGTCCATCGCGGCGGCGAGGACGCTGTCCCGCCGGTCCACGTTGTCCGCGGCCAACAGGTTCACGGGGTCGAAGATGATGCGCAGATTCGGGCTCTCCATGGCGTTGATGACCTCAAGCGCCCGGTCGGCGTTATAGACGATATGATTGCGCACCGGCTCGATGGCCAGCATGACGCCGCATTTCTCCGCCCGCTCCAGCACCGGCTCCAGATTCCACATGAAGGTGCGCAGGGCCTCCGGTGTATGGGTGTTTTCATCCAGCTTGTAGGCGGCGTTCGGCGCGCCGGTCTCGGTGCCGACCATGCCGATGCCCGCAAGAGCCGCCACGCGCAGGCTCCCGTAATAGCGGGACTGAAACTCCGCGACCTTTGCGGGGTCGGGGTGGGCGAGGTTCAGATAGCAGCCCAGCACCGCCACGTCCAGGTCTTCCTTCTGGAAAACACGGCGGACATGGGCGGCAACGCCCTCCGTCAGGGCGGCGTCGTCAAAGGTCACGCCCTTGATGCATTTGGAGAGGGCCAGATGGACACAACAAAAGCCCTCCTCCCTGGCCTTGCGGGCCCGGGCCTCGAGGGTCTGTTCCTCCTCCGGCAGAGCTGCATTTACATCGTGCAAACGGATGCCAAGCTGCATAATCATCTCTCCTTGCATCACAGGCTTCGTCAATATGTTATAATTTTATGTAAACTGGTACTTTCAATTTTATATATTTTACATTTTTTCACTGATAAGTAATACAGATATTGAATGCTTTTTTAGGTTTTTTACAGTTTTTCCAATACGCGCACAGTCAGGAGGCAGATTATGAACAACGAAGCCAGAACCAGTACCGACCCTATCAGCCGCATTTACGTGGATCGGCGCGCCAGGGAGGCAGGCTATCTCATGTCCCACCACCACTGCCACCCCTATTTTGAGCTGTCCTATATCGAGCACGGCAGCTGCCGCTTTTTTGTGGAGGACACGATCTACGACCTGCATGACGGCGACTTTCTGCTGATCCCGCCGCAGCTTTTTCACTATACGCGCTATCTGGTCGGCTCCTGCCTGCGCTGCGGGGTCTATTTCCGCGCCTCCGATCTGAGCCCGGAGCTTCTCGCCACGGCCCCGGATCACACGGCGTTTTTCTCCGAGCTTCGCATTTTCCAGGCGCCGCCCGTATGGCGTCGGCAGATCGCGATGCTGCTCGACCGCATGGCCGCGGAGGAGCAGGACTTTGACGAGCTCTCCCCCACCATGCTGCGCTTCCAGCTCCAGGAGCTGCTGCTGCTGTGCAGCCGGGTCTGCTCGCTGCTGTCGGACAACCTGGCCGACATCCACACGACCGACCGCCAGGTGCTGCTGGCCGCCCGCTTCATCAACGAGCATTACCGCCAGCAGATCAGCGCCGCCGATATCGCCGCCGCCTCCGGCTTCAGCCCCAACTATCTCAGCCGCAAATTCCGCGAGGCCACCGGCATCGGCGTACATGACTACCTGGTTTTCATCCGCCTGCGCAACGCCGCCTTCGAGCTCATCTCCACCGACGACAGCGTGACGGACATCGCGCTGCGCAGCGGCTTTTCCGACAGCAATTATTTCAAGGACGCATTTAAGAAGAAATACGGCGTTACGCCGCGGGAATACAGAAAAACACGCTGATTAGGGGCGATCTTATGGCAATCAAAGCAGAACTCAGCAAACGTGATCGACGCTTTCTGGACATGAGCCTGAACGCGCCGATGTGGAAGGTCGTGCTCTATGTGGGCACGCCGCTGGCCCTGTATCAGGGGCTTGCGATGCTCTTTACCATCCTGGACACGATGATGGCCTCGCACATCAGCAAGGAGTCCGTGTCCGCCGTGGCCTATCTCTCCCAGCTCAGGCTCCTGCTCAGCTCTGTGGGCGGCGGGCTTGCGGTGGGCGCGGGCATTCAGATCAGCCGCGCCTACGGTGAGGGGGACTTCGTCATGGTGCGAAAGCGCGTGAGCACGCTCTACGCCATCAGCCTGAGCGTCGGGCTTCTGATGCTGGCGGTGATCCTCCCGTTTACCTCCGGCTTTCTGCGCCTTGCCGGAACGCCGGCGGAGCTCATCGCCGTGGGTCGGCAGTACTTCATCGTGCAGCTTTTCGTCATGGTGGTGAACTTTCTCAACGAGGTCTATATCGCCGTGGAGCGCGCCCGCGGCAATGCCCAGCGGATCTTCCTGCTGAACATTGCGGTCATTGTCGTGAAGCTCTCCCTGACGGCGCTTTTCGTCTACGTGCTGCACAGCGGGCTTGTCATGATCGCGGTGGCCTCGCTCCTGTCGGAGCTGACCATGTTTGCCTTTGCCGTGCGCTACAGCCTCATTGGGGACGGCGCGTTCAGCTTTTCGCTCAAGGCGGTCGCCTTCCGTGAGCGGCGCGTGCCGGAGCCGATGATCCGCAGCTCCCTGCCCGTGATCGCCGAGAAGGCGCTCTTCGCCGCCGGCAAGACTGTGGTCAACGCCATGTGCACGGTTTACGGGGCGCTGATGGTGGGCGCGATGGGCGTGTCGAACAATCTCGGCGGCATCACCACGAACCCGCAGAACGGCTACCAGCAGGGCAGCGCCGCCATCATCAGCCAGAATTACGGGGCGGGCCGCTTCCGCCGGGTGCTGGACGCCTTTTATGCCACGGCGGCGATCAACATGCTGCTGGGTCTCGTGATCTCGAGTCTTGAGCTCTGGCAGCTCGACTTTCTCGCCGGCCTCTTTGACGGCGGGAGCGAAGAGTTTCGCCGCCTGATCGCTACCGTCTACCGCTTTGAGGCGCTGGGCGCGGTGCCGCTGGGGCTGAACGCCGCGGTCATGGCCCTGCTCTACGGTCTCGGCAAGACGCGGCTGACCCTGATTCTGAACTTTGCCCGCGTATTTGTGTTCCGCATCCCGGTGTTCTGGTTTTTGCAGCGCTTCACCGATCTCGGCGAGAAGAGCGTCGGCATCGTGATGATGGTCAGCAACACCGCCGTAGCCGTCGCCGCCGCCATAGTCTGCGCCGTCGTGATCCGGGATTTCAAGCGCGACCATCAATTAAACTGAAATTGTGCCTCTCCGGCTTTCGAAAATATTGCAAATTGCCAAAGTATTTGCTAATATAGGAGAAAGATCTGTATGGAGGCGCAGCATATGTATTCCGCCGAATATCTCGCACGCTATCCTTTTTTCCGGGAGCTTCTGCAGACCGCTCCCCTCTCCGCCGTGCACGACTCCCTCACGGGGCTGATCGCGCGGCCCCATATTCTCCGCTTCATCCGCTCCCTCATCGACGAAAAGACGCCGTTTGTGCTTGGGATCATTGATCTGGACAACTTCAAAAGCATCAATGACAATTACGGCCACCGCACCGGGGATGAAATGCTGGCCCTCGTCGCCGGGCAGCTGCGCACCTTTTTCGGCGAGGACGGCGTTGTGGGCCGCTACGGCGGGGACGAGTTTCTGTTCGTCTATTTCGGCTGCACCGACTATGACGGGCTCCACCGCGTGCTGGACGACATGTATCTGACCGACACCGTCTTCCGCAAGGATCTGCTGATCGACGGGCGCAGGATCTTCTCCACCGCGACGGTCGGCTGCGCCGTCTTCCCCACGGACGCGGAGAGCTTCGAGGGGCTTTTCGCCCTGTGCGACAAGACGCTCTACCGCGGCAAATCCAAGGGCCGCAACTGCTTTATCATCTACGTGCCCGCAAAGCACGACAAGCTCACGATCCCCACCCTCGCGCGGCGAAACCTCTACGATACCTTTTACCGCATCGCGCAGGGCTTCGACGCGGGGACGGACGCGACGGACAGACTGTGCCGCGCCTTCTTCCCGCTGCAGGAGAACATGCGCCTGTACCGCCTGCTCTACCTTAACGCGGAAAGCCGGCTCCTGGACGTCACCGGGGACTGCTCTCTCGGCCCGGTTGAAACGCCGGAGGAACTGATGCATCAGGGACTCTTCGCGGCCCACAGCCTGGACGAGCTCAAGGCGCGCTGCCCCGTGCTGTGCGCGCACATCAGCGGGATGCAGTATGATTCCGTCATGATCTGCAAGGTTGAAAAGGCCGGGCGCGCCTACGGCTATCTGCTGTTTTGCCCGGAGATCGTGACCTTCCACATCTGGCAGGAGAGCGAATGCGCCGCCGCCTTCTTCCTCTCGCACCTGCTCGCGGACTATCTGGAAGGGCATGAAAAGTAAAGAAGCAAACCGACAGTCCCTCGCCGTGACGTACACGGGTTGGGGCTGTCGGTTTTTTGTACAGCGCGGGCTCAGCGCTTGGCTCCCCCTTCGGGGGGGAGCCGGCACGGCGCGTCTCACGGAAGCGACGTGACTGAGAGGGGGCCCTCTCCGTCGCTCCGCGACACCTCCCCCATTCGCCGCAAGCGGCTGGGGGAGGCAAGAAAACAGGGCTGTGAAGCCGGGGATTTCCCAGACTTCACAGCCCTGTGGCATGCTATACGCTTATATTGTTGCGCACTCTGCCGGGAATCAGATTCTCATGCAGATGTCCCAGGCGCGCCAGATGACGGTGCGGAGGTTTCCGATGGAGACGCAGTCGCCGACTCTGTGGACGTGCGCACCCTTCTCGCCGACCGGTGCGGGCACGAAGCCGATACCGTTGATGACGGCGTCGCAGTCGCAGCGGAAGGTCTCGGTCGGGGTCTTGATGATGCAGTAGCCGTCGCCGATCTCGGTGATAGTGCTGTGCAAAAAGACCGGAACGTTGTGGTAATCCATGGCGTCGCGCAGGAAGGAGGTGTTGGCAAGGCAGGTGGCCTGCGCCGCGACGAGGTCGTCGCCGTATTCGACGATGACGGGGTGCTTGCCGGCGAGGACCAGGTCATAGGCCGCCTCGCAGGAGGACTGGCCGCCGCCGAGGAAGACGATCTTGTCGCCCTCGACCGTCTTCTCCCGCAGAAGCTCGCGGAAGGAGCGGGTCTTCTCGAAGCCCTTGATCTGCGGCATGGTTCTGGGAACGGAGCCGGTGCAGACGATGATCTCGTCAAAGCCGCGCTTGATGGTGCCGAGGTCGTTCACCTCGGTATTAAAGTGAACCTCGATCCCGGCTCTCGCGATCTCGCGCTTGTACCACTCGATGAGCTCCCTGTCGTTCTCCTTGAAGCTCATGGCGGAGGCGGTCAGGAACAGGCCGCCGAGCTGATCCTCCTTCTCGAAGATGACGGGGGTATGCCCGCGCTTTTTCAGCACCAGCGCGCACTCCATGCCGCCGACGCCGCCGCCGATGACGGCGACCTTCTTCGGCTTTTTGGTCGGGACGATCTTGTAGCGGTCGCGCTGCATGGTGGGCGGGTTCAGCGCGCAGCGGGCCAGGTGCAGGGAGTCGCCCAGGGACTGCATGTTCGCGGTGCCGTTGGCCTTGGAGAAGTTGAAGCAGCCGTTGTGGCAGCGGATGCAGGGACGGATGTCCTCTTCATGGCCGGTGCGGATCTTGGTGACCCAGTTTTCATCGACCAGGTTCTGGCGGGCGATGGCCATGGCGTCCAGACGGCCCGCCGCGATCTCCTCGGCAGCCTTGACCGGGTCCATACGACCGGCGCAGGCGACGGGGATGTCGACGAACTGACGGATATGCTCAACGTCAGCCAGGTTGCAGTTATCGGGCATGTACTGTGGCGGATGCGCCCAGTACCAGGCGTCGTAGGTGCCGTTGTCGCAGTTGAGGAAGGCGTAGCCGGCGTCCTGAAGGATCTTGACGGCCTTCTCGGACTCGGGCATATCGCGGCCGAACTCCTCAAACTCCTCGTAAGGCATGGCGCCCTTGCGCCAGCCCTTGGTGCAGGAGCGGACGGAGTAACGCAGGGAGACGGGGAAATCGTCCCCGGCCTGGCGGTGGATCTCCTGGACGATCTCGGTGGCGAAGCGCAGGCGGTTTTCGAGGCTGCCGCCGTACTGGTCGGTGCGGAAGTTCATGTTGGCGATGGCAAACTGATCCAGGTTATAGCCCTCGTGCACGGCGTGGATCTCGACGCCGTCGACGCCGGCCTCGCGCAGCTTCTTGGCGGTCGCGCCGAAGTGCCACACCATCTCCTGGATCTCCTCGACGGTGAAGGGGCGGGAGCTGAGGTTGTCGGCCCAGCGGTTGGGCGTGGCGGAGGCGGAGGCGCAGGCATACTGCACGTCCACGATGGGGCTGGCGAGCTTGTTGAGCAGGTCGTTTCTCGCAAGCGCGGCCATCCAGGGCGTGACGGCCATGGAGCGGCCGAAGCCGCCGGCAAGCTGGATAAAGAGCTTGCTGCCGGTCTTGTGGTACTCGTCCATATAGGGCTTGAGCACACGGTACATCTGGCGGTTGGAGTCCAGCCACTTTCTGCCCATGGTGTCGCGGATGACCTGCATGCCGGGGAGAACGAGGCCGACGCCGTCCTTCGCTCTCTGGAGCAGGAAATCGGCGCCCTCGGTGTCAAAGTGAGACGGCTCCAGCCAGCCGAACAGGGTGGTTCCGCCCATGGAACACTGTACAATGCGGTTCGGGATCTCTACCTCACCGATTTTAAACGGTGTAAACAGAGGCTCATATTTCGGATTCATTGGCATTCTCCTTTACGAATGATTGTTCCGTTATGCATCAGGGAAGCAGTGCCTTGACAAACTCGATCGGCCACTGCAGCAGATCGCCGGCCAGGCGGAGCTTGTCCAGGATGGCGAGATACGCGTCCTCGCCGAGAAGGCCGAAAAGCTTCTCCTGCGCCTTGGCGGTGTTGATCGCCTTGTACAGGCCGTAGCCCAGCGCGCACAGGATCGCGCCGATCACGAGTTTCTTCAATTTAGAAAACAAGCTGCACATATGGTTTTTCCTCCTGCTTTGAATTTTATGATTTTTGCTCATTCTCACTGTGAATATTATACTGAATATGCCCGGCGGAGTCAATCCCCATTCCAACAAACTGAACAAAACAGGAAAATCTGTCAGGCTGCCGGGAGCTTCCGCGCCGTCCGCCCCGCTGCGAAAAAAGGGCGGGCCGCCCCTATACAAACCGGGAAAATGCTGTTATAATAATCGCTGTATGTCACAATAAAGAATACAGAGGTGTACGCATGAGAGAACCCACTCTTGTGATCCTGGCTGCCGGGATGGGCAGCCGCTTCGGCGGTCTCAAGCAGATCACGCCCGTGGACGAGCAGGGACACGCCATCATCGACTTCTCCCTTTTTGACGCTTACCGCGCAGGCTTCCGGCGCGTCGCCTTCATTATCAAAAAAGAGATCGAGGACGATTTCAAGGCCGCCGTCGGCCGCCGCGCGGAGAAATACTTCGACGTGAAATATGTCTTCCAGAGCACCGACAAGCTGCCAGCGGGCTATACCCTGCCTGAGGGGCGCGTCAAGCCCTGGGGCACCGGTCACGCGGTGTTGTGCTGCCGCGGTATCGTGGACGGGCCCTTCGCCGTCATCAATGCCGACGATTTTTACGGCCCCGCGGCCTATCAGGCTCTGTACGACTTCCTCGCCGCAGATCGCCCCGACAATGAGCACGCCATGGTCGCCTATCTTCTGCGCAACACCGTGACCGAAAACGGCTATGTCTCCCGCGGCGTCTGCCAGGTGGAAAACGGCTGCCTCACCGACGTGGTGGAGCGCGTACACATCGAAAAGCGCGGCGCGGACGCGGCCTACACCGAGGACGGCGAGCACTGGGTCCCGCTCTCCGGCGACGCGCCGGTCTCCATGAACTGCTGGGCCTTCGGGCCCGCCATGCTGGACGCGCTGTATGAGCGCTTCCCGAAATGGCTGGACGAGAACCTGCCGGTCAATCCCCTGAAGGCCGAATACTTCCTGCCCTTTGTGGCCAACGCCTGCATTCAGGACGGCAGCGCCGTGGTGAAGGTGCTCCCCTGCCATGAACAGTGGTACGGCATGACCTACAAGGAGGATATGGAGAGCGTGCGCGCCGCGCTCAGGGCCATGCGCGAGCAGGGCGTTTATCCCGAAAAGCTTCTGGACTGAGCCATTATTATTTGAATTATAATTTGAGAGGAGAAACACTATCATGAATGTCCTTGTCACCGGCGGCGCCGGATATATCGGCAGCCACACCTGCGTCGAGCTTCTCAACCGCGGCTACGGCGTCATCGTCATCGACAACCTGGTCAATTCCAGCCCCAAGGCCATCGAGCGCGTAGAGCAGATCACCGGCAAGAAGGTCGCCTTCTACGAAAACGACGTGCGCGACAGAGCCGCGCTGGACCGCATCTTTGAAAAGCACGACATCAGCTGCGCCATCCACTTCGCGGGTCTCAAAGCTGTGGGTGAATCCGTGGCGATGCCGCTGGAATACTACGACAACAACCTCTTCTCCACCGTGCGCCTGTGCGAGGCGATGCGCGACCACGGCGTAAAGAACATCGTCTTCTCCTCCTCCGCCACGGTCTACTCCGGCGACAACGAGGTGCCGCTCCGTGAGACCAGCAAGACCGGCAACTGCACCAACCCCTACGGCTGGACCAAGTACATGTCCGAGCAGATCCTGCGCGACACCGCCAAGGCGGTGGACGACTTCACCGTCTCCCTGCTGCGCTACTTCAACCCCATTGGCGCGCACGCCAGCGGTCTTATCGGCGAGGACCCGCGCGGCATTCCCAATAACCTCATGCCCTTCATCGCCCAGGTCGCCGTCGGCCGCCGCGATCATCTGAACGTCTTCGGCAACGACTACGACACGCCAGACGGCACCGGCGTGCGCGACTACATCCACGTCGTCGATCTGGCGCGCGGCCATGTGTGCGCCATCGAGTACATGATGAAGCACCGCGGCGAGAACGTCTTCAACCTCGGTACCGGCACCGGCTACAGCGTGCTGGACATGGTGCATGCCTTTGAGCGCGTCACCGGCGTGAAGATCCCCTATGAGATCGTGGATCGCCGCCCCGGCGACCTTGCCACCGTGTACTCCAGCCCCGACAAGAGCGCCCAGCTTCTCGGCTGGAAGGCGGAGTACAACCTGGAGGACATGTGCCGCGACACCTGGGCCTGGCAGTCCAAGAACCCCATGGGCTACGAGACGGTATAAATCATATAGATCATATAAAAACAACGCCACCCGGACGGATGGCGTTGTTTTTATATGATAATGTTATTACCCGATCAGGCACTCGCCGGTCATTTCCTTCGGCTGCTGGAGCCCCATGACCTTGAGGATCGTGGGGGCGATGTCAGCGAGGCGGCCGGGCTTGAGGGTGATCCCCTTCTCGCAGACGACGAAGGGCACCGGGTTCGTGGTGTGGGCGGTGTTGACCTTGCCGGTATGCTCGTCGAACATGCAGTCGGCGTTGCCGTGGTCGGCGGTGACCAGCAGGACGGTGTCGGGGTGCTTTGCGACCTCCGCCATGATCCGCCCGATGCAGGCATCCACCGTCTGGACGGCCTTGATCGCGGCCTCCATGACGCCGGTGTGCCCGACCATGTCGCAGTTTGCGAAGTTGCAGACGATCAGGCCGTACTCGTCGGAGGCGATGGCCTCGACCACCTTGTCGCAGACCTTGTTGGCGCTCATCTCCGGGATGAGGTCATAGGTCGGGAACTCCTTGGGGGACGGGACGAGGCAGCGGACCTCACCCTCGGTCTCCTTCTCAACGCCGCCGTTGAAGAAGAAAGTGACGTGGGCGTACTTCTCGGTCTCCGCCACGCGGAACTGCTTGAGGCCCAGGGAGCTCACATAGTCGCCGAGGGTGTTTTCAATGACCTCGGGCGGGTAGGCGATGGGCAGGGGCAGGGTCTCGTCGTACTGCGCGGTGCAGACGAAGCTGAGGGGGAAGACGGTCTTCTTTCTCTCGAAGCCGTCGAAGTTCTCCAGATTCAGCGCCCAGGTCATCTCTCTGGCGCGGTCGGGGCGGAAGTTCATGAAGATGACGCTGTCGCCCTGGTTGATCTGCCCCTCGGGGCAGCAGACGACGGGCTCGACAAATTCGTCGGTCTTGTCGTTTGCGTAGCTGGCCTCGACGGCGTGGACGGGATCGGGGTCCTGCACGCCCTCTCCGCAGACGATGGCGTTGTAGCCCTTCTCCACGCGGTCCCAGCGCTTGTCGCGGTCCATGCCCCAGAAGCGGCCCTGGATGGTGGCGATCTTCGCGTTGCCGAGGGAGTCGCACTTCTCCTTGAGCTGCTTGATGAAGCCGGCGCCGCTGGTGGGCGGCACGTCGCGCCCGTCGAGGAAGCAGTGGACATAGACCTTCTCCAGGCCGTGCTGCTTCGCCATATCGAGCATGGCGAAGACGTGGGTCAGGTGGCTGTGCACGCCGCCGTCGGACATGAGGCCCATGATATGCAGGGCCTTGCCGTTCGTTTTCGCGTCCTCAATGGCCTTGAGGTAGACCGGGTTCTGGAAGAACTTGCCGTTCTTGATCTCCTGGGTCATCTTGGGCAGGATCTGGAAGACCACGCGGCCCGCGCCCATATTGGTATGGCCGACCTCGGAGTTGCCCATCTGCCCCTCGGGCAGACCCACGTCCAGGCCGGAGGCCTGGAGGCAGGTGTGGGGATTTTCGGCAAAGAGTCTGTCAAGATTGGGGGTGTCGGCTACATAGACGGCGTTGCCCCGGGAGGGCGCGGCCAGACCGTAGCCGTCCATGATAATCAGGACTGCTTTTTTGCTCATGGCTTTAGCTCCTTACTCCTGATCGGTGGCCTTGATGATGGCCGCGAAGTCAGCGGGCTTGAGGGAAGCGCCGCCGATGAGGCCGCCGTCGATATCGGGCTGGGCCAGCAGTTCGGCCGCGTTCTTGGCGTTCATGCTGCCGCCGTAGAGGATGCTGACGGCACGGGCGGGACGCGCGCCGTAGATGCCGCGGATGACGGCACGGATGCCCTCGCAGACCTCCTGCGCCTGCTCGGCCGTGGCGGTCTTGCCGGTGCCGATGGCCCAGATGGGCTCGTAGGCGATGATGCAGCGGCGCAGCTTGGTGGCGTCGATGCCGCTGAGGGCAGCCTTGACCTGGTAGGCGACATACTCCATGGTGAGATCCATCTCGCGCTGCTCAAGGCTCTCGCCCACGCAGATGATGGGGACGATGCCCTTGGCGATCAGGGCCTTGGCCTTGGCGTTGACGAGCATATCATCCTCGCCGTGGTACTGGCGGCGCTCGGAGTGGCCGACGATGCAGTACTTGGCGCCGATGTCGGCAAGCTGGCTGGCAGAGACCTCGCCGGTGTAAGCGCCCTTTTCGTACTTGGAAACATCCTCGCCGCCGGCGGCGACCTTGCAGTCCTTGCCGGCCTTGATCATGGCGGGGATCATCACGGCGGGGGTGCACAGCACCATCTCGCAGGTGCGGGTCTTGGGCAGGTTCTCCTTGAGCTCTTCGATGAAGGGCTTGATCTCGGACGCCAGCATGTTCATCTTCCAGTTGCCGGCGATAACGGTTTTACGGTACTTTCTGTTCATTTTCGATGGTTCCTTTCTTACGCGTCCAGCAGGCAGGCCACGCCCGGCAGCTCCTTGCCCTCCAGGAATTCGAGGGAAGCGCCGCCGCCGGTGGAGATGTGGGTGATCTTGTCGGCAAAGCCGAGCTTCTCGACCGCAGCCGCGCTGTCGCCGCCGCCGACGATGGTGATCGCGCCGGACTCGGCCAGAGCCTTGGCCATGGCCTTGATGGTGCCCGCGCCGTGGACTGCGTTTGCGAAGAGCTCCACGGTCTTGGGGCCGATGTCCATGCCCATGAGATCGGCGGGGATGTTGCCCTCGATCAGGACGGGCTCCGCGTCGGCGGAGAACTCGGCGGCGCAGTAGTTGTCAACAGGCAGGAGGAACTTGACGCCCTTGGCCTCGGCCTTGGCGATCATGTCCTTGGCGTAATCGATACGGTCAGCCTCGAGCAGGGACTTGCCGATCTCGAAGCCCTGAGCCTTCTTGAAGGTGTAGGCCATGCCGCCGCCGATGATGATGGTGTCGGCCTTCTCGAGGAGGTTGTTGATGACGTTGATCTTGTCGGAGACCTTCGCGCCGCCGAGGACAGCGACGAAGGGGCGCTTGGGATCGTCCAGGGCCTTGCCCATGATGTCAAGCTCTTTCTTGACCAGCAGGCCGGAGTAGGCGGGCAGGTAGGCCGCGACGCCCGCGGTGGAGGCGTGGGCTCTGTGCACGGTGCCGAACGCGTCGGACACAAAAACCTCAGCCATGTCGGCCAGGGCCTTGGCGAAGGCGGGGTCGTTCTTGGTCTCGCCCTTATCGAAGCGCAGGTTCTCCAGCAGCAGGAGCTGGCCGGGCTGCAGCGCGGCGGCCTTGGCCTTGGCGTCCTCGCCCACGGTGTCGGAGGCGAAGATCACGTCCATGCCCAGAAGCTCGCTCAGTCTCTTGGCGACGGGGGCGAGGGTCAGCTTCTTGAGGGACTTCTCCCACTCTTCCTTGGTGATATCTTCGGCGTTCTTGCCCTTCTCGACCTGCTTTTTCACATAGCCGTCAAAGGTGGCGACGGGCTTGCCCAGGTGGGAGCAGGCGATGACGGCAGCGCCCTGCTCGAGCAGGTACTTGATGGTGGGGAGGGCGGCGACGATGCGCTTGTCGCTGGTGATTTCGCCGGTCTTCTTGTCCTGGGGAACGTTGAAGTCGCAGCGGAGCAGAACCTTCTTGCCTTTGACGTCGGCGTCATAGACGGTTTTTTTGTTGTAATTCATGCTGGTTCCTCCTGTAATAATAATATAATGTGTTTACATGGTTTCATCCGCCATGGAGCCCTCGGCGAGCAGGCCGGGAAAGCCCTGCTGCCTGAGCGCCTCATAGGCGAGGATTGCGACGGAATTGGAAAGATTCAGGCTGCGCGCCTGAGAGATCATCGGGATGCGGACGCATCTGTCGCGGTACTTTTCGCGCAGCCACTCGGGAAGCCCTGCGGTCTCCTTGCCGAACATCAGCGTCGTATCGCCGGAAAAGTCCGCCTCATGGTAGGCGCGCGGCGCTTTCGTCGTGGCAAGCCACAGGCCCGCGTCCCCGTTTTGGGCGAAGTACTCGTCCAGGTTTTCATACACGCGGATATCGACCAGATACCAGTAGTCCAGGCCGCAGCGCTTGACCGCCTTGTCGGAGATATCGAAGCCCAGGGGCCTTACAAGATGGAGCCTCGCCCCGGTCGCCGCGCAGGTTCTGGCGACAGCGCCCGTGTTGTGCGGGATCTCCGGCTCGACAAGCACGATATTGAGCATGTCCTCTCCTCTTTTCTGCGGCGGCTGCGCGGGAAAAAGTATTACCTCTCCCTTTGAATCCACCCTATTTTAGCACAGAAAGCAAAAAAATCATGCACAATTTTCTATTTTTTCAATCTTCTTGCAAACTGTACAAATATAGGCTATAATCGTCCCCGCCGAATGGCATGAAACTGGCATTTTGCATATCTGCCTACTCTGACTTGGGAGATGTTGGAATATGGAAATCCTGTGCGAGCTCTGCCCCCGGCGCTGCGGGACGCTGCGGGGCGACAATACCCCCGGCGGCGTGTGCTGCTCTCCCCTGCTGCCGCGCGTTGCGAGGGCCGCCGCGCACTACGGGGAAGAGCCCTGCATCGCCGGAAAAAACGGCACGGGCGCGGTGTTTTTCACGGGCTGCAATCTGCGCTGCGTGTTCTGTCAGAACGTTGAAATCTCCCGGGGCGAGGGCGGGCGCAGCGTCACCGTGAAAGAATTGCGCGAGCTGCTCCTGCGCCTGCGGGATCAGGGCGTGGACAGCATCGACCTTGTGACCGGCGCGCACTATGTCCCCGCGATCGCCGAGGCGCTCTCCGGGCTCACGCTCGGGGTCCCGGTGGTATGGAACAGCTCCGGCTATGAGAGTGCGGAGACCCTCCGCGAGCTTGAGGGGCTGGTGCAGGTGTACATGCCGGACTTCAAGTATTATGACGCCGAAGCCGCCCGGCGATACAGCGCGACGGCGGATTACCCGGCGGTCGCGGCGGCGGCGATCCGGGAGATGTTCCGTCAGGTCGGGCCGTATGTGCTGGACGAAAGCGGCCTCATGCGCTCCGGCGTTCTGATCCGCCACCTGATTTTGCCGGGGCGCGCGGAGGACGCGCGGGACGTCATTGACTTTGCCGCCGACGAATTTCCGCGCGGCAGCGTCCTCTTCTCGCTCATGAGCCAGTACACGCCCATGCCGGGGCTCTCGCGCTTTCCGGAGCTTCAAAAGCGCGTCACGGCGGAGGAAAACCGGGCGCTCATTCACTACATGCAGGTGCGCCGCCTGGACGGCTTCTGGCAGGAGCCGGACGCCGCGACAAGCGACATGATCCCGGCCTGGGATTTAACCGGGGTGGAGTGACCGGCGCGCCGCCGAGGGCGTCGGGCGGGCTTTGAAAAGCCCTCCATCATGGGAGGTTTTGCAAGGAGGAATTGGCAAAAAAACGCAATCGGGCCGGGATTGACAAAAGCGCCCGACTGCCCTATAATAACAGTGAAGAGCGAACCACGCACACGGTTAGCTCCTCAACTGAGAGTTAAAGATGTGGCAAAGCCACAAAGTCAACCGTCACTTGTCCGGAGTGGCGGTTGACTTTTTTATGGGCTTTGCCTTTCGGGAAGTCTTCCGCACGATAACCGTAACAGTCCACTTCTTGATATGAAAGGTAATCCGCATAAGTACCACCTCCTGTTTGGAGGATGGAACCAACCGCCTGCGTGTGAATGTTCAACTCTTCACCGTCCCCTTTCGGGGTGTTTTTATTTTACATAAGCTGTCTGAATTTGTCAACAAATCATATGCCATCAAAAACCTGCCGCCGAACACCGCGCGCGTCGCCGAGGGCGTCGGGCGGGCTTTGAAAAGCCCTCTGTCACGGGAGGTTTTGCAAGGAGGAATTAGCAAAAAAACGCAATCGGGCCGGGATTGACAAAAGCGCCCGACTGCCCTATAATAACAGTGAAGAGCGAACCACGCACACGGTTAGCTCCTCAAAGATATAGGGTATTTTGTGGCAAAGCCACAAAGTCAACCGTCACTTGTCGGGAGTGGCGGTTGACTTTTTTACGGGCTTTGCCTTTCGGGAAGTCTTCCGCACGATAACCGTAACAGTCCACTTCTTGATATGAAAGGTAATCCGCATAAGTACC
>CADADE010000036.1 GCA_902786615.1 Oscillospiraceae bacterium
CCGCGAGGTCAACCGTGAGGTCGCCAAGTATGTCGACGTCATGATCGGCAACGAAGAGGACTTCACCGCCTGCCTCGGCTTCGAGATCGAGGGCAACGATGCCAACCTCAAGGAGCTCAACATCGACGGCTACAAGAAGATGATCGGCAAGGCCGCCGAGACCTACCCCAACTTCAAGGTCGTGGCAACCACCCTGCGCACCGTCAAGACCGCTACCGTCAACGACTGGAAGGCCATCTGCTGGGCGGACGGCGAGATCTACCAGTCCAAGGAGTATAACGGCCTGGAGATCATGGACCGCGTCGGCGGCGGCGACTCCTTCGCCTCCGGCCTGGTGTACGGCCTCATGACCACCGGCGACGCCGAGAAGGCCGTCAACTACGGCGCAGCTCACGGCGCCCTCGCCATGACCACCCCGGGCGACACCTCCATGGCTTCCGTGGGCGAGGTTGAGGCTATCATGGGCGGCGCAGGCGCGCGCGTCAAGCGTTAATCCATGGAGCACCGGAATCCGCTTCTGCCCGATGTAACGAGCCAGAAGTTTATCACCTTCGGCGAGATCATGCTTCGCCTGACGCCGCCGAACTATGAGAAGATCCGTGTTGCTACCAGCTTTGAGGCAAGCTACGGCGGGAGCGAGGCAAACATCGCTCTCGCCCTGGCGAACCTCGGCATTGACAGCACCTTTTTCAGCGTTGTACCCAATAACTCCCTGGGCAAGAGCGCCGTGCGCATGCTGCGCTCCAACGACGTGCACTGCACGCCCGTGATCCTCTCTTCCCCGGAGGAGACCCCGACCCACCGCCTCGGCACCTACTATCTCGAAACCGGCTACGGCATCCGCCCCAGCAAGGTGACCTATGACCGCAAGCACAGCGCCATCACCGAGTACGACTTTTCCAAGGTCGATCTGGACGCGCTGCTCACGGGCTTTGACTGGCTGCATCTGAGCGGCATCACCCCGGCCCTGTCGCCGAGCTGCGCGGACTTCATCCTTGAGTGCCTCAAAAAGGCAAAGGAGCTGGGCCTGACCGTCAGCTTCGACGGCAACTTCCGCTCCCGTCTCTGGACCTGGGATGCGGCGCGTGATTTCTGCACCCAGTGCCTGCCCTATGTGGATGTGCTCTTCGGTATCGAGCCCTACCATCTCTGGCGGAACGAGGACGATCACAGCAGGGGAGATATCAAGGACGGCGTGCCCCTGCAGCCCACCTATGAGCAGCAGGACGAGATCTTCCAGGCCTTCGTCCAGCGCTGGCCGAACATCAAGTGCATCGCCCGCCATGTGCGCTATGCCCACTCCGGCAGCGAAAACAGCCTCATGGCCTACATGTGGTATCAGGGCCACACCTTCGAGAGCAAGCTCTTCACAGCGGCCTCATTTACGCCATGATGAACAACTACAAGCCCATGGAGATGGTCAATTTCGCCGTGGCAAGCTCCGTGCTCAAGCATACCATCCACGGCGACGCCAACATCACCGACGATGCCAAGAGCATCCGTGCGCTGATGAATATGGACTATGATATCAAGAGGTGATTCCAATGAGAGAATTTATGGATAAAGATTTCCTGCTGGAGACCGACACGGCCCGCCACCTGTTCCATGACTACGCGGCGCCCCAGCCCCTGTCCGACTACCACTGCCACATCTCTCCCCGGGAAATCTATGAAAACCGCCGCTTCAACAACCTCGTCGAAGTCTGGCTCGGCGGCAAGAACCCCGACGGCAGCTACTTCGGCGACCACTACAAGTGGCGCGTGATGCGCTCCAACGGTGTGAGCGAGGACTACGTCACCGGCGACAAGCCCGCTTATGAGCGCTACCTCAAGTTTGTCGACGCCCTGCAGATGGCCATCGGCAACCCCATGTACCACTGGTGCAACCTGGAGCTGAGACAGTTCTTCGGCTTCAACAAACCCCTGACCCCCGAGACCGCCAAGGAAGCCTGGGACTTCTGCAACGACAAGCTGCAGAACGATCCCTCCATGACCGTGCGCGGCATCATCGAGAAGGCAAACGTCGCCTTCATTGGCACCACCGACGATCCCATCGACTCTCTCGAGTGGCATGAGAAGATCGCGGCCGACCCGACCATCAAGGTCAAGGTCTGCCCCTCCTTCCGCCCCGACAAGGCCATCAACATCAACAAGCCCGGCTTTGCCGAGTACATCGGCAAGCTCGCCGCCTCCGTCGGCAAGAAAGAGCTCAAGACCGTGGACGAGGTCTGCGCCGCGCTCATCGAGCGCCTGGAGTTCTTCGCCAAGCTCGGCTGCCGCGCGAGCGACCACGGCCTGGATTACATCCCCTTCCGTCCCGTGCCCGCCGATGAGGTACAGGCCGTCTATGCCAAGGTCATGGCTGGCGGCGAGGTCAGCGTGGAGGAGGCCGAAAAGTACCAGACCGCGATCCTGCTGTGCCTGGGCCGCGCCTACCACCGCCTCAACATCGCCATGCAGCTGCACTACTCCTGCTACCGCAACGCCAATGAGCGCATCTACTCCAAGCTCGGCCCCGATACCGGCGTGGACATGATCGCCCAGACCACCTGCGGCGCGGACATCGCCCGCTTCCTCTCCGCGCTCGACATGACCGGCGAGTGCCCGAAGACCATTCTTTACTCCCTCAACGGCGTGGACAACGACATGCTGGCCACCATGTGCGGCTGCTTCCAGTCCGACGAGATCCCCGGCAAGATCCAGCTCGGCTCTGCCTGGTGGTTCATGGACACCAAGAGCGGTATGGAAAACCAGATGCGCTCCCTTGCAAACCTCGGCCTGCTCGGCAACTTCGTCGGCATGCTGACCGACTCCCGCTCCTTCCTGAGCTATGCCCGCCACGACTACTTCCGCCGCATCCTCTGCAACCTGATCGGCAACTGGGTCGAGAACGGCGAGTACCCCCTGATCGGCAACTGGGTCGAGAACGGCGAGTACCCCGCCAATGACGAGTACCTCAAGCGCATCGTCGAGGGCGTGAGCTTCAAGAACGCCGAGCGCTACTTCGGCCTGTAATCAATTGCGAAACAATATGTTTTTGAGGCAGCAATGCTGCCTCAAAAACGGGTTTAAAAAGATGATTCATCACCTTATATTTTTGAAAAGGGGTAGATTACAATGGACAGATTGAGCTTTAAGACCCTGGACGCCCAGGGCTATGACGGATACCTCCTGCGCGAGGCTCCCGAGCGCGTGTTCCAGTTCGGCGAGGGCAACTTCCTGCGCGCCTTCGTGGAGGACTTTATCGACCAGATGAACGAGAAGGCCGGCTTCAACTCCAAGGTCGTTGTCTGCCAGCCCCGCGGCGGCCATCCCGACGCCGCCGACCGCTTCCAGGAGCAGGACGGACTCTATACCCTGATCCTCCGCGGCCGTGAAAACGGACAGCCTGTGGAGCATACCCGCGTCATCTCCTGCGTCTCCCGCTGCCTCGACCCCAAGCGCGACTGGGCCAAGATGCTCGAATGCATGCACAATCCCGACATGCGCTTCATCGTCTCCAACACCACCGAGGCCGGCATCGCCTTCGATCCCGCCTGCAAGAAGGACGACGCGCCTCCCGCAAGCTTCCCCGGCAAGCTCACCGCCATGCTGTATGAGCGCTGGAAGACCGGCATGAAGGGCTTTATCATCCTCTCCTGCGAGCTGATCGACCACAACGGCGACGAGCTCAAGCGCTGCGTCAACGAGTACATCAAGCTCTGGGGGCTTGAGGACGAGTTCTGCCAGTGGGCCAACAACGAAAATATCTTCTGCTCCACCCTGGTCGACCGCATCGTCACCGGCGGCGCAAAGGGCGAGGCTCCCGCGCTCTGGGAGAAGTGGGGCTACGAGGATCAGCTCATCGACACCGGCGAGGTTTTTGCCGCCTGGGTCATCGAGGGTCCCCAGTCCATCAAGGCAGAGTTCCCGTTTGAGAAGGCCGGTCTCCCCATTCAGGTCGTCGATAACGTAACTCCCTACAAGCAGCGCAAGGTCCGCATCCTCAACGGTGCGCACACCTCCATGGTTCTCGGCGCCTACCTCGCCGGCAAGGACATCGTGCGCGACTGCATGCAGGACAAGAACATCCGCGCTTACCTGAACAAGGCCATGTTCGAGGAGATCATCCCCACCCTCGACCTGCCGAAGGACGAGCTGGAGAGCTTCGCCGCCTCCGTCATCGACCGCTTCGATAACCCCTATATCGACCACCAGCTCCTGAGCATCGCGCTCAACTCCGCCTCCAAGTGGAAGGCCCGCGTGATGCCGAGCGTTACCGAGTATGTCAAGCGCATGAAAAAGCTGCCGGAGTGCTTGACCTTCTCCATCGCCGCCTTCATCGCCTTCTATCACCAGGGCGTGAGAAACGGCGTGGCCTACGAAGTGAGCGACGATCCCTGGGTCCTCGCCTTCTTCGAGGAGCATAAGCACGACGACTGCAAGACCCTTGCCCATGCCGTCATCAACAACAAGGCGCTCTGGGACGACGAGCTCGCCAAGATCCCCGGCTTTGAGGAAGCGGTCGCCGCCGATCTCGAGCGCATTGAGAAGGAAGGCATGTACCAGGCCATGGAGGACTGCCTCAAATGAAATGGATCCGCATACACCCGGACGACAATGTCGTCGTGGCGCTGGAGGATATCCATCAGGGCGAGACGCTGGAGATCGACGGCGTCAGCGTGACTGCCGTTGAAGATATCGCGCGCGGCCACAAGATGGCCCTGCGCACGATCCACGAGGGGGAGCCCGTCGTCAAGTACGGCAACCCCATCGGCCTTGCCAAGGCGGAGATCCCCGCAGGCGCATGGGCGCATGTCCACAACGTCCGCACCGGCCTGAGAGAGTCGGCGGACTACAGCTATTGCCATAAGACCTACGACAAGCCCGCGGTCAGCCCCAGAACCTTCATGGGCTACCGCCGCGAGGACGGCCGCGCCGCCGTCCGCAACGAGATCTGGATCGTCCCCACCGTCGGCTGCGTCAACAGCGTCGCGGCAAAGCTGGTGCAGGATAACCAGCACCTTGTCCAGGGCAGCATCGACGGCCTGCTCACCTTCGCCCACCCCTACGGCTGCAGCCAGATGGGCGGCGACCATGCCCAGACCCGCAAGGTGCTGGCGGCCCTGGTGCGCCATCCCAACGCGGGCGGCGTGCTGGTTCTCAGCCTCGGCTGCGAGAACCTGACCCAGGAGCAGTTCAAGGCGGAGCTCGGCGAGTGGGACGACAGGCGCGTCAAATTCCTCGTCTGCCAGCAGGTGGAGGACGAGTATGAGGCGGGCGCAAAGCTCCTCAAGGAGCTCGCGGACTACGCCGGTCAGTTCAAGCGGGAGGAGCTTCCCGCGTCGGAGCTTGTCGTCGGCATGAAGTGCGGCGGCTCGGACGGTCTCTCCGGCATCACCGCGAACCCCACCGTCGGCCGCTTCTCCGACCGTCTCACCGCCCTCGGCGGCTCCACGGTCCTGACCGAGGTGCCCGAAATGTTCGGCGCCGAGAACATCCTCTTCTCCCGCTGCATGGATGAGGAGGTCTTCGACAAGGCCGTCAGAATGGTCAATAACTTCAAGGAATATTTTGTCAGCCACGGCCAGGTGGTCTACGAAAACCCCAGCCCCGGCAACAAGGCCGGCGGCATCACCACGCTGGAGGACAAGTCCTGCGGCTGCGTGCAGAAGGGCGGCAGCGCCCAGATCGTGGACGTGCTGGAGTACGCCGAGCCTGTGCGCAAGAAGGGTCTCAATCTTCTCTCCGGCCCGGGCAACGACCTGGTCTCCGCAACCGATCTGACCGCCGCGGGCGCGCACATCATCCTCTTCACCACCGGGCGCGGCACCCCCTTCGGCGCCCCGGCCCCCACGGTGAAGATCTCCACCAACACCGCGCTCTTTGAGAAGAAGGGCAACTGGATCGACTTCAACGCCGGCACCGTCGCCCAGGGCGAGGATCTGGATCACGCTGGCGACAGACTGCTCGACTTCGTGCTCGAGATCGCAAGCGGCAAAAAGACCCACGCCGAGGAGCGCGGCGCGCGCGAAATCGCCATCTTCAAGGACGGCGTGACATTATAATCAAATGCGGGCAATGCCCGCATTTGAGGGACTCGCGCTTATCGCACGCGGCGATGCGTGACACGCCGCGTTTGGTCGGCGCGAGGGTTCGCTTTGCTCACCAAAGGTGTACTTGAGGCGGCAAAGCTGCCTCAAATACGCAGCAGTTTAGTAATATTACAAGGAGAAAGATGCTATGGCATTACATGTCATGGAAGAGGCCAACCGCTGCCTCGGCTGCAAAAAGCCGAGATGCCGGGAGGGCTGCCCGATCCATACCAATATCCCGGAAGCGATCCGGCTTTTGAAGGACGGCAAGCTGAACGAGGCGGGCAAAATGCTCTTTGAGAACAACCCCCTCACCACGGTCTGCTCCGTCGTCTGCAACCATGAAAAGCAGTGCGAGGGTCACTGCATCCGCGGCATCAAGGATGTGCCGGTGCATTTTTCCATCATCGAAAACTATATCTCCACCACCTACGCCAACCAGATGACCGCCGGCCCCGCCCCCTCTAACGGGCGCAAGGTCGCCATCATCGGCGCTGGCCCCTCCGGCCTCACCATCGCCATCGTACTGGCCCGCTACGGCTACCAGGTCACGATCTTTGACAGCAAGGACAAGATCGGCGGCGTCATGCGCTACGGCATCCCCGACTTCCGTCTCCCGGACGCAGTGCTCGACGATATCGCCTACCGCCATCTGGAGCTAAAGGGCATCAAGTTCCGCCCCAACACCACCATCGGCGGCGCCATCGGGCTGGACGATCTCTTCCGCGACGGGTATCAGAGCATCTTCGTCGGCGCGGGCCTCTGGCGTCCCAAGACCCTGCACATCAAGGGCGAGACCCTGGGTCATGTCGCCTTCGCCATCAACTATCTGGCAAGCCCCTCCGCCTTCCGTCTCGGAGAGCGCGTGATCGTCATCGGCTCCGGCAACTCCGCCATGGACTGCGCCCGCACCGCCATCCGCCAGGGCGCGCACTATGTCACGGTCTTCAACCGCCGCGACAAGATCGCCGCGAGCGATTATGAGGCCAGCTACGCCAAGCTCGAGGGCGTGGAGTTCGAGATGATGAAGACCCCCCTGGAGATCCGCGACGACGGCGTTGTCTTCGCCGACAACGAGTTTGACGAAGAAGGCAAGCTGCATCCCATTCCCGGCACCGAGAAGCTCTATCCCTGCACCGGCGTCATCGTGGCTGTCAGCCAGCAGCTCGGCAGCAACATCATCAACACCACCAAGGGCCTGGAGAAGGAGCGCACCGGCATCCTGACCGTAGACGAGGACGGGCACACCTCCCGTCCCGGCGTGTTTGCGGCGGGCGACGTTGCCCACGGCGCGAGTACCGTTGTGGAAGCGGTCGCCACCGGCAAGCGCGTGGCCGAGGCGATGCATCAGTACATGCAGAGCCTGCCCATGCCCGAGCCCTCCAAATATGCCGACGTCCCCAAGGCCGAGGTCATTTCGGCCAGCGTCCTGTCCGAACAGGTAATCGGCTAATCTATTACTACAGCGCCCCCGGCACTGCCGGGGGCGCATTTTTAAGGAGCCTTTATGAAACTGATCAACATGCTCGCAAATGGCGAGCTTCACCTCGGCCTTGCGACGGAACGGGGCGTGGTCGACGTCACGGAGCTGGAAGGAAAGCTGGACGCCAACGCGCCGAAAAGCATGATGGAGGCCATCCGCATGGGCCGGGAGAATGCCCTGCCGTACCTGAGGGAGGCGGAGGGCCTTGCGGAGCGCTTCCTGCCGGAGGACGGGATCACCTACGCACCGGCGGTGGACGACCCGGAAAAGATCCTCTGCGCCGGGGTCAACTACCGCGCGCATATCGAGGAGACCCGCGGCAGCTTTACCCCCGCCGCCGCGCCCACGATCTTTGCCAAGTTCCGCAATACCCTCGCGCCCAACCGGGGCGGCGTGAAGCTCAACCGCAGCTCGAAAAAGCACGACTATGAGGCGGAGATCGCCGTCGTCATCGGCAGGCGCGCCGCTTATGTCCCCGTCGAGGACGCGGAGGATTATATCTTCGGCTATACCCTGGCTAACGACGTCAGCGCGCGCGATCTGCAAAAGGCCACCAGCCAGTGGGTGCCCGGCAAGACCTGCGACACCTTCTGCCCGCTGGGACCCTGCATCGTGACCGCCGACGCGCTCTCCTACAAGGATATGCACATCACCGGCTACAAAAACGGGGAGCTTCGGCAGGAGGGCTGGAGCACGGATATGATCCACGATATCCCGACGCTTGTGAGCTACCTGTCCCACTGCTGCACGCTGGAGCCGGGCGACGTGATCCTGACCGGCACCCCTGCGGGCGTTATCCTCGGCAGGCCGGAAGGGCAGCAGGACTGGCTGCAGGCGGGCGATGTGCTCACCGTCCGGGAGGACACCATCGGCGAGCTGACCGTCACCATGCGCGCTTAATACTGCGAAACTTGCCGCCCTTTTATCGGACGGCAAGTTTTTTTCCAGATATTTGATGACAAAAAATATACATTGATTTCACGACGGGTTGTATGGTACAATACGTATGGAATTATGTAAAGCACATAAAAGCGATTCGGAATCATGACCCGAGAAACACAGATGCGTCAAGGAGGTCGATTCATCATGAAGAAAAGAATACTCAGCATGCTTCTCGCAGCCCTGCTGATGCTGTCTCTCAGCGCCTGCAACGGCGTCAACATCGACATCAACGCAATCAAAGACCTGATTGCCAACAGGACGGCTGCCCCCACCCCCATTCCGGCGACGCCGATCCCCACGCTGGAGCCGACGCCGGTCCCCACGTTCATGCCGACGCCGATCCCCACGGTCGTGCCGACGCCGATCCCCACGCCGATCCCCACACCCGTGCCGACGCCGACGCCGACGCCCACGCCTACACCCACACCGGAGCCTACGCCCGCGCCGCCTCCGCCTGTGATTACCAAGCAGCCCACCGGGGAATCGCATTACATCGGTGACAGCGCCATGTTCATCGCCAACGCCAACGGCTATACCGGCGTATATTGGACGGCGGTCACCCCCACCGGCGAGGATATGGATATGCAGACCTTCCGCAACACCTTCCCCAACTGCTCCACGGTCGGGGATAATACCGGCACGCTCACCATCAACAACATCAACATGGATATGAACGGCTGGAGCTTCTACTGCACCTTTGACAATGGCGGCTCCACCACCGACACCAACGCTGTCGGGCTGCGTGTCCTCGGCGCGAAGGCCCAGACCCCGAATAACCAGGTTTACCAGGGCGGAGGCTTCGTCAACTGCCCCATCTGCGGCAACACGATCCCTGCCGACGCGGCAGTCTGCCCGGTGTGCTTCGAGTACATCAACGCGGGCGGTATTTAACGACAGCAGGATGAAAGCGCTTGGAAAAGGATAAGCCTTCATCCCCACTATAAACATAAGGACGACCCCAAATGAGGAGAAAAATAGTATGCGCGCTGCTTGCGGGGCTGATGGCTCTGCCGCTTTCCGCCTGCGGAAAGGGGAAGGAGCAGGCGCCTGAAACGACGCCGTCCCCCGCGCCGACGGCGGTGTTTGCAGCCGCGCCCGTGCAGAATGCGTCCCCCGCGCCGACGGAAGAACCGGCGGCGGAGACCCCGGCTCCTACGCCGAAGGCCGCAATATCGAGACCGAAGGCAACGGCGGAACCCACGCCGACCTTCCTGCCGATCGAAACGCCCGCGCCCATCCTGCGACCGACGTCGGCCCCGGGGACGCCGACCCCGGCAGACCCGTCTGCGACGCCTGCCGCGACGCCTGCGCCCACGCCGGAGATTTCCGCCTTCGCGCCGGTGATCACGAAGCAGCCCAGCGGCGAGAGCCACAACGCGGGCGAGAGTGCCGTGTTCATCACCCATGCCGACCGGTGGACCTCGCTGAAGTGGACGGCGGTTTCGCCCAGCGGGCGGGAAATCGACCTGAAGACCTTCCGTGAGACCTTCCCGGACGCTACGGTCACGGGCGACAACGAGACGAGCCTGAGCATCAGCAATCTGAATATCGACATGAGCGGGTGGAGCTTCTACTGCACCTTCATCAATGATGACGCCTCCATCCAGACCGCCAAGGCGCGCCTCAAGGTCACAGCCGTACCCGGCACCACGACCGGGGCCAACGGCCAGAAGGTGAGCACCCGGATCCTGCTGTGCCCCTACTGCAAGGAAGAGGTTTTCCGCAGCATGGTCACCTGCCCCTACTGCGGCGGCGTGATTTATGACGGAGAGAAGGACTTCTTCGTTTACCAGGATACGAGCGGCAATATCCTTTATGTGGACGAAACGGGCTCCATGTACTATGACAGCGGCCTTGCCACCACCACCTTCGAGGATCACATCAACAACTATGCCGTCTTTGACGCGGCCGGCAAGCCGAAGTTCGGCAACTACGAAAAGGAGCGGCAGGATCTTGAGGATCACTGGCTGCTTGTGGAAATGGGCCTGTATCCCAACAAGTAAAGAAACCAGACGCAAGGGGCTGTCTCAAAATATGGCAATCCCTGCATAAAAATGAAGGTCGTAGGGGCCGATGCCCTCATCGGCCCGCCGTTTTGCAGCATTCTGCGGTTTTCGGCGGGTCGATCTGGGGATCGACCCCTACGCTTTTGCGTGCATATGCGTTTTGAGACAAGCTCTTGTTATGTGGTGTGCAAGATATTAAAGATTTTTAAGGAAGAATTTTCTTGTGTTCGGGAAAAGAGCGGAATATAATAAAAAGAAATAAAATTGGAATTTTTGACTCTGAAATCAGAAAAGCGGATGATTCCGTTATCGATTTATTCCAATTACAGGAGGATTGAAGTATGGGCGCTTCTTTCAAAAAATTCATCTCTGTCCTGTGCGTTCTGTCGCTGCTGATCGGCCTGGTGCCGAGCGCGGCGTTTGCCGCCCCTGCCGGAACGGCGGCGGAAGCCGTCTCCGGGACGATGAAGACGGAAAGCGGTGAGCCTGCGGCTGACCGCAGCGTCGGCTTTTCCCCGAAAACATCGGAGGTGGGGAGCGGACCTTCGACCTGGAGTGAGTTGGTTACAGCGATTATGCAGACCGGTCCCGGAGGTACAATTACGCTGGCCGGTGATATCACCGCGGATAGCAGCAGCAATGCGCTGGTCTTTGGAAGCGTGGAAAATGTTACGCTCGATCTGAACAACCACACAATCGACAGAAATGCAAGTGAAGCTTCGTCTTTGGGCTATGTCATCGAAGTAGAGAGCGGCAGCGTCACGATCAAAAACGGTACGATCACAGGCGGCAAGAGCAACGAAAACGGCGGCGGCATCTATATGACCGGCGGCGAACTTACCCTGTCCAACGTCACCGTCACAGGCAATCGTTCCGGGAACGGCGGCGGTATCCGTGTGAAGAGCGGTACCCTTACGATGCAGAACAGCAATGTTACCAACAATACCGCGAAATACGGCGGCGGCATCTATGTCGACTACGCCGGCACGCTCAACATGTCCGGCGGCAGCATTGCCAATAACACTACTTCCGGCAGCGGCAGCGGCAGCGGCGGCGGCATCTATGCCAACAATGGCACTGTGAACCTCTCCGACGGCAGCATTGCCAATAACAGTTCTTCTGACAACGGCGGCGGCATCTATATGGAAAGCGGCAAGATCGTCATGTCCGGCGGCAGCATTACCGGCAATACTTCGACGTTTTGGGGCGGCGGCATTTACCTCAACGGCTCCAAAATGGAGCTCTCCGGCGGTACGATTTCGAACAACACCGCGAACAATGAAAAATTCAAAGGCGTCTATTTGGGCAGCAATCACCCTCTCACGCTGTCCAAAAATTCGACCATTACAGTGGACCGCATTTACCTGCCCCCGGGAAAAACCCTTACTGTCAGTGAAGCCCCCGCGGCGGATTCCAAAATCCGTGTGATGCTCGAGACTATCCCGAGCATGGGTAATCCGGTTGTCATTGCAGACTCTGAGACAAACTGCAGCTCCAGCTTTGTAGTTGATAATAATAATCTGCCGGAAAATACCGAGCTTGCCTGGAAGAACAATCAGATCATACTCAGGTGCTTTTCTACCGTGATCACGTCGTGGGAAGAGATTCAGGACGCTCTCGACAGAGGCGGCAATTTACAGTCGGACAATACGTATATGCTCCAGCTCACGCAGGACTTAACTGCCGAAAGCAGTGATAACACGCTGGTGTTCGCTTATACCCAGCATCCTGTGATTCTCGATCTCAACGGTCATACCATCAACCGCAATCTGACGGCAGCAACCGAAAACGGCAATGTCCTGACGGTGAACGGCGGAAATCTGATCGTCCGCGACAGCAGCGCGGCGAAGACCGGCAGCATCACCGGCGGCAATAGCAGCGCCGCGGGCGGCGGCGTCGTTGTGAACGGCGGCAGCTTCACCCTGGAAAGCGGACGCATCACCGGAAATACCACCGGAAACGCAGGCGGCGGCGTTGTTGTAAACGGCGGCAGCGCCATTATCCTCGGCGGCAGCATCACCGGCAATACCGCCAACAACAATTGGGGTGCGGGCGTGTATCTGAGCAGAAGCGGCTCGCTTACCCTGTCCGGCAGCTCTGTTCCCATCGTGACGGACAGCGTTTTCCTGCCCTCCGGCAAAACCATGACGCTCACCGGCAGCCCGGCAGTCGGCTCCAGTATTCCTGTGAGTGTCCAGAGCCCCCCGACCTTCGGAAGCCCGGTCACCATCGCCGTGTCCGAGCTGGACGAGCAGGGCTGGAAAAACTGCTTTACGGTCGTGGGACAGACAACCGAACAACTTATTTGGGCGGAAAAGAAGCTCATCTACCAGGTCAAGCCCGAGGTTTCTGACTGGGAAGGTCTTGAGTATGCCCTGTCAATCGGCGGAGCCGTGGAATATACAGAGGAGGGATCTGTTCGCCTCATCCGCCTTGCCAATGATATCACGGCGGCGAGCAACCATAATGTGCTGTCATTCGACTATACCGATGCTCCCGTGATCCTCGATCTCAACGGCCATAAAATTGACCGTAATCTTGAGACTTATGACCAGTACGGTCATGTCCTGAATGTTTACGGCGGCGAACTGATCCTCCGCGACAATGTGGGCGGCGGACAGATCACCGGCGGATTCGGACATGTGTGCGGCGGCATCTATGTCTATGAAGGTATCCTCACCATGGAGGGCGGCAGCATCACCGGAAATAAAGGGACTGTCTACGGCGGCGTCTATGTCAATAATGGCGCTGAGATGAATCTGAAGGGCGGCAGCATTTCCGGCAATACCGCAGACAGGTCTGATAATCCCGAAAAGTACGCCGGCGGTTATGTGGATGCTCATGCAGCGTTCAAGCTGTATGGAAATTCCGCGATCACCGTGACAGACAGCCTCTATCTACCGGAAAACAGCAAGATTCAGGTCGTAAGCGCTCCCGCGGCAGGTTCCCAGGTGTATGTGTCCCTGCATCGTGACCCGACGATCGGCAATCCGGTCGTCTTTGCGCAGTCCACGGCGGATTACAGTTCCGTCTTTCATATGGCGAATCAGCCGGCCAATACCGAAATCGTCTATGATGGCGGGTTCATCAAGCTTGTCACCGAGGGCGTCAAGTCCTGGACGGCGCTTCAAGCAGCCCTGAACAGCGGTGGTGTTCAGGTCGGGGATGAGTATTGGATCGAATTGGGCGCAGACATTGTGGCTACGTCCGAAAATTCGCGCTTGGTGATGGAGAATGTTGCGCACACGGTTATTCTTGACCTGAACGGTCATTCCATCAACCGCGCGCTGACCCAGGCGGCTGAAAACGGCAACGTCCTCACCGTGAACGGCGGCAATCTGACCATCCGCGACAGCCAGGGCGGCGGCAGCATCAAGGGCGGCAATAACAGCGCCGCGGGCGGCGGCGTCGTTGTGAACGGCGGCAGCTTCACCCTGGAAAGCGGCACCATCACCGGCAACAGTACCGACAGCAACGGCGGCGGCGTCTATGTGACGGGCAACGATGGCTACTTTACCATAGAGAGCGGCAGCATTACCGGCAATACAAGCGCGGCCAAGGGCGGCGGCGTTTATAACGAGGGAAGCCAACTCTACCTCAAAGGCGGCAGCATTACCGGTAATACAAGCACGGATCTGGGCGGCGGCATATATATGAGCAATGCTCGCTTGCAGTCGTCCGGCAGCCCCGTCGTCACCGGAAATGGTAATTCGAACGTCTATCTTACCGAACCGATGGACAACAATGGCTTGACGCAAGACGCTTCTATCGGCGTCGGTGCCAGCTTCACAAGCGTGTTCGTGGAGTCAAATGTCGACGGGATCTTTGCGGCCGACGAAGGATACATATTGTTTGAAAAAACCCACGGCTATCTGCAAATTGAACCTGATAGCCACGAAGCCGAATCTGAGCCGAGATGGACCTGGAGCGACGATCTCACCACAGCCACGGCAACCATGTACTGCAAAAACTGCGGCAAAATGATCTGGACGGCTTCGGATACCGAGGTGACCTTCGAGTACGACACAACGGCAAAAAAGCTTTACGCCATAGCGTCAGTGGAGCATGATAACGAGAACTACCTGGGTCGTTTGGAGCTGCACCCCCTTCGCGTTGAGGAACAGCAGCCCCGAATCGACGAAGATAAAGTCTACCACTCCGGCACAAAGGCGCATTATAAGCTGAACGTGGTGAACGCAACATATTATTTCACCGAGGTGGACGAACACCCCGGCCTACAATGCACCGAGGAAAGCGTCAGGCTGGACACGTTTACGTTTGCGGAGAAGGATGGAGTCCGGGGCATTGCAGCATACACCGGCGGCTTTAGTGAAACGGGAACCACCTATATTCGCCTGCCGGGGGCGATCGAGAATCCTGCACATCCCGGCGATCCTGTCCACGCTTTTGAGCTGAGCTTCCTCGGAGACGGTACGCATGCTTTCTATACGCCGACGTCGGCCAACGGCCCGGTCGAGATCATGGATTACGGCACGATCACGAATATCAGAGCCGGCGCTTTTGCCGCTATTCAGAATCTGACCCTGAAGCTGCGGGCGTATGACGAGCCCGACGAGCCCATCACAATCGAGGACGGAGCCTTTGTTAACGGTGCAGACGTCACGATCATAGCTTATTCAACATCCAGGCTGGTCAAAGGCGAACACCAACAGGGTACAGGCGAATCCGCAGGCAAATACACCGTTGAGTTCGTGGATGAGCCCTCCTATACTATGACCGCCGACTGGGCGGAGGACTATTCTTCCGCGCAGATCACGATAACCGACGAAGCGATTACGCACACTTTCCCTGCGACAAATATCACCCGGACCGAGACGCAAACCCAGCAAGGAACGTACACGATCTCCTTCACCGCAAGCGGAACCTATGAAGGAACGCTGTACACCGTCGCGCTTGATAACGTTCCTTACTTCAACGTGACCGTGCAAGGCACATCGGGTACCCTCAGAATGCCGAAGGTAAGGAACGCGGACAATACGGACTATACGGATTATGCGGTGTTCACCGTGAAGCAGGATATGCTGGATCGCCTGAGCCCGCCCGCTGGCGCGGTATTGGCCGGGCTGTACGATGGGATGCGAATCTATGGCGTCGGCACAAGAGTGGAAATCAGGCAGGATACCAATTTTACAGCAGGCTGGCGCTCCACCTGGGCGAGGGTCCAGACTGCGCTGAGCGCGGGCGGAACCGTCAGCGTCACGCTGTACAGTGATATCAGCCCGGCGCAGGGGGACAGCTATCTCTATGTGCCGCAGGGCGTCACCGCAACGCTGAATCTCGGCGGCCATACGGTCAACCGCGGCCTGAGCACTGCGACAGCCAACGGCTATGTCATCCGTGTGGACGGCAGCCTGACGCTGAATAACGGTACTGTAACCGGCGGCAACAATACGGGCGACGGCGGCGGCATCTATCTGTTCGACGGCGGCTCCCTGATAACAAACAATGTCACCGTCAGCAGCAACCATGCCCAGAACGGCGGCGGCGTCTACATGGTAGACGTTTCCCAGGCGGAGTTTAACAACAACAGCACAATCAGCTATAACGTGGCGAATCAGTATGGCGGCGGCCTTTATGTCGGCGGCGAACGGCCTTCGTCCAATAGCGTATTTCTCGGCGACCCCTCCGGATCAACGAACGCAAAACTTGTGGATGTTTCGATCATCCACAACCGTGCACAGAATGCCGGCGGCCTCTTTGTCAACAGCGGTGAGGTTCAGCTCGGCTCGAATACAAAAATCATCAACAACACGGATCTGAGTGGGGGTAAATTTAATAACATCGATGTAGTCGGCGGAATAATGAATCTTATATCAGGAGCCAAAGGATTACTGCTCGGCCTCCCGGCGGCTGCTGGCGGCGTGAGTTCATTAAAGGGATGGGCACTCGGTTTGCTTGGGGCTTTGGCTGTCGGTGGAACCATAGCTGCCGTCGTCGTACTTGACCGGGACAAAACGAGCAGTGACGATGATCAGGAAGAAGAATGCCAAACTCATAGCCTGGTCAGCGATTTGAAATGGGCAAAAGACTACTCTTCCGTTAAGGAATACGTACGCTGCAGCGAGTGCGGCAAGATTTTTGAGATAAATGACCTTCCGTTGAGTGTCACCATAGACAATGACATGTACACACACTACAAGGTGAAACCGAAGTATCCGACAACTGACGATACCGATCAAAAGGTTCCGCCGTATAAGCTGGTCAAGCAGGCAAACATCCCCGCAGCGATTGACACGACAGATACAGCGGGTGATTTTATTGATGATGTAAAACTCATACCGCATGGGAAAGGTCAACCTTGGGAAGAAGTGCTGGAATCTCCACGATGGCAATTTGTGGAAAACGGTGACAAACTGGAATTTGACGACTGGCTTTGGAATAATTCAAAGGTCACGAAGGTCAACTTCACCGGTCCGGACGACCAGACTATCACGGTCCAGGTACACTGGCTGCTCCCGTACGGTTACGCACCTCATGATTCTGTGCCTTATGATTCTGTGGAGGATCGCGTGGTGGGCAACCACCCGCTGACACCGGATACGAATCCCAAGTATGTGGAGAGCGGCGCACAGGAGACGGTCAAAGAAAACAACTGGACGCGCAAGTTATACAAGTTCACCGCCTGGAGGGTGCCCGCTTCTGTCAAGATCGTAAAAGAAGACGCACGATACAAGCTTGTGTACACCTATAGCGAGGTGGATGTAAAAGAGATCGAGGATAAGAAGAAGCCGGGAGATCAGCTCAGGATCACTGGGCCCGTCATTCTTCGGGCGGAATGGCAGTCCAAGTGGAAGGACCTTGACGAAACCCTGAATAAGACAGCAAGCTTTCCCATGACCGAACCCATTTTTGCAACCCTAATAGACCAGACAATCAAAATTAAAGAAGGACATACAGGTGCGCTAGTGCTTGACGGCATGATGCTGAACGGAGCGGCTGCGCCCGGGGTGCAAAGCGTTCTCAATGTCCTCGGCACACTGACCATTATGGATACGACGCCGACAGGCATGATCATGGGCGGCCATACGGTCTCCAACGGGGGCGGCATAACCGTCGGATCAAACGGAACGCTTATTCTGCAAGGCGGCAATATCGTGTCAAATGCGGCGCAGATGCTGAATGGAAATGACGGCAACGGCGGCGGCGTAAGCGTCAGCGGCAACTTCATCATGAGCGGCGGCTCCGTGCAGAATAACACTGCCGGCGGCAACGGGGGCGGCGTTCGCATCGCGAACAATGCCGTATTCTCTATGAGCGGCGGTGAGATCAGCGGAAACAGAGCCGGAATAAACGACCAGAACGCGAAGGGCGGCGGCGTGTATGTCGGCGGCAGCTTCAGCGTTTCCGGCATGGTGATCATCAAGGACAACACGGTCGGCTTCGACGCCTCCAACGTCTATCTCCCCACCGGGAAGACCATCATGGTGAGCGGGAAGCTGGACGATGCGGCGGAAATCCATGTCAGCATGCAGACGCCGGGCGTGATCACCTCCGGCCTGAACGCCAAGGGCGGCAATCAGGCAAAGGGTAAGGCTGCTAACTTCGTCAGCGATGATCCAAACTACAATGTCGTCATTAACGCGGCAGGGGAAGCCGCGCTGGTGAGCAAAGATGCAAGCCCGTACTTCTCCGAAGCCCGCCTGGAGCTGGGCGGCATCCTGCGTATGCGCTTCTACATGGATTATCCCGAGGGCTGGGACAGGACAGGCGACTATATGGAGTTCCGCATGGCATACATGGATCCCCTTACCCCGGAAGCAAAAACAGACGAACAAGGTGAAATATACTATGCTTGCCCGGTGAACGCTTATCGGATGGCGGACACGATCACGGCTGTGTATTATCACGACGGCGAGGCGATTTCCAGTAAGGACTACACCATAAAGCAATACCTTGAAACCATGATAAATTGGGAGTACAGCAACGACGACAAAGCAATCGCGATGGCGACCGCAAACTATGGGCACTACATACAGCCCTACCTCGCGCAAACCAACGGATGGGAATACGGTGTGAAGTATAAAACAATGGATCTATACTATCCGGAGCGGCGCTCGTCAGAAGAAACTGTGGACAGCGGGGACTATCCGCTGACCTTCAGCAAGGAAGATGCGTATTCTCAGTATGTGGATAAGGTCGCGTTTTATCTGACCCTGGACTCCGATACGCTGCTGAACGTGAGGATTTATCTGAAAAACCCGGGAGATACAGTCACGGGCTCCGTCGGCGATAAAGAACTGCCTCAGTGGAACAGAGCCAACAACAGCGTGGTCGTTTGCCTGGAGGGCATCAATGCCAAAGCGTTGGATGATACGTACACCTTCGAATGTAAAGTGAACGGAGTTCCGGTCTTTACGCTGAGCGCCTCTGCCCTCACCTTTGTGAAGCGTGTGTTTCCCACGAGCACCGACACGGTGGAAAAAGATGCGCTCCACGCATTGTATGATTACGCGCAGGCGGCAGAAGCTTACGCGCCAAGCTCATGAGGAGGAATTGCAATGAAAAAATTTGAACCGCCCGTCTGTGAAATCATTATCTTCGCTGCGAATGATGTGCTCACATCAAGCCATGATATACCAAATGATGGAAATACACCAGAAAACTGGGTTTAAAATGGGTAAGTTTTATGAAGGGGTGACAGCATGAAAAAAGTGTGTGTCCTGCTTGCGCTTGCGCTTCTTCTCAGTCTGTCTTCCTCGGCCTGGGCCGAGGAAGACGGGTGGGTCGAGGTGATCCGGATGGACGGCATGAGCGTCGTGGTGCTGGGCGACAATACCATGATGGCGGTGGACAACGTCTTCCTTACCGCCGCGATGCCCGGGTTTGTTCTGCCGAAGAATCTGACAACGATCGGAGAGCGGGCCTTTGAAGGAATCGCAGCCGCGAGCGTGGAAATCTCGGAAAATGTGGAATCCATCGGGCCTTATGCCTTTGCCGATTGCGAGAACCTGCGCACGGTCACGATCCCGGCTTCGGTTACGGAGATTGACGAGACCGCTTTTTACGGCTGCAAGGATGTCACCATCATCGGCAGCGGAGACGCGGCACAGGCCATCGCACAGCATTACGGCTTTAAATTTGTAGACCTGGAAAAGCCGCAGGAAGCGCCCGGCCCGCTGATGATCCCGGCACCGCCCGTGCTTCCCGCCGTCTCGCTGCGCTGACAGTCGGCGCAAAGCGACAAAACAAAAAGCTCCCGCCCTTCGGCGTCATGAACTGCATCCCGTCAAGAGGACAGTGAAATAATTAAATAATCGTTCACAGCACAGCTGTGCTGTGGTACCCGCAGATTTCATATGGCTGCTGAGGC
>CADADE010000037.1 GCA_902786615.1 Oscillospiraceae bacterium
GCAGGAGGCGGCGGTGTTGTCGGTGGGGATGTAGAGCACGTCGCACTCGCCCACGGCGCTGGTCGTGACGGCGGCGACGTCGTTGGAGTCGGAGAACTCGAAGTTCTTCACCGTGTAGCCGAAGGCCTCCAGCAGCGGGGTGATGGTCTCGACCTGGAAGCGGGAGTTGGCCTCGGCGTTGCAGTAGAGGATGCCCACGGTCTTGGCGTCGGGGAAGAAGTCGTGCAGCATGGCGGCCTGCTCGTCGAGCGGCGCGAGATCGGAGGTGCCGGAGACGTTCTTCGCAACGCTGCGGCCTTCCCACTCGTCGATCTCAAAGGCGGCGGCGTAGGCCGTGATCGAGGTGCCGAGGATGGGGATCTCGTTCGTGGCGCCGGCCGCGGCGATCAGCGCGGGCGTGGCGTTGGCCATGATGAGGTCGACCTCGTCGGAGACGAACTGGCTTGCGATGACGGCGCAGCTCCAGCAGCTCGCTGAGCTTGTCGCAAAAGCCCTGGGTGGCCAGGTCAAGCGCGGGGTGCTGCACCAGCTGGCAGACGCCGACGTTGAAGACCTTGTCGCTCTGCGCCGCGGCCGGCGCGGCGGAAGAGGCGGGTGCGCTCTGGCCGCAGGCGGCAAGCGTGAAGAGCAGGCACAGCGCGCAGATAAGAGAAAGGATCTTTTTCATTTTCATTTCCTCCAAACTGATTTCTTCCCCCGGGAAAAAAGAGAGCCGCACAGTCATCTGTGCGGCCCCTGTCAGCTTTCTTTGTGATCAGCGACGTTCCCTTTGCAGCACAAACAACCCCTATTTCCTGTTGAAATAGCGGTAATAGCGGTATGCAAAAGAAAAGCGAACGAGCTTCATCGCAAAACCCTCCGTGGAAGATGGCCCTACTTTAGCACTATGTGGTGCTAAAGTCAACGCCTTTTTGTTTTTTTGTGAAAAAGAGGGAAAGCAGCCGTTGCTTTCCCTCTTTTTTTCGGTCACTTTGTTTCTTCCGGCGCGTCTGCTTCGCTGTCCGCGGCAGTTCGGCGGCGGTTTTTATGCCGCCGACTCAGCGCGCGCGCCGATAAAAGCAGCGCCAGCAGCGCCGCGCCGCCCAGCGCGGCATACAGGAGGCTGTCCGGTCGCCGGCTTTCCGGCACCGTAAGGAAGGATCCGCCGTTTTTCAGCGCAAAGACCAGATAGCGGCCGTCCCATTCCGTGTCCGTCCCGGCAAAGCCGCCGTCGGCGCTCCGGATGCAGATCCTCGCCCCGTCCTCGCTGCGCATACGGACCGTCAGCGTTCCCTCAAAGCCGTCCACGCTGAGGGTATATCCCTCCCGCTCGACACCGTCCAGCTCTGCGGCGAAGGGCTGCACGTCCAGACTCTGGCCCTCGTAGAATTCGCCCTCCACCAGGAAGAGCGGAAATACCTCGCTGGAGGAGAGGGTACGCTCCGGGGCCAGATAGCGGCCGGTCACGTCGGTGTCGGCGTAGATATGAGCGCGGTCGAAGGGATCCCAGACCCAGTAGGCACTGCCGCTGTTTTCCACCTCCGGCAGCGTCTTGACCTCTCCTCCGAAGGGAAGCGTCAGGGTTTTCACCGTCTCGTCCTCCACCAGGAAGCGCACGGTCACGCTCTCAAAGTCCTCCGGCGCTCCCTCCAGCGCCAGCAGCTCTTCAAGGCTGACCGGCTCGGCCTGTGCAAGGCGGCTGATGCCGTCCACGCCGTCGGGCCGGGTGTCGGCATACAGGTTGCCGCTCACCTCTCCTTCCGCCCAGCCGGCCACCGCGCCGCAGTATTCCGCGCCGCGGGAAATATGCGTCCAGGCGCGGCAGTCCGTCAGGGTTTTGCCGCTGCCCGCGATGCCGCCGACATACTTGCCGCCCTCCAGTTCGCTGCGTGCCCAGCAGCGCGCGACGGAGCCCTGGCTGACGCCGGCGATGCCGCCCACATAATCGCCGCTTTGAGACGCGGCCGAGGCCGCGCTGACGCAGTCCACGATCGCGCCGATATCCATGCGGCCCGCGATGCCGCCGGCGCAGCTGCCGCGGCTGCGGACCGCGCCGCGGTTTTCACAGCCGCGCACGACGGCGAACAGGAGCTGTTCGGCGCGCGTCGGCAGATAGTTCGACGCGCCGAGGGTGTCCTCGCTGTCGAAGGACAGCTCGAAGGCCACCGTCCCGACCACGCCGCCCACGTTGGCCTCGCCGCGGACACTGCCGCGGTTTTCACTTCGCGCGACGGCGCCCTCGTCATGGTCGTAGGCTTCCTCCAGGGACAGATCCCGCGAGGAGATCAGATCTCCCTGGCCCACCTCTCCCATCAGGGCGTTAACCAGGTTGAAGATATAGCTCATCTGGCCGAAGATTCCCTTGAGATCCTCCGCCGTGCCGCCCACGACGCCGTCCATAGCGCCGCTCAGCGCGGCGGACTGGGCAAAGAGGCTGTTCAGCGACGCTGTCAGCGCCGAGGTGTCGGCGGCGGCGTAGTTCGCGCTCGGCAGCGTGATGGCGCCGCTCTCCGGATCCACGGAGACGCCCTCGAGATAGTGGGCCGTCTGTCCGGCGGCAGCATTGAGCAGCGTTGTGATCGCGCCCATGGCCTGGGTGCTGGATCCGCTCATGGCCTGCAGCGAGCTCCGGACGCTCTCGCTGGCGCCGCTGAGCTTCTGCGAGGCGGCGTAGAGCATCCCGTTCATGGCCGTGATCGCCCGGGAGAGCTCCTGCAGCTTGCCCTCCGACAGCTCCCACGCGGCGTAGGGGACGCTCTGCCCCACGATGCCGCCCACGTCGCGCCGTCCCTCGACGGCGCCGCTAAAGCGGCAGTTGTCCACAAAGCCGCTGTTTTTCCCCGCGATGCCGCCCACATTGTAGCCGGTATAGGAATAGCCGACGCCGCCCGAGGAGCGGCAGAAGCGGACCGTGCCGGTGTTTTCGCCCGCGATGCCGCCGATGTTGCCGATGTCCACGAAATCCTCCTGGGAGAAGGAGGAGAGATCAAAACGGCGCTCGCCGCTGGGCGTGATCGCCACGGTGTTGACGTCGCCTTCGTTTTCACAGTTGAATACGACACCCGCGTTCGTCCCCGCAATGCCGCCGACCTGGTGCTCGCCGGCGACGGAGCCTTCAAAGCGGCAGCTTGTCACCGTGCCGGTGTTTTTCCCGGTCACGCCGCCGACGTCCTGCACGCCGCGCAGCTCGCCGGCAAAGCTGCAGCTGCGGATCGTGCCCTCGTTAAAGCCGGCAAGGCCGCCGATCTCGCCCTGGGTGCCGGTGGGCAGCACGCTGCCCGCAACGTTCAGATCGTGTACGCTGCCCTCCGGCCCGATTTGTCGGAACAGGCCGAGTCGCGAGCCCGTCGCCGTGATCGCGAGGCCGCGGATCGTATGACCGCCGCCGTCGAATTCCCCGACGAAATAGCCCGCGCTTTCGATCTCGACGCCGCTTTCGGAAAGGTCGATGTCGGTCGTGAGGACAAAGCGCACGCCGCGCGAATAGCTCTCGCGCGAGCAGGAGCGTGTGAAATGGGCAAGCTGGCGGGCGGTAGATATCGTCTTTTCCTTGATTTCCGCTTCCCCCGCCGTCTCCTCCGCAGCCAGGGCCGCGGGCGAGAGCGGGAAGAGCAGCAGCATGGATAACAGCACGCAGAGTATCCGTTTCATGTTTCTTCCTCCTGCAGGCTCAGGCGAAAACGCGTTTTTTCCACCGCCCTGTCCAGCAGCACCAGCAGCTGAGGCAGCACGCTCAGCACCAGGATCACCGAGCAGAACGCCCCGCGCCCGACGGCAAGCCCGATGTGGCTGACATACACGTCGCTGACGCGCACGCCGATGAGCACGCCCGCGATCGTCATGATCGACCCGGAGGTCAGCACGGTGGCAAAGCTCTCCTTCACAGCGCGCGCCATCGCCTCGCGGATCGGCAGACCGGCGCGCAGGGACTGATAGCGGTTCATCAGCACAATGGCGTAGTCGATCGTGGCGCCCATCTGGATGGCCGATACGATCATGTTTGTCACGAACGAGGGGCTGACATGCTGGAGATAGGGGAAGGAGAAGTTGATCCAGATGCTGCCCTGGATGACGAAAACCAGGATCATCGCCCCGACCACCGTGCGGAAGGTGACAAGCAGGATCACGAACACAAAGCCGATGGTCAGCAGACTGATCAGCAGCGAGTCGCCGGTATAGGAGTCGCCCAGATCCCGGGCGCTGGTGATGTCGCCGACGATCAGCACCTCGCCGCCGGGATAGTACGGCGCGGCGATGGCGCGCAGCGTTTCGACAAAGGCGCGGCTCTCTTCGCCCTCCACCGGCAGGTCCACGGAGAGGAGCAGGCGGTTATAGTCCTTGCCCCGCAGCTGATCCTGGGCAAAGGCGAGCATGCCCCGCAGCTCGTCGAGCTCCCCGGCCTGCCCGGCATCCGGCGTGAACACGCCGTGGTCGATCAGTTCAAACAGGAAGTCCGCCAGGTCCACAAGCGGCACGCGGTAGCTCTCGCGGCTGCCGAAGAGGGCCTGGTATTCCTCATGCCGCACGCCGTAGGCCTGGAAGAGCAGGTCGGCCTCCTCCTGGCCCAGATCCATCAGCTCGGCAAACTCACGGGAGGAAAACCGGTCGCCCAGCACGCGGCCGTCACCGACGGCGATATTGGCAAGGCCCATGGCGCTTTTGACCGGCGGGAGCGCCTCGACCTCGCGCAGGATGGCTTTTTCCGCCTCCAGATCCTCCGCCGGGAGGAGCAGGACCACGCTGGTGGAGCGGGCGAAGGTGCTCTCGATCTTGCGCATGGCCGCGCGGGATTCGGAATAGACCAGCTCCGTCACCGAGCTGTCGGCAAAGGCGTAGTTCACATGCCGCGCGCCGTAAAAGGCCGCGGGCAGCAGCAGCAGAAAGATCCAGACGAAGCAGTACCCCGAGCGCATGAGAAAGCGGCCCCAAGGCGTGATATCCGGGATCAGGCTGCGGTGGGCCGTGCGGCGGATCGCCTTCGGGAACAGCATTATCAGCCCCGGCATCAGCAAAAACACCGTCAGCAGGCTGCAGACGATGCTCTTGGCCAGCACCACGCCCAGATCGTAGCCCAGCCGGAACTCCATCAGCATCAACGCAACAAGGCCCGAGATCGTCGTCAGGCTCGAGGAGCTGATCTCCACGATGGACTTGGCGAGGGCCTCGGTCAGCGCGGCTTTTGCGCTCTCGAAGCGCTCGCACTCGTCCTGATAGCGGTGGGAGAAGATGATGGCATAGTCGATCGCCAGCGCCAGCTGCAGGATGATGGCAATGGAATGGGTGATCATTGAGATCTCCCCCAGCCAGAAGTTGGTGCCCATGTTCAGCAGCGCGGCGAACACAAACACGATCAGGAAGATCACGACCTCGAAATAGCTGCGCGAGGTGAAGAGCAAAATCACCACGATCACCGCCGCGGCAATCGCGATAACGCCCACCATCTCGCCGGCAAGCTGCCTGGAATAGTTCTTGATGTCCATCGAATAGGTATAGCTGTCATAGGGCGCGAGCAGCATGCGGATCTGCTCCTTGGCCGCGTCCACGCCGCCGTCCCCGTCGACGCCGTCAAAGGCGATGGAAAGGAGCGCGGCGGAGCTGGTATAGTGCGCCTCGGTGCCGTCGAAGCTCACGGAAAAAACGTGGTCAAAGCCGCGGATGGTCTCCGCAAGTTCCTCCGCCCGCTCATAGGTCAGGTTGGCCACCATCACGTCCTCGGAGGCGTAGGTGACAAAATTGTCCTCCATGATCGTGATGCCGCGGCGGGTCTCGGTATCGCCGGAGAGAAAAAAGGTCAGATCCGAATTGACCCGCACACGGCCGAGAGACAGCGCGCAGTAGACCGCGGCGACAAGAAACAGCAGCATGAAAAGCCCCCGCCATTTCACAATGGCCGCGGCAACGTCATGCATGATATCCCGTCTGTTCGTGTCTCTCACGCCTTCGCCCTTTCTTGACAAGTGTTGAAAATTCATTTATAGTTCAATTATAATCTCCGCTTCGCCCCTGTCAACCGATGATTCCGGCGAATGTGACGAACAATCAACAATTCTTTGAAAACTGTTCAAAGGAGGCGCGGCGCATGAACAAATCCGGGCAGGAAAACCGCAGCGTCCGCAACACCAAGCGCCGCCTGCGCGAGGGGCTGCTGCGGCTGATGGAGGAAAAGCCGATCAACGAGATCTCGGTCAAGGAGCTGACCGATCTGGTGGACGTCAACCGCGGCACCTTCTATTTTCATTATCAGGACATCTACGACCTGCTGCGCGCCATGGAGGACGAATTCTTCGTCCAGTTTGACCGCACGCTGACCGAGCGCAAGCCCTTTTCGGACTCTGAGCCCCTTACGGGCAGGGGCACGGCGGTCTCGCCCTACCTGCACGCGATCTTCACCTTTCTCGATGAAAACCGCAGCTTCTGCCGCATCATGCTCTCCCCCCACGGCGACATGCAGTTTGTCGACCGGGTCAAGGAGCGCGTGGACAGCCAGTGCCGCCTGTTCTGGCAGATCATCGCCCCCGGCGCGGACGAGCTGCGCTACGGCATATATAACGCCTTTATCATCAACGGCTGCATCGGGCTGATTCAGGAATGGGTCAACGACAGGCGCGATCTGACCGTGGAGAGCGTCTCCGAGCTGACGGCGACCCTGATCCTGGCAAGCGTCGGGCCGTATCTGACCTGAGTCGCGCCTTTTCCCGCGCCTCGCGGTTGCTTTTCCCCGCACGAAGGAATATACTGGCAGCAGAAATCTCTTCCCGCAAGGAGGATGTGATATGGCAAACTACTGTGAACATTGCGGATCGGAGCTCACGCCGGGCAGCTTTTACTGCCAGAACTGCGGCGCGCCCGTCCCCCAGGGCGGCGCGGCCGCGCAGGCAGAGCCGGAGCCGTCCGCCCGGCGTCGCGTGCAGACGCCGCGAACCATCGACGAGCTGACGGCCTTCTGCGAGCGGCACGAGCTGCCGCTGGCGAAGATGCGCTTTTTCATCGGTCTGGACTATCCGGGGGCAAAGGCCTTCGGCATCTTTCAGGACAGCGACGGCAACTTCGTCGTCTATAAAAACAAGGCCGACGGCAGCCGCTCCGTGCGCTACCGCGGCCCGGACGAGGCCTACGCCGTAAACGAGATCTTCCAGAAGCTCAAGGAGGAGGCCACGAACCAGCGCAGCCGCGTCGCAAACGCGCGCAGATCGGGCTATCCCGGCAGCGAGGCCCAGACGCGCAATCCCTACAACAGTGCCGATGGCTTTGACGCGCAGCGCAAGGAGAAGAAAAAGCGCGCGATCCTCGGCGTGATCATCGGCGTCGCGGCGGCGATCACGATCGCCCGCGCGGCAGTGGCTCACGTTGCGCTCCCGCACCATCACCGCCCCGCCAACGGCTATTACAACTACGGCGGGAACACCTATTACAGTCAGAACAGCGACTGGTATCTCTATGACGACGACGGCTGGTATCCCATCAGTGTCTCGGACGAGCTGCTGGACAACGCGGAGGACTACTATGCCTCCTATTCCTATTCGGATGACTACGGCGTCAGCGACTTTACCGAGAGTGATTATTACTATTACAACGACGACTATGACAGCTCCGACTCCGACTATGATTATGACGACGACTGGGATTCCTCCAGCAGCTGGGACTGGGACGATGACGACGACTGGGATTCCGGCAGCGACTGGGATTGGGACAGCGACTGGGACAGCGGCTCGACCGACTGGGACAGCGACTGGTAAAAAACCCGGGGCGGAAGGCTTACCCTTCCGCCCCGGTGTTTTATTATGATTTCTGAAAACGAGGCCCCGGACACTGAAAACTAGGCGCGGCGCGCCTTGGCGCTGAGTGTTTCGGCTCTCAGGCGCAGCACGCACACGCTCCGGGCCATCTCGGGCGTGATCGAAAAGTCCTGCCCGGTCTGCGTTTTCATCAGGATTTTCAGCGCCTGCAGCTTCTCCTCGCCCTCGTCGAGGATCTCCGCGCGCGCCTCGCACATGACGCTGGCGTAGGCCGCGCCGTATTTGCAGGGAGTCTCGCCGCCGGAAACGAGCGCTTCGTCCGTGTCGATCTCCACGAAGGTGCGGTTGTCGCGCCGCAGCAGATCAAGCTTGCGGCCCTCTTTTGCCCCGTGGACATAGAAAACGGGCAGGCCGTCCGACCAGGCGAGGCCATAGTGCAGCGGAACGACATAGGGCCGCCCTCCGGCGTTGATGCCCAGATGCAGTACCCGCGCCCGCTCCAGGATCGCGCGGATCTCCTCGCGGTCCGTGATCTCCCGGTCTTTTCTTCTCATGGTCTCACGCTCCTTTTCTTCTTTTTTCATCATATCGCGCGACGGAACAGATGACAAGGCTTTTCTTCTCCCGCGGCGCGCCGCGCGATTTACAACGGCGGCCTTTTATGATAGAATATGATTTCGCAAGGCAAATTTTAACAGGCGGAACGGAGGGACGCGCCATGGAACGTGTCGCAGCCATCTATCGGGAAAAGATCCTGTCGCCGCAGCAGGCCGCGGAGAAGATCCGCAGCGGCATGACGCTTGCTATGAGCGGCTTTACGCTGGTGGGCTACCCCAAAGCCGTGCCGCTGGCTCTGGCCGAGAGCGGCCACGCGGACGATCTGACGATCTGCGTCGGCGCCTCGGTGGGCGACGAGCTGGACGGCGCGCTGACCCGCGCGGGCCTGGTGCGGCGCCGCTTCGCTTATCAATCCAACCGGGATATGCGCGCCGCCATCAACGCCGGCACGATCGGCTACAGCGACATGCACATCTCCCACTTCCCGCGCCAGATCGCCGAGGGCGTCGGGCCGAAGATCGACTTTGCCATTGTCGAATGCAGCGCCGTGACCGAAGATGGCCTGATCCCGACAGCCTCTGTCGGCTGCATGGATGCGATCGTCCGGGCGGCGGACAAGGTGATCGTGGAGGTCAACGAGACGCTGCCGCTGGATCTCTTCGGCATGCACGACATTTTCGAGATCGGCCTGCCGCCCCGCGCGCGGGTGCTGAACATCCTCTCCCCGACGGACCGGATCGGCACGTCCTTTCTCCCCTGCCCGCCGGAGAAGATCGCCGCCATCGTCCTGACGGACAGGCCGGACCAGCCCGCCAGCTTCAAGCCTCTCACGCCCGCCACCGCCCGGATCGGTCAAAACGTCGTGAACTTTTTGAAGGGTGAGGTCGACGCCGGGCGCCTGCCGGAGGGGCTGGGGCCCATCCAGTCCGGGGTCGGCAGCGTGGGCAACGCCGTGCTGCAGGCCCTCAACGAGGGGGGCTTTCGGGGTCTTGAGATGTACACCGAGGTCATGCAGGACGCCGCGCTGGGGCTGATGGACAGGGGCGTTTTTGCCAGCGTGTCGGCCAGCGCCGTCTCGCTGGAGGAGGCCACGCGCCGCCGCTTTTACGAAAACCTGCCGGACTATCATGACCGGATCGTTATCCGCCCGCAGGAGATCTCCAACCACCCGGAGGTCATCCGGCGCCTCGGCGTGATCGCGCTGAACACCCCCATCGAGCTGGACATCTACGGCAACGTCAATTCCACGCACATCATGGGCAGCTCGGTCATGAACGGCATCGGCGGCAGCGGTGACTTTACCCGCAACGCGCGGCTGAGCATTTTCGCCACCGAATCCGTGGCCAAGGGCGGCGCGATCTCCTGCATCGTGCCGATGGTGAGCCACGTGGACCACACCGAGCACGACGTGCACGTCATCGTGACGGAGCAGGGCGTGGCCGACCTGCGGTGGAAGACGCCGCGGGAGCGGGCTGAGCTTCTGATCGAGAACTGCGCCCACCCGGACTACCGCCCGCTGCTGCGGGAGTATTTTGAACACGCGCAGAAGGTTTCCAGGGGGCAGCACACGCCCCACGATCTGACGCAGGCGCTGTCCTGGCACCAGAGATTTCTGGAAACCGGAAGCATGAAAGGATAAGGAGAATAAAATGGATATCGTACAGCTTTGTGAGATCGGCATGCTGGTGGCCTTCGGCTTTTCCTGGCCCTTCAACATCGCCAAATCCTGGCGCTCGCGCACGGCGAAGGGCAAGAGCGTCATGTTTGAGTTCATCGTGGTCTTCGGCTATCTCGTCGGGCTGCTGGGCAAGCTGATCACCTACAGCCGCACCGGCGTCTGGGCCTATTCGATCTGGTTCTACTTCGCAGACATCGCCATGGTCGCCATTGATATCGTGCTGTATTTCCGCAATGTCGCCCTCGACCGGCGCGGCGAGGAAGGACGCAAGCTATGATTTTATATTTCTCGGCGACGGGCAACTGTGCCTTTGCCGCCAAACGGATTGCCGGGCGCATCGGCGACGAGGCCGTGAGCCTGCTGGAAAAATTCCGCACCAACGACCACAGCCCCCTCTTTTCGGAAAAACCCTGGGTCATCGTCTCGCCGGTCTATGTGGCGGAGATGCCCCGGATCGTGCGCGACTGGCTGAAGGCCACGCCGCTGACGGGCAGCCGCGACATTTTCTTCGTCTTCACCGCCGCCAGCGAGATGAGCTGCTCGGGCTATTTTGCCAAACGGCTCGTCGAGGAAAAGGGCATGGTCTATCACGGCAGCGCCAGCGTCCGGATGCCCACGAACTATCCCATTTTCTTCACCGTCAAGGAAGGCTATGCGTGCCGCAGGATCGTGGAGGACGCGATCCCGGTCATCGACAAGGCGGCGGAGATCATCTCCCTGAACGGGATCATCCCCGAGAAGCAGCCGGGCAAGGCAACCCTCGCCGCCACGGTGCCGGTCAACGAGCTGTATTATAAGTATTTCGTCAAGGCCGACGACTTTTATGCCACTGACGCGTGCATCGGCTGCGGCAAGTGTACGAAGGTCTGTCCCTATGCCAACATCACGCTCCGGGACGGCAAGCCCGTCTGGGGCGGGAAGTGCACGCACTGCATGGCCTGTCTCTCCTCCTGCCCGAAGGAGGCCATCGAATACGGCACCAAGACGGTCGGCAAGCGGCGCTACCACTTTCCGAAAAATCTTTCTGTCAAACACGCAGACGCGGCCGAGCCGCAGACGAAAGGAGCGAAAAAGATGAAAGTTGTATTGGCAGGCGCCTTCGGCCACCTTGGCAGCGACATTCTGCGCGAGCTGGTCCGCCAGGGTCATGAGGTCGTTGCGACCGGACGCACGGTCCGCGAGGTGCCCGGCTGCACGGGCTATACCGCGATTACCTCGGACGCGCAGAAGCCGGAGACGCTCCGCGGCCTCTGTGACGGGGCGGACGTGGTGATCTCCACCGTCGGGCTGACAAAAGCCAGCGCCGAGCTCAGCTGCTATGACGTGGATTATCAGGGCAACATGAACCTTCTCGCCGAGGCCAAACGCGCCGGTGTGAAGCAGTTTGCCTATATCTCCGTCCTCAAGGCCGACGGCAACCCCGCCGTCCCGATGCTCGACGCCAAGGCAAAGTTTGAAGAGGAGCTGAAAAAGAGCGGCCTCGGCTGGGTCATCTTCCGTCCGAGCGGCTACTTCTACGACATCGCCAAGGTCTTTATGCCCATGATCGAAAAGGGCAAGGTCACGCTGCTGGGCAGCAAGGCTGTCCACTGCAACGTCGTCGACACGCCGGACTTCGCCGCCTTCATCGTCGAACACATGTGCGACAACGGCAAGCTTTACAACGTGGGCGGCAAGGAGACCTGGAGCTATGAGGAGCTGGCGCGGATGTTCTTCGCCGCCGCCGGCAAGGAGCCCAACATCAGCCGCGCGCCGGTCTGGCTCTTCGACGTGCTGGCCTGGGTCAACAAGCAGAAGAAAAACGGCAAGGAGGCCATCATCCGCTTCTCCAAGTGGACACTGACCGAGGAAATGGTGGGCGACACGATCGTCGGCGACGCGAGCTTCGCGGAGTATATCAAGAGCTGCTATAAAAAATAAGGCTGCGCCCGGAAAAGAGATCCCCCGCAGATATCCGATTGGGTATCTGCGGGGGTTTTGTTTGACGCGGGCAGATTCGAATCCCCTCCGGGGACTAGGCGCGATCAAGGAAGGGCTTCGCCCTTTTATGCGCCGTCGCTGCTGCCTGCCTCCGGCAGAGCAGCCCTCGTCAGAGCCCGGCAGATGCAAAAACGCAGATACCCGAATGGGTATCTGCGTTTTTGGAGCTGCTGACCAGATTCGAACTGGTGACCTCATCCTTACCAATGTTTGTTCGTACCAACTAATACCAAGAAATCGAGGCGCTACAATGATTTCGGAGATTTTCAATTAACAGGATGTACCAACCTGTACCAAGTGAAAACAGGTCATACCATGCAAACAAGAGACGTTTTGTGTGCAAAATGTTTGCAGTATCTTTTCCCGGAAGGGTGTACGAAAATAGGCCGTTGGTTTTATCTCGCTGTGTTGTCGGTCGTGTTCGCCTCGCCCGACAGACTTGGAAGAGCTATCTCAAGAGCTTCAAGACTGCTCAGTTGTTTGACCGCAAGTTCTCTCATCCTAACCAAGCGCTCAGACTGTGTCAAGCCTTGTTCAATCAAAATTGCATTATAACTTTCCATGTTTGCCAATACCAAAAGCTGCTGGATTGTGGAATAGTCGCGGATGTTCCCGGTTTTCTCGGGATTTTCGTCTCTCCACTGCCTTGCCGTCTTACCATACAACGCCACATTGAGCATGTCCGCCTCACTGGCATATGTATAAGAGATTTGCTGCGGCGTCAGCTCTGGCGGGATCAGGTTATCTTTGATTGCATCGGTGTGGATTCGATAGTTCAGCTTTGCAATCTCCCTGTTTAGGTTCCATCCAAGTGAGAGCCTGCTGTTTTCATCATATTTAAGTCGCTTATAATCCTTGATGATGTATAGCTTGAACTCCGCAGACACCCATGAGGCAAATTCAAACGCAATGTCTGAGTGTGCATAGGTGCCGCCATATCGACCAGCTTTTACGACAATCCCGGTAGCATTTACTCCTTCGATCCATTTTGTCGGGGACATGGTAAATGCATTCAATCCTGCTTGGCTTCTAAACCCGTCGAATTCGACGGGTTTAAATTTTGGATTGTGCAATGACTCCCAAAGGCCAAGAAATTCCAAAGTGTCGCGGTTTCGCATCCAGTTTTTGATGACATCATTCGGAGCGTCACTTTTGTACCGGGCAATGTCTGTCAAGGAAATATACTCGTTTTCGAAGTCTTCGGTATAGATTCCGATTTCAAAGCCTTTGGCGTGAATGGTGTCTTTTTTTATTTGTTTAGGCATACAGCACCTCCAAATGAGCGTTCACTCTACCTCAGCATTTTCGTCTCTCTGGTCAGATATTCCGGCGTTATCATTCGATTCAAATGACCGATTAATAATCGTCGACACCTTTTTAACTATTTCTTCTAACTCTTCTGCTGTTTTCCCATATTTTTTGAAATCTGCAGTTGTAAATTGCCCAGTTGTAAGCTTGAAGAAGATCTCATGAGTTTCTCCTAAGAATCGGAGTTCTTCTCCGGACAAATTTGTATTTCCCACCGGAACTGACAAATCATCTGGTATCATATCATGTGGTATTGAGACTTTCATATCATCAAAAGTGTGAGCCGCAGATGCATATTGAAAAAGATTTGGCGGGAAATTGACCGCAGTGCTCAAATGCTGTTGTAGTAGTAGATAAAAAAGATAGAGATTATTCTCTTTCTCTTTTTCGATTATCCCCCAAGTTGTGTCCTCAGACGGCAATGTTGTGATATTACGCATGTCGTTTTTGCTGACATTAACAATGAGGCCTTTATCCAGTACGCAAATCATACTTGGCAGATATTCCTTTGCAGCATCTTTACACAGGTCGTACACATTTTGAGCAATCGTAGATAATGAACTATCAGATGTATAAGAAAAAATACTTCCACAGATTTTGTTGTATTGGTTGGGAATAACTGGTGAGTTTATAAAAACTGAAAGCTCTAATTCCTTTACGCTTCTAATATTGTCGATACTTTTTTCCAACTCTGCCTTTGATAGACATGATTTAACTTCGATTGTCGCAAATATGCTTTCTACGGGTAGAACAACACTTCCTGAATCCACTTGCAGAAATGATGGTGAATTGAATGCATCGTATATAATGAAGTCTTGTTGTTTACTTTGCGTTCCTTTAACGTCAGTTATAATTCCGCTCCCGACAGCGTATTTCTGAGGCAAGAGCTGCTTGATGTATTCACGGAGGATATTCTCCCTTGCGCTGCCGCGCAGGCCCATATGATCAATATGGCTGGTAACTTCCTGATAATCGATCTCCATCTTTTTTGCCATGGACTCGATATTATAGAGGAGCAAACCTTACACCTCCCACACGGTTTCATCCCCACAAATGTTCCGAATCTTCATTCGCAGTGGTTTATTTTCACTAGTGATCGTTCCGTCCCAGAAATCCTTGGTCTTGGCACCGTTGCGGATGACATAGCCGAGCTTGTCGATCTTGATCTCGCTGTCGGAGTGCCATTCGCCCGTGGCAGCGGTGCAGTCCAGGCTCAGGTACTCGATCAGCTCCAGGCCTTCGTCGCTGATCTCGATGGCTTTGAAGCCCTTCTTGCCGGCGTTGAGCAGAGCCTTTTCGTTATACTCGTGGATCTTGGTCATGACCCGGTCACTGAGAAACTTGTCCACCGTGACGCGCCAGCCGCCGAAGAGATCCTCGTGCATCTCATCGGTGTGCCACTCGGCATAGTCCCCGATGACCACATCGTCCAACACCGCTTTCAGATCCCGCAGCTCGATCTCCACCGTGGTACTGTCGTCCTCCCGGATGAAGCGCCGGATCTCGTCCTCGTTGGTAATGTCGATGTAATAGACAATGACCTTCTTCACATTGCCGTCCAGTTCCGGGATCGCCTGGTGGATGATGCGGTTCATGGTGACCTCATCCAGCAACTTGGAGGAAGAATCCATCAGGTTCGGCACATAGACCGGAACCATGCCCAGCTTGCTGTCAGAGATCGCACCCTCCCAGAAGGAGTCCAGAGAGTCCTCATTCTTTAGTCCGGGAATGAGGGCTTTAATCTTGTCCATGGTCTGCACCGGATTGCGGAAGAGCTGAACGCCGTCCTTAATCTCCAGCACGTCGAAGACCGCGCCGTCCGCTTTCAGCCGGTCACGGGTGGTCTGAATAGAATTGAGGCCGATATCGCAATGGATGAAGCGTCGCCCCAGCTTGGAGGCGACAGCCGCCGTCACACCGCTGCCGCCGAAGAAGTCGGCCACGAGCATATCAACATTGGACGAAATGTTGATGATTCTATCTAGAAGAGCCTGCGGCTTCATGGTTGCATAGTCAATCTCCGCTCGTTCTTTTGCCATCGGGTTTACAAGTGGGATATCCAACCATGTATCATCTATTGCTTTGTCTGTTTGATCATAATATATTAGTTCGCCGTTCTCATCTTTCTTTTGAACGGCTTTCTTTTGTACAGGATCCCATACTCTTGCCGTTTGCTTTCGCTGTTTATCGACAGCAATACGGATTTTATTGAAAGTGTACTCTTCTGAATTTGTATAAAACAAAAGAGTATCATGATTCATTGGAAGACCGGAAGATTTCCCAGCAAACTTATTATAATGCCATACTATTTCATTTTTGAATTGATCCTCGCCAAAGATCTCATCCATCAGGATCTTAACATAGTGGACAACATGCCAATCCAAATGCACATAAATCGACGCTGTCTCACTCATGACACTCTTGATTGCCATGAGATTTTCATACATCCAGTTGAGATATTTCTCCTTATCCCAGACGTCGCCGTACATCTTTTCTTCAAAGGCTTTGAGTTCGTCAATGTCAAGCTCCTGCTCGGCCTGGGCGATGGCCCCTGCAACCTTCGGATTGCGGCGGATATAAACCTGCTTGGCATAGTCGGCCCCGCTGGCAAAGGGCGGGTCGATATAGACCAGATCGACCTGGACACCCTGCTCTTTGAGATAGGCGCAGGCGGAGACACACTCGCCTCGGATAACCAGGTTGCCGTCGGTATTGTCGCCCACGGTCTCCTGCTTCTCCATCTCATACAGGGGCATGCCCCGCTGCAAGACCGTGGAAACATTATCTGCGCCCTTGTATTTCAGTATCCGGTTGAAGTTCCCCAGCACCGCCTGTCCCTCGACTGGCTCCGGGATAAAAGGTATGTATTTAATCGGCATTGGATGTTTCCTCCGCTTTCAAAGTAATCAATAGACGCATGATGTTGCCAGTCTGATACATGAGATACTCAAGAACTTTTTGCTCAGTTTTGTCATGATGCTTTGCATAGGCATTCATAAAATTAGTGTATGCAAGCAGTAGAGTTTCCAGATTGTTGCTGATCTCTGCCGGGACACCTTGTGCTTTCAGATAACGACCATACTCCGCCTTGTTGTTCTCGAGGGTTTTGTCATTGCCAAAGAATTCTTTGAAAAAGGTTTCGAGAGCCTTTCTGAACTTGTCTGCGATATCGCTTGCTTTGTCGGGTTTACACTCAGCATAGTCTCGGAGAGCTTTGCTCCACCCCTTTTCGGTGTTCGGGTAAGCAATAAGCCACTGCAAAGGTGCTGATACTAAAGCTGAATCAAACTCCTCAACCCCTTTAGGGAAGATATACTTTCCGTCCTCATCGTCAAATATTTCAAATTGAATTTTCAATTCTTTCATTGCCGTACAAAGGAAAGAAAACAAATCTTCATTAGGAGTATTTTTCCGCAAACGATTATAGCAATTACAAAATTCAATGTATATTGAAATCAGGTCTATTTCGTCTTTAGTATTATCAAGGAGTTCACGAACTTCTAACAATTCCTCGTAAAAATCTTCATCTATTCGCTCTCCTATAGACGTCATAAACATCATTAAATCATTATATGTATATTCAAATCTTGATGAACGATTTAAGAAGTCAATAAAATTAGTAAGCTTGTTTTTTAAGGCTTCAAATCTTTGCTTATCATTAAACCCAATCCCCAATTTCTCCCTGTAGTCAATCCACTTCATCTATTTGCCCTCCAAAAAACTCGTTTATCTTCTCCTGCGCTTTCACAATCCGCTCATGCTCCGGCAATGTATCCTCCAGATACAGATACTCAAATCGTGCATAACCGAACGCCTTGTTATTCTGCCGCAGGAACTCCGTCTCTGTGAAGCGGCGCTTGTCCTTGAAAGTAGGATCGTTGGCATAGATTTCTCCCTTGGTCTCCACGATGATCGCCTTGTGGATCTTGCCGTCTTTGCGCTGCAGGATCAGGAAGTCCGGCGTGTAGATACCGATATACAGCCACCGGCTGCCGCTTTGCTTGTAGCACTTGATCCTGAACTCAGTCATTGACCCGTCGCCGTTATAATACACTTCCAGGCCAAGCTGTTCGAGCTGCGTAAAGGCCAGCACCTCACCCAGAAATACCTGCTCAAAACCGCTGTCGGTATGATAGGGCAGATAATGAAAACTGCGGTCTTTCTGTGGATGAGCACTGTTTTGCTTGCGCAGGGTGTCGGCAATCGCACGGTTGGCCGCGCTGGCGTCTGCTTCCAGTGCTGCAATTGCAGCGGCAATCTCCGGCTTCATTTTCAGCTTGCCCTGATCATCCAGAACGATATTCTCAACCGTTTTTTGGTCAGGATAGAAGTCCTTCGGCTTTTCGGTGTACAGCGTTTCGTGCTTGGCTGTCATGGTCAGAAGGCTTGCTTCCTGAGGTATTACTTCTTCTGACGTCCGGAAGCTGCGTTTCTCAGCAAAAGCCTTACGGATATTCGCCTCTACGATCGCACGGGTATAACGGGAACTAAAAGTTCGGCTTCCGTCTTTTTCATAGGTGATGGTATCAAACACGCGGCGCAGCAGTTCGCGGTACGGTTTCATCTCCATCATCGAAAGCGTACCGAAACTGCCCTTGACGATTCCGTACAGCCAGGCGTCGAAGCTGGCATATTCCGTGCCGCGCTCGGCAGTGTCTTCCTCGATGCCTGTTGTCTTCATGCTGAAGTCCGTTGTGTAGATAATGGCGCTGTCGGTTTTTGCGCCGTCTGCAGCCGCGGGAATATATTTCTCCGGCGCGAGTTCTTCTGTCTGCTCTTCCGTGTAGCGGACGGCCAGCTGATAGAAGTCGATCTTCGGCAGCTTCAGGTGATCCATACGGTTATAACGGTTGATCAGTGTTTTGCTGTGATCAGCCGCGGCAAACTCTTTCAGGGAAATGTGCTGTGTTTGCTGCAGCTCTTCGTTGAGCATCTCCGCGTTGCTGTCGTTGAGATAGATCAGCGCGGTTTCCGGAGCGCCTTTCACGACCTGACGCAGACAGCGGCAAGAGGTCTGCAGCACCATATTCTTCGGGCAGTCGCCCTCCTGGGAGAGAACAATGCCTGTCAGGCTGTGGCAGTCCCAGCCTTCCTTGCCGATTTGGACGAGGAGGACGATCCGCTTTTGGGAAATCGCCTTGTCCAGAATATCAAACTCCATCTGGCTGTCGGCCGGGGCTTTGTATTTCTTCGCATTGGGATCTTTGCTGCTGGATTCCCGATAGAAGCGCAGAATACTGTCCTCGTTCAAGCCATATTCTCTGGCAACGCGCAGAACAAGCGGATATACGATCTCTTCGAGCTTGGGAATGGTTCCGCAGTAGATGGCCAATTTCGCCGTTGTTCCGTCCGGGTAGACCGTATCCTGATAGGCATCCAGAAATGCACGCACACCGTTCTCAATGATACGCTCGGTACTTGCGTGGGCCTCAATTTTGACCACGGGGCGCTTGAGAAAATTGCCAACACCTTCGATTAGCGGGTAGTAGTAGACGATATTGGTGATCTCCGCTGTAGCAACGGACAGGCCCTTCACTACGTCCACTTTCTCTGCCTTCTCCAGATAAGGCGTGCCGGAGAAGCCGATGACAGAGTTGACTGTTCTCCCGGCTGCCCAACGGTTGACCACGGCGCGGAGCTTGATCTCATCGCTGACGGCGTGATGTACCTCATCAATGAAAATGGCAAGGGAGGGCAGTTTGCCAATGAGATTACGCAGCTCGTTGGCCTGGCGATCGGCTTCATCCGCGCTGTCCTCAAAGAGACTGACCTGGCCCTTCTTCTCTTGAATGCGGTCAAGAATGACCTTCTCGGCATTGGTGACTGCCACAAGCCCGAACAGCTCGTCCAGCGGCTGGTGATTGGCGATCTTTTGTACATTGGGGTTTTTCGTTTTGTTGGACTTGCTGGCTGTCTTGCGCTGATCCAACACCTCAAAGATGAGTTGGCGCTTTATATCCGAAGCGGCAGGTTCCGGCAACACCCAGGCCGGATCAAAGTTCTGGATGGTACGCAGACTCGGCACCACGGATGACTTCAGGCCAGAAGGAGCGAAGATGATGAAGTTGTGCGCAAAGGCTGGGTTTTGCGGCTCGTTGGAGGCAAAGTACAGATCGAGATAGATAAACGCCGCCATAAGGTAAGTCTTACCTGCGCCCATGGGAAGGCTAAACAGATAATCGGAGTACGAGACGCCGTAGAAGGCAGAGGTGAAAAACTGCTCATAATCAATACTGGCCGGATCTTTGGCAATCTGATCCTGCAGCTTTTTGGAAACCTGTTCGCCGCTGTCATTGGTTTGGCTTGCGTATTCATAGAGCGCAGCTGCGGCGGGATTCCGGCGCAGAAAGTCCTTTACGCTGTCCGGCAGGGAGAGTTCCCCAATGTCCAGAGAATTAAAGGTTCCGGCCGAAAACAGCTCATACAGTGGTTTGCAATCGCATGCTACTTTCAGAAACAGGTAGGTCTTGATGGCATCCACTTGTGCGTCACGCATCTGCCCGGCCTTGCTGATATAGTCCACCAGAGCCCGCACGGAGCAATCGTCCGACGCGAACCACTGATCTCTTTTTCGTTCGATCATTTTATAAAACACGGGATAGGCCCCCTCGTTTCATGCTATTTTTATTTTCTCATATTTCCCAGCTTTTTTCAACTCTTCAACCCCTGATGCCCACTTAGTTGATGCCTAAGAGCATTTAGTCTTCCAAGTAATCTTTTTCTGGAGAGTTCTCGTACGGTCCCTTTCTATCCTTTGAATAATATTTTTCAAAAAGACGGTCTGCTCTAACATGGAGCAAGCCGTCTTTTTGCTTTACACATATTTCATTTGTTTCCCGCAGTCCATACACATGAGACGCAGGCCGTCTCGCGTAGCCCGGACGGATGCCCCGCAGCATGGGCATTGGAGCTTGCGGCTGTTGCCTTTTGGAGAAGTCCCGGCCGTGCCGGTTACCGCTGGCCCCCTGCCACCCAGGCCGGTGGCCTGCCAGCCCTCCAGTCTGGACATCTTGATTTCTCCCCATCCCTGCTCAAGGATAAATTCAATCAAGCCGTCCCCCGGTTCTGTCACGCTCCAGCCTACCCGAGGATCATAGGAAAGGATGAGGTCACGCGCCTCGGCCTCCGCTTTGAATCGCTTGTTGTGGTACTGCCCGGCTCGGCTGCAATCCTGAACGCCCTGCTGGATGTTCCATAGGTGCACCATTTCATGCTGCATGGTCGCCACGACGTTTTCGATAGGACGGTCAAGCGTGCCCGCGCCGATGTTGAGCTCGTGGCGCGTCTCGCCGTCCTCCCGCGCCCAAGACTTCGCCACCGTCACATGGCCGTAGGCTTTGGGCGTGCTTTGAATCGTGATGACCGGTTCCTCGAGCCGCCCGCCGTAGTAATGTTCGTTGAGTGCTCTGAATATTTTTTCGAGATACCCGGCTGTGCGGCTGGTTTTGACTGTCTGCTTCATGTCGATCGTTCCTCCTATAATTTGATAATGCGCAGCGCGCTTGCGCTTGCGCGTCTCTGGTTACAGAGGCAATCGAAAAGAAAGCCAGCGTCAAGGGGATCATGGAATAAATCAGTTCACAAACTGTTTTATGCCGTGAAAGCCCCTTTACGCTGGCTTTTCGTTCGATTAGCAGCCCAGGCTGGGATCGCTAACACGATTCCAGCCTGGTGGTTTAGGAGTTTTTGTTCGTTGCCTGTAAACAGTGTTTAGCCGTCAATCTCATTAAAGTCGCCGAAAAGAGTGTCCTCTTCACAATCTGAGCGGTAAAAGGTTTCACCATAGAAGGAGTGGAAGGTGTCAGCGTTAAATAGCTCTATATCTATCGGTTTTTTTGATTTTGATAATTCTTCTTGCTTCCGGCTCAAATACCTAATTCTAATCTCATCAGCCGAAGCTGGGTAGCGGTCAGGCTCAAAACTCCGGGCAGCTTCATATTTGTCCCCATAATCTACTACATCACATAAGATGCTTTTGATATTTGAGTCAGGAAATACCAAATCACCACTACTTGTAATATTTCCACCAGTTTGTTTTAGCAAAATCATGATCAGTTTAAGACACTCTCCCGCATTGAGTTTTTCTATGTCCTGTGCGTATTCTGTTCTGCCGCACAGATCGTCAAGTGAAACATTTAATGCATCTGCGATTGCTACAGCAGAAGTCAAAGATGGCACTCTTCCCTCCTTACTACTATTATATCGGTCTGTGTTGACTCCACTTAGGGTTTTAAGTTTGTTCCTTGTTATTCCCTTCGTCTGTAATAACTCATCCAATTTTTTAGAAAAAACGCTTCGTACCCTATCCTCGCGGACCTGTTTTTTTGATCGATTCATTTTTTGCACCTCCGAAGAAACTGCTATCTGTCAGTAGATTCTTGAAAAGTTCGGTTTTTACTGCTAATTCGCAGTGTCTCATTGTCCTACCATGCCACACTGCACCAAAATTCTGACAGAAGTATAATACCAAAAAAGCATTACTTCTGTCAAGTAGCTGAAGAAAATGTAGTTATCCCGCTTTTTGACAGATACACATAAGGCGTAGTACATTATACTCACCCAAAGGAAAGGAGGTATGTCGATGACTTTGATTGGTTATGCCCGCAGCGATTTCCACGTCAAGGACACTGACACAACCGTGACTGGCTACAACATCTACATTGCCCAGCCCATCGCCCCTGAGCGTGGCCGTGGCAAGAGCGTAGAGCGTTACTACATCACCGATGCTAAGCTCGCAGCTTGTGGAGTTGACCTTGCCAGTGCATACGGCAAGGACGTGCACGTCTATTTTAATCGCTACGGCAAGATCGACAGTCTGGCCTTGGCCTAAGGCTTGACCTGACTGGCGGGGTGGGAGTTCTAAAACTCCCACCCCGTGAAAAAAGCAAATGACTTGACAATGTAACAACTTAGTGGAGGTTTCGATATGGAATGCAAAATCCCAAACAACTGCTATCTTCAGCCCAAGGAAGTCGTAGTAGGAGATACCACGATGAGTGTTCTACAATGCGTACCCAATATGGATAGCGGAGTAATCAGCGTGAAACGTTTAGGCGGCATGACGCAACTTACCTTGATGAAATCCAAGCTCGCAGAGGGCGTCAACACCCACGACATCCACGAATTCAACGTTATGAGCGGGGCTATACCGCCTGATGAAGAAACTGTTGAGGAGCGCCATGATGAATCTCAGCGAGTTTCTATTGTACGCGCAATCACGGCTATACGAGAATTGGTTGCCTGCAATGAATGGCGAGCCTTTGTCACGATTACACTTAGCCCGGAGAAGTGGAAAGACCGCTGCAATCCGGAATCGCTCCAATCGACGATAAAGAACCTTGCGATGAAATGGAAGCGAATGCAGCGCGACAAGACACGTCCCTACAAGGATTTTAAGTATCTCTTGATTCCCGAGCTGCACAAAAATGGAGCTGTTCACCTTCACGGCTTTGTCAACCTCATTCCCCGTGAGTATTACATCCGTTACACAGAGGCGGACATAATGTCTGATCAGCCCCTTCCACAATACATCTGCGACGCCGTAAAGGCCGGACGGGAAATAGCTCACTGCACGGCATGGGACGAATTGTTTGGCTACAACGTGATTGAGCCGATACAAGACCTGGATCGCGCCGCGAACTACGCGACCAAATATGTCACCAAAGACTTAGGCAAAACACCCTTCGCATGTCGCTATTGGTGCTCACGAGGCCTACAACGTGGGGCGACTGTTGGGGCGTTCCAGTGTCCGGTCGATCAATCTGCCATCGCAGAATATGAGAACCTGATTACTCCTCATGCGGTGGTAACGCCAGCGGGAAAAACGATACACATGATATACCATAGACCGCCGCAGAGTCCAGAGGACAAAGATACCTTTGCCGGTATCAAAACGACGATTGACAAAGATTCCCTGTCAACCGAAGATACACTATCGCTACTGGATCAGCACTACCCTCGATTTACTGGATAAGGAACAAAACTATCAGAGTGCTGGTAGTGGAGATATAAAGAAGTTGAAAATCAATAATCAATTCTTCCACCACGAAAGGACGGGTGATTTACATGGAAGAAAAGCAAAATCTCAATTTTGAGACTCGCCGGAGGTATATCCTCCACACGATCAAGCACGGTATCAGCGCCGTGGTCGACACGAAGGCCGCGAAGCTCAAGATGCTTGTGATCGTGCTGGCTTGGCACGGCATTTGCATGCTTTGGGCATGCGCATCTCCTGATTTAGTGCAGGGGCTGCTTCGCACCAGTCAATACTTGCTCACGCCTCTGGTAATCCTGGCTGCGCTTTATTGGGCTGGATATGTACCGGGGAGTTGGGAGATGTACCGCAACCTTTTGCGAATTGGGCTGGTCAACAGCGCAGGGGAAGCACCGTACCTGATCAGTCGGCGCGAGGTTGACGGGCAGACGGAGTACATATTCCAAAGCCGGGGTGTAACGAAAACGCGTTGGAAAGAATGCCTGGAGGAGATCGAGTCCGCGCTGAACCTGACGATCGGCAACATACAGCAATCAATAGACTTTCGCACGTTAACCGTTCGTGCCGTCCCGCCCAACATGGTTTTTGGCGAGACGATCATGTGGGACTCCGCCCTGATCAACTATGATGATGACACCGATTTCATCTTAGGGAAGACCGCAGCCGGGGAAATTGTCCATTGGAACTGTGAGACTATGCCTCATGTCCTGGTCGGCGGTGCCACCTCTTCGGGCAAGACACGGCTCTCCATGTTGATTCTCGAGCAAGCCTTGTTTCGCGGTGCCCAGGTCTTCATTGTTGATCTCAAAGGCTTAGACTATCGCCCGCTTGAGAAAATGGATGCTCAACTGGTGACCGATATGCAAAGCGCGGTCTCCCTTCTGAGCGAGACCGTTGATACGATGTACGCACGGCGTGATTTGCTGCGAAAAGCAGAGGCAGCAAATTTCCAAGCGTATAACCGAATTGTCGGTCACAAACTGCATCGCATCTTTATCCTTATTGACGAGTGCAGTATGTTGACCAACTCCGGCACCAGCAAGGAAGCCAAGGCTACTTCTCAGGAGTGCATCGACAAGATGACTACTCTTGTTCGCCTCGGGCGCGCCGTGGGAATCCATCTTCTGATCGCTACCCAGGTGCCCGATGTTTCAAGTGTGCCGACTGCCATTCGCTCAAATCTCGACATGCGAATCTGCGGCAAGGCCGACAGTATTCTCTCTACGATGGTGCTGGGAGACGGCAGGGCAGATGAGCTGATCCCCAAGGACGCGCGCGGTCGCTTTGTCGTGGCAAACGGTGCTGAGTCCGTAGTCTTTCAGGCATTTTATTACGCTACGTGAGAAAGGAGAGAGCAAAATGGAAATCTATATTACACTTGACGATGTGCCTTTGATGCTCACAGTTGAGGAGATGGCACAGCTGCTTCGCATCAGTCGTAATACCGCATACAAATATGCTAAGAGCGGCCGGATCAAGTCAATTACCATTTGCAAGCAGATTCGGATTCCCAAAAGCGAACTGCTGGAAATGATGGCCGGTCAGACACATAAATAGAACTTGCAAACAAAGCTGCCCTCCTGTAGACTACACATGACGAATGAACACTGCTTGTGATGTCTTCAGGGGGGATTTCAATTACATCATCACAAGGAGAATAACCATGAAAATCAATCAACATGGCAGCAAGTATCAGATCACATATCGCATTCCAGGATACACAAAAACCTTCACCGAGTCTTTTGCCACCGAAGCCGAAGCCAGGTTCCGTGCTGCCGAGGTCGAACTTGCCAAAGCGCAGGGGACGCTCAAGCCTCCTGCGAAGAGGGAAAAGGTGAATTGTCCGACGCTTTCCGAGTTTCTCGACAAGTATGTTGAGGAATATGGCCTGTCTAAGTGGGGAGACAGCTACCTCTCGCTCTGTGAGCATCGGATTAATGATTATATCAAGCCCTATTTGGGTGACCGTCTGCTTCGAGACATTGATACGCAGGATTTGACGGAGTATTTCTCCATACTGCCATCGATGCCAGCCGTTGTCCTTCCCGGCCACAAGGACGAGAGCAAGACAATCTCGCTCCCGGTCATTGAAAAAATACATTCCCTGCTGCGCTCAGCGTTTAATCAGGCGATTGCCTGGGGCTACATCACCCATAACCCTGCTGAGAAGGCAATCTATCCAAAAATTGAGGCTAAAAAGCGCGACGTCTGGACAAAGGAAACCGCCCTTCATGCTATTTCTGTTTGTACAGTCCCTCTTCTCAAGCTCGCTATCATGCTGGCGGTGGCCTGCTCCATGCGGATCGGGGAAATTCTGGGGCTGTGTTGGGGCGATGTACACATCTCGGAAGAAAGCTTTCAAAACAACACTTCTACGCTGGACGTCAAGCAGGAATTGAAGCGCTGCAGCAAAGACGCGCTCGAAAAGCTGCGGAATCGGAAACGCGAAAAAGTCTTTTTCGTATTCCCGGAGACAAAGCCCGATTGCAGGACGTCGATTGTCCTGAAAGAACCCAAGACGCAGTCCAGCATCCGCACGATTTATCTTCCAAACACTGTCGCGCGAGAGCTTCTCAAGCATAAGGAAGCACAGGAGCGGAGAAAAGCTGAGCTGCAGGGCTTGTACCAGGATTTCGACCTTGTTCTTGCTCAGCCCAACGGCCGCCCGACCGAAGAGCGCATCATGGATCGCGCCTTTGAAGAGTTCATCGAGGAAAACGGGCTTCCGAAGGTGGTCTTTCACTCGTTGCGGCATCTCAGCGCGTCCCAGAAGTTGAAGGTTTCTGGCGGGGACATCAAGGCGGTGCAGGGCGATACCGGTCACAGTCAGTCCAGCATGGTCACAGATGTTTACTGTCACATTTTCGATGAAGACCGTAAGCGGATCGCATCTCTGATGGAGAAGTCGTTGTTTTCGCAGCCGAAGGCAGAGTCTTCACCGGGCTGGGAAGCAGCATTTCAGCAGCTTCAAAGCGCCTCGCCCGAAGTCAAACAGGCCATTCTCTCGATCATCGGTCTGATGCAATGAACATAGTTCACACTGTTTGCAACGTGTTTGCAAATCAGCGTCCTAAGTCCGATTTCAAAAATAAAGCTGCTTAGAAAATGCAAAAAATCCCCGAAATCTTTCGATTTCGAGGACTTTCTGGAGCTGCTGGGCAGATTCGAACTGCCGACCTCATCCTTACCAAGGATGCGCTCTACCTACTGAGCTACAGCAGCGAAAAGACATGCCCCTTTTGGTAAGGGGCATGTGGCGACCAAGAAGGGACT
>CADADE010000038.1 GCA_902786615.1 Oscillospiraceae bacterium
CATGGACTCCCAGATGGCCATTGACATGATGAACGCCTTCGGCGGCTCCGCCACCGTTATGGGCTACGGCGACATCTACACCGGCATGCAGCAGGGCGTTATCGACGGCGCTGAGAACAACATCACCGCCATGCGCGACCACGCCGACGTCACCCAGTACTACTGCTATGACGAGCACACCATGATCCCCGACGTCATCATCATCTCCACCGATATCTGGAACAGCCTCACCCCCGAGCAGCAGGAGATCATGCGCAGCACCGCTGCCGACATGGTTGCCAACTACAAGGAGCTGTGGGCAAAGTTTGAGGAAGACGTGAAGGCCCAGGTCGAGGGCAAGGTCGAGTACGTCACCGACGTTGACAAGGCCGCCTTCCAGGAAGCTGTCAAGGGCATTTACGAGAAGCTCCAGAAGGACGCCCCCGAGACCTACGCCTTCGTCGAGCGCATCCAGGCCGCAGGCTGATCCAACACCATAACACCTCGGCATTCCAACAACTGTTTTGTCTGGAACAGGAGCGGCTTTCACCCAGGCGGTGCAAAGCCGCTTCCTTTATCAAGGATGATAGGAGATGACAGCATTTGAAAAAAGTTGAAAAAGTGCTGGATACCGTCATGCGCTTCCTCATGGCGCTGGCCATGCTGACGCTGCTTGTCTTCGGTACCTGGCAGATATTCACCCGCTGGGTTCTCGGCAACCCCTCCACCTTCACCGATGAGCTTTTGCGCTATGTGCTCATTATCGCGGGCTTTATCGGCTCCGCCTACTGCTTCTACCGCGACGAGCACCTGGCCCTCACCCTTATCACCGACAAGGCCAAGGGCCCCTTCAAGCTCTGCCTTGACATCTTCATCGAAATCTGCATCCTGTTCTTTGTGATCTACGTGTTCATTTTCGGCGGCTTCAAGCTTGCCAATACTGCGACCAATGTCTCCTCCGTCATGCACATCCCGATGAAGACCCTGTATATGATCGAGCCCATCTGCGGCATTCTGATCGTGCTGGCCCGTATCCTCAAGTACGTAAACCTCTACGCCGAAAAGAAAGGAGAGAACAAATAATGGTCGTAACCGCTACAATCGTGCTGTTTGTCTCCTTCTTTGTGATGCTGCTGGCGGGTGTGCCCATCTCCGCGGGCATCGGCATCGCCTCCGTCATCGCCATCTGCGCATCCGGTCGCTCGGACTTCTCGGGCTTTGCCTTCACCGCGGCCCAGAAGTGCTTCTCCGGCCTTGACAGCTTCTCCCTGCTGGCGCTGCCCTTCTTCTCCCTGGGCGGCAACATCATGAACAAGGGCGGCATCGCCAAGCGTCTCGTGCGTCTTGCCCGCCTGCTGGTGGGCGGCATCCCCGGTTATCTCGCCGCTACCAACGTCCTTGCCAACATGTTCTTCGGCGCGGTGTCCGGCTCCTCTGTAGCCGCCACCTCCGCCATGGGCTCCATCCTCTCCCCTCTCGAGGCGGATGAGGGCTACGATCCCAACTACTCCGCGGCGGTCAATATCTGCTCGGCTCCCACCGGCATCCTGATCCCGCCCTCCGGTCCGTTGATCCTCTACTCCATCACCGCAGGCGGCGTGTCTGTCGCCGCGCTCTTCATGGGCGGCTACTTCGTCGGCGCTATTCTCGGCCTCTGCGTTGCCGTCGTCGCTATCGCCCTTGCCATCAGGAAGGGCTACAAGAAGTCCGAGGTCAAGGACCCCGACCCCGCCTGGAAAATCTGGGTGGACGCGATCCCGTCCCTGCTCGCGGTCATCATCGTCATGGGCGGCATCCTGGCCGGTATCTTCACCGCGACTGAGGCTGGCGTTGTCATGTGCCTCTACTGCGGCATCCTCGCCCTCATTTACCGTGAGATGGACTTCAAGACCTTCTATAACCTTCTGGCTGACACCATGAAGTCTTCCGCCACTATTCTGTTCCTGATCGCGGCCTCCTCCATCATGGCCTACGTCATGGCACGCACCAAGATCCCGGGCGCGATCTCCGATATGATCATGGGTGTGTCCGACAACCGCTATGTGATCCTGCTCATCATGAACGTGTTCCTGCTGGTCATGGGCATGTTCCTCGACCTGACCCCGGCGGTACTGATCTTCGTGCCCATCTTCCTGCCCATCGCCCGCAGCATCGGCATGAGCGACGTGCACTTCGGCCTCATGCTCATCATGAACCTGGGCATTGGCTCCGTTACCCCGCCGGTCGGCTCCTGCCTCTTCGTCGGCTGCGGCATTGCCAAGGTCAAGATCGAAGGCGTCACCAAGTACATTGTGCCAATCTTTGCGGCCATGGTGGTGGCCCTGTTCCTCGTCACCTATATCCCGCAGATTTCCCTCAGCCTGCCCTACTGGACCAATCTCATCCCGGCCATGGGCTGGAACGGCTGATAAGCGCGTCACCCCTTTCGGCGGCGGTCTGCCCCTGCCCACGCTTCGCGCCGGCAGCGCGGCAGATCGCCGTTTTTATTCAAATGCGAACACTCTGACATAAAGGAGCACTACCTATGGACATTTGCAGAAAAATCACCGGGCTGGAAAAGCGCGAGGGCTATGCGCTCGTTCATACCAACAGCTGCGATATCAAGATCGTATTCGTGACCGACGAGATCGTGCGCGTGCGCGCCTCCTTTGACAAGGAACTGGCGGAGGAATCCTACATCCTCATGACCACCGCATGGGAAGACCGCCTTGATCCCCTTTTTGAAGGCCAGCGCACCCGCCTGAAGCCCGTGGAGCCGAAGCTCACCGATGGTGACAAGACCCTCGTCTTCGAGTCTGCCGCCCTGCGCCTGGAGCTGGACCGCGACCCCATCTGCATCCGCCTCTATGACAAGGACGGCACCGAGCTCTATTCCACCCTCGCGGGCAGTCCCTTCACTCTCGATACCAACAGGCGCGTCACCGCCTACTCTCGCATGCAGGAGGATGACTGTTTCTACGGCTTCGGCGAAAAGGCCGGGGCGCTCAACAAGAACAAGGCCTTCCTGCGCGAGCGCGCCACCGACGCCATGGGCTACGACGCCGAGCTCATGGATACGCTCTACAAGCATATACCATTCTATATCCGCCTCAGCCGCGAGACGAAAAAGGCCGTGGGCCTGTTCTACCACAACTTCTATGAGTCGGTGTTCAACATGGGCAAGGAGAAGTCCAACTACTGGCCCCGCTACACCTACTGGCAGGCCGACGGCGGCGACATCGACCTGTTTCTGCTGGGCGGCAATACCCTGAGCAGGATCGTTGACAACTATACCCTGCTCACGGGCCGCCCGGCACTCCTGCCGAAGCGCGCGCTGGGCTACCAGGGATCGAGCATGTATTACCCCGAGCTTGAGAAGGACAGCGATGACGCGGTGCTGGATTTCATCGACACCATCAAGGAGGAGGGCTTCCCCATTGACGGCTTCCACCTTTCCTCCGGCTACACCAGCGTAAACGGCAAGCGCTGCGTCTTCACCTGGAACACCGAGCGTTTCAAGGACCCGCGCGCCTACTTTGCCGCCATGAACGAAAAGGGCGCCCAGAACGTACCGAACGTCAAGCCCGGCATCCTCCTCTGCCACCCCTGGTTTGACGAGTTCAACAAGAAAGGCGTCTTTGTCAGGGACAGCGAGAATCCCGACAGCTATGCCGTCGGCTCCTGGTGGGGCGGCGACGGCGCTTTCTGGGACTACACCAAGCCCGAGGCGCGCCGCGCGTGGAAGGACTACCTCATCGAAAACGTCATCGACGTTGGCACCGACTCCGTCTGGGACGACAACTGCGAATACGACAGTCTGCTGGACAAGGACGCAATATGTGACTTTGACGGCAAGGGCGGCACCATTGGGCAGCTCAAGCCCCTTATGTGCACCATCATGTGCCGCCTCGGCAATGAAGCGGTGGAGGAGCACAACCCCGATGCGCGTCCCTACGTCGTATGCCGCAGCGGCAGCTCCGGCATCCAGAAATACGCCCAGACCTGGTGCGGCGACAACTTTACCAGCTGGAAGAGCCTGCAGTACAATATCCCCATCATCACCGGCATGGGCCTTTCCGGCCAGCCCAACGAGGGCGCGGATATCGGCGGCTTTGCCGGTCCCGCCCCGAGCGAGGAACTCTTTGTCCGCTGGGTACAGAACGGCATCTTCCAGCCGCGTTTCTCCATCCACTCCGCCTCCAACGACAATACCGTTACCGAGCCCTGGATGTTCCGCGACTCTGCGCCGCTGATCCGTGATGCCATCCTCCTGCGCTACCGCATGACCCCCTACCTGTACTCTGCCGAGTACGAAGCAAATCAGACCGGCGCTCCCATCATGCGCGCGCTGGTATATGAGTTCCAGAACGACGAGAAGGTCTACGACGAGAGCTTCGAGTTCCTGTACGGCCGCGACATCCTGGTGGCAAACGTCATTGAGCCGGGCGTAAAGACCCAAAAGGTCTATCTCCCCGCCGGGTGCAAGTGGTACGACTGGAACGACAAGTTCTGCTGCTATGAAGGCGGCCAGACTATCGAGGTGCCCGTCGACCTCACGACCATCCCGCTCTTTATTCGCGAGGGCGCGATCATCCCTATGGCGGATAACCAGCTCATGAGCATGGAGCGCGACCACACGACGGCGCTGCATCTGATCCTTGTCCCCGGCAGGGAGAGCAGCTACACCCTCTATGACGACGACGGTGTCTCCAACGACTTCCGCAAGGGCGTCTACCGCAAGACCGGGATCAGCATGACCGGTGACAGCGTCGTGAAGGTCGTCTTCAAGGCAGAAGGGGCGTACACCGATTTCGTCGAGACTGTCACCGTGGAGATGATCCGCAAAGACCGCAGCCCCTTCTGGGTGGCCCTTGGCGACAAGAAGCTGGAGCACTATCTCAATCACCGCAAGTTCGACGCGGCCGAAGAGGGTTGGTACTACAGCCAGTCCAAGCGCGCCGTGCTGGTGAAGTATGCAAATCCGAAGCAGGACACGACACTCACGGTCAGCTTCGAGGACTTTGACCTGATCGGCATGTAAAACGCTGTATGTCATCCTGAGCCGCAGGCGAAGGATCCCGTATGGTTTTCACGCTGTCCGAGGGATCCTTCGCTGACGCTCAGGATGACACATCATTATCACATAAAGGAGCTTTTCCTATGCTGGTAAACCGCCTTGTATCTTATGAAAAAACGGAAAACGGCTGGCTGCTGCATGCCGATACCGCGGACGCAATGATCGTTTTCCTCACCGACGATATTGTCCGCATCCGCGTAAACTTTGACCACCGTTTCGACGAGGCTTCCTACACTCTCGTCACCACTGCCTGGGCCGACCGCCTCGACCCCCTGTTTGAAAACGAACGCCGGCGCATCACCGCCCTGGACGTCGCCTGTGTCGAAGACGAAAAGACGCTGGTCTTCAAAACTGCGGCCATGACGCTGGTTTTATTAAAGCAGCCCTTCTCCTTCAAGCTCCTGGACGCGGAAGGCAAGACCCTCTACCGCGATCTGCCTGAGCGGGCCTTCGAGAAGGACCATCTGGGCAGGCTTTCCCACTATTCCTGCATGGATCGGGAAAAGGACCACTTCTACGGCTTCGGTGAGAAGACCGGGCATCTGGATAAAAAGTTCCGCCGCCTGCGTATGAGCCCCAAGGACGCCATCGGCCATGACCCCGAGACTGGCGATCCCATGTACAAGCACATTCCGTTTTATATCCGCGTCAATGAGGATAAGCGCCAGGCACTGGGCCTGTTCTACCACAACTCCTACGACTGTGTGTTCGACTTGGGTCAGGAGATCTCCGGCTACTGGGAGCGCTACTGCTACTATCAGACCGACGGCGGGGACATCGACCTGTTTCTCATCAACGGCCCCGACATGAAGGACGTGATCTCGCGCTACACCTGCCTCACAGGCCGCACGATTCTGCCCACGAAGCAGTCTCTCGGCTACTGCATGTCCACCATGTATTACGCCGAGCTCGAAAAGGACTGCGACCAGGAAATCTATAAGGTCGTGGACAAGCACCTGCAGGAGCAGATCTGGATCGATAACTTCTGGCTGGCCTCCGGCTACTCCTCCGGCGAGGAGGATAATCTGCGCTATACCTTCAACTGGAACCGCCGCCGCTTCCCCGATCCTGAGGGCTTCTTCGAGAAGATGAACGCCATGGGCATCAACGTCATCTGCAACTTAAAGCCCGGCGTTCTGAAAAACCACCCCTACGCCCGCTACTACGAGGAGCGCGACGCCTTCATCAAATCCGCCGACGGTACGAAGGACGCCACCGGCCGCTGGTGGGGCGGCGAGGGCAGGTTCATCGACTTCACCGGTCCGAAAGGAAGGGAAGCCTGGAAACATCTTCTGGAGGAGAACATTCTCAAAAAGGGCACCAAGACCGTCTGGAACGACAACTGCGAGATCGACGGCATTGAAGACCGCCTCTCTCAGTGCGACTACGAGGGCGCAAAGGGCACCATGGAGGATTTGAAGATCATTCACTCCAACATGATGGCTTACACCGCCGTGCAGGCGATCGCCGACGTGTACCCGAACGAGCGCCCCTACGTCATCAACCGCGCGGGCTTTGCGGGCATTCAGCGCTATGCCCAGGTCTGGGGCGGCGACAATCTGACCGACTGGCGCACGGTGAAGTTCAACCTCGCCACCATCATGGGCATGGGCCTTTCGGGTTGCGCCAACATGGGCTGCGACATCGGCGGCTTTGCCGGCGGCGCGCCGGAGGGCGAGCTGCTGCTCAGATGGATCCAGAGCGGCGTGTTCCAGCCCCGCTTCACCATTAACTCCGCAAACTCCGACAACACCGTCACGCAGCCCTGGATGTACGCGGAGAACCTGCCCTATGTGCGTGCGGCCTATGCCCTGCGCTATCGGATGCTGCCCTACCTCTACTCCCTCATGCACGAGGCGAGTGTGGACGGCCTGCCCGTCATGCGCCCGCTGTTTCTGGAGTTCCCCGATGATCCCGCCTGCTACACCGACGAAAGCCTGACCTTTATGTACGGCCCGGCGGTGCTGGTGGCAAACGTTGTGGAGAAGGGCGCGAAGACAAGAAAGCTCTATCTCCCGAAGGGCTACACCTGGTACGACATGAATGACAAGCTCCACGCCTATGAGGGCGGCCAGACCATCGAGGTGCCGGTGGATCTTTCCTGCATCCCCATGTTCCTCAGAGGCAGCGCCATCTTCTGTACCAGCGAGGATGTCAAGCGCATCCTGGCGGATACGGTCAGACAACTCGATCTGCTCATCGCCGCCGAAAGTGACGTGAGTTTTACGTATTACGATGACGACGGGCACAGCGAGGACTATAAGCGCGGGTACTACAACGAGACGAAGATCAGCGTCACCGCGGGAGACCGCACCCGCATCCGCTTTGAGAAGAAGGGCGGCTATCCCGGCAGCATTGAAACGCTCACGATCCGGCTTGTCAGCAAGAAGAAAGGTGCCTTCTGGGTCACAGTCGATGGCGAACAGATCCCCCGCTTCCTCGTGCGAGACGTATGGGAGAATAGTGATTGCGGCTGGTACTATGAACTCTCTGACCGCAGCGTCCTGGTCAAGTGCCCAAAGCCGCAGAAGGATCGCTTTGAGATCGTGATCTCTACCGAAAAATTTGACCTCATCGGCATGGCCGACGAGTAAAACACAGCAAGGAGGAATAGACCATGCCTATGCAAATGGGTTTTCGCTGGTACGGCGAGGGCAACGACAACATCAAGCTGAGCGATATCAGGCAGATCCCCGGCGTGTCTACCATCGTCTGGGCGCTGCACAACAAGATGCCGGGCGAGATCTGGCAGCCCGAGGAAATCAAGCCCGTTGTGGATCAGATCAAGGCCGCGGGCTTCAATGCCGAAGTGGTGGAGTCTGTGAACGTGCACGACGACATCAAGATCGGCCTGCCTACACGAGACAAATACATCGGAAACTATATCCAGACCATCCGGAATCTCGCGCCCTTCGGCGTGAAGGTCATCTGCTATAACTTCATGCCCATCTTCGACTGGACGCGCAGCGACATGTTCCATCCCGTGGGCGACGGCTCCACGGCCCTCTTCTACCAGAAGGATATGATCCAGGACGACCCCAAGGAGATGGCGGACTACGTCATGGGCCTGACCGAGAAGTACCACATGACCTTCCCCGGCTGGGAGCCCGAGCGCATGGCAAAGCTCGATGAGCTCTTTGAAAAGTACAAGCCTGTCACGAAGGAAAAGCTCTGGGAGAATTTCAAGTACTTCCTCGAAAAGCTCATGCCCGTCTGCCATGAGTGCGATATCAAAATGGCCGTCCACATGGACGATCCCCCCTGGGATATCTTCGGCCTGCCGCGCCTGCTCGTGGACGCGGAGAGCATCGACCGCTTCCTCAAGATGGTGGATGATCCCTACAACTGCCTGACGCTCTGCTCCGGCTCCCTGAACGCGAACCCGAACAACAACGTCGCCGCCATCGTCCGCAAGCACTGCGACCGCATTGCCTTCGCCCATATCCGCAATGTCAAGCACTTTGAAAACGGCGATTTCTCCGAGGCCAGCCACCGCGACTGCGACGGCGAAACCGGCATCCTGGACATTCTCAAGGCCTACCACGACTGCGGCTTTGAGGGCTATATCCGCCCCGACCACGGCCGTCACCTCTGGGATGAGAAGCCCGGCAATGTCCGCCCCGGCTACGGCCTGTATGACCGTGCCCTCGGCATCATGTACATGCTGGGCGCATGGGATTATATGGACAAATTTGGGAAATAATCCTGCCGCCCCCAGCCGCGCATGCGGCGTTTGGGGGATTGCGGGCCGCCGCTGCCAGTGGCAGAAGAAGGCGGCACGGAATCTCCGCAGCCGCACCTTTGTCAGGCCGTTGTGAAACAGGCCTGACAAAGGTATTGCGGCAAGGGGGGATCGCTTCAGCGGTGGAAGGGGTTTGCTCGTCAGCAGACCCTCTCAGTCACCGGTCAGCGAACCGGTGACAGCTCCCCCGGAGGGGGGAGCCAAGAAAGCGAAGGAGTAGAAGAAAATGGTACTGAATAACGAATCTATCAAAAACAGAGAAGCATGGGAAGCGCTGGGCTATCGGCTGCCGAAATTTGACCGGGACGCCATGGTCGAAAAGACTGTCAAAAATCCCACCTGGCTGCACTTCGGCGCGGGCAATATCTTCAAGGCCTTTCAGGCCGACGCCTGCCAGCGCCTGCTGGACGCCGGCCTTCATGACATCGGCATTATTGCCGCCGAGCGACGCGAGAAAAAACCCGAGGTCAACGACAACCTCACCATCAAGGTCACGCTCAAGGCTGACGGCAATGTGGAAAAGGCCGTCGTCGCCTCCATCGCCGAGAAGGTCTATCTCTACGGAAACGAGGCGAGACTGAAAGAGATCTTTGAAAACCCGTCCCTCCAGATGGTGTCCTTCACCATCACCGAAAAGGGCTACGCCCTCTATGACGGCAAGGGCGAGCTGCTGCCCGACATCGCCGCTGATCTCGCGGGCAAGCCAGAGGACGCGAAGAGCTACATGGGAAAGATCACGGCCCTGCTCTGCGCCCGCTACCTCAAGAACAAGGCGCCACTCGCCATGGTGAGCATGGACAACTGCTCCCACAACGGCGACAAGCTCAAGGCCGCCATCACCTGCTTTGCGGAAAAGTGGGGCGGCCCCGGCTTCAATAAATGGCTCACCGAGAGCGTCAGCTTTCCCTGGTCGATGATCGACAAGATCACTCCGGGCCCGGACGCCTCCGTCGCCGCCATGCTGAAGGAGGCCGGACTTGCCGACGGCACGCCCTTTGTCAATGCCGAGGAATGCGAGTATCTGGTCATCGAGGATAACTTCCCCAACGGGCGTCCCTGCCTCGAGAAAGCGGGCATTTACTTTACCGACCGCGAGACTGTGGACAAGGTAGAGCGCATGAAGGTCTGCACCTGCCTCAATCCTCTGCACACCAGCCTTGCTGTTTACGGCTGCCTGCTGGGCTTCAATAAAATCTGGAAAGAGATGCAGGACGAAGACCTCCGCAAGCTGGTCGAGATCGTTGGGTACAAAGAGGGCCTGCCCGTGGTGACAGATCCCGGCATCATCCACCCGAAGGACTTTATCGACGCGGTGGTGAACGTCCGTGTACCGAATCCCTTCATGCCCGACATGCCGCAGCGCATCGCCATGGACACCTCACAGAAGCTGCCCATCCGCTTCGGCGAGACCATCAAGGCCTACATGGCCTCCGACAAGCTGGACGTGAACGATCTCAAGCTCATCCCGCTGGTGCACGCAGGCTGGCTGCGCTACCTCATGGCCATTGACGACGAGGGCAATGCCTTCGAGCCGAGCTCCGACCCGCTGCTCGAAACCGCGCAGGCTTACGTCAAGGACTTCAAGCTCGGCGAGAAGCCCGACACGAAGAAGCTCGAGGGCCTGCTGAGAAACGCTTCGATCTTCGGCGTCGACCTCGTGGAGGCGGGCCTTGCGGATAAGGTCTGCGCCTACTTTACCGAGCTCACCGCCGGGAAGGGCGCCGTTCGTGCGACCCTGCATAAATACGTCACCGAGGCATAAGACAAGAACGTCATGAATACTGCCATTTCTGAGATCGGTGTGGTATGGGTGAGTGGATCGAGATCGGTGAAAACTCTGATAAGACAACTCAAAGCGCTGAACTTGAAGATGGTACGACAACTACACTTACCGAGAACTTCTATGATGGGGAAAGACTTGCACTTTCCTATATTCTGAACACAGAAGGCCCTCGTATTGATTATGATTTCAGCCCCGACCATGAATTCTTTGAACTTTTGTCAGAAAGCAATGGTCTCCTTTGGTATCAGGACTTGTCAGAGACGCAGTATTTGGAAATCATGGCAAAACTGAAACTGACGGATAAAGTCGGATTTGTCATTCGCACCGTAAATGTCGGTGATCATGTTACTCTTGCGGACGGAACCGATATCGGCCTGTTTGTTGGGGGAGAGCTTGACGTATATACTGTTCTTGTTCCTCAAAATGGATTGCCTGATTCGGCAAAAGGGCAAGACAAGTTGGATGTTGTATTTCACGTCAAGACTAATGAAGCATATATCTGGCTTGAAGGCGATAAGATTTACTCCTACTTTCCGATTGTTGAGGGTGTACCTGTTACGTTTGAAATAATCAATAACACCGCTAATTAACAGCAAGCAAGTCACACTATATGAGCCTGCTTTTCCTTTTGGAAGAGCGGGCTCATTTCTACGGGAGATTTCTGCGCTGTCTGATAATACCAAATAGGGATTTGGCATCAATCTTCCCTTCTGGGCGGCAGACAGCGATACCCGGTTTTCTGTCATGTGATGGCACACTTGATTTTTCCTCATAACTGGATTATATTAGAGATCAGAAGTCTATAGACCACATTCCTGTGGCAACATATTGGCAACAAAAAAACGGATAGCCCATATCCGATGGAGAATACAGATAATCAAAATACTGTGAACCACATCGTCCTTACAAAACTGTTTAAGTCAAGCTTTGCAGGAGCGAGTGGGAATAAATTTGAAAGTATAATAGCAATCACGCATCGTATCGACAAATCCAGAATCGGTTTCTGGATTTGTCGATTATTTTCATGCTCGAACGAAGGCGGTTTTGACCATCGTCGACCCTTGTCGACCATCGTCAATTTTCGCCACCAATACTAATACCAACAATCAATAATCAATAATCAATAAAAAAAATCAACCCTCAGCTTTCAGCATGAACGCAAGCAGGGGGATGAAAACGCCGCTGCGCCGCCTGCACAAAAGCATATTTTCCGCATGGACAAGCGTTTTTTCTGCTGTTATAATGGTGCTGCTTCGGCAGCGCCTTTTTCACGGGCACATTTCTTTATAAAGGATATCGATACCATGAATAACGATACTGTTCTGCGCCGCACGGGTTATTTTACCTTCCTGCTCAGCGGCGTGTGCGCTATCTCCAGCGGCATTGTTGTGAGCTTTCTGCAGGATCTGCACGGGCTGTCCTTCGGCGTCACGGGTTCGCTGCTGTCCATGATGAACATCGGCAATATGGCGGCGGCCTTTCTCGCGGGCATTCTGCCGGGCAGGATCGGCCTCAGGAAAACGGTGCTGATCCTGAGCACGGGCTACGCTCTGGGCTATCTCGTCAACGGGACCGCCTCCGCCGTGCCGCTGCTGATGCTGGCCTTTCTGCTGATCGGCCTTGCAAAGGGCTGCGTTTTGAATGCCGACTCCGTTCTCGTCGGCACACACACGGACGACCGCAAGACCGCCATGCAGATCATGCACTCCTTCTATGCCCTCGGCGCGCTGCTGTGCCCGGTGCTGGCCTCGCTGCTGCTCGGCTGGGGAAAGACGGCGCCCATGTTCGGCGTTGCGGTGATGGGTTTTTTCCTGTGGCTGGTCTATGCCCTAGCTCCCCTGCCCGGCCCCGTCGCGGCGGAAGGCGGCAAAACGCGCGATCTCTCTTTCCTGCGTGATCCCACCTTCTGGATTTTGACCATGCTGATCTTCTGCCAGAACGCCGCGGAAAACAGCGTCACGGGCTGGCTCGTCACCTACTATAAAAACCAGGGCATTCTGAGCGGCGCTCTCTCGGGCTACACCATGAGCATCATGTGGGGCGCGACGCTGATCGCCCGTCTGCTGATCGCCTTTGTGCTGCCCATCAAGAATACCTTTAAGGCCCTCGGCGTCATGGGCTTTTTCTGCACGATCCTGTACGCGGTGATGCTGACGCTCCACGCACCCGTGTCCGTGACGCTTGCGCTGTTTCTGTTCTCCCTGTCCATGGCGGGCGTGAATCCGATGGCGGTGGCCAGCATCGGCAGCTCCCTGAATTCGGAGAGCATGGGCGTCATGCTCCCCATCGGCAGCATCGGCGGCATTGTCATGCCGGCCATCATCGGCGCGGTCGCCGACAGCGCAGGCCTTCACGCCGGAATGCTGTGCAATCTGGTTCCCTGCGCCGGGATCATGATTCTGAGTCTTTTGATGCTGCAGAAAAAGTAAGATGCTGTATAAAAACGCACATGTTTTCACGCCGGACGGTTTCGTGCACGGTGGCTTCACCGTTGCGGACGGGCGCTTCGGCGAGGTCTTTGCCGGTGACCGGGACGGCGGCTCCGATCTCCGCGGCGCGTATGTGGTTCCGGGGCTTGTGGACATCCACATCCACGGCGCGGCAAATGCGGACTTTTCCGACGGCGACGCCGAGGGTTTATGCCGCATGGCAGCCCAGCTCGCCAAATGCGGGGTGACAAGCTTTGCCCCCACCTCCATGTCCCTGCCCTATGAGAATCTTGCCGCCGCGTTTCAAAGCGCGGCAGAGCTTTGGGAGCGCCGCCCTGCGGGCTGCGCCCGGGTCATGGGGATTCACATGGAGGGGCCTTACTTCTCCGAAAAGAAAAAAGGCGCCCAGAACGGCGCTTATTTGAAGCTGCCGGATCCGGACGGCTTTCGCAGACTCTGGGAGGGCTGCAGGGGCCTGGTGCGGATTGTGGACGTGGCGCCGGAATTGGAGGGCGCGGCGGCCTTTACCGCGGCGGCCCGTGCGCTGTGTACGGTTTCCGTCGCCCACACCGACGCGCATTACGACGCAGCGAGAGCCGTCTTTGAGGCGGGCGCAAGCCATCTCACGCACCTCTTCAACGCCATGCCGCCCATCCATCACCGCAGCCCCGGCGTCATCGGCGCGGCGGCCGAGCGGGACGATGTGGTCGCGGAGCTGATCTGCGACGGGCTGCACGTCCACCCCAGCGCCGTGCGCATGGCCTTTAAGCTCTTCCCCGGGCGCATCTGTCTGATCTCCGACGCCCTGCGCTGCTGCGGCATGCCGGACGGGGAATACGAGCTTGGCGGGCAACGGGTCTTTCTCTCAGGCGGCGTCGCCCGTCTGGCAGACGGCACGATCGCGGGCGCGGCCTCCGATCTGTACCGGGACATGCAAAATGCCATCTCCTTCGGCGTCGACCGGGACGAGGCCATCCGCGCCGCGACGATCCGCCCCGCACGGGAGATCGGCCGCGAGAGTGAAATTGGCTCCATCGAAGCAGGAAAGCTCGCGGACTTCGTCCTCTGCGGCGAGGATCTGGCTCTCAAAGCCGTCTACATTGGCGGCGAGAAGCTGTGATTCACCCCACGCCCTTCGACGCCCCTTTCCGACATGATGAAACGCGAGGCCCTTTAAACCCGAAACGGGAGTCTCCCGTGAGACTCCCGTTTCGGAAAGGAAGAAGGAGCCAACGGATACGGAGCTTTCGCCGCCCCGGCGGAAGCGGAGTGCAGTTGGCTTCTTCTGACGTGGGACTCGAACCCACACGATGTCGCCATCGGCGGATTTTGAATCCGCTACGTCTACCATTCCATCACACCGGCACGCTATGAGAGAGTATATAACAAAATTGAGAAAATAGCAAGCATTTCCTTGCGTATCCTGCAAAGTATCCGCAAAAGCGCGGGGATGTCCCGGACACCCCCGCGCTTTGGATTTGCCTGCGCTATTGTTTGCTTTTGTCCTGCATGCCGGGCTCATAGAAGCTGCAGGAGCTGCGCCCGTGATCCTTCACGTAATACAGGGCGATATCGGCCTCATGGAACATCTCCTGCGAGTTCTTGTTCGCCTTGCAGAGAGATACGCCGACGCTCACGGAAACTGCGGGAAGCCCGTCCGACGTGTCCGCCAGATCCGCGTTGATCTGTTTGATCTTCGTCTCGATCAGGCGTTTGACGTCCTCGTTTACATGCACCATCAGCACCACAAATTCATCGCCGCCGATACGGCACACATAGTCATCCGAACGAAAGTTCTGCTTGAGTGCGGCCGCGATCTTCTGCAGTACCTTGTCCCCGACCTCATGGCCGTGCTGGTCGTTGATCGTCTTGAAATTGTCCGCATCGATAAGCAGGAACGCAGTCGTGGCGGAATCAACGCTCTTTCGGATCAGGTCATAGCCCGCGCGGTTATAGACGCCGGTCAGATCGTCGTGCGACGCCTTGAAGGAAAGATTGTCGATACTGCGCTTATAGGCGTTGTACATGGTGTTGTAGGTTCCCGCAAGATAGCGGAACTCATGCGCGCCGGTGATGGGAAGCTGCTGGTCATGCTTGATATGCTCCACCGCCTGCAGCAGCGGATTGATGCCGAGGCTTGTGGTCACCCAGGACAGCACGATCAGGCTGAAGGTCTGCAGGGCGATCAGGACCGTCATCCACACAAGATCGGTGCTCATGCGTTTTTCCATCCTGCTCTGCGTGTCGTGGGTCCCGTTTTTCAGGTCGTCGATGCACTCGTCGAGATGCGCGCGGATCAGCGCCTTGCGGTCATAATATCCGCTGTCGTGCATCATCGTGCGCGCCCGCTCCATCTTTTTCTCAGAAGAAAGCGCCAGGTCTCCTTCTCCCAGCCTGACCTCTGCCAGAGGAGCCGGAATGTCCGCGTCCCCCTGGGCGCTCAGGACAAGCGCCATAGCGTAATATTCCCGCTCCATCAGTGACACCGATTCCGCCATCGCTTGCTTCAGGGCGTTCAGCGCATCGCTGTCCGGCAGAGTCTTTTCCATGCGCTCGATTGCCTGTTCGCGGCGGCGGACATTCTCCGTCTCGTTGAAATAGCCTTCAAGGTGCCTCCGGTCGCCGATCACGGTGTAGCACTGAGCCTGTTCGGTAAGGTAATCCGAGGCTTTCAGAAGGCTGTCCGCGGCGTCCTGCAAATCTATGTAGCGATCCATGGCGTCCGACAGCCCGTTGAAGGACTTGATCGTGCGATAGTTCGTGTACAGAAGACAAACGGTCACCGCCAGCGAGACCACCAGCATCAGCAGGAAGGTCATCCTGAGCGACAGGCCATCTTTTTTCAGTTTTTTAAGCCATTGCATTCCGTCGTTTCCCCCATGCTCTCGTCAATTCGCTTGTCGAGGCGCGCAGCTTGCCAATATGTAAGCCTTTTGGCCGAATAATGTCGATTTCATAACTATTATATTATGCCATCAAACAGCCGGGCTGTCAATACCTTCCAGAAAGCAGAAGCCATTTCCGATGAACGCGCGAAAACCGGGCGCGGGAAGCACCCGCGTCCGGTCTTTATCTGCTCTGTTCGGTTTTTCCGTGCGCTCAGCCTGCGGCAGACTCAGTCGGCTTCAAGCCGGCTTTTTCCGCGGCGGCATGGTACCAACGCTGCATGGTATCCGCGACGCTGCTCCCCTCCTCGACGACGGTCGCCTGGTAGAGCATTGACTGATCGCCCCGCACCACGCGCACGAAGTTGCCCGGCGCGAAGAAGAAGTCCACGCGGGTGTTCTCTTTTTCCTCCGGGAAGGCCAGGACGACATACTCGCCGTCGGGGGCCTCGGTATTCGGCAGCACATCATACCAGCATTGCATCAGCTTTTCGGCGTAGGGCGCGCCGTCCACGTCCCCAATATCCACGGGGCCGAACTGCGTGGTGCTGAGGGTGTGCTTCTCCCCCTTCATCCAGGCCGCGCGGGCGAGATAAATGTCCACGTCGCTGTTGCCGTAGAAGACGCGCTCCAGCCCGTTCAGCTCGGCGAGCTTGTCCGGCATGTCCGCCGCCCACTCGCACAGCATGGTCCACTGGGCCTGGTCACGCCGCATCTCCTCCACCGTTGCGCGCGCATAGCGCACATCCGTGGGGTGGTAGCAGATGTAGTATCTGCCCGCGCTGTCCTTTGCGAAGACCTCCGCGCCGACCATCACATGGCAAAGCATGTCGTGCAGCTTTTCCTCGCTGACCGTGCCGACGCCGAAGAGCCAGCCTGCGCCGTCATAGCTTTCCGCCTCGCGGGAAGCGGTTTCGTACACGGAAAACAGGATTCCGTTTTCATTGTCGGTCAGCTTCTCCACGGTGACAAGCGCGTTGATCTTCGGCTGGATTTCCATGCGCAGGCCGCCGTTTTCATATTTACCCCAGGGCTGCGGGGCATAGGTCATGTACACCGGTTCGAGCGGCACGCTCTCCGCCTCATTCATCCTGTCCGGGTCCTCCGACTCATAACGGGAGAGCCTGAGCGTCAGCTTTTCAAAGCTCTTCATTCCGCTGTCGAGATCTTCAAACATGAAGTCTCCCGCAGCGCGCGTTCCGGGTGCCATGACGACGCCGTCCAGGAGATTTTCGCACAGGGTCCCGTCGAGCTCGGCGGAATTGCCCGCAAGGCCGACATAATGATCGGTCTTGTTCTCGGCGTAGATCTTGATGTAAGGGCCGTACCAATCGTCGTACGCCTGCTCGCCGATCACGAGCTTCAGCCTGTCGTCATCCAGCACGACGGTGCCGAGGGCGTCAAAGTCAAGCGGCTCTGCCGTCTCGCCGGTCACAATGACGACGGGCTCGGAGCGGTAGTCCGCGAGAGCATACTCTTCCGCGGCCAGGGTAAAGCAGAATTTCAATTCGCAGAGCTTCTTCATGTCCACGCCGGGGACCGTCTGTTCGGCATAGCCGAGAGCATAACGCCCCTCGCTGCCCGCAGGGATGCGCATGCGGAATTCGTAATTCCCGCCGGTGTATTCGTCGTTCTCCTTCTGGAAGCGGATCAGCCACACCGGGGCCATAAAGCCGTTGACGGAGCCGTCCTCCACGCCGAGCCAGACATCCTTATCGCCCTTGTTTTCAATGTCCGCCCAGATGATGGTATCCTCGCCGCCGGTGGTCGGGTCCTTGTCAAGACCGGCGGTGGTAACCTTGAGGCCGTCCTTTTCAAAAAGGACGCTGCCGTCGGGCTTGCAGGGCTCCGCCGCCTGCGCCGCGAGCATGCCGCCGCAGCTCAAAAGCGTCGCCAGCAGCAGAACGGACAGCAGCTTTCTCATTGTGTTTTTCATGCAGTCTCCTCCTTGTTTCCGCGCGCCGTGTCCGCGCGCTTCAAGATCAGTATAACATGTTCTGTCAATGAAGGCTTTGCCATATGCCGTTTTCTTTCTCTTCGCCGCTCTTGAACCTTCGGGCGTCATGCCGTATAATCAACATAAAAAACAGACAGGGAGGATATTGATATGGCAATTGTCGGATTCATAGGAACGGGCAACATGGGCACGGCTCTCGCGCGCGCAGCGGTCAAAAGCGACCGGCTCGAACGGCTGCTGCTGGCAAACCGCAGCCCGGAAAAGGCGGAACGGCTGGCGCGTGAGCTCGGCGGCGAGGTTTGGGATAATCGGGCAGTCGCGGCAGAGGCGGCTGTGCTGTTTCTCGCGGTGAAGCCGCAGTTTCTGCCCGGCATGTTCGACGGCATACGGGACGTGCTGGAGAGGCGGCGTGATCGCTTTCTGATCGTCTCCATGGTGGCGGGCTGGCCGCTCGAGCGGCTGGAAAGGCAGCTTGGAAGCTTCCCCTTCGTGCGCATCATGCCGGATATTCCCGCCTCCGTCGGCGCGGGCATCACCCTTGTGTGCCCCGGCGACGGCATCACAGCGGAGGAAAAGGCGCTGGTCAAGGCTCTGCTTGCCGGGACGGGTCTGGTGTCGGAGCTGGACGAAAAGCAGCTGGACGTGGCAAACGGCGTGACCGGCTGCGGTCCCGCCTTCGCGGCGATGTTTGTCGAGGCCCTGGCCGACGGTGCGGTGGCCTGCGGGCTTCCGCGACAGAAGGCGCTGGAGTACGCCGCCATGATGCTCAAGGGTTCGGCGGAGCTGCTTCTGCGGGAGGGCTCGCATCCCGCCGCGCTCAAGGATCGGGTCTGCTCCCCCGGCGGCAGCACCATTCAGGGCGTGCGCACGCTGGAGCAGCGGGGCTTTCGCGCCGCGGTCATGGACGCGGTCATCGCCACGTTCGAAAAGAAATTCTGATACTGTTTTCCATAAAACACTGTGTTTTTTTGAAAAGGCATCGCGCAAAGGCGCGTCGGTGACCGGCATGCGTTTTTCAAAAGGCTCCCCGATTCTTTTCGGAGAGCCTTTTTGCTTCATAAAATATACCCGGCCTTTTTCGCCTCAAAAAGAAGCCGATCCCGGAAATCCGGGTGGGCAATGGCGATGAGGCGCTTCGCGCGCACATCCAGCGGCTCGTCCAGCAGATCCGCCGCGCCATATTCGGTGACGATATAGTGTACGTCCGCCCGGGGCGTGGTGACGACGCTGCCGGTCGGCAGGGTGAGGGCGATGTTGGAGCTGCGCGCTCCGTCCTTGTCCGTATGCACGGCGGGGATGGTCAGAAAGCTCTTGCCGCCCCGGCTCCATCTCGCCCCGCGCACATAGTCGAGCTGACCGCCCGTGCCGGAAAACTGGCGGAAGCCGATGGACTCGGCACATACCTGTCCCGTGAGGTCGGCGCAGACGGCGCCGTTGACGGAGATCATGTTGTCGTTTTGCGCAATGTTCCGCGGGTCGTTCAGCCAGGCGCAGGGCCGGGCCTCAAGCTCCGGGTTGTGATCCATGTAGGCATAGAGCGCGGCGCTGCCGAGGGCGTTGGCAAACACCGTCTTCCCGGGGCAGAAGTTCTTGCGGCTGTTGTTGATGACCCCCGCCTGCATGAGCTTCATCAGGGGGTCGGTAAACATTTCGGAGTAGCAGCCCAGATCATGCCGCACCGCGAGCGCCTCTCCGATGGCGGCGGCGATACCCCCGATGCCGAACTGGACGCAGGCCCCGTCCGGAACATGCTCCGCAATGGTTCCGGCGATGGCGCGCTGCTCCGCCGTGGGGGCAGGCAGGTTCATCTCCGGCAGCGCCTCGTCCGCGAGGACAAGGCAGCTCACCCGCTCCGCCGGGATCAGGCAATCGGAGCCGTAAACAAAGGGCATTTTGCGGTTGACCTGAATGATCACCGTCTCGCACACGTCCAGAAGCGCCGGGTCAAACGGCGCGACGCCGAGGCTGATCATGCCGTTCTCGTCCGGCTCGCTGCCCGAGGCGAGGAGTACGCGCGCCTGATGCTTTTCCCTTCTGTCCTGCGTGATGTTCGACAGGTGCATGGCCTGGTAGCTGAGATCGGAGCCCGCCGCCATAGCCCTGCGCTCCCAGGGGCCGAGAAAGCTGCTTCTGATTTTCACATGCTCGTTATACCGCGCCTGGGCGATGCGGGTCTCTTTATAAAAGCCGGCGAGATACAGCGTCACATTTTCCAGATGCGTAAGGGAATAGTCCGCCAGCGCGTCCAGAAAGGCATAGGGGATGCTGCCGCCGAAATTGGATGTGATCACGTCTCCGGAGCGGATAAGGCTTGCGGCCCGCTCCATGCTGACGATCTTGTCTCTGTATTTCTCATGCCAATCCATGGGCAGTTTCTCCTTTGGGGTTTTCTCAGGCGCGGTCGATGAGCGTGTTCAGCCATTCGGCTGCCTGCTCCGCGTCGTCGGTAAAGATGGTGCAGTCGCAAAAGCCCGCTTTTTCCTTCTCTTGGGCGGCGCGATCCATGCGGGCCGCGACCTCATAGCGGCTGCGGGCCGCAGCCTCATAGCGGGCGCGCAGAAGCTCTTCCGTGGAGGGCTCCATATACACGCACACAGCCTCCGGCATGTTGGCCTTGACCTGGGCTGCGCGGTCGATTTCCAGACACAGCAGCACGTTTTTTCCCGCGTCAAGCTGCTCCTGCACAAGCTTGCGGGAGGTGCCGTAGTCGTTGCCCGCGAGCGCCGTTGTCTCCAGCAGCCCTCCGGCTTTCTTCATTGCCTTCCACTCGTCCAGATCATAAAACCAGAAACCGACGCCGTTTTGCTCCCCCGCCTTCTTTTTCCGTGCCGTGACAGGGATCACGTTCCCGATATCATCCCGCGCGTCGAGCACCATGCCGATGATCTCACTCAGTCCGGCTCCCGTGGGGCCGGAGATCACGAACAGCTTTGCCATGCCGATCCTCCTTTGCAGATTTTTTCTCATTATATAGGATTCCCGTCCGCTTTGCAAGCACTACGAAAAAGCGAGTTTTCGTTGCAATTCGGCAAAACTGTGGTATCATAAATTATCTTATTCCGTTAAAGGAGGCGCAGTAGTATGGACCAAGGCTTCTCGGCGCCCTGCCCGCTCTATAAAAAATGCGGCGGCTGTCAGGTTCAGTCCCTCCCCTACCCTGAGCAGCTCCGCCGCAAGATGGCGCGGGAGATCGCGCTGCTGGGGAAATTCGGCCATGTGGAGCCCATCCTCGGCATGGAAAATCCCACCCATTACCGCAACAAGGTCTGCGCCGCCTTCGGGCTGGATCAGAAAAAGCGCATTGTCTCCGGCGTCTATCAGCCAGGGAGCCACCGCATTGTCCCGGTGGACGACTGCCTCATCGAGGATGAGACCGCCGACCGCATCATCGTGGATATCCGCCATATGCTGCGGGACTTCAAAATGCAGGTCTTTGACGAGCGTTCGGGCCGCGGCTTTCTGCGCCATGTGCTGGTGCGGCGCGGCTTTCAGAGCGGCGAGGTGATGGTGGTGCTTATCGCCGCCTCGCCCATTTTCCCGACGCAGAAGCCCTTTGTGAAAAAGCTCCTGGAACTGCACCCGGAGATCACCACGATCATTTTGAACGTAAACGACCGCTTCACCCCCGTGGTGCTGGGCGAGCGGGAAAAGGTGCTCTACGGCCCCGGCACGATTGAGGACACGCTCTGCGGGCATCGCTTCCGCATCTCGCCCCGCTCGTTTTACCAGGTAAACCCCGTGCAGACCGAGGTCTTATACGGCAAAGCGGTGGAGTTTGCCGCCCTCACCGGGACGGAGACGGTGCTGGACGCCTACTGCGGCGTCGGCACCATCGGCATCACCGCTAGCGGCGGGGCCAAACAGGTGATCGGCGTGGAGCTGAACCGCGACGCGGTGAAAGACGCCATCGCAAACGCGAAGCTGAACGGCCTGAAAAACTGCTGGTTCACCGCCGGGGACGCGGGCGAATACATGAAGGGGATGGCGCGCGAGGGCTTTAAGCCGGACGTGGTGTTTATGGACCCGCCCCGCGCGGGCAGCAGCGAAGCTTTCCTGCGCGCCCTGCTCAAAACCGCGCCCGCCCGCGTGGTCTATGTCTCCTGTGATCCTGAGACCCTGGCCCGGGATCTGGACGTCCTGACCGCCGGAGGCTACCGCGTGCAGCGCATCCAGCCGGTGGACATGTTCCCGTTTACGGAGCATGTTGAGACTGTGGTACAAGCCGACATGACTTGAGCGACAGCACCGCAGGTGCAATAATAGAAGAGAAGAAAGGCGGATAGGAAGTATGATAAAGGCATTTATTTTCCCAATCAATAATGAGATCTATGAAAACGTAACAACCGCAATCCAGAAGACACTCACCAAAAATGAAAAAGACAGGAAGAATATCCTTCAGATCATGGTGTCCGCGGAAGATGTTCTCGGAAAAATGGTTGAAAACAGCGATATCGAGAATACTCGGAAACATAAAAGTAAGGCTCTCCTGCGCCGGGGAAAAATTCGAACTGATCACAGACAAGGATATCTGCTGGGATGATTCGGAAGAGGAAATGGGAGAAAACTCCCAGAACATCATACGGGAAATACTGATCAACCGATTCTCCGAGAATCTGGTATACCGTCACAGAAATCATATAAATACCGTAATTGTAAAAGGAAAGCAAAATGAGTATTTCATGATATATATGACGCTGATCTGTCTGGCAGCCGGCATCGCATTTGGTTTTCTGATGAAGTACGTGCTGGGAGATGCTTTTTCTGCAGGCCTTCAGTCATACGTTCTGGAGCCGGTCCGTACGATGTTCCTCAACGCCCTCGGCATTTTGGTAGGTCCGGTCGTGTTCTTTTCCATGGTATGCTGTATCTCTAATTTCGGAAGATTGACGGATATAGGAAAGATCGGGGCAAAAGTTCTGTCCATGTATCTGCTGACCACAGTGATTGCGGTAAGCCTCGGATTTACGCTGTATCATCTTTTCCCTGTCGGAGATCCGTCTCTGCTGGAAAAATCCGACAGCATGCTGACATCTATGAATGCAGACGAAATCGAGGAGATGAATGAGGCCGCTGAAATGGCGGATGGCGGAATATCTGTGAAAGATACGATCGTCAACATCATTTCCAATAATATCATATCTCCGTTTCTGAATAACAATCTCCTTCAGCTGCTTTTCCTCAGCATCTTTATGGGTGCCGGTGTATCCGCATTACAGGATGAGCATCCTCAGCTCAGGTCGTTTTTTGTAAGGTTCAACGCCCTGTTCATGACAATGCTGGATATGCTGTGTAAGCTGATCCCTGTCGCTGTCTTCTGCAATATGGCGTGCCTTGTATATGAAACAGGCACAGATGTGCTCAAGTCTATTCTGAGTTATGTTCTTCTGTGCATGTTCGGAATCTTCTGCATGATTGTCATATATAATGTTCTGATCCTTGTGCTTGGGGGACTTAACCCGCTTCTGTTCATGAAACGTTACTTCAAGGTCATGCTCACAGCGCTGACGCTCAGCTCCAGCACGGCAGCCATGCCTGTCAGTATGGAGGAGTGCAGAAAAATGGGTATTTCCAATAAGATCGTCTCATTCTCCATTCCTTTGGGCTCAACGATAAACATGGACGGCAGCAGTCTGGTGATGAGTATCATCTGCATGTTTATGGCCCAAATATACAGAATAGAGATTACTCCGTCGCTCCTGTTCACAATCCTGATTTCGATCGTCCTTCTGTCGATGGGAGCCCCGAGCATAGCCGGTGCAGACCTTGCGATCATTGTGGTGCTGCTGAAACAGATCGGGATTCCTTTCACAGCCATTGCCCTGATCATGGGCGTCGACACTTTGCTTGACATGATGCAGGCAATGTGCAATACCACAAGTGATGGTGCGATAGCGCTGATCGTTGCAAAGCAAGCCGGTGAATTGGATATGTCAATGTATACTTCAGCTTAAGTCGTGACCTCTTCAAATTGGATATTACTATGGAATAGAATTGCACCGAGGACATGTTTCCGCGAACGTTCAAAGGCTCAAAACCGGTGGATATGTTCCTTGCGAACAGATAAATCGTGGATATGTTTCCAGAGCCAAAAGTGTGAACAGGCGGGGCACGGTAGACAAGTTCTGTTTAACCGGCGCGGGTATGATTTAGCATTTTCATTTCCTCAACCCATATCGAGACTGTCTGTCTGCTGACACATCAATGCTGAATGTCCGATCCGCAGATTTCGCAACACGAGGGATAAAACATGGAAAAGAATAATATCTCCAGCTTTTTACTGTATTGTGGGATTGGCAGGGACGACTTTAACCTGGTGCGTCCCATGCTATGGGAGAGAAACATCCTTGCGCTCAGAATCACATCGCTGTTGGCCGGCGGCCTCGGCTTGATCTTCCTTGTCCTGAATCTTTTTCTCCATTCTGGCATCTGGGTTCCCTATCTGTTCCTGTTATGCGGCAGCGCCGTCATCTTTCTCCTGCTTCAATGGATGCGCGGGCAAAACAGCAGTGAGTTGTTCTGCATTCTGATTTGCTATACTGAGATGATCATCGTCTGCGTCTATGCGATCGTTCTCAGTCTGCAAAGCAGCAACTATGATATCCCCGCAACCAGCGTGATCGTGTTTATCGCGCTGCTCCCGCTGAGCATCGACGACCGTCCCGTTCGCATGTATGCGGTCATGCTGTGTGAGACCCTGGGGTATCTGGCACTGTCCTCTATACGAAAATCCGCGCACGCCTTTTCTCTCGATCTCATGAACGCTGTGACCTTCTGTATTGCCGGAATGATTCTGTACGGCATCATCTGCGCAAGAAATGTCAGGGAGATCTATCAGAACCTTCGAGTGGAACGCATTCAGCGAAGCATCATTTCCTCCCTCGCTGAGGTGGTTGAAGAGCGGGATGAAAACACCGGCGATCATATCCAGCGCACGGAGAGCTATGTGGAACAGCTGCTCCTGCGCATGAGAAAGCATGCCCGCTATTCCGGATTGACGGAAAACTATTGCAGCTACGTTGCCTTGGCGGCGCCCATGCATGATATAGGCAAGATCAGAATACCTGACGCGATCCTTAACAAGCCCGGAAAGCTGACAAAAGAAGAGTTTGAGATCATGAAGCGTCACGCCGCGTTCGGCGGCGACATCATACGCAAGACCATGAGCGATGTGGAAGAAAAGGAGTACTGCGATATTGCGTACAACATTGCCCGCTATCATCATGAGCGCTACGACGGCACGGGATATCCGGATGGGCTGCGTGGAGAGGAGATTCCTTTGGAGGCCCGGGTCATGGCGCTGGCGGACGTCTACGACGCGCTGGTTTCCGAGCGCGTGTATAAAAAGGCTTTTTCTGCGGAGGAAGCGAGAAAAATCATCCTGGAAGTCAGCGGAACGCAATTTGATCCAAACCTTGTTCCGCTCTTTCTGGAATGTGTCAAGGCAGATGCATAATAGAACAGACGGAGAAAACAGATCTCGTCCGTGGAGAGCGGCTGGCTCTTGCATTTGAAGGGTTTAAGAAATGAATAAAAAAACGATATTGCTTGTGTTTTTGACAGGTATTCTTATTTTTAACGGGTGTGCTGCAATGAAGGAAAACGTTTCTGAAGGGTATTCCGATCACATCAAGGACGATTCTTTATCCTTGGAAAAAGAAGTCAGGGAAAAATATGATAATCTTGTGAAATACCTGATAGAAAACAACATTTCTATTACGGCTATGGAAAGCTGCACCGCAGGGCAGATCGCATCACTTCTGACAGATACTTCAGGTTCCTCTGCCATCATAAAGGGCGCGTTTGTAACCTACAGCAATGAGGCTAAAATTCGGATGGGAGTTTCTGAGCGGATTATAAACGAATACGGTGTTTATTCCAAAGAGACAGCTGCTGAAATGGCAAGGGTATGCAGAGCGTTTTACGATGCTGATATAGGAATTGGCGTAACCGGTACCTTCGGAAATGTCGATCCCAACAACAAAGACAGTACCCCCGGCGAAGTGTTTTTTGCAATTTCTATGCGAGACGGAACGGAGAGTTTCTACTGCGAGGTTCCGGAACAGCCATCCAGACTGTATTACAAGTTGTATATGGCGAATGTAATTGCTGACGAACTTAACAAAAAAGTGCGTTGAGATGATCATACGGGCGCGAAGCCAGTGTATCGACATCTCCTACTGAAAAGCGGACCGAAGCCACCACATTTTGCGTGTGCGGCTCCGGCCCGTTTTTTGTTTCCCCGGCAAAAGTCTTACCGTTCATTTTTTATGGACATGCGGCTGCTGAGATTGAATAAACATGTAATATTTCAGCTTGTTTTTGTTGAAAAAACGGAGCCGCCATGATATAATACTTGTTACGAAATTTTGGAAAAGGGCAGATAAGGATAGCGGCACATGGCCCGCCTGTTCCGCCCCTTATTCCCTCCGGCAATAAGCGTATCACGGTGTGGACTGCTCTTCATTTTTTCGTGATGATGAGGGAGTGAATGCAAAAAATGGATAATAAAAAGAAAAAACATGACCCGCGCAACGCGCTCATCGTTGTGCTGATTGTGGTGGCCGTTGCCGCCATCGCGCTGGCGGTCTGGGCACTTTCCACCCGGCAGGCGGCAGAACCGGAAAAGCCGCATCTCACCCCGAAACCCACGCCGACGGAGGCGCCGCTGACCAATACCATTGCCCTGCCGCAGTTTGCGTGGCTGAACATGGAGGCGGACAAGACGGAACAGTCGCTGACCTTTGACAACCCGCAGCGCAACTTCGCCCATTTCCGCGTCTCCCTTGTTATGGACGGGGAAACGCTCTGGGAGTCGGAGCTGCTGGCCCCCGGCGAAACCTCAAAACCGGTGACGCTCTCCAAGCCCCTCGCGGCGGGCGAGTACCAGGTCGAGCTCTGCTATGCATGCTTTGCCGACGCGGAAGGGACCAGCCCCCTCAACGGCGCGCGAAGCCCGGTCAGACTGGTGGTGCAGTGAGATGGGGAGAAAAGCGATTTGCTGTGTCCTGATTGCGGCGGCGCTGTGTTTGGGAACAGCCACCGCGTTCGCGGAGGTTTTTTTGATAGAAGAACCCCTGATCGAGCCGGTGCTTTTGGAAGAAGCGCCCGCAGCGCAGGAAGAAATCTATCCGCAAGACATGCCCGGCTTCGAAGATGAATCCTGTGACGAAGAGCCGAAAGCAGCGGAGGAAGCGTCCTTCACCTTTCACACGCCGGAGGACATGTCCATCGTGTTCGGTGCGGAGACGCAGTCCATCGGCTTTGTATCCGTCTCGGAGGCGACCGGCCTGCGGGAAGGGCAGCGCATCGTGCTCTATATTGAAAGCCCGGCTTTTGTGAACCTCGATTCCCCGGACGAGACCATCCCGCTCTCCATCACCGACGCGGAGGGAAACAATGTGATCTGCCTCTGGGATGAAACGATGGGAGAGCGGACGGTGGAGCTTTTTATCCATATAAGTGCGGAGGACTGGGCCCGCGCCGCCCTCGGACGCTATGCCGCGACGATCGATTACCGCGCAGCGGTGAAATAATAATTGTACAAAGGAAAAAACTTATGAAAAAACTGCTTGCAATCCTGCTGGCGCTGACACTGTTGCTGAGCTTGGGCGTCACGGCATTTGCGGACACTTACGAGGAAGGAACCACCAGCATACAAGAGCATACGCAAACCATCACCGTGAACGCGCCGGCCCTGACCTGGACGCTCGAGATTCCTGCGGATCTTGAAATCGAATTTGGCAATACTGATCTAATAGAGATGGGAAATCTAAAAATCTCTGACGTTTCTTGGGCCACACTTCCTGCGAATTACTTTATTTATGCCACGATGCACCTTAGAAATCAACTGTCCAACTCAACGGACAGCAGCACAATCGCCTATGATCTTTCTTGTAGACATCATGTACCTAATCCAAACGCACCAGGTGACGAAATGATCAGCAGTCAGACCTCCCCATGGGGAGATACCCCTCCGGCATATTACCAGTCGAGTACACATTTTAGATGGTCTGTAATGTATATCCAGATTTCTGAGCAAAGTTGGCAGGCGGCTGTTCCCGGTGAAAAATATACGGGAACGATTAACTATAGCTCCCAATACGGGCCGTGGCAATAGCATCACAGTTCTTTGTGCAGACCACCCACGCGAAAGGAGACCACAACATGAAAAAACGCATTTCCCTGCTGCTGGCGCTGGCGCTGCTGCTGAGCGTGGGCGTCACGGCATTTGCGGACACTTACGAGGAAGGGATCGACAACACACAAACACGCACGCAAACCATCACCGTGAACGCGCCGGCTCTGACCTGGACACTCGAGATTCCTGCGAATCTTGAAATTGAATTTGGCAATACGGATCTAATAAAGATGGGAAATCTAAAAATCTCTGACGTATCTTGGACCACACTTCCTGCGAGTAACTTTATTTTTGTCAATATGAGCTATGCAAGGGAATTGACTAACGCAAAGAAGAATAGCGCTATTTTCTTCGATCTTAGGTGTCAATATCATACACAGACGCCTCACACACAGGGTAAAGAAATGCTTAGCAGTTTCGAGCACCCAGGGGAAGACGGAAACCCTCCGGTAACTTACCATTCGAATACAGAATATAGATGGGCTGATATGTATATCCAGATTTCTGAGGATAGCTGGCAGGTGGCTATTCCCGGTGAAAATTATACGGGAACGATTACATATAGCTCCCAATACGGGACATGGTTTTAGCATCACAGTTCTTTGTATAGACCACCCACACGAAAGGAGACCACAACATGAAAAAACTTATCTCCCTGCTGCTGGCGCTGGCGCTTCTGCTCAGCCTCGGCAGCGCGGCCCTGGCGGAAGGCACGGGTGACAGTCACACTTATACAGATCCCGAAAACGATCATACTTCCCTGGAGCAGACGATCACCACCACCATCCCGGACAACAAGCTCACATGGTATCTGGAAATCCCGTCCGACATCACCATCAACCAGGGTGGCTACAACGGCCGCGTGAGCCTCGGAAATGTTAAAATTACCGTGGACAGCGGAGAGCTGTCGGACAAGCAGAAGATCGAAGCCGCGCTGACCTATGACGGGGTGTTGACCGATACGGATAACACCGACATTAAGATCAACTATCTGCTCAGCGATAAAAACGCCGAGCCCGAATATGAAGAAACCGCAATGGAAACCGGCAAAGCCTACGTTGTGGGCACAAAAACGAAGACCGCCGAAACCTATAACGCCCCGGACGCATGGGTCATAGAGGACACCTGGAACACGGCGGAAAGCGGAGACTACGCGGGAACGGTCGTCTATTCTTCCAAGCTTGTCGAAACGGACGCATAAGGGAAAGGAGAACACGATGAAAAAACTACTCAGCTTCCTTTTGGCTCTTGCGCTCCTGTCCAGTCTGAGCGTCATCGCCTTTGCCGACGGGGAGTCGACCGGGGGAAATCAGACCGTTAATGCGCACATCACCGGCGATCCCTCCTGGGTGCTGGTGATTCCGGCAGACCAGACCATCGAATATATGGCCGAAGAGACCGATATTGTCCATGCCGAATGCTCGATAGACAATCCAAAGCATATCCCGGCCGAATGCACCATCAACGCCTCGCTCACACACACCGGGAACTTTACCCTGAAAACGGATGCAAGCAAGACGATCCCCTTCACCCTCAATGCCTTCGACAAAGAAGTCGCCGCGGGCACGCCGGTAATTGTCTCCCAGTATTGGAGCGACACAAGAAACAACCATTGCTACGGCCAAATCAATATTGTGATCTCCAGAGACAGTTGGAAGAGCGCGGAACAGGGCGGTACTTACACCACGCCCGTCACCTATACCTCTGAGCTGGTCGATCATATCGTTGCCCCGGCGGACGGCGGTACCGATCGCGGTTAAGCCGCCTTTACGAAAGGAGCGGGATGCCCTTTGAAAAGAATACTGTGCACCCTGCTCCTCTGCGGCCTTTTGCGCGCCCTGCTCCCCGCTGCCTTCGCCGATGGCCAGGTGCAGACGGTCACACTCAATATTCCCTGCACCGTGACTATGGACGTGGGCGAGCACGGCAAGGTTTACTCTACCGGCACGACCTGTACAGGCCCGGGCATTGACTCCTTTCAGGTCTGGCCCGGCACGCGGGTGAGCTTTCTCATCACCCCGGATACAGGTTATGTCGTCAACGTGCTGACGCTATCCGGCAAGGACGTGCGCGAGGGCCTGCGCTATGGGCTGTATGGCACCGTTATCGAGCATAGCGAGACGCTGGTCGTGCGCTTTATCAAGAGCGCAACTCCGCCGACACCCACGCCGACCACGAGTCCCACCCCAGCGCCGACATCAACTCCCACGTCAAGTCCTATCCCAACGTTCTCGCCTGCCTCGACTCCATCCCCGTGGGCGACACCGGTTCCCACGACCCCTCCGTGGCAGGTGCCGCCGCCTTACGGCCCCAAGACCGGCGACGAGAGCACTGTAGGCGCATGGGCTACAGTGATGCTTGTCAGTACAGCATGTTTTCTGCTGCTCTCCCGAAAAAACCATAAGCCGCACACAGATCATACACAGAAGCGCAATTAACAGATCAACCGTAAAAGGCCAGTTTGCGAAATCTCCCCACGTTAAAAACGGATCAGAGTCTGCACATTTCCATGTGCGGCTCCGGTCCGTTTTTTGCGAAAACAGTTCTTCATAAACAGCGCGCGTGTTGTGCGTTTCGGATTATTCTCGCGCACACGGGAAAGATAACAGCGTCTCGCCGTTCTTCCCCGGCTGCGCTTCTTTCCGAACGGCCTCCAGGAAATTGTGATCTCTTTGCTCTGCGAAGCCTCATTCCGGTCAAATTCCAGTCAGGCCATAAAGAGGGGTATTTTTAGGCAGAAAAAATCCCCAATTTCTAACGAAATTGAGGATTTTTGGTCCGAGTGAGAAGATTCGAACTTCCGGCCTCTTGAACCCCATTCAAGCACGCTACCAACTGCGCTACACCCGGATCTCTT
>CADADE010000039.1 GCA_902786615.1 Oscillospiraceae bacterium
GGCCGGTGCCGTACATATAGGGCTTCTTGGTCTTGTAGGTTGCCATAGTTCTTTACCTCCTCTTAGCGATCCCAGACTTCGGGCTTCTGGGCGGCGTGGTTATGCTCGGCACCGGCAAAGATGCGCAGGCGCTTGAGCTGCCACTGGGCGATGGTGTTCTTCTGCAGCATGCCGCGCACGGCCAGACGCATGGCGAGCTCCGGCTTCTTCTGCATGAGGATCTTGTACTGGGTTTCCTTCAGCCCGCCGGGATAACCGGAGTGGGTGCGATAGTACTTCTGCTCCAGCTTCTTGCCGGTGAGGACGGCGTCCTTGGCGTTGATGATGATGACGTAATCGCCGCAGTCGACGTGGGGGGTGTAATCGGGTCTAAGCTTGCCGCGCAGAAGATCGGCGGCGAGGGCAGCGGTCTTGCCCATGGGCTTGCCGGCTGCGTCAAGGATGTACCATTTGCGTTCAACGGTCTCCTTGGTGAGCATGGTTGATAACGGGTCCCGTCCGGCGCGCTCCATTTTTATACCACAGGGGCGAGAAACTGTCAACAGGAAATTTAATTCTGATTTTGAAAACTTGCAAAAGCTCAATAATGCTTATAAATTCGCGGTAATCCTTGCTTTCAATTTTTCGCGTTGCGAAACTCTTTGACAATCCGGGCGCTTGCCTGTACAATAAACGGCATACAGAACCGAAAAGGCGGGAGAACCATGGACAAAGCGCTCAATGAATTTACCGGCACCGTGCGCCGCGCGGTGGACGATTACGACATGATCCTCGACGGCGACAGGGTGGCGGTCGGCGTGTCGGGCGGGAAGGACAGCATGCTGCTGCTCCTGGCCCTGAGCCATCTGCGCCGCTTTTATCCCCGGCGCTTCGAGCTGGAGGCCGTGACGGTGGAGCTCGGCTTCGAGGGGATGGACTTTACTCCGGTGAAAGAACTCTGCGAGGAGCTGGAGGTACCCTACATCTGCCTCAAGACGGATATCAAAGAGGTGGTCTTCGACGTGCGCAGGGAGGACAATCCCTGCTCCCTGTGCGCAAAGATGCGCCGGGGCGCCATCAACGATCTCATCCGCCAGCGCGGGGTCAACAAGCTTGCTCTCGGCCACCACTTCGACGACGCGGTGGAGACCTTCATGATGAGCCTGCTGTTCGAGGGGCGGCTGAGCTGCTTTCGGCCCGTGACCTATCTCGACCGCTCCGGCGTGACGCAGATCCGTCCGCTGATCTACTGCGGGGAACAGAAGATCGCAAAGCTCGCCGCGCAATTGAACGTCCCGGTGGTGGAGAACCCCTGCCCCCAGGACAAGGCCAGCAAGCGCTGGGAGATCAAGCAGCTCTTAAAGGGCATGTGCGCGGACTACCCGGACATGAAATCCAAGATCTTCGGCGCGATGCAGCGCATGCCCCTGCCCGGCTGGGAGCCGAAGGAAAACTGGCGATTGACGAAAGAAAAAACCTGAGGCGCTCTTGCCTCAGGTTTTTTCTTCCTCCGCTTCGTCGGCGGTTTTTTTCATTTTTCCAACGGCGCGGCTGAGCACGATGCTGAGCTCATAGAGCCCGAGCATGGGCACGGCCACCATGACCTGGGAGACGATGTCCGGCGGGGTAATGATGGCCGCCAGGACAAAGATCACGACGATCATGATCTTGCGGCCCTTGACCAGCCACTCCGCCCGCACAAGGCCGAGCCCCGTCAGGAGCACCGAGACCACCGGCAGCTCGAACACCAGGCCGAAGATCACGAAGACCGTGAGCAGAAAGCTCACATAGGACTGGATGCTGATGGAGGCGGACACGTCCACCTCCCCGGTAAACTGAATGAGAAAGCGCAGCATGAAGGGCAGGCTGATGAAATAGGCGAAGGCAACGCCCAGCAGAAAGCAGAGCGCCCCCGCGATCAGCGCGCCGGAGATGTAGGTGCGCTCCTTCGCGCTCAGGCCCGGACTGCAGAAGGCGTAGATCTGATAGGCCAGCACCGGGAAGCACACCACCACCGCGCCCACCAGGGCCACGTTCATGTAGACCAGGAACAGCTCCTGCGGGGCGATGTAAACATAGACGTAGTTGAACTGCTTGCCCATATCGGTCAGAGCCGTCACGATGCGCGGCGCAAAGCTCAGGCAGAGACCGAAGACGGCCAGCAGCAGGAGCACGCAGATCAGGATGCGGTTTCTCAGCTCCCGCAGATGGCCGGACAGGCTCATGTTCCCCTCGGGATTGGACGGTGTTTTTTCAGCTGTCTTTTTCATCGGCGGCCTGGGCCTTCTTTCCGGTCTTGGCCTGCTGACTCTTCACGGCCTTCTCGTCCTCCGCGACGGTTTCGGACGCTGCTTCGTCCATGCCGTCCTTAAAGCTCTTGACGCTCTTGCCGAACATTTTGGTGAGCTTGGGGATCTGGGTGGGCCCAAAAATAATGATGACAACGATCAGGATAATGATAAGCTCCTGCGTTCCGATTCTCATGCGGATTTTCCTCCTTTATCTTCTGCCGTCTCCGGGCTTTCCGCCGGGGCGGCGGCTTGTTCCTGCGGTGCGGGCGCGGCGGTCTCCTGCGCGGGGGCGGCTTCCTCAGCCGCTGCCTGCGCCGCTTTATCCGCGTCCGGCTTCTTCTCCTGCGGCTTTTCTTTGCCGATGTTGTTCAGGCTTCTTTCCACCGCGTTCAGATCGCCCTTGAGCCCCTTGGAGATATCCTCCAGCGGCTCGATCGCGTCGCGCAGCGGCTTCTGCGCTTCCTCCAGCGGGTCGATGACGCTCTCGCGCAGTTCCTTGGTCACGTCCGAGGACGCCTTGCGAAATTCGCGTAGGGCCGCGCCGAACTTGCGCGCATACTGCGGCAGCTTGTCCGGGCCGATCACGAGCAGGGCCACAATGAAAATGACCACCAGCTCCATGGCGCCGATCTTCATGTCCGGTCCCTCCTTTCATTAAAAAGTTTCCGGATTCCAACATGGGAATCATACCATGTTTTCAGGTTTGCGTCAATAACACGGTATAAATTCTCAGGGCATAAAAAACCCTCCGGGCGCAGGCCCGGAAGGTAAAGAAACGTATGCGATCAAGCGCCGAGAGCGGCGAGCACGGCGGCCTTGATGGCATCGGAGGTGACGGTCGCGCCGGTCACGCCGTCGACGTCCGCAGAGTTTGCCTCGACGATGCGGCCGGGCATCCAGTCGACGGCGACAGTGCCGACGCCCGGAGTCTCCTGATGCTCAAGGACGGTGACGCTCTTGATATTGCCGTCCTCCACGACGACCTCAATCACCATGGGGCCGTTCTTGCCGTCGACCGTGATCTGCACGGTGCCGGAGGGCGCGGCAGCTTCGGCAGCGGGCGCGGGGCCTTCGGCAACGCGGTCATAGGGCGCGGCCTTGAGGGCCTTGAGCACGGCGGCCTTGATGGCATCGGAGGTGACGGTCGCGCCGGTGACGGCATCCACGTCCACGGAGTTTGCCTCAACGATGCGGCCGGGCATCCACTCAACGGCGACGGTGCCGACACCCGGGGTCTCATGCTGCTCGGTGACGGTGACCTCGTGGATCTTCGCGCGGTCGGAGACAACCTCGACCACGACGTCGCCGTTCTTGCCGAGGCTGCGGCCGGTGGAGCGCACCGGCTCACCCGGCTCGACAGGGGCGGGCTCGGCGGGAGCCTCCGCAGGAGCGGGCGCTTCGGTCTTGCCGAAGGGCGTCTCACGCAGAGCCCAGGCCGCAGCGGCCTTGATGGCGTCGGAGGTGATGGTCGCGCCGGTGACGGCGTCCACGTCAATGCCGTTTGCCGCGACGATGGCGGCGGGGATCTCCTCCACGGCGCGCGAGCCGATGCCCGGGGTCTCGTTCTGCTCTGTGACGGTGACGGCATAGATGCTGTTCTGGTCTGCCACGACCTCGACGGTCACGTCGCCCACCTTGCCGAGACTGCGGCCGTACGCGGTGACCTTGCCGTCGTCCGCGGCGACGGGCGCGGGCAGCGCGGGCTTCGGTGTGGGCTCCACGGCGGGAGCGGGTTCTTCGGCGGGAGCAGGTTCCTCTGCGGGAGCGGCTTCCTCGACGGGAGCGGCTTCCTCGACGGGAGCTGCGGCGCCGTAGGCGGCGGGATCGAAGCCCATGGAGCTCAGCGCCTCGGTGATGGCGGTCTTGATGGCATTCGAGGTGACGGTCGCGCCGGTGACGCCGTCGATCTCGATGGAGTTAGCCTCCACAATGGCGGCGGGGAGCTTTTCGACCGCGACGGAGCCGATGCCCGGAGTCTCGTTCTGCTGGATAACGGTGACGGCATAGATGGTGTTCTCGTCGGCTGCGACCTCGACCACGACGTCGCCGTCAATGCCGGTGCCCTTGCCCTGGGCGGTCTTCGCGCCCTCGGGAAGCTCCACGGCGGGGGCGGCCTCGGCAGGGGCGGCGGTCTCTGCGGGAGCAGGCTCGGCGGCGGGGGCGGCCTCTTCGGCGCCTGCGCCGAACTTCGCCGGGTCAAAGCCAGCGCTGGTCAGGGCCTCGGTGATGGCGGTCTTGATGGCGTTGGAGGTGACGGTCGCGCCGGTGACGCCGTCCACGGCGATGGAGTTAGCCTCCACGATGGCGGCGGGGAGCTTTTCGACCGCGACGGAGCCGATGCCCGGGGTCTCGTTCTGCTGGAGGATGTTGACCTCATAGATGGTGTTCTCGTCGGCCACGATCTCGACAATCACGTCGCCGTCGATTCCCTTGCCCTTGCCGGAGACGGTGACCTTGCCGTCCTCTGCGGCGACAGGGCCTGCCAGCTCTACCTCAGGCTCTTCGGCGGGCGCGACATAACCGAACTTCGCCGGGTCGAAGCCCGCGCTCGTGAGGGCGTTGGCCACGGCGGCCTTGATGGCGTCTGAGGTGACGGTGGCGGTGGAAACGCCGTCCACGTTCAGGGAGTTGGCCTTGCCGATGGCGGCGGGCAGCTGCTCCACCGCGAGAGAGCCGATGCCCGGCGTCTCATTCTGCGCGGTGACGGTGACAGAGTAAATGTTATCCGCGTCGGCCACGACCTGGACGGTCACGTCGCCCTCCTTGCCGGGGGCGCTGCCGGTGACGGTGACGGCGTCCCTGGAGGCCTTGCGCTCGCCGGGGCCGCGCAGATTGCCGACTACGACGATGTTGATCAACAGAATGACGACCAGCGCCAGGATCAGCGCAAGGTCGAAGTTGCTGAACTTCTTTTCAAGGTTGTGTTTCATTGCGTGTTCCTCCCTGTTTGTGATGGCGGGAAAAAGCTATGCTGATATCTATCAAATTTTACAGGATATTTGTCCGCATTGCAAGAGGAAATGTGCAAAATTATCAAAAAACCTGCGGCCCTGACTCAGCGGCGCGTTTGAAAAAAACCCCGCAGAAGCCCGGCACAGTCCTCCGCCAGCACTCCGGAAAATACGGCCGGGCGGTGGCCGTAGCGCTCAAAGAACAGGTCGATGACGCTGCCGCAGGAGCCGGTGAGCGGCTCGCGCGCGCCGTAAACCAGGGTGGGGATGCGCGCGTTGATGATCGCCCCGGCGCACATAGGGCAGGGCTCGAGCGTGACGAAGAGCGCGCAGCCCTCGAGCCGCCAGTCGCCGAGTCGCCGGCAGGCCTCGCGTATGGCCTCTATCTCCGCGTGGGCGGTGGCGTCGCCGCGCTCCTGCCGCCGGTTGCGTCCGCGGCCGAGGATCGCCCCGTCCGGCCCGACGACGACGGCGCCGACCGGCACCTCGCCGTGGGCGTACGCCTCCCGCGCAAGCACGAGGGCGAGGGACATATACGATTCATGATCCGCCATGGGAAACCTCCACACGAAAAAAAGCGGGGCTGCGAAAGAAGAACCTTCGCAGCCCTCGGTGCGTCGCTGATTCGTTCGCCGCGGATTATACCAGCGCGGCGGTGATGATGCTCATGAGGTAGACCTCTTCGGCGTTGCAGCCGCGGGAGAGGTCGTTGATGGGGGCGTTCAGGCCCTGCAGGATGGGGCCGAAGGCCATGAAGCCGCCGAGGCGCTGGGCAATCTTGTAGCCGATGTTGCCGGACTGGATCTCCGGGAAAATGAAGGTGTTGGCGTAGCCCGCGACAGAGCTGCCGGGGAACTTGAGCTGGCCGACCGTGGGGCTGACGGCGGCGTCGAACTGCATCTCACCGTCGCAGGCAAGCTCGGGATGGGTCTCCTTGACAATGGCGGTGGCGTTGCGCATGAGCTCGGGGCCGGGGCCCTTGCCGGAGCCTTTGGTGGAGAAGGAGAGCATGGCGATCTTCGGGTCGATGCCGAAGACCTTGGCGGTGCGGGCGGTCTCGACGGCGACCTCGGCCACCTGCTGGGCGGCGGTCAGGACGACGTTCCCTTCCTTGTCCTTCTTGTCCTCATAGGAAATGTTGATGGCGCAGTCGCCCATGGCGATCATCTCGTCCCCGCGGGCGAGAATGAAGCAGGAGGAGACAAGGTTCGCGCCCTTCTTGGTCTTGACAAGCTGCAGGGCGGGGCGGACGGTGTCGGCGGTGGAGTAGGTCGCGCCGCCGAGCAGGGAGTCGGCCAGACCCTCTTTTACCAGCATGGTGCCGAAGTAGTTGGGCTTGAGCAGCATCGCGCGCGCTTCCTCCGCAGTGGCTTTGCCCTTGCGCAGAGCGACAAAATCATCGACAAACTTGTCCATCTCGGGGTAGGTCGCGGGATCAATGATCTCCAGCCCCTCAATGTCGAAGCCGCCCTTGGCGGCCGCAGCCTTGACTTCGTCGACGTTGCCGACGAGAACGGGGGTCAGGAAGCCGTCTTTCTTGAGGCGCGCCGCGGACTCGAGAATGCGGGCGTCGGTACCCTCGGTATAGACGATCTTGCGGGGATTGGCCTTGAGAATTTCTACCAGATTTTCAAACATGGATTTTCCCTCCAGCGTATATTTTTGGTTCGGTACTATAAAGATAACACGAACGCCCTTCAATTTCAAGATTCCGGCACAAAATATAGGGCGCGAAGCGCGCGTTTTTTCTTCATCTTCCACTTTACAAATAAGACGCCGCCGGATATAATATACAGACTGTAATCAAAATCGGAAGGAACAAAAAGCATGGACAGGCGCTTTCCCGAAATCCTCTCCGCCCTGCGGCGGGAAAAAAGCATCAACCAGCGCACGGCAGCGCAGGACCTCGGCATCAGCCAGGCGCTTTTGAGCCACTATGAAAACGGCGCGCGCGAGCCGGGGCTCGGCTTCGTCTGCCGCGCCTGCGACTATTACGGGGTGAGCGCGGACTATCTGCTGGGCCGCAGCGACAGTCCCGACGCCGCGCGGAGCGCCGCGAAGACGGCGGAGAGCTATTTGGAGCGGCTGCAAAGCCTCATCGGCGAGGCGCGCGAAAGGCTCGGCGAATACGAAACGAAGGAGAGCGACCGATGATCGACCAGAAAAATATCCGCAATTTTTCCATCATTGCCCATATCGACCACGGCAAGTCCACCCTCTCCGACCGCCTCATCGAAAAGTGCGGCGCGGTGGAGGAGCGCATCATGGAGGATCAGATCCTCGACAACATGGACCTGGAACGCGAGCGCGGCATCACCATCAAGGCCCGCGCCGTAGGTCTCAGCTACAAGGCCGGGGACGGGGAAGCTTACACCCTGAACCTCATCGATACCCCGGGCCACGTGGACTTTAACTACGAGGTCTCCCGTTCTCTCGCCGCGTGCGAGGGCGCGGTGCTGGTGGTGGACGCATCCCAGGGCGTGGAGGCCCAGACCCTCTCCAACACCTATCTCGCCCTGGACAACAATCTGGAGATCCTGCCCGTGGTCAACAAGATCGACCTGCCCGCAGCGGACCCGAAGCGCGTCAAGGAGGAGATCGAGGAGATCATCGGCCTGCCCGCCATGGACGCGCCGGAGATCAGCGCCAAGGCCGGCATCAACATCGACGCTGTGCTGGAGGATATCGTGGCGAACATCCCCGCCCCCGCCGGCGATCCGAAGGCCCCGCTCAAGGCCCTTATTTTTGACAGCCAGTACGACAATTACCGCGGCGTCATCGTCTTCATGCGCATTTTCGACGGCGTCATCCGCCGCGACAGCGAAATCAAGCTCATGGGCACCGGCGCGCGCTACAAGGTCGTGGAGGTCGGGCACCTGCGCCCCATCGGGCTTGAACCCTGCGACGAACTTGCCGCCGGGGACGTGGGCTACTTCACCGCGAGCATCAAAAACGTCTCCGACACCCAGGTGGGCGACACGGTCACGGACGCCGATGCACCGACGACGGAGGCCCTGCCCGGCTACCGCCCCGCGCGGCCCATGGTCTTCTGCGGCATCTATACGGAGGACGGCTCCAAGTACCCCGATCTGCGCGACGCGCTGGACAAGCTCAAATTAAACGACGCCTCCCTCTCCTACGAGCCGGAGAGCTCGGTCGCCCTGGGCTTCGGCTTCCGCTGCGGCTTCCTTGGGATGCTGCACATGGAGATCATCCAGGAGCGCCTCGAGCGCGAGTTTGACCTGGAGCTTGTCACCACCCTGCCCTCCGTCATCTACAAGGTCGTCAAGACCGACGGCACGGTGGTCATGGTGGATAACCCCCACAATTACCCGGAGGTACCCTCGATCGCCGAGGCGTTTGAACCCTATGTCAAGGTGTCCATCATCACGCCGAACGAGTTTGTGGGCAACATCATGCCGCTCTGCCAGGATCGGCGCGGCGAGTACAAGAACATGACCTATCTCGACCAGCGTCTCGTGGAGCTGCACTACGAAATGCCGCTCAACGAGATCATCTATGATTTCTTCGACACCCTCAAGGCCCGCACGAAGGGCTACGCCTCCCTGGACTATGAGCTGTCGGAATACAAGCTCTCCGATCTTGTGAAGGTGGACATGCTCCTAAACGGCGACCAGGTGGACGCGCTCAGCTTCATCGCCCACCGGGAGAAGGCCTATCCCCGCGCAAGAAAGCTCTGCGAAAAGCTGCAGGAGAACATCCCGCGCCAGCTCTTCGAGGTGCCCATCCAGGCGGCCATCGGCGGCAAGATCATCGCCCGCGAGACCGTGCGCGCCATGCGCAAGGACGTACTCGCCAAGTGCTACGGCGGCGACATCACGCGCAAGAAGAAGCTCCTTGAAAAGCAGAAGGAAGGCAAAAAGAAGATGCGCCAGCTCGGCACCGTCTCCATCCCGACGGAGGCCTTTCTCGCCGTGCTGAAGCTGGACGAGTAAATGCCGTCCAGCCCCCTTTGGAAAAAGGGGGCTGTCACGAAGTGACTGGGGGATCGATCCCTCCGCCCCTTCGGGGCACCTCCCTTTTTCCAAAGGGAGGTAGAAATGTATCGGTAAAAATAAAAGTTCTTGTCTTTTTATAATAAGTATAGTATAATACCATCTCGGTTTGCGCCGGTGCGCGCAATCGGAAGCCATGAAAGGGGGCGCCCATCCAGTGGTTAACATCACCAACGAAAAGGGAACGATCAGCATCACAAGCGAGGTTCTGACCTACCTGGCCGGCGTTGCGGCGACAAGCTGCTTCGGGGTCAAGGGGATGATCGGACGCAGCAAGGAGGGCGGGCCCCTGCAGCTTCTGCGCAGGGAGTCCATGTCCAAGGGCGTCACCGTGCACTTTGACGAGGACGGCGCCATCGCGCTCGAGCTGCATATCGGCGTGGACCACGGCGTGAACATGAGCGCCGTGACCAGAAGCATCATCAACGAGGTCAGCTATAAGCTGTCCAAGTCCGCGGGCGTGCCCGTCCGCCGCGTCGATGTGTATATCGATACGATCATCGGATAAGGCAAAGAGAGGAACTGTCACTTGAGAGATATGATAAACGCCGCGGCCTTCAAGGAGTGCATTCTGTGCGCCTATGCCGCGCTGCAAGACAACATCCAGACCATCAACGATCTGAACGTCTTTCCCGTCCCGGACGGGGACACCGGCACCAATATGGGCCTGACCATGGAAAAGGCCGCCGTGGAGCTGAGAAAGGGAGACTATCCCACCGTCACCGCCGCGGCCGACTGCGTGGCCTCCGCCCTGCTGCGGGCGGCCCGCGGCAACTCCGGCGTCATCCTGAGCCTGCTGTTTCGCGGCATCTCCAAAAAGCTCAAGGGCCTGCATGAGGCCGACCCCAAGAGCTTCGCCGCCGCCCTGCAGGAGGGCGTGAGCGCCGCCTACAAGGCCGTCATGAAGCCCGCCGAGGGCACCATCCTCACCGTCTCCCGCCTCGCCTCCGAGGCCGCCGTCAAGGCCGCCGAGTCGGGCGCGGGCATGGAGGAGACGCTTGAGGCCGCCATCCGCGCCGGGGACGAGGCCCTGGCCGACACCATCAATATGAATCCCGTGCTCAAAAAGGCCGGCGTCGTGGACGCGGGCGGCATGGGCTATATGGTCATTCTCAAGGCCATGCTCGCCTCCCTGCGGGGGGACGTGTTCGCCCCCCGGGACCAGATGCGCATTGAGGAGGTCGTGGAGGAGAACAGGCGCGTATTTGAAAAAGACGGCGTACAGGATGTGATCACCTACGCCTTCGATACGGTCTATATCGTGCGCAAGAAAAGCCCGGACGTGGACCTCACGCACCTGCGCGCCTATCTCGATTCCGTCGGCGACAGCCTTGTCGTGAGCGACGACGATGAGATCTTCAAGGTGCACGTGCACACCGACACCCCGGGAGCGGTGCTGACCGAGAGCCAGAAATACGGCACGCTCGAGCTTGCCAAGATCGAAAACATGGTTATCCAGGCCGAGCAGCAGAAGGCCGGCGTGGCCGTCATCAGCACCGACGATCTCGAGAAGGTCGAGCAGGAGCTGGAGGCCATGGAGAAAGCCCCTGAGGAGCCGGAGTACGCCGTCCCCGAAAAGCAGTTCGGCGCGGTGGTCGTGGCAGCCGGCGAGGGGATGCAGAACCTCTTCAAGGAGCTCGGAGCCGACCGGGTCGTCACAGGCGGGCAGACCATGAACCCCTCCACCGACGATATCCTGCGGGAAATCAACCGCACCCCGGCGGAGACGGTCTTTGTCCTGCCGAACAACAAGAACATCATCATGGCCGCCGAACAGAGCGCGGAGCTCTGCCGTGACAAGCGGGTCATCGTCATCCCCACCAGGACGGTGCCCCAGGGCATCTCGGCGCTGCTCAACTTCAACATCGACGAAAATGAGGAGCCCATTGTCGAGGCCATGAAGGAGGCCGCGGCGAACGTGCACACCGCGATGGTGACCTACGCCGCGCGCGACTCGGACTTCGACGGACATGACATTCACGCGGGCGAGTACCTGGCCCTGCTCGACGGGGCGCTGCTCGGCAGCTACGGCAGCGAGGATGCGCTGCTCGCGGCGCTGAACGAGGCATTCTCCCGCTACGATCCGGAGTTTATCACCGTCTATTACGGCGAGGGCGTGGAGGAGGCCGACGCCGATGGCGTGGCCGCGGTCATTACCGGCAGCTTCCCCAACGCGGAGCTGAGCGTGGTCAACGGCGGTCAGCCGGTGTACTACTACATGATCAGCGTGGAATAAAATTTGAGCGCCCGGCATTGCTGCCGGGCGCTTTGCGCTTGACAAAGGAACCCCGCGGGGGTATGAATAGGGTAACAATCAAAGCAAGGCGGGATGATATGAAAAACAAAGCGGAAACCAAAACCCACGATTTCCTCTTCTGGATCTTTTTCGCGCTGCTCACGCTTGCGTCGCTGACGCTGCTGGAGCTGAACAAGAATGGTTTGACTGCCTGGGGCGTGACGCTCGCGCTGCTTATCGGCTATGCCGTGCTGCGGCAGAGGCTGCTGCGCGGCGGGCACTTCTATCTGCGCCTCATCGCCCTCGTCGCCCTGATCGCCCTGCTGGTGCAGATCCTGCTGGGCGTGGGCAGACCCTATAAGCGCCGCCCGGCCGTCACGGTCAGCGGCGGCATGAGCGAGGTTCTGACGCTCAGCGACGGCAAGGTGCAGGGCGTCAAAACACGGGACGGGGCGGTGGAGGTCTTCACCGGCATCCCCTATGCCAAGCCCCCGGTGGGCCAGCTTCGCTGGCGCGCGCCGCAGGACCCGGAGAGCTGGAGCGGTGTGCGCACCTGCGTGCAGTTTGCCCCCATGTCCATGCAGCCGCGCAATTCCGAAATCTATAATTCCCTGTCCCAGATCGTGGGCTTTCACGATTACGCCGTGAGCCTGCGCGACAATTTCCGCGACGCGGTGAGCGAGGATTCGCTCTACCTGAATCTCTGGCGGCCCGCAAACGGCGGGGAGAAGCTGCCGGTGCTGGTGTTCATCCACGGCGGCGCGCTGCAGACCGGCCAGCCCTGGTATGCCGACTACAGTGGCGAGGGTCTTGCCCGCAAGGGTGTGATCGTGGTGAACTTCGGCTACCGCCTGGGCGTGTTCGGCTTTTTGGCGACAGAAGAGCTTGCGGCGGAGGATCCCCACGGCTCCACCGGCAACTACGGTCTCATGGACCAGATCAAGGCCCTCGAGTGGGTGCGGGACAATATCGCGGCCTTTGGCGGCGACCCGGAGAACGTCACGATCGCGGGCGAGTCCGCGGGCGCTGCCTGCGTGACGGCGCTTTGCACCTCGCCGGAGGCGAAGGGCCTGTTCCGCCGCGCCATCGCCGAGAGCAGCACCACCACCGCCCCCGTGCCGCAGCACTCCTTCCGCACGCTTCCCGCGGCGCTTGAAACCGGGCGGGAGACCATGGAGCGCTTCGGCGCAAAGAGCCTCGCGGAGCTGCGCGCTCTGCCCGCCGAAAAGCTGGTCGCGGCGGCGGACACAAACCACCACATCACGGTGGACGGCTTCATCCTGCCGAAGACCCCCTATGAGGCCTACAGGGCGGGCGAGCATAACGAGGAGGCGCTGCTGCACGGCTTCAACGCCGAGGAGGGCACGCCCTTCATTCTCTTCGACCAGGGCAATCTCAAAAACTACGAGGGTAAGGTGCGCGGCTACTTCAAAGACAGGGCCGACGAGATCCTGACTCAATACGCGCCCAAAACGGACGAGGAGGCCCGCAGCATGTGGATGCAGCTCTACTCCGGCGTCTACTTCACCCACGGTCACTACTGCCTGAGCCGTCAGGCGCTCAGGGCCGGGGAGCCGGTGTGGGAATATTATTTTGCGAAGGAAAACGGCCGCCTCTCCGCCTGGCACAGCGGCGAAGAGGTCTACTGCTACAACAACATCCCGGCGGACTCGAAGCTCTATGACGAGGACGACCGCAGGCTCGCCGATCTCTTCAGCGACTACTTTGTGAACTTCATCCGCTCCGGCGACCCGAACGGCGCGGGGCTGCCCGTCTGGGAGCAGAGCACGGACGGGACGAATGTGATGCTGCTCGGCGCAGAGCAGAAAATGATCCCCGATCCCTATCTCCCCATCGACAGGGTGCTCGACGCCATGCAGGGCTGGGAAGACTGAACAATTGAAGAGCCCTGTATGTCATGATCGATCCCTCCGTCACTTCGTGACACCTCCCTTTTTCCAAAGGGAGGTAAAGCACAATGCAGCGCCGAGCGCGGACGGCTGCGCGAGGGCGTATCGTCCCTGCGACCCGAAGAGGGAAACGTACTTGCCGCGAGAGAAAAGCCACTGATACGCGAAAATGTACATCGCGTCTCAGCGGCCTTTTTCTTTCTTACACCGGGCGCGGCGCATTCTTTCTTTTTGGGCAAGAGCCAAAAAGAAAGACGGCATGGCATATGGCTGCGGCAGTATGGACGGGTAAGACAATATATTTTATCAGAAATCGAAAAATGTGATCTGGTTGCTGTCGGGCATCTCGCCGAGGGCGCCGAGAGATCGGAGCTGCTCGATATGCGCCGTGGAGACCTTGGGACAGGCGGCGGAGAGCTCCTGCACGGAGATGAAGGTCTGCCCGCTCTCACCGGCGCGCATGAGATCCCAGGCCGCCGTCTCGCCGAGGCCGGAGATGGCCACGAAGGGCGGGCGGAGTCTGCCGTCGTCGGTGAGCAGAAATTTCGTCGCGTGAGACTTGTAGAGGTCGATGGGCGCAAAATTAAAGCCGCGCATGTTCATCTCGTACACCGCCTCCATCGTGACCAGCAGATCCTCCTCGTTCGCGGTGAGGTTCGGTCGGCGGTGCATCTCGTTGATGCGCCGTCTCACATCGTCCGCACCGCCGCACATGCTGCCCGCGTCGAAGCCGCCCTTCTGGCTGCGGCGGTAGAAATAGGCCGCATAGAAGGCCAGGGGCTCGTGCACCTTGAACCAGGCGATACGAAAGGCCATCATGACGTAGGCCACTGCGTGGGCCTTGGGGAAGAGGTAGGCGATTTTGCGGGCCGATTCGATGTACCAGTCGGGCACGCCCTTCTCGCGCATGAGCTGTTCGGCGTTGCCGGGAAATTCGCCCGACTTCTTGACCTTGCCCTTGCGCACGGCCTCCATGGTCTTGAAGGCGAGCGACGGCTCAATGCCGACCTGAATGAGATAGAGCATGATATCGTCGCGGCAGCCGATGGTCTCGTTGACGCTGGCGATGCCGTTTACGATCAGGTCGTGGATGTTGCCCGCCCACACGTCGGTGCCGTGGGAGAAGCCCGAAAGGCGGATCAGGGTGTCAAAGCCCTTGGGCTGGGTGTCCACCAGCATCTGGCGGGTGAAGGGGGTGCCGAACTCCGGCACGCCGATAGTGCCGGTCTTGCCGATGATGGGGTCGTCATCCGGAAGCCCGAGCGCCGCGGGGGAGGTGTAGATGGACATGGTCTCGGGATCGGAGAGGGAAATTTCCTTCGCGTCCACGCCGGTCATGTCCTCCATCATGCGGATCATGGTGGGGTCATCGTGGCCCAGCTCGTCGAGCTTTAAGAGGTTCGACTCCATGCAGTGGTATTCAAAGTGGGTGGTGATGATGTCGGAGTTGGGGTCGTCCGCCGGGTGCTGCACGGGGCAGAAGTCGGTCACGTCCTTGTCCTGGGGGATGACGACGAGGCCGCCCGGGTGCTGGCCCGTGGTGCGCTTGATGCCCACAAGGCCGAGGGCGAGGCGGTTTTCCTCCGCCTTGGTGGCCTGGATGCCGCGCTCCTCCAGATACTTTTTCACATAGCCGTAGGCGGTCTTCTCCGCAAGGGTGCCGATGGTCCCGGCGCGGAAGACGTGGTCCGAGCCGAAGAGCGTCTCGGTGTACTTGTGCGCCTTCGCCTGGTACTCGCCGGAGAAGTTCAGGTCGATATCGGGGGTCTTCTCGTTGCCGGGGTAGCCGAGGAAGGTCTCAAACGGAATGTCGAAGCCGTCGCGCCGCATTCTTGTGCCGCAGTCGGGGCAGTCCTTCTCGGGCATGTCCGCGCCGCAGCCGTAGCTGCCGTCGGTGATGAACTCGGAGCGCTTGCACTTGGGGCAGACGTAGTGCGGCGGCAGGGAGTTGACCTCCGTGATGCCGGACATGTAGGCCACGATCGAGGAGCCGACGCTGCCGCGCGAGCCGACGAGGTAGCCGTTTTCGAGAGAATTCTGCACCAGCTTCTGGGCGGACATGTAAATCACGTCGTACTGGTGGTCGAGGATGGTGTTGAGCTCGATATCCACGCGCTTCTGGACGATCTCCGGCGCGGGGTCGCCGTAAATGCGGTGCATCTTCTCATACACGAGGCGCTTTAAGTCCTCGGCGGAGTTTTCGATCTTCGGCGCGAAGAGGTCCTTCGGCAGAAGCTCGATCTCGTCCACCTCATAGGCCGTCTCCTTGCCGAGGTACTGGAATTCCGCCAGCATCTCCTCCGTGTTGCGGAAGAAGATCGGGCAGTCCCGGTCGGCGTCGGAAAACTTCTTTGCCGCCTGGAGGATCTTGCGGTACTGCTCGTCCTCCGCGTCGAGAAAGTGCACGTCCGAGGCGGCGATGACGGGCTTTCCCAGCTCTTTTCCGAGGTTCAGGATCGTGCGGTTGTAGTCCTGCAAAACCTCCACGCCGCTGACACGGCCGTTGTCGATCAGAAAGCCGTTGTTCGGGATGGGCTGGATCTCCAGATAGTCGTAGAGCGAGGCGATTTTTTTAAGCTCGTCGTGGCTCGCCCCGGTCATGACCGCGCCGTAAAGCTCGCCCATGCCGCAGGCGGAGCCGACAAGGATGCCCTCCCGGTGCTGCAAAAGCAGGCTCTTCGGGATGGTGGGATTGCGGTGAAAGTATTTCAGGTAGGACTGGGAGATCATCTCATAGAGGTTTTTGAGCCCCACCTTGTTTTTCACCAGCAGGATCATGTGGTAGGTCTTCGCCACGTCCGTGCGCCGGAGGGTGTGATAGACGTTTTCAATGTCGTCCACCGTGCGGGCGCCCTGCTGTCTGAGCATCGGGAGAAACTTTCCCATCATGCGCGCCACGACCATCGCGTCGTCCGAGGCGCGGTGGTGGTTGAAGTCCGGCAGCCCCAGGTGCTTGGAGACGATGTCCAGCTTAAAGCGCTTGAGCTCGGGGCAGAGGGCCTGGCTCAGCGCCAGGGTATCGAGAAAGACCGGCTGGAAGCGCAGGCCGTTTCGCCGCGCCGCCGCGGTCATGAAGCCCACGTCGAAGTGGGCGTTGTGGGCGATGATGGGCCGATCCCCGACAAAGGCCATGAACTGCTGCATGGCCTCCTTCTCGAGCGGCGCGCCCTGTACGTCGCTGTCGCGGATGCCGGTGAGCTGGGTGATCTCCGCCGGGATGTGGCGCTGGGGATCGACAAAGATGTTGAAGGTCTCGAGGATCTCATTGCCCGAGAAGCGGATCGCGCCGATCTCAGTCATGCGGTCGGTCTGGGCGTTGAGGCCGGTGGTCTCAATGTCGAAGGCCACAAACTCGGCGTCGAGCGGCAGGCTCGATTTGCCGATGACGGCGCTGTTGCCGTCCATGTCGTTGAAATAGTAGGCCTCCATGCCGTAGATGATCTTGACGCCGTGCTTCTTGCCCGCCTTCCACATGTCCGGGAAGGCCTGGGCCACGCCGTGGTCCGTGACGGCGATGGCGGGCATGCCCCAGTAGGCCGCGCGCTTGACCACGGCGTCCGGGTCGGTCAGGGCGTCGAGAGCGGAGAAGCGGGTGTGCAGGTGCAGCTCCACGCGCTTTTCCTCGGCGTTGTCCGGGCGGATGACGCGCTTTCCCTTCATGATGTTGCGGGGATCGAGCACCATGTCGTCGTCGTACTTGGAGTAGATGATCTCCCCCTGGACGATGAGATGGTCGCCGGGCTTTACCTCGTCGATGATGCTCTTGTCGTCGTCCGAGCGGAGAAAGCGGGAGACGCGCACGGAATTCGTGCGGTCGGTCATGTCAAAGCATAAGACCGCCCCGCCGCTTTTCTGGATCGTGCGGCTGGTGACGGCTACCACGTCCCCCTCCACGGTGACGCGGCCGGATTCGAGCGTCAGGGTGTTCATGGGAACGGGCTTCTGCTTGATGGGCCTTCCCATGAGCGGCGCGCCGCTCGGCCTTGCGGAGCCCGCCGGGCGGGCGTCCGCGAACGAGGCGCTTGCCTTCGTGCGCGGGTAGTCCGGGATGATGCCGACGCCGGAGAGACTGTAGTCCAGGCGCAGGCATTCGGTGAGCTGCTGGATATCCACCGGCGAGGGCATGGCGCCGAAGCTCGCCGCGACGCTCATCGTGCGCTGGTTCAGGTCCACCTGCACGTCGGTCACGTAGGCCTTGTCCAGCCCCCCCGCCGCGCCGGAAAACCGCTCGCAGCCGGGGAAGATGGTGAGAAAGGGGGTATGGTCAGCCATTTTGCACTCCGTCGCTCTCGATGAGGGCGATCAGCCTGCCGCAGAGTTCCTCATAGGGATAGGTGCCGAGCACCTCGCCCTTCTTGAAGAGCAGGCCGCGCCCCTTGCCGCCCGCGATGCCATAGTCGGCCTCGCGCGCTTCGCCGGGGCCGTTTACCACGCAGCCCATTACGGCGACCGTAATGTCGCGCTTCATGCCGCGCACCTTCTCCTCCACCTCGGAAGCGAGGGAGATGAGGTCGATTTCCGTCCTGCCGCAGGTGGGGCAGGAGACGAACTTCACCCCGCCGGGGCGAAGGCCCGCGGCCTTCAAAATCGCAATGCCGACCGAGACCTCGCGCACGGGGTCTGCGGTGAGGGAGACGCGGATCGTGTCGCCGATGCCCTCTGACAAGAGCGTCCCGATGCCGACGGCGGACTGAATGGTGCCGTTCCACTCGGTGCCCGTCTCCGTCACGCCGAGGTGCAGGGGATAGTCAAAGGTCTCGGCGGCGAGGCGGTAGCTCTGAATCGTGAGCGGGACGGAGGAGGTTTTGAGCGACAGGCAGATATCGTCAAAGCCGTATCGGTTCAGCAGCTCCACATGTCCGCTGGCGCTCTCGACCATGGCCTCGGGGCAGGGGTGGCCGTACTTTTCCAGAAGCCGCTTTTCAAGGGAACCCGCGTTCACGCCGATGCGGATGGGGATGTGTCTTTTCTTGCACGCTTCCGCCACGGCCTTTACGTTTTCCTCCCCGCCGATGTTGCCGGGGTTGATGCGGATCTTGTCGATGCCGCGCGCGGCGGCTTCGAGGGCGAGGCGGTAGTCAAAGTGAATGTCCGCCACCAGCGGGACGGAGACCTGCTCCTTGATTGCGGAGACGGCTCTGGCCGCCTCCATGTCGGGGATCGCGATGCGCACGATGTCGGCGCCCGCCGCCTGCATGGCGCGGATCTGCGCGACCGTCGCCGCCACGTCCCAGGTCTTGGTGGAGCACATGGTCTGTACGGAAACCGGCGCGCCCCCGCCCAGGGGAAGCGTGCCGAGGGTGATCTGTTTGGTTTGGGTTCTGTCTTTCATGGCTGTACCTCATGTTATCCGAAAATTTAGCCCCCTTTCAAAAAGGGGGCTGTCACGGCCGATCTCACGCAAGGCCGTGACTGGGGGATCGATCCCACCACCGCAAGCGGTCCCCCTCCCTTTTTCCAAAGGGAGGTAATACTATTTCGTAAAAAGTCTCCAGATATCGTGGAACATGATAAAGGCCATCAGGGCCAGCAGCAGCACCATGCCCGCCGCGTGGATGTAGCCCTCATATTTGGGATCGAGCTTTTTGCCGGTGATCGCCTCAATGACGCTCGTCACGATCAGCAGGAAGACCCTGCCGCCGTCGAGCGCCGGGAGCGGCAGCATGTTCATGATGGCGAGGTTCACCGCGATAAAGGCGGTCATGTAGAAAATGTTATAGAGGGCGTCGCCGGTGGTCTCGGCGGCCTCGCCGGTCTCGGCCATGAGATCGACAATGCCCACCGGGCCGCTCAGCTCCTCCATCTTGACCCTGCCGTGGATCAGCTCCTCCAGGCCGAGCTTCACCCAGCGCCCGAACTCCATGCAGGTGTTCCAGGCGTTTTTGAGCACCGTGGCGGGCGTCGCCTCCTCATAGCCGAAGTAGAAGCCGTACATCTTCTGGCTCTGCCCCTCGTATTCCACGGGGACGAGCTTAAAGCCCCTGAGCTCCACCTTCCTGCCGCCGCGCAGCATGACCAGGTCGTGGACCCCGTCGCCTTGGGCGAGAAAGTCCGTCACGTCCATCTGCATGTAGATGCGCTTGCCGTCGATTTTGTAGAACTCGTCGTTCTTGTGCAGGCCCTCCTCCGTGGCGTAGGGGCAGCCGGGCATGAAGTCAACGATCTGGGAGCTGCGGAAGGCGTAGGCGGTGGAGTAGAGGCAGATCACGATCACAAGGCCCAGCAGGAAGTTCATGAAGGCTCCCGCGCAGAGGATGATGACGCGCTGCCAGGCGGGCTTGTTGGTGAAGGCCCTGGGGTCGTTTGACGCCTCGTCCTCCCCGGCCATGGCGCAGTAGCCGCCGAAGGGGATGATGCGCAGGGAATAGAGGGTCTCCTTCCCCTGCTTCTGAAAAAGCGCCGGGCCCATACCCAGCGAAAATTCCAGCACCTTCACGCCGCAGGCCTTTGCCGCGGCAAAGTGGCCGAACTCATGGATGCCCACCAGAAGGCCGAATAATAAGATCGCTAAAATGGCATAGAGTGCTGAGGTCATTGCAGATGCTCCTTAGAGAAAGGTTGGAGTTAATAGTTTTCCCTTACGAACGCCCTTGCGGCCTCATCGGCGGCGAGGACGGCGTCCAGATCCGGGCAGGGGAGAGCGCCGAGCTTTTCAACAGCGCCCGCCGCCGCGTCGTAAATACGGTTATAGCCGAGCTCGCGCCGCAGGAACTTGTGCACGGCGACCTCGTTTGCCGCCGACATGACGCAGGCCGCAGCCCCGCCGCGCCGCGCGCAGTCCATGGCGAGTCTGAGGCAGGGCGTTTTCTCATAGTCCGGGGCCTCAAACGTGAGATCGCGGAGCTTGTAAAAGTCCAAGTGTTCAAACATCGAGGGGCGGCGCTCCGGGTAGGTCAGGGCAAGCTGGATGGGAAGCCCCATGTCCGGCACGCCGAGCTGGGCGATCACGGTCCCGTCGCAGAGCTCCACCATCGAGTGGATGACACTCTGCGGGTGGATGACGACGGTGATGTCGTCGGGCGTGACGCCAAAAAGGTGCATCGCCTCAATAAACTCCAGGCCCTTGTTCATCATGGTGGCGCTGTCCACGGAGATCTTCGCACCCATGCTCCAGTTGGGGTGGGCGACCGCCTGCTCCGGCGTCACGTTCTCGAGCTCCGCGCGGGCTTTTCCGCGGAAGGGGCCGCCGGAGCCCGTGAGCAGGATCTTGTGCAGCTCTCCGGGCGCTCTGCCCATGAGGCACTGGAAAATAGCCGAGTGCTCCGAGTCCACGGGCACGATCTCCGCGCCCTTTTCCTTCGCCCTCAGCATCACGATCTCACCCGCGCAGACAAGCGTCTCCTTGTTGGCAAGGGCAATGCGCTTTTTCTCGTCGATGGCGGCGAGGGTGGGGCGCAGACCGATCGCGCCGGAGACCGCCGTCACGACGCAGTCGGCCCCGCTCAGCGTCGCGGCCTCCGTGAGACCGCCGATGCCGCTTCCGACGCGGATATCGGTATCGGCCACGGCAATTTTGAACTGCCGGGCCGCTTCTTCGTCATAGACGGCGACAAAATCCGGCTTGAACTGCCGGGCCTGCCGCTCCAAAAGGTCGATCTTCCGCTGGGCGGTCAGGGCCGCGACGCGCAGGCCCAGATGCTCCGCCGCGGCGAGCGTCTGCCGCCCGATGGAGCCCGTGCTGCCCAGCACGGAGATGGCGTTTACCATGTGTTGCACCTTCTTTATGTCAGGTTTTAGAATATGCGAAGGAAAAAATGATTATGCGTATCGGCTTAGCTCAGCAAATGTGCAAACAAGAGGGGCCTTGGCTCCCCCGCCGGGGGGAGCTGTCGCCAGTGCGTACACTGGTGACTGAGAGGGGCCGCGATTGCACCCAAGCTGGTCGCAAGACATCCCCCCTCTCCGCCCCTTCGGGGCACCTCCCCCCGAGACGCCGCTTCGCGGCTGGGGGAGGCAAGTGCTTACGTTGGGTTAGCTGATTAAACCCGATACCCATAAAAACTATTATGAGTTAGGAGCGCGCAGCGTCCGGAGATACGCCTTCCGCTTGTCGGACACGCGATAGCTCTCGACGGATTTCTGAATGGCCTTGTTGTGCGTCCAAGGTTCGAGACGTTTTTGCTCCATGTATGGCAGCGCAGCCTGATATTGCTTGGCAAGCGCCGTGGCAAAGTACCAGGCCTGCATCATGCGAAGGTAGTATTCCTCCGTCTCGATCCCGGCGACCCAGTCCGGATATTCCGGGCGGAAATCCTCATCCAGAAAATGGTTCATCAGTATGCGGATCGCAAAGCGCTTTGTATAGAGCCGGTCACTTTCCAGCCAGCGGCGCGCATCCCCGATCAGCCGCGCGTGATTTTTCTTGAAGCAGGCGGGGCTGATGCTGTCGCAGGTGGCCCAGTTGTCGATGTATGGGAGAAAGACGTCCAGCGCGGCGACACATTCGCCGTAATCCCGGATGCGTTCGATGAGAAAGCCGTGGAGGTGGTTTTCCTCCAGATAAGCATGCGGCAGCGTCCGGAGAAAAGCCGCCGCCTCCGGCGTGCCGGAGAGCTCCTTCGCCAGAGAGCGCAGCGCGGGTGTGCGCACGCCGATGATGCGCTCACGCGGCACATTCGGCACAAGCTTCGCGGTAAAATCGCCGTAAGCCTCGTCCCGCAGGGCAAAAAGCCGGTCCTGTATCTTCAGATCATCGCAAAGCGACACCATAACGCTACCCCCGTACGCACAGGATTCAGCCCTTGACTCCGCCGTAGCGGCGGTCGCGGGAATTGAAGACCGCGATGGCCCTGTCAAGCTCCGCCGGGGTAAAGTCCGGCCAGAGTACGTCGGTAAAGTAAAACTCCGCATAGGCGCACTGCCAGAGGAGAAAGTTGGAAATCCGCTGCTCTCCGCCCGGGCGGATCAGCAGGTCCGGGTCCGGGATGCCCGCCGAGTAGAGGTAATCGGCAAAGCCCGCCTCCGTGAGCTCGCCCTCTGTTTTGCCCTCGGCATAGTCCCGGGCATAGCGGCGCGCGGCGTGCAGGATCTCGTCCCGCCCACCGTAGTTGAGGCAGATATTGGCCTGGAAGCCCTCATAATGATGGGAGATCTCGTCGGTCCTTGCGACCATCTCCCGCAGCTCCGGGCTCAGGCCCTCCAGATCGCCCAGCACCTTCATGCGGATGTGGTCCCGCTCCATGGTGTCGATGGCCTCCTGCAGGTACTTGCCCAAAAGCTTCATGATGGTGCTGACCTCGTTTTCGGGTCTGCGCCAGTTCTCGGTGGAGAAGGCGTACACCGTCAGATATTCCACGCCGATGTCCTTGCAGTAGGTGGCGATTTTGCGGAAGGTCTCCGCGCCGACGGCATGGCCCGCGGTCCGGGGCAGGCCGCGCTTTTTCGCCCAGCGGCCGTTGCCGTCGAGAATAATGGCAATATGGCGGGGAACGCGGGAATCCTCCCGCTTCCCCGCCGGATTGATGTCAGGCATATTATATTTCCGTCAGTTCCTTTTCCTTTTTGTCGCAGATCTTGTCGATCTCCTTGATGAAGTCGTCGGTCAGCTTCTGGATGTCCTTCTCGGCGATCTTGTAGTCGTCCTCGGTGATCTCGGAGGCCTTCATTTCCGGGTCTGCTTCACAAGATCCTTGCGGCGCTCCTCGGTGAGGGGCGGGAAGACCAGGCGGATGGCGCGGCCGTCGTTCTGGGGGTTGATGCCGAGGTCAGAGGCGAGGATCGCCTTTTCAATGGCTTTCAGCAGGCTTCCGTCCCAGGGCTGGATCAGCAGGGAACGGGGGTCGGGGGTCGAGACGGAGGCCACCTGCAGAAGCGGCGTGTCCACCCCGTAGTAGCTCACGGTGATGGGATTGAGGACGGCGGTGTTGGCGCGGCCCGCGCGGATGGCGGCCAGATCGGAAGTGAGCGCATCGCAGGTCTTCTGCATCTTGCGTTCGATTTCGGGATAGTCAGACATGTTCGTACCTCCTAAGATTTATCGTAAATAATACTTATTTCACCAGGGTGCCCACGGCCTCGCCGTTTAAGACGCGCAGGATGTTCTCCGGGTCCGCCAGGGCGAAGACCGCCGCGGGAATGCCGTTTTCCATGGCAATGGCGGTGGCGGTGGTGTCCATTACGGCAAGGCGGCGTGCCAGAACCTCGTCATAGCTGATGCTGTCGAACTTCACGGCGGAGGCGTCCTTGCGGGGATCGGCGGAATAGACCCCGTCGATGTTCTTGGCAAGCAGGATCGCGTCGGCGTGGATCTCGGCTGCGCGCAGGGCCGCCGCCGTATCGGTGGAGAAGAAGGGCGCGCCGCTGCCGCCGGCGAAGAGGACGATCTCGCCCGCCTCGAGATACTCGATGGCGCGGCGGGTGTCGTAGCGCTCGCCCACGCCCATGATGTCCACGGCGGTCATGACCCGGGCCTTTGCGCCGAGCTGACGCAGCACGTCGCACACGGCGATGCAGTTCATGCAGGTGGCGAGCATGCCCATGCGGTCGGCGTTGACGCGCTCGACCTTGCCGGCCCCGTCCTTGACGCCGCGCCAGAAGTTGCCGCCGCCGATGACGATGCCGATCTGGACGCCCGCCTCGGACGCCTTTTTCAGCACGGCGCAGACGGAGGAGATGAGATCAAAGTCAAAGCCGGTCTTCTTCTCGCCCGCCAGGGCCTCGCCGCTGATCTTGATGACAACACGATGAAACTTACTCATATTTCAATACCCTTTCAGAAAGGAATTTTTTACGGATCGCTTCACAAAGGGGTACGCGCTTTGCGTACCTTATCTATTCTAACACAGCCTCCGTCTTTTGACAATTACAAGTTTCCCGCGCGGACAGAAAAGGCGCGTTTCCTCCCCAATTCGCACGGCGCGGTATGACAGAAAACGCGGGGCGGCGGTGCTAAGATGGGGCCATGAATGTGATCTACGCCGACTCCCTCTTCCTGCTGAGCGTGTTTACCGATTATCTCCTGTGCCTTGTGACGGCGCGCTTTTGCGCCCTGCGCTTTCGGCGGGGACGCTATCTCGCGGCGGCGGTCTTCGGCGGGGCGTACGCAGTGGCGGTGTTCCTGCCGGGCTGCGCCTGGATGGCCCAGCCCCTGGTCGAGCTCTGCGCGGCGGGCTTCATGGGCCTCATCGCCTTCGGGGGCGAGGCGCGGCTTTTTCGGTGCATCGCGGCCTTCCTCGCCGTGTCGGCAAGCTTCGGCGGCATGGTCTGGGCGGTCGCCCTGCGGCAGGGGAGCCTGCCCGCGCCGAAGCCGGGACTGCTCGTCGGGGTCTTTCTCGGAAGCTACGCGCTGCTCACGCTTCTGAGCCGCACCCGGCAAAAGCGCGCGCGGGAGCACCGGGCGGCGGTCACGCTCACGCTCGCGGGACGGCGGACGGCGTTCACCGCCCTGGAGGACAGCGGCAACTGCCTCACCGACCCCGTCAGCGGGGACGCGGTGATGCTGGCCGCGCCCGCGGCGCTTTCGCCCCTCTTTCCGGAACACGCGGCGCTTCTCCTGCTCGGGCCGGTGGAGCTTCTGGAACGGGCGGCGGCGGAGCCGGGCCTGCCCGCGCGCTTTCGCCTTCTGCGGGCGGGGAGCGTGGCGGGCGCGACGCTGCTCGCGGCCTTCCGCCCGGACAAAGCCTCGGTGGACGGAAAGGAGCGGCCGCTTCTGGTAGCCGTGAGCGCCGCGGCGGAGGGGGATGGGTTTCAGGGAATTGTGTGATTCGGGAAAGGAGCATCGTATGTTGACAAGGCCTCAGATCTTTTTCCTGCGGGAGCGGATTCTTTCCATCCTCGGCATCTCGCCGCCCCCGGTTTTTTACATCGGCGGCAGCGAGACCCTGCCGCCGCCCCTGGAGCGCGAGGAGGAGAGCGCCGCCGTCGCCGCCCTGGAGGCGGGGGATGAGGCGGCCCGCCGCACGCTCATCGAGCATAACCTGCGCCTCGTGGTCTACATCGCAAAGCGCTTTGAAAACACCGGCGTCAATATCGAGGATCTCATCTCCATCGGCACCATCGGGCTTATCAAATCCGTCAACACCTTCAACAGCGGCAAGAAGATCAAGCTTGCTACCTACGCCAGCCGCTGCATCGAAAACGAGATCCTCATGTACCTGCGCAAGATCGGCGCGCAGAAGACCGAGGTCAGCTTCGACGAACCGCTCAACACCGACTGGGACGGAAACGAGCTGCTCCTGTCCGACATCCTTGGCACCGAGGAGGACGAGGTCAGCCGCAATCTCGAGGACGACGCGGAAAAGCGCGTGCTGCTCGAGGCGGTGGACCTGCTGGAGGGACGGGAAAAGGAGATCATCCTCCTGCGCTTCGGCCTCATGGGCGGGCGGGAGTACACCCAGAAGGAGGTGGCCGACATGCTGGGCATCTCCCAGAGCTATATCTCCCGCCTCGAAAAGCGCACCATCGAGCGCCTCAGACGGGAGATGACAAGGCTTCTGCAGGTTTAGAAAAGCATAGAAACTGCTGGACAATCGGGGGGCGGTGCGATACAATAAAGGTAATCTCCGGTTACTTCACACTACCATACAGAAAGGATATCATGACCGATGATTGCTTGGAAAAATCTGGACACCCTGGCGGCCTTTGAAAAGCTCGCAGCGATGAAAGACCATGTGAACCTGCCCGAGGCGATGGCGGGCGAGAAGGGCGCGGAGCGCGTCAAAAAGTACAGCGTACCCATGGCCTGCGGCCTGAACTACAACTTCGCCGCCAAGGCCGTGGACGACGAGGTGCTCGGCGCCCTCGCCGCGCTGGCCGACGAAGCGCAGCTCACCGAGAAGTTTGCCGCCCTCTATAACGGCGAGATGATCAACACCGGCGAAAAGCGCCTGGTGCTCCACCAGCTCACCCGCGGCCAGCTTGGCGAGGCGGTCATCCACGACGGCAAGGATAAGCGCGCCTTCTATGTGGGCGAGCAGGCCAAGGCCGCGGCCTTCGCCAAAAAGGTCCACGCCGGGGAGATCACCAACGCCGCCGGCGAGAAGTTCACCACCGTCGTGCAGATCGGCATCGGCGGCAGCGACCTCGGCCCGCGCGCCATGTATCTCGCCCTTGAGAACTGGGCCAGACAGAACAACACCCTCAAGATGGAGGCCCGCTTCATCTCAAACGTCGATCCCGACGACGCGGCAAGCGTTCTCAAGACCATCGACGTTAAGCACTCCCTCTTCGTCCTCGTCTCCAAATCCGGCACGACGCTCGAGACCCTGACCAACGAGGCCTTTGTCAAGACCGCCCTCAAGGACGCCGGTCTCGACCCGGCAAAGCATATGGTCGCCGTCACGAGCGAGACCTCGCCCCTGGCCAAGTCCAGCGACTATCTTGCCGCCTTCTTCATGGACGACTTCATCGGCGGGCGCTATTCCTCCTGCTCCTGCGTGGGCGGCGCGGTGCTGTCCCTCGCCTTCGGGCCCGAGGTGTTCGAGCGCTTCCTCAACGGTGCGCACGCCGCGGACGTGACCGCAAAGGAGAGCGACATCCTGAAAAACCCCGCCCTGCTCGACGCGCTGATCGGCGTGTATGAGCGCAACGTCCAGCTCTGGCCCGCCACCGCCGTGCTGCCCTATTCCCAGGCTCTCAGCCGCTTCCCGGCCCACCTGCAGCAGCTCGACATGGAATCCAACGGCAAGCACGTCAACCGCTTCGGCGAGCCGGTAAGCTACCCCACCGGTCCCATCATCTTCGGCGAGCCTGGCACCAACGGTCAGCACTCCTTCTATCAGCTCCTGCACCAGGGCACGGATATCGTCCCGCTGCAGTTCGTGGGCTTCCGCAGGAACCAGGCCGGCATGGACACCGACATCCAGGGCAGCACCAGCCAGCAGAAGCTGTGCGCCAACGTCGCGGCCCAGATCATGGCCTTTGCCTGCGGCAAGCAGGACGAGAATCCCAACAAGAGCTTTGACGGCGGCCGCCCCTCCAGCATCATCATCGGCGAGCAGCTCACGCCCGAGACCCTCGGCGCGCTGCTGGCCCACTTCGAGAACAAGGTCATGTTCCAGGGCTTCTGCTGGAACCTGAACAGCTTCGACCAGGAGGGCGTGCAGCTCGGCAAGGTGCTGGCAAAGCGCGTCCTGGCCCACGAGACCGACGGCGCCCTGAAGGCCTACAGCGATCTGCTGGACATCTGATATCGCATCAAATAAGCAATAAAACAAAGAAAGTCCCTGACGAAGCGCGAAGACGGCGCTTTGTCAGGGATTTTGTTCTTACGGCTTTTTCTTCTTTCCTACTATATAAATAAGAGGAAGAAACACAAACACAAAGCAGAGGTTCGCCGCCGGAATGAGGGCGGTGGACCAGCGCTCGAGCGAGGCGGGGTCCCGCCCTAAAAAGAGGGACAGCGCCGTCGCCGCCGCGCCGAAGGCCCAGGCGAGATATCGCCCCTCGCCGAGATCGAGGCGCTCATGCGGCGCGACGTCGGGCCGATACCCGCATACAAGGCGCAGGGCGTACTGCCCGGCCCAGAGAAAAAGGGCCGTGATCAGAAAGTCCGGGAAGATCCAGAGCATCACCACCAGAGCCTCCACCCGCTCCAGCGTGCGGAAAAAGCGCAGGGTGCGCACCAGCACAAAGAAGGGCCGGGCAAGCTGCGAGGTGAGCGGCGCGCCTAAGACGCCGATCACCGCGGTGCTCATAAGGGTCAGCAGCACGCAGAGCCCCGCGGCCCACACGGCCAGGGCGGGGAAGAGATGATCCCGGCGCTCGAGCCCGCCCGCCAGAAAGCACAGGGCGGCGCCCGTCCCGGCGGCAATGTCCAGCGGCACGGGCGCGGTCTTCATCAGCGGCCAGAGATCGTCGGCGCCGAGCGGCAGAAGATTGTCCGGGTCGGCGGAGAAAAAGGCGCTTGTCAGCAAAATCAGCAGCACCCCCGTCAAAAGCGGCAGCAGCATTCGACCCATGCGCACAAGGCTGCGGGGCGTGGACAGGGCCGCCGCGAGGGCGACGAGACCCATCAGCTGGCTGAACAGCAGGGGCGAGGCGCCGGGGTAGATGGTGCCGACAAGTCGGTCCGCCCCGGAGCGCAGCACAAAACCGGCGTAGACCAGGCACCACAGACAGAAAACCGCAAGCGCAGGCCTGCCGAAAGTCTTCCCGCCGAGGCGCAGCAGCAGGTCGGGAAGCTGCTCCCCAGGCCGCAGCTCCTGGAGCAGACGGCTCATAGCCCAGGCCCAGCCCACCGCAAGCGGCAGCGCCGCAAGGCCGGCAAGCCACCCGGCCCGTCCGGCAAGCTGCGCCGCCTTCGCCGGAAAGAGCCGCAGCGCGGGCGTCAGCGCAATCACAGCGCCGAGGCTCAGGAGCTGGCGCATGTTGTATTGTTCGCGCATGAGATCACCACCTTACAAGGTATCGCTCATCTGGCTGAGCCTTGCGCTGACCGTGATCTCCAGCTCCAGCTCCGGCAGGAGATCCGCAAAGTCCCGGCCCAGCGCCCGAAAGGCCTGCGGATCGGCGCGCTCCACCTGCTCGGCGAGGCACAGGTAATCGGCTTTCAGATCCTTCGAGGCCTGCAGGGCGTCGCGGATATACTGACTGAGCCGCGCTTCGAGCTGGGCGGTGAGATAGTCGGCGTCCTGCGTCCCCTTGAGGGCACCGCGCCCGCCCAGCTCCAGCACCCCGGCCCGGGCGTCGGCGTGAATTTCCAGCCCGCGCAGCGCTTCGCCCTCCCAGAGCGGGCGGATGCGGCTGGAGCCGCCGTTGATTTCCAGAACGGCGTCGCTGCCGTGGCTGTCCCGGAGCTGCACCGTCGAGCGGCCCACCTGGTTTTTCAGAAAGCCCACGCCGATGCTCTGCTCCTCAGTCAGATAACGGCACAGCCGCCCCTCCCGCAAAATTGCGTAGCCCAGGGGCGCGATGCTGAGCTTTTCCTTCTCCCCGCCCTGCGCGTCGGCGCTCTCCAGCGTTTCGGCGGCAGGGCCGGTGTTCAGCGCGCAGATCAGAGCGCTGCCGCAGCGGGCCGTGTCCCGCAGGATCTGCGCCGCTGTGGTGAGGCCGCTCTCGCCCCGGCGCTTCACGTCCTGCTCCACAATGCGCATCACGTCACTGATGCCCTTCTCCCCGCTGCCCACGTTCAGAATCGCGTCCTTCGCCGTGCCGCCCCGCACGACAAAGAGCGGCATATCCAGCCTCAGATCCGGCGAGCGGCTGATATAGGCAAGCGCCGCCTCAACGCCCTGCTCCGCCGCCTTCTCCCCCAGCAGGAGCTGTCCGATGTGGGGACAGAATAGCTCCTCCTCATAGGAATAGCCCCGGATGCGGTCCATGGCCGCCGAGATCGAGACCCCGTCCGCCGTCATCCGTGCCACGCCCCGGTCCGCCTCGCCTGCCGCCGCGAGGGAGAGCGTCACCCCGCCGCGCAGGGCGTCAAGCCCCATGGTCTGGATCACCAGAAGCTGCTCCACCTCGCGGTAATTGCGCTTGAGGCCGCTTTTCCCGGCAAAAAGCAGGAGCTGGGAAAAGCAGAGCAGAAAAGCCAGCAGCTTTTTCATGGCGCATCGCTCCTCTCCGGCTCCGCCTCCCGACCGGGGCCGCGCAGCAGCAGGCGGCAGAGCGGCAGGGCCTGCCCGTCGGAGAGCGGCGCCGTATAATTGCGGCCCAGGCTGTCCATCTCCGCGAGGTGCAAAAGCAGCAGGCAGAGCGCCGCCCCCACGCCGAAAAGACCCGCCGCCACCGCCGCAAGCACAAGGCCGATACGCACAAGGCGCACCGCCGCACCGAGATCCTGGCTCGGCAGGGTATAGCCCGCGATGCCCGCAAAGGCCACGACAATAATGGCAATGGGAGACACCACCCGCGCTTCCACCGCCGACTGCCCCACAATCAGCGCGCCGATGATGGACACCGTATCCCCGATGGGGTTCGGCAGGTGCAGCCCCGCCTCCTGCAAAAGCTCAAAGCTCAAAAGCATCCCGATCACCTCCAAAGCCGTGGAAAAGGGCACGCGCTGCTTTGCTTCAATCACGCTCAGCAGCAGGCGCGTGGGGATCATCTCCTGGTGATACAGCGCGATCGCAACATACAGGGCGGGCAGCAGCATGCTGAGAAAAAGCGCCATCCAGCGCAGCCCCGTCAACGCGCTTGCCACCATGCGGTTGCTGCTGCCGTCCCCGGTGCCGCGCAGAAAGTCCGCCAGCGTCACCGGCGCGCAGAGCCCGATGGGCAGCCCGTCGATCAGAAGCCCGATGCGCCCTTCCATTAAATACTGCGCAAAGCGGTCGGGGCGCTCCGTGTGCAATAGCTGCGGGAAGGGCGAGCCGGGCGCGTCGGTGAGGCGTTCCTCCAAAATCCCGGCAGTGAGCAGCCCCTCCACGTCCAGGGCGTCCAGCCGCTGGGCGAGCACGGTCGCCGCCTCGGCGTCCGCCGCGCCCTCCAGATAGAATAGCGCCACCCTCGTGCGGCTTGAGCGGCCGAGTGTGGATTCGGCGAGCTTTAGCCGCGGGGTGCACAGGCGTCTTCGCACAAGGGCAGTGTTCACGCGCAGAGTCTCGACAAAGGCGTCCTTCGCGCCCTTGATGGATTTTTCGAGCGTCGGCTCCGACACCGCACGCTGTACATCGCTGCGGGCCTCAAAGCTCACCGCCTGGCCCCGGCTCTCAAACAGCAGCACGCAGCACCCGTGCGTGAGATCCTCCACCACCTCGTCCATGGTCTCGCGGTACTGGGCAGAGCAGTTATAGACCGCCCCTGCCAGGATGCGCAGCAGACTCTGCCGCGCGCTGTCCCCGTCCGGAAGGCGGGAGAGACTCGTGAGCGGGCGGATCACGTCCTCGGTCAGCATGCGGGAGGACACCAGCCCCTCAATCCAACAGAGCGTCACCGCCCGCCCGGCATCGAGCCCCGGGCGGAGCTGCCGCGTCTGAAAGTCGGCACAGGCAGAGAAGATCCCCTCGAGAGAAGACAGGGAAATCATAAAGGGATAGACAGGCGCGCGGCGTGCATGCAGCGTCGCCGCAGAATCAAAAGTGTTTGTATGCATATTGTGTAGTATATCCGAAAAAAAGCACAATATTTGGCTTGAAAAAATTCTTTAGAAAAACATGAAAAAAAGTGTTGACTTTCGCCGTTTTCGGTGCTATATTACACGAGCGCTCGAGAGAGAGTGGCTGAGTCAAAAGAAGAACTTGAAAAAAGATTCTGAGGAATCAAAAAAAGTTCTTGACAAAGCCGAAAAGCTTTGCTATAATAACAAAGCTGCTCACCTGAGAGGCGGTACGAGGAAGTCAAATAGAGCTTGAAAAAAGATTCTGGCGAATCGAAAAAAGTTCTTGACAAACTCGAGCAGATCTGCTAAAATAGCAAAGCTGCTCAACCGAAAGGCAAGAGAGCGAGTCAAAAGAGAGCTTGAAAAAATTCAAAAGAATTTGAAAAAAGTTCTTGACAAACTCGAAAAGCTTTGTTATAATAACAAAGCTGCCGCCGAAGAGGCGAGTGCAGAGAGTACCTTGAAAATTGAACAATGTAAGAACAGCTTATGCTAAATAAGCACCAAGAAAAGGGTTCTTAAAGTCAGGAATGACTATAAAGATTTCTTTGAGA
>CADADE010000040.1 GCA_902786615.1 Oscillospiraceae bacterium
AGAGTTTTGCGGATGCTTTTCCACAAACTCTCGGTTCCTTTCGCCTGACTATGGCAGAAATTGGGGCCGCTGCAAAACTCTCATTTTGCAACGGCCCCCCCCTGTTTTGTTTATCTGTAGTCTTCCGCGATAAAGACGCAGTCTGTTGAAGTTCTGCAATAGCTCTCCGCCTCGCTTCCGGTCGGAGCGAAGATGAACACCGTGCCGCAGCCGTCAAAGGCTCCCGCGCCGATGGTGGTGCAGCTGTTCGGGATACTGATCTGCTCGAGGTTCGCGCAGTCCTTGAAGGCTCCCGCGCCGATGGCGGTGCAGCCGTTCGGGATCCGCACGCTCTCCATGGACGCGCCCTCAAAGGCGTTTTCCCCGATGATCTGGACGCCGCTGGGCACGATGAAGTCAGGGCTGACCTTGACAGGCTTGATGATGTAGCCGACGGAGGCGCTGACACTCTGGGCATCGCCCACGCCGACCATGATCTCCGCGAGATAGACGCCCGCGTCGGTGGGAGCCGCGCTCAGCTCTTTGCCCTTGGTGTAGGCGTCGCCGCTCTTGCGTGCCGCATAATAGGCGACGCTCGTTTCCTCGACGGCAAGGCCGGTGGCGGCGTTGAATTCCTCAAGCCCATCCAGCGTCGCAAGCTCACTCTTTCCTGCTTCGCCGTAGGTGGTGAGCGTCGGCGCGACGATGGTCAGCGTGACCGCATATTGGCCGTCATGCTCTTCCAGTGTGCAGCCGGGTGCCGAGCAGGTCGCGGTGATGACCGCGCCGCTTGCGGTGTATGCGAAACTGTGCGTATGTTCATACGGGAACACTACTTTCTTATACGCCAGCGTCTGTCCCTCTGCGCTGATTCTGATGAGCGCCTGTCCCTCGCTGCCCGCTGCGTCTGTCCAGCCGAGACCGTAGACCGCATTCTTCACAGTGCCGTAGGGCGTCGCGATTGCCGTTTCGGTTCCGGTCGCGGTCACCTCGCCGCCGTTGATCTCAACGGAGGTACTGGTGCTCTTTATGCCGCACGCTGTGCCTTCTGCGGTCACGCTGCCGCCGTTGATGATGACAGACAGGCCTTTGACAGCCTCATTGCCGGTGGCGGTCACTTTGCCCCCGTTGATCACAATATTACCGTAATAATCTGTGGAGATGCCGCTATTATTGCCGGTGGCAGTCACAGTGCCGCCGTTCAGCGTGACAGAGCCGACGCCAATTGAGCCGTTTGCGGTCAGGCTGCCCCTGTTCTCTCCATCGCTCTGGGCGTAGACGGTGAGACTGCCGCTGCCGCTGATAGCGTCTTTTACGGTCAGCGCCGCGCCGTCCCTGAGGATCAGGTGCACATCGCCCTTAACAGTGACATCAGAGAGGATGTTCTTCGTACCGCTGACCACATACCAGCTTTCGACGTCATCAGCACCCCATGTCACGGAGTTAAGGCTGCCCATAATCTCACTGTAGTTCCAGCAGTATGCATCCTCCAGCTTCTTCGTGGTTTCGTTCCAATTCAGGAAGGAGACAGGCTGGATAAATTCCGCGTACACGGTCACGTCCCCCTGGGGCATAGTGAAGGTGTACACGTTCGGATCGTTGCTCTTGTCGAGATCGAACCTCTCATTATTGCCCTTGACAGCCCAGATGTCCTGGAGCACACAGCCCGCGCTCGGGTTTACGGTCACAGTGACAACTGTGCCGTTCCCAACGGGCGTACCGGGTTCTAAGGCGACGGGGCTGCCAGTGTCGTCCGAAACCGTGAAGGCAACAGAGCCGCGTGTCATATTGTGGTCAGGATAGACGCTGAATTCCGTCTTTTCGGCGAGCTGCAGCTCATTGTTCTCGCTCATCACCACCGTGTAGGAGGAAGCATCGCTTGCAAAATAAGCGGTCGGGGTCGCGCCGGACATCTTGGTACTCCACCCGGAAGTGAAGTCCGCATTCGTGTCGTAGGAGGTGACGCCGATGGGCGTGGTGTTGGTCAGCGCGCCGGTGAGGGTGATCACGGTACCATCGTTCAGGTAGACGTTGCTGTCCACGGCGTTGTCGCCTGTTCCAAGCTTGTTTCCCCTGATGATAGGATTGCCGGACAGGTTAAAGGCGCTCCAATTATTATCATAGAAGTACACGCCGCCGCCGGAATCCGGAGCGCCGTCGTAGTCTTTGGTGCTGGTGTTGGTGACCACGTTGCCGCTGATCTCGCCGTTGGTCAGTGTGAATACGGCTCCAGCCCCATACAGGTACACGCCGCCGCCGGCCTCCCCGGCCACATTCTCGCTGATCTTGCCGCCGGTGTCGGTATCGGCGGACATGGTAAATTCAAAGGAATAATTTTCATACACGCCGCCGCCATAGTATTCGGCCGTGTTGCCGCTGATTTCGCCGCCGGTCATGTTAAACTGCGCATACGGCCCGCCGTACACGCCGCCGCCGTACTCGGCCGTGTTGCCGCTGATTTCGCCGCCGTACATGTTGAACGTGCCGCCATCGCCATCAGAGCCATCAACAAATACGCCGCCGCCGTTGGAGGTCGTGTTGCCGCTGATCTTGCCGCCGTACATGTTGAATTTGCAAAAATAATCGACAAACACGCCGGAGCCCTTTGTGTTTTCAATACTGCCGCCGTACATGTTGAACGTGACGCCTGAGGAATCAGAGGTAACGCCGCCGCCATACGCAGCCGTGTTGCCGCTGATCTTGCCGCCGTACATGTTGAATATGCCGCTCTTCAAGAACACACCGCCGTAGTAATCCGACGTGTTGTTGCTGATACTGCCGCCGTGCATGTTGAACGTGCCGCCATTCAAGTACACGCCGCAGCCTTCCACACCCTTAGTATGGGTGATCGTGCCCGGATCCCCTTCCTCGTCGAACAGGTTCAGCGTACACCCTTCGACATATATAACGTCATCCGAAGCCTCGCTCGTGATGCTGTGCCCGTCGAGGCAGAGATTGGTTTCTCCTTCGGGTACATTCCACGTCTCGCTCAGCTCCACGTCATCCTTCAGGTAGTAGTTGCCCGCTGTGTCGGGGAGGCTGGTAGTGTTGTCCCAGGGCTCAAACTCGATGGTCTCTGCGCTGTCCCCCTCACCGATGGTGTGGGTGTGGGGAGGTTTATTGGCATACGCCGCCGCGCTCAGTCCCGACAGCAGCGCCAGCGCCAGCGCAAGGCTGAGCAGGACGCCAAACAAACGACTCTTCTTCATAAACAGTCTTCTACGAAAGCAATGGGTCTTCTCATTTTTTACCAGTAATTTTTCCCGTTTACAGTCTGAGGCGCCGGCTCAAAAGCCGGCGCCCCCTGTTTTGTTTAGCTTTAGTCTTCCGCGATAAAGACGCAGTTTGTCGAATCGCTGCAATAGCTCGCCGCCGCGCTTCCGGTCGGAGCGAAGATGAACACCGTGCCGCAGTCCTTGAAGGCTCCCTCGCCGATGGTGCAGTTACCCGGGATACTGATCTGCTCGAGCTTCGCGCAGTTCTTGAAGGCTCCCGCGCCGATGGCGGTGCAGCCGTCCGGGATCAGCGCGCTCTCCATGGACGCGCCCTCAAAGGCGTTTTCCCCGATGATCTGGACGCCGCTGGGCACGATGAAGTCAGGGCGGCTGACCTTGACAGGCTGGATGATGTAGACGACGGAGGCGCTGACACTCTGGGCATCGCCCACGCCGACCAGGGTGATCTCCGCGAGATAGACGCCCGCGCCGGTGGGAGCCGCGCTCAGCTCTTTGCCCTTGGTGTAGGCGTTGTCGCTCTTTCTTGCCTCATAATAGGTGACGTCCGTATCCTCGACGGCAAGGCCGGTGGCGGCGTTGAATTCCTCAAGCCCCTCCAGCGTCGCATACTCGCTCTTTCCTGCTTCGCCGACGATGGTGAGCGTGGGCGCGGCAATGGTCAGGGTTGCCGTCAACGGTGTGCCGTGGCCGCCATCGGTGTTCGCGCAAGTGGCGGTGATGGTGTTCGCGTTCTCGCCCGTTCCAGCGGCATAGCTCCATTCATGGGCGTGGGCGATCATCATGAAGGGGTAAGTATTTTTGGTCTGTTCATCGCTATTGTCCCCGATGGCGCGGCCCTCGGCCAGCCAGCTGGCCTGGATGCTCTCCTTGGCCCTTTCATCATAGATACCGCCGGAAAGGAACTGGGTGCTGACGTACCCGCCTGCGCCGTTGGAGGCGACGTTGATTGCCCCTTGATAGCGGCCGCCGCTGACAGAAGACCCCTCAGTGAGGGCTGTCTTGATATCCAGAGAATATTTGGTGCCAGAGATGACAGGGCTTTCTTCGATGACCAGCTTTTGTCCCGTTGTTCCGGCCATGACAATTGCGGCGCTGGCAATTGGGCTGACATGGACGGATGCAGAGTTCGCGTGCATAGAGAGATCGACCCTGCCGCCATTGACCGTGACCGTGCCGCTGCCGGTGTTCTGAATCGCCGATGTATAATGACCGGAGGCGTCGACCCTGCCGCCGATGACGCTGACATTGCCGCCGGCGGCGAGGATCGTCTGGCTGTATACATCCGCTGTGCCAAGATGATTCGACGTGATCCTGCCGCCGGCCACCGTGAGCGTTCCGGCGCTGACCTTGAAAACGGTATAAACCGTATTGGTCGAGCGGTCGCTGGTCTTCCCGATCACGCCGGAGGCGGATGCGCTGCTGTCGGTGAAGGTGACGTCGGCTTTGACTTCGATCGCCCCATTTGTAAGCTCGCTGCTCACATCGACATTCCAGCCGTTCAGATCCAGGGTCAGGGCCCTGGTGATTTCGACGGCGCTGGAAAGCGTATCGTTACCCAGCAGCTTGACGGTGACCTCGCTGCTGCCCGTCTGCGTGTTCGCCGCGGCTATCGCGTCCGCGAGAGAGGAGTATATCTCGGGTTGGCCGCTGCCAACCGTGACGCTGGCTATTTGGGCGACTGCGCCGACCATGAACTCATAGGCCTGGGTGCCGTCGCTGCCATTGGGATATGCCGGGTTCTTGATGGCAAAGAGCTGATTGCCGTCCGCATCCTTGCCAAGCAGAGCGTCACCGGGCTTTTCCGTGAAATAGCCGCCGGTGATGAAGCCCGCACGAACGGTATATTTGGTATTAATTTTACCGTCAAACAGACCGTCGCTGATGGAAGTATTCGCCCCGCTGGCGTCGTATTCATCATCAAATCGCACGGCATAGGCGCCCGTAATGACGGGGGCCACGCCACCAGCGTCCTTCCTGATCACAAGATCCCAGGGGCCAGAGTAGCCGTTGAGGTAAATCGCCGTGCTGTCGGCGCCTGTGGCCGTGATCGTTGCGTCGCCCTCAATGATGCTGTTCCCAGAATAACAAATCGCCGTGCTGCTTATACCGTCGCTGCTGATCGTGGCGTTGTAGAAACTGAGATCGCCGCTGGTTTCAATCGCCGTGCTGTAAATGCCTTTGGCACTGATGGTGCTGTCGGAGATTTCGCCATTATATATATGAAGCGCGACGCAATAATCACCTTCGGCTTCGTGTTCGTTTTCGGCGCTGATTTCGCTGTCGACGATTTCGACGGTAGGAACGGATTCTCCATCGTAGTTGCCTACAGCGGTCACGAAGCCTTGAACATGGATTTTGCAGTCTTTGAGCCTGAACGTACTCCAATCAATAAGAATTTCCCCATTTTCATCATAATCGCAATATTCCAGATCGTCATAAAAGAGATACCTATTGTAATTGTGCTCGTCGTCTATCCCCTTGTACTCCGCCTCGATCGTGCCGTTTTTTACGGTAACTTCGATCTTCTCATAAGTCGCTAAATTGAAGGCAACCATATTATCTTCATTGAAAAAACCGTTGGGCACTGTGATGGTTTTGCCGTTCAGATCCAGGGTCAGACTCTTGTCGATCGTAATAGGCTCCGTGACAGTACAGTTCTCGGTCAATGTGACCGTGCCGCCATCATCGGCGTTCGCGATCGCAGTTATGAGGTCAAAATCCGCGTAGGCGGAGACCGCCATGCCTGTCATCACAAGGCACAGCAAAAGGACCATGATCAGGATCTTCCAGTAGTGTTTCATGTGGACACAACCTTTCATTGATGATTTCCGAAACGACCCGCCTTCCGTCCGGGGATCGGCGCGGCTGGGAATCGTTTTTACTTTCCGGGGAAGCAGCGCAAAGCTCAGTGCATTTGCCGTTAGTCATCCCATCTCCGGCCGGCGAAAAACGTCGGATGAATGGGACCTGTAAAAGTCTCTCAGTCTGTCGTGAATTCCCGAAGCAGAACGTTTCGCAAAAGGATCAGTTCATCCTCGGGCTTGATTTCATCCAGCACATAGACCAGACCGGCGGCGTAACGTGTCACCGCGGCCAGCATGATGTGGAATATACTGGAAACCATGGTCGTCTCCGGTAGATCCGTCCGCACCGTGCCGTCTTCCATCGCCTTCTGATACACCGCATGGAATCCGGCAACCTGTCTCTCTACCATCTGCAGATAGGGCCGCATCTGCTCCGCTGTGGCGTGTCCGTCCACGCCTTGAAGGTGATGGTCTCCTCGCCCACGGTGTGGGTATGCGGAGTGTCATCCGCAAACGCCGTCAGACTCATTGCCAGCATCAAGCCGAGCGCCATGACAAGGCTGAGCAGGACGCCAAACAAACGACTCTTCTTCATAAACTCTCTTCTCCTTTTTGAATATTTGCGGCTGTCACGGCCGCCGCAGCGCCGTATGAGCCAGACAGGCCCGATACGCATAAATACATAGATATAGTATAGCGAAAATCAGGCACAAAAGCAACGGGTATTCTCATTTTTTACCAGTAATTTTCCCTCTTTTCGGGCTGCCGGGGATCGGATTCCCACGCCGGCGCCGCGAGACCGGCCCGGCATGACGGGCGCTGAGCTTCGGACAAGAGCAATTTATATCTTTTCAGTGCTTCCCGTTTATGGTATAATAAAAAAACAGTAATTGTTTTTCACGATTCCAAGCATATCGCGCATTCACTGTACAGAATCCCAAAATAAAAAAGAGGAAACGGAAGGATGGTTGAGATGGTAAACGTATCGATCTGTGTGGGCAGCGCCTGCCACATGAAGGGTTCCAGAGAGGTTATCGCGAAGCTGAAAGAGCTGGTAAAGGAGCACCAGCTGGAGGGCCAGGTTCTGTTGAACGGCTCCTTCTGCACCGGCAACTGTCAGTACGCGGTCTGCGTCGTCATTGACGACACGGTGTACTCCGTCCGCCCGGAGACGACGGAGGAATTCTTTAACAACGAGATCCTGAGCCGCGTAAGCTGACGGTTCTCGGAAACGCAAAATGAAAATCATTCATTTTAACTCCACACGGTGTCGGCACTGCTACAAATGCGTCAGAAACTGCGAGATCAAGGCGATCTCCGTGAGCGGCGGCCGTGCTGTGATCATGGAGGATCACTGCGTGCTGTGCGGACGCTGCCTTGCGGTCTGCCCCCAGGAGGCCAAAACGCTGTCGAGCGAGCTGCCCCAGGTGCGGGCGATGATACAGCGCGGCGAAAAGGTGGTCGCGCAGCTTGCGCCGTCCTATGTCGGGCTGCTGGAGTTCCGGGAGATCGGACAGCTGCGTTCGGCGCTGCGGAAGCTCGGCTTTGCGGATGTATTCGAGACGGCGGAGGGCGCCGCGGCAGTAACGGCGGAGTATCTGCAGCTGATCGAAGAGGCCCGGATGGACAACATCATCACGACCTGCTGCCCGGTCATCAACGACGTGATCGAGATGTATTTCCCGTCGCTTGTTCCGCTGCTCGCCCCCGTGGTCTCCCCGATGATCGCCGCAGGGCGCATGATCAAGCAGGCGCTCGGCAGCGAGACCCGCGTCGTGTTTATCGGGCCGTGCATCGCCAAGCGGAAGGAAGCCCGTGATCCCCGCCACGCGGACGCCGTGGACGCGGTCATCAGCTTTGAAGAGCTGAGCGACTGGCTCAACGAAAAGGAGATCCGGATCGACGCCTGCGAGAATGAGCCCTTCCCCTTCGATCCCGCTGTGAACCGCCTGTACCCGGTAACCGGCGGGGTCCTGGCCTCGGTGCGCGCCGGGCTCCCCGCGCAGTCCGAGCGGCATCACTACCGGCAATTTGCCGTTCACGGTCTGTCCAACTGCATCGAGCTTTGCCGTGATATGGAAGCGGGCTCCGTCCACAGGTGCGTGATTGAGATGAACAGCTGTGAAAACGGATGCATCAAAGGCCCCGCCGTCACCAAAAAGGGCGTCTATCCCTATAAAATCAAGCTCGATATGCAGGAAGCGATCCGGCCCGTCTCCGCCGCCCCGGACACGGTCCGGCGCAGGACCGAGGGGGTCTGTCTCAGCAAGCGGTTTGAGGATCGCTCGCTTGATGATCCCCTTCCGACGGAAGACGAAATCCGGGAGATCCTGAACAAAACCGGCAAGCACAGCGCGGAGGATGAGCTCAACTGCGGCGCCTGCGGCTATGCCAGCTGCCGCGAGAAGGCCGTCGCCGTCTTTCAGGGCAAAGCGGAACTGGAGATGTGCATCCCCTATCTTACCTCTCAGGCGGAGTCCATGGCCAATCTGATCCTGAACGAGAGCCCGAACGCGATCATCATAGCCGACGCTGACCAGCAGATCCTGGAATATGCAAGCGTGGGCGAGCGTTTCTTCGGCGTCAGCCGAGAACACGCCCTCAAGCACAGGCTGTCGGAGCTCATTGACCCGGGCGATTATGAGGCTGTACAGAGCAGCCACCGCAATATCTACGGCAAGAAGGTCTATTATCCGCAGTACGACCGCTGGACGCTGCAGAACATCGTCTATATTCCCCGGCAGGACAGCACCCTGATGACCTTTATTGATATCACAGCGCACGAAAAGCAGCTCCTGCAGGAGCAGAAAACACGAAACGAAACCATAGAGCTTGCACATAACGTGATCCGCAATCAGATGTTCACGGCTCAGAAAATTGCGAGCCTGCTGGGCGAGACGACTGCGGAAACCAAAATGACGCTGACCCGGCTGACCCGTTCGATCCAGAACGAGCAGGCCCCCGCCGAAGCTTCCGCGGAGCTGGCGGCACGCGCCGCCGACGATGACGCGCCGAAACAGCCTATGCCCCATACGAGCGCCGCGGGCGGTGCGGATTTTGCCGATCTCGGACTGCCTGCTGCGCCGGGACCAAAGCCAAAGCTGAAAATCAACACACAGTACGCAAAGCCCCCTGCCCCATCGAATCCGGACGCGGAGCCGAAGCGCGCCGGGCGTCCATCTGAAACGCTATGAATATCACAACAGAGATGGCCAGCAAGAGTCTGAATCACGTCGGTGAAATCCTCTGCGGCGACCGGGTCCAGATGGTTCACCGGGCGGATTCCGATATTCTTGTACTGGCGGACGGAATGGGAAGCGGCGTGCGCGCCAATATGCTCTCGACCCTCACAAGTCAGATCTTCGGCAAGATGCTGCTGGAGGGCGCCACATTGGAAGAGTGTGTGGAGACGGTGGTCGATACCCTGCCCGCAGACCCCAGGACGGGGGCCTCGTATTCGACCTTTACGGTTTTGCAGATCTTTCACGACGGCAGAGGAATCCTTTATGAATACGAGAACCCCGGCTGCATTTTCATCCGGGGCAATCGGCTGATCCGCATCCCGAAGCACGAGGAGGACATCTCCGGCAAACGAATCAACACCTATCGCTTCACGGCACAGATCGGGGATACCTTCCTGATCATGAGCGACGGGACGATACACGCGGGCCTCGGCAGCCTGATGAGCTTTGGCTGGCCGTGGGAAGAGATCGCGGACTTTGCCCTGAGAGGGCATAAGGCCGGGCAGTCTCCCCTGCGGGAAGCGACCCGGATCTGCGAAGCCTGCAACGACCTGTACGACAGTCAGCCCGGAGACGATACCACGGTGGCCTGCGTCCATGTCACCGGGCAAAAAACGCTGCATCTGATGACCGGCCCCGCGAGAGATATGGCCGACGATATCCGGATGGTCCGGTCGCTCATGAGCGGCGACCGCTCTGTCCGTCGGATCGTGAGCGGCGGCACCAGCGCCTCGATCGTCTCCCGCGTATTGAACCGGCCCATGTCGGTATCGATGGACTACGACAGCTCCGGCCTTCCGCCCGAGGGGCACATTGACGGCATCGACCTCGTCACGGAGGGCGTTCTGACCCTTGCAAGGGTGATCCAGCTCCTGAAAGAATATGCCGAGCCCGATCATGTGGACAGGTCGTTTTTCAAGAAGCTGGATGAGCCGAACCCGGCGGCAAAGGTTGCAAAAATGATCATCGAGGACTGCACACAGGTGCGTCTCATTGTCGGCACCGCCGTCAATGCCGCGTACCAGAACCCCGATCTCCCGTTGGAGCTCGGTTTACGCATGAACCTGACCAAGCAGCTGTCCGAAGCCATTCTGGCGGTCGGGAAGCAGGTGGAACAGGAAACCTATTGAAGCAATCATTTCAAAAAGATAAAAATCACTGTCAGCCGGCCGGCTTGCAGAAAGCGCCGCCGGACAAAAGAGGGAGATAGAATGGTTACAAACGACAGAACTACCAGCGATATCACCAGAAAAATATTTCGTGAAGTATCACGCCTCACCTGGAACGGGGAGCTGGAAAGCAAAAAGGAATTACTCCCGGAGGAGATCATCCCGGGACCGCTTCCGCAGTTTCGATGCTGCATCTACCGCGAGCGTGAAATCATCCGCCAGCGGGTTCGTCTGGCCCGCGGTCTGTGCCCCGGAAAAACCGATACGGCCAATATTGTTCAGGTGATTCCCGCAGCCTGCGACGACTGCGCGATCTCTTCCTATTCCGTCACGGACAACTGCCACGGCTGTCTCGGCCACGCCTGCTATGAGTCGTGCCGCTTCGGCGCTGTTTCGATCGTGCGTGAGCACGGGAGGATCCGCGCCCATATCGATCCCCAGAAGTGCCGGGAATGCGGCATGTGCGCCAAGAACTGCCCTTACCAGGTCATTGTCCACCAGGTTCGCCCCTGCAAGCAGGCCTGCCCGGTCGGCGCGATCACCATGGACGAGGAGACCGGCCTCTGCCGGATCGACGAAAGCAAGTGCATCCAGTGCGGCCACTGCATCCACGCCTGCCCCTTCGGCGCGCTGGGTGCCAAAACCTTCCTCGTGGACGTGATTCAGATGATCCGCGCCGGGAGAAAGGTTTACGCCATGGTCGCCCCGGCTGTGGAAGGTCAGTTCGGCCCCGACATCACGCCGGATTCCTGGCGTGCGGCGCTGAAAAAAGCCGGCTTTGCCGACATGATCGAGGTTTCCCTCGGCGGCGATCTGACCGCGGCGGCGGAGGCGGACGAATGGGCCGAGGCCTTTGCTAAGGGAGAAAAGAAAACCACCTCCTGCTGCCCCGCTTTTGTGAACATGATCCGCAAGCACTTCCCGACGCTCGATGGAAACATCTCCACGACCGTCAGCCCGATGTGCGCGGTCTCCCGCATGATCAAGGAGCAGGAGCCGGACGCCGTCACCGTGTTTATCGGGCCCTGCCAGGCAAAGAAGAGCGAAGCCCTGGACATCAGCATCAGCGGGAACGCAGACTATGTGCTTACCTTTGACGAGGCTGTGGAAATGCTGCGCGGCAAGGATATCGAGCTGGAGCCCGCGGAAGGCTACACCCAGCAGGGTTCGAGCTACGGCAAGCGCTTCGGCAACAGCGCCGGCGTCACCGCCGCCGTTATGCAGTGCCTGAAGGAGCAGAATATCGACGCCTCAAAAATCGCCGTCAAGGTATGCAACGGCGCTCTGGAATGCAAGAACGCCCTCACCCTGATGAAGCTGGGCAGGCTGCCCGAAAGTTTCATGGAGGGCATGATCTGCGAGGGCGGCTGCGTCAGCGGCCCGTCCCGTCAGAAGGGCCTGACGGAACTGAAAAAGGATCGCGACGCCATGATCGGCCGCGCGGACTCAAGAGGCGTACACGAGAACCTGAAGCTTATGAATGCCGAGCAGGTCCCCATGCACCGCGATTAACAGATGTTTTTCAACAGCAGACATAAGGATATCCGGAGCCGTGAAGCTCCGGATATCCTGTTTTATTATTCATTTTTCAGCATATGCGGAGCGTGACGGTTTTCCCTGCATCCGTCAGCAGCTGCCGCAGCCGGAAGAGCTCTTCCGGGATCACGCTGCCGTCCGGGCTCTGATCCGGCGGCTGAAACTGTCCGCTTTCGCCAACCGCCCGAAACAGGATATTGACATCACTCGCCTCCTCAGCCAGCAGCTCTGTCAGCTTTGAAGCGGCGTCCGCTTCCCCTGCGATCCCGAGGCTCATCATCCCGTTTCCCAGATAGCGCTCAAGCTGATCGACCAGCTCCCGCAGCTCCTGCCCGCCATGGACCGAGGCATTGATCTCTTCCGCGGCGGAGCTGGTTGACATAACATTATTCTCTTCTCCATGCACATGTCCCGACGGGTCAAACAGCAGGTTCACGGACAGGCGCTCCCGCAGCCGGAGGACAATGACTGTCGTGTCGTCGTGGAATTCATAGAGATCCAGGGCCTGCGCTGCCGAAACGATCCCGGCGGCGACCTCGCGCGCATGATCCTCAGGCCCCACGCTGCGCAGCAGATAGTCCTCCATCTCATTTCGATTCCATCCGGAATAGGTCGTGACGCCGCGCCCGGCCTCTGAAATACCGTCGCTGAAAAGCACCAGCATGTCGCCGGGCTTCATGGAAAGAGAGCTCTCCAGTATCGTCTTGTCCCCTATCGTCAGCGTTTCATAGGGGTAACGAAGCGAAACGCCGTCCCGCAGGAACAGCGCAGGCGGATTGTCATACTGGAGCAGGCGGACTCTGCTTCCATCTGTTGCGGCCAGCGTGAAGGTCGCGTAGGCCAGGCCGTGTTTTTTCGTCACCGGCAGGACAGCTTCAAGCGTGCGGATCATGCTCTCTACAGAAAACAGGCTCCGGCTCATGCCCGAAATCAGGGCTGCCGTGAGCGATGATGCGATGCTGGCCTGGATTCCGGAGCCAAGGCCGTCGGACAAAACGACCTGCACATCGTCACGCTCCCCTGACACCGCGGCCGTGTCCCCACAGATGCTTTCTCCGTTTTTCGCCTGCTGGACGACGCCGATCTCCCAGCAAAGCGCCCGCTCCGCTTCTCTCCGTTCAGTCATTTTTCTGCCTCTCCGTCGGTCGGATCGCTTCCTTCAGCTCTCGCAGCAGGATCTGTGTTTCCGCGGCATTCTCTCCGAGAAGACTCGAAACATCACGAACCGTGCGAAGATGGCGTTCATTGAGGGTGTCGGCAAGTTCAACCGCATGCCGCAGCTCCTTTTGAAGCTGCTCTTCCCGGAGCCTTTGCCCGGTAACGTCCCTCATCACGCAGAGCAGAACCGTCTGTTCCCGATCACAGCAGAAGAAGCGCTCCAGCCAGATGTTTCTCTCTGGAAGTCGGATCGTGTCCGAAAAATGCTGTCTGCCGCCGAGCAATTGTCGAAAGCCGTCTTCCTCCATAACGGAGGCGAGCTTCTTCCCCTCGCAAACACTGTCTTCGCAGATGCCGAGAAGATCACCGGCGCTGCGATTCATTCTGACGATTTCAAGGTCGCGATTGACCGCAAGTATCCCGTCCGGGATCAAATCGAAGATTATGTCGTCGTTCCATCCTTCTCGTTTCAAAGCAAGCGCCTCCCGCTCTTCTCCCTTGTTTGAACCTGAGAGATCCACTGTACATGCATTTTTTGCAGACTCTTATTCCGCCTGAAAAGCAGGATCAGTATATCATTCTTTTCATCTGCTCACAAGTCCCATCCATGACAAGTTGCACCGGGTTCCGCCGTTTTCCTGTTCGTGCCGATTCTTCGTTGCGCTCCCCCCCGACTATCGACTTGGAAAACTGAAAAAAGCTCCCGATCACCGGCGTAATACCGTTGATCGGAAGAGCTGTATTTTCCCGGCTCATTCCTCAATGGCGGAGCCGTTCTTGAACGCGAATCGTTCGCAGAGCCGGGGGACTCTCGTTTTCATTCGGCGTCTGCCAGCCTTACCAGCTCCGTGCCCAGCTGTCGGGCTTTTTCCAGATCCAGCGGGAACTGCTTTTCATGGTGGGCCTTCTTGTGCTCGGCGTTGAAGCCTGCCATGCTGAACTTGCTGTAATCCTTGACCTGCAGCGTGTCGAAGCTGCAAAGCGTCTCCACTTTGCCGCCCAGACTGCGAAAGGCCTCCGCCTGATCGCTAAGCCTGTGCTCGTACTGAAGCTGATAGAAAGCCTGCGGCGCGTTCATCGTGTAGATCACGCCCACGTTGATCTTGCCGGTGAAGTAATTGCTGTAATCGTCATAGGACAGCGTGCAGAAGTGGAGCCGCTCGACAAAGGCATGGAACTGGCTGGTCGTGTCGCCCAGATAGATGGACGAGCCGATCAGCAGCACGTCGGCGTCAAAGACGCGATCCAGCAGCGGGCTGAGGTCGTCCTTCCAGAAGCACTTGCAGCGCTCACCGTCCTTGCGCTTGCAGAGCAGACAGCTGCGGCAGCCGGTGAAGTTCAGGTCGTACAGGTCGACGTATTCGGTCTCGGCTCCGGCTTCCTCCGCGCCCTGTCGGGCCGCCTTCAGAAGCTGCGCAGTGTTCCAATTTTTGCGTGGACTTGCGTTGAGTATGATGGCTTTCATACTATTTTCCTCCTAAGCTGTTCTTCCTCTATTCTGCCACAAAGCACAGGGAAATTCCATCAAAAGTTCTCCCTCACAGCGTCCGCTTGTTTCTGCGTATGGCAGCCATGCGATCCAGATCGCCGTGGTCGATGGTGTTTTGCAGCGCAGCCACGATCTTCTCTTTCCGTCCGAGGAAATCCGGCCCAGTGAGGTTTGCGCCGGAGATGGTGTGGTGCGTGATAAAGCTGCAATCACAGTTTAAGTTTTCCGCGAAAAGCTTCAGCTCTTCCAGCATCTCCTTTTCGGAAAGCGGTACAAACTCGCCGCAGCGTGCCTCGTCCAGCAGCGGGGTGCCGGGGAACAGCGTCAGGCCGCCCGTGCCCACAACAGTGGGATGGCACTGGCTGAAAATCTCGGCGGAGTGCAGGGCGTGCTCGCGGCTGTGCTCCCGTCCGGCCACGCCGTTGAGGAAGGTCATCCAGTAGGCGATGCCCGCCTCGTCCAGCTTGCGGGTCTGCTCCAGAATGTCGGCGGCGTGATAGCCCTTGTTGATGCGCTCCAAGGTCCAATCGTCACCGCTCTCCACACCGAGGTTTAGCTCCACCATGCCTTTTTCACGCAGGATGCGCAGCTCCTCCACGGTCTTGTTCTTCACGTTGTCCACCCGCGCGGCCATGGTCATGATCTTTACCTGGGGCAGATACTGATGCACCAGATCGCAGATGCGGTCAAGCCGGGAAAAGCTCATGCAGAAGGGGTCCGCCCCGATGAGCTGCAGCCGCCGGGCGTTGGGCGCATAAGCGGCGATTTCCTGCAAATCCTCCTCCACCCATTCCAACGGGGACATGCGAAAGGGCACATCTTTATACATGGTGCAGAATTTACAGGCGTTGTGGGTGCAGCCCTGGCTGATCTCCAGCATGGGAGAGGGCGGCTCATAGGGGTTGCGGTACAGGGTTCCGGTATAATGCATGTTCAAAACTTCCTTTTCTGTATTCCTGCGCTTACCTTAGCAAAAAGCCTTGCACATTTCCACATACAGAAGTATAATTCAGTAAGAAAACCATACAGAATTAACTTTCTGTTAGAACGGAGCGGCATATGGCGGAGCGAACCAAGCTGTGGATCGCGGCGGCGATGAAACGCCTGATGGCGAAAAAGCCTCTGGACAAAATCCGGGTAACGGAGATCTGCCGGGAGGCGGAGATCGAGCGGCCCACCTTCTATTATCATTTTCAAGACAAGTACGATCTGGTGGCCTGGATCTTTTTCCAGGACGCCGACAGCACGGACATTCTCTCGGTGGAGTCCGCGGCGGCAGGCATGAACAAGATGCGGCAGGAAATGCTGTTCTATCGACGGGCTTATGAGGACTCCTCCCAGAACGCGCTCTGGCAGTATATGCTGGAGTACTTTGCAGACCGGTACACAGGGTTGGCAAAAGAAAAGCTGGGCGTCGATCTACTGGACGCCCAGACACAATACAGTATTCGCTTGTACTGCTACGGCGCGGTCGGCATGACACGGGAGTGGGTTCTGCAGGACAACATCACCCCCGCCGAAGTGATCGTGCGTATGATGTTCGCCTCCATGCCGGAGAGCCTGCGCCAGATATATTCTCTATAAAGCAGGATGGAAGATGGCTCTTATTCTCAGGAATCCATTCTTAAGGCAACACCGCACAATCCGCCTGCGGCATCTCCTGGAAAATTTGTGCCCTGATTTCGTCACTTTTTCTTGAGGTACACAAAGTACATCTGCGAAATTGCCAGCAGCACGCCGCTTTTGCTGAGACCGGCTTTCTCGCCGATAGCGAGGGCGATCGGAGCCACGGTGATTACGGAGATATCAATGAATACGCCGACCGCACAGATGACCATGGTGCTGACGGTTCCGGCGAGTCCGCCGCCGCCGATGAGACCGCTCACCAGCGCGCCGAGGATCAGTTTGTTGTTATGTTAATTATTTTATGTTTTCTTTTTTATGACAATCAGACCTTCAGAAGTCGGAACACCTGCTCCACCGTATCCGCCATGTTCTTACGGGCATTGGCGGAATCCATTGCCTCCTGCAGGGTAACGACACCGCGCAGGATGGGGAAAAAGGCGTCGATGCCGTGCTTGTTGCAGGCAGCGGCATCCGGTGTTACGCAGCCGGCGAAAGCAATGACGGGCTTGCCGTACTTCTTGGCGATCTTCGCAACGCCGATGGGTGCCTTGCCCATGACGGTCTGACCGTCCAGGCGGCCTTCTCCGGTGATGACCACGTCCGCGTCTTTCACGTACTCTTCCAGCTTCGTCTCATTGAGCACGATGTTGATACCGGATTCAAGCACCGCGTTTGTGAAGCTCAGGAAGGCAAAGCCCAGACCGCCCGCCGCGCCGGTACCGGGGAATTCCGGGTCCGCCTTGGGGTTGTAGGCTGCGGCAAGCTTCGCGTAATTTCTGAGCCAGCCGTCCATCTGCAGGATCATGGAGGGGGTCGCCCCCTTCTGCGGGCCGTAGATGGCGCTGCATCCGGTCTCGCCGCAAAGAGGATTCGTCACGTCACAGGCAATGCGGAAGGAGCAGTCTTTGAGCTCTGGGATCACTTTTTCATCGGCAATGGACTTTAGCTCCTGCAGGCCCTGCGCGCCGAAGGATACCTGCCTGCCGTTTTCATCCAGCATGCCGTAGCCCAGCGCCTGGAGCATCCCCACGCCGCCGTCGTTGGTGGCGCTGCCGCCGATGCCCACGATGAAGTGGCGGCAGCCCTTGCGGATCGCGTCGCAGAGCATCTCGCCCACACCGTAGGTGGTAGTGTAAAGGGGGGTTCGCTTCTCGTCGGGGACCATGGTGATGCCCGCCGCGGCGGACATCTCCACGATGGCGGTGACGCCGTCGGCCAGGATGCCGTACTGAGCTTCCGCCTTTTCACCGAGGGGGCCGGTGACCGTGACGGTCTGAAGCTCACCGCCCATGCCGATGGTCAGGGCCTCAACGGTGCCCTCACCGCCGTCAGCAAGGGGCCGTACCTGCACCACCGCGTCTTTGTATGCGCGCAGGATGCCTTCCCGGATGGCGTCGCCCGCCTGCAGAGAGCTGAGGCTTCCCTTGAGAGAGTCGATGGCAATGATCGCTTTCATGTTGCTGTTTCCTTTCGTTTTCAGTTTCGGTTTTCCTTGAGGTGATTGTATTGTAGCATGAGGGTTGGCTTTTGCGAATGTCACGCAAAGCTGAAAAAAGCTCTTTTCTTTGTGTTAACAGCACAAAGAAAAGAG
>CADADE010000041.1 GCA_902786615.1 Oscillospiraceae bacterium
CAGGATGCGGGAGACGACGCCCTTGTTGCCGTGGCGGCCGGCCATCTTGTCGCCGACGGAGATCTTTCTCTTCTGGGCGATGTAGACGCGCACGACCTGATTCACGCCGGGGTTCATCTCGTCGCCGTTTTCACGGGTGAAGACCTTCACATCGACGATGATGCCGCTCTCGCCGTGGGGGACCTTGAGCGAGGTGTCGCGCACCTCTCTCGCCTTCTCGCCGAAGATGGCGCGCAGCAGGCGCTCCTCCGCGGTGAGGTCGGTCTCGCCCTTCGGGGTGACCTTGCCGACCAGAATGTCGCCGGCGGTGACCTCGGCGCCGACCATGATGATGCCGCGCTCGTCGAGGTATTTCAGGGCGTCGTCGCCGACGCCGGGGATGTCGCGGGTGATCTCCTCGGGGCCGAGCTTGGTGTCGCGGGAGTCGCACTCATACTCCTCCACGTGCAGAGAGGTGAACACGTCCTCCATCACGAGGCGCTCGTTCAAGAGGATCGCGTCCTCGTAGTTGTAGCCCTCCCAGTTCATGTAGCCGACCAGGATGTTCTTGCCGAGGGAGATTTCGCCGTTGGAGGTGCTGGGGCCGTCGGCCAGGATGTCGCCCTTCTCCACGCGGTCGCCCGCGCTCACGATGGGGCGCTGGTTGATGCAGGTGCCCTGGTTGGAGCGGGCAAACTTGATGAGCTTGTATTCCTTGGTCACACCGCCGTCATAGCGCACGACGATGCGGCGCGCGTCCACGCGGGTGACAGTGCCCTCGCCCTCCGCCAGCACGCACACGCCGGAGTCGACCGCGCACTTGTGCTCGATGCCGGTGGCGACGATGGGGGCCTGGGTGGTCATGAGCGGCACGGCCTGACGCTGCATGTTCGCGCCCATCAAAGCGCGGTTGGCGTCGTCGTTTTCGAGGAAGGGGATCATCGCGGTGGCGATGGAGATCATCATCTTGGGGCTTACGTCGACATAGTCGACCTCTTCCCGGTTGACGGAAACGGTATCGTTGCGGTGGCGGCAGGTGACGCGCTTGTTGACGAGGCAGCCGTTTTCATCCACAGGCTCGGAGGCCTGGGCGACGACGTACTGATCCTCCTGATCGGCGGTCATGTAGTCCACCTGCTCGGTCACGCGGCAGGTTCCCTTCTCCACCTTGCGGTAGGGGGCTACGAGGAAGCCGTACTCGTTGGCTCTCGCGTAGGAGGCGAGGTAGTTGATGAGGCCGATGTTCGGGCCCTCAGGCGTCTCAATGGGGCAGAGGCGGCCGTAGTGGCTGTAGTGCACGTCTCGCACGTCGAAGCTTGCGCGCTCTCTCGAGAGGCCACCGGGGCCGAGGGCGGACATACGGCGCTTGTGCGTCAGCTCCGCGAGGGGGTTGGTCTGGTCCATGAACTGGCTCAGCGGGGAGGAGCCGAAAAACTCCTTGATCGCGGCCGTCACGGGGCGGATGTTGATCAGGCTCTGGGGCGTCACGATGTCGAGATCCTGGAGGGTCATGCGCTCGCGGATGACGCGCTCCATGCGGCTAAAGCCGATGCGGAACTGGTTCTGCAAAAGCTCGCCCACGCATCTCACGCGGCGGTTGCCGAGGTGGTCGATATCGTCAGCCTCGCCGATGCCGTGAGCCAGGCAGTTGAGGTAGTTGACGGAGGAGAACATGTCGTCCACGACGATGTGCTTGGGGATGAGAACGTCGATGTACTCCTTGATTGCGGTCTTGAGCGCGTCGCCCTGGTACTGCTCCATGAGCTGCTTCAGGACGATGCCGCGCACCTTCTCCTTGATGCCGAGCTCCTTCGGGTCAAAGTCCACGTAGCGGGCAAGGTCGACCATGCCGTTGGAGAAGACGCGCACGATCTTGCCGTCCACGTTCAAAAGCACGTCCACGACGCCGGCGTCCGCGATCTCGCGGGCCTTCTCGCGGCTGATGACCGTGCCGGGCTCGGCAAGCAGCTCGCCGGTGAGGGGGTCCGCCACGGGGGCGGCCAGCTCAAAGCCCGCGATGCGCGGGAAGAGGGAGAGCTTCTTGTTGAACTTGTAGCGGCCCACGTCGCTGATCTCATAGCGGCGGCGGTCGAAGAAGAGGCCCTCGAGCAGGGTCTCGGCGGATTCGACCGTGGGGGGATCGCCCGGGCGCAGCTTGCGGTAGATTTCCAGCAGGCACTCGTCGCGGGACTGGGTGGTGTCCTTGTCGAGGGTGGCGATGATGCGCTCATCCTCGCCGAAGATCTCACGGATGCGCTCGTTCGTCGTCGCGCCGACGGTGGGGTCGGCAACGCAGGAGAGCCACGTCGCGCAGGATTCGGGCTTAAAGGCGCCCTTCTCGTCGAGCTCCGCGCGGTACTGGCCCATGGCCTTGAGGAACCACGTGATCGGGAGCTTGCGGTTTTTGTCGATGCGGACGTTGAAGATGTCGTTATTGTCCGTCTCGTACTCCAGCCATGCGCCGTGGTACGGGATGACGGTGGAGCCGTAGGTGGCCATCATGGCCTTGTCCACGGTCTTGTCGAAGTACACGCCGGGAGAGCGCACGATCTGGGAGACGATGACGCGCTCGGCCCCGTTGATGACGAAGGTGCCGCCGTCGGTCATGAGCGGGAAGTCGCCCATGAAGATCTCCTGCTCCTTGATCTCCTCGGTCTCCTTGTTGCGCAGTCTGACGCGCACCTTGAGCGGGGCGGCATACGTTGCGTCGCGGGCCTTGCACTCCTCCTCGGAATACTTGGGCTTCTCGTTCATCGAGTAGTCGATGAAGCTCAGCTCCAGGTTGCCGGAATAGTCGGTGACGATGTCCATAATCTCCTGGGTGCGGGCAAAACTCTTTCGCAGGGTCTTGCCGTACATGACATCTTTTGGCATTGGCACACTCTCCTTACTGGCATTAAAACACCCGGGTGTGTTGCGATAAGCTGCACAGCCGGTGTTGATTTCACACGCTTGCGATGCTATACTTGACATAACATCAAGGTGGGGGTGTATGTCCCACCCTTCGATGAACATAGCGAGTTATTCTACCATCTACTCTATATAAATGTCAAGCATTATTTTGTAAATCCTGGTTTTTTTCAGAGCCGTATGGCTCTGTTTTGTTTTTCGGTGGATTTTGGCGCGGGGAACTGGTATAATAGCCGGGCTTGCAACAGCGTGCAATGCCTTCCCCTCGAGGACTTACGTGAAGCGTAAAGCTGCCGGGGGCAGGTTTACGCCACGGAAGAGGCCCGAAGGGAAGGTGGCTCGACCCGATCCCCCGCGAGGGTCGAGACGGATGAGGTGTCAGCGCTGCGATTAGTATGACGCTGTGCAAGGTCGGGGCTTCCACCTCATCCGCCCTTCGGGCACCTTCCCCTCAAGGGGAAGGCGAGGCGCGCCGCAAATTCACTCTCTATCATCACACCCCGGAGGAAAACACCATGGATCTCGGCACCTGTGTGCTTTTGGGGCTGGAGGGCTGCTTTGCGCTCTGGCTGTTAAAACGCTCGCGGCTTCTGGAATCAAAGACCGCGCTCTGGGTCTCGGTCGCGCTTACGGCGGGGGCGTTTCTGCTGCGCGCTTATTTTCTGCCGTATGAGACGCTCGATTACAGGGACTTTCTCAGCAAGTGGGTCGCCTTTTACCGCGATAACCTCGGCTTCGGCTCCCTCGCCTACCCGCTGGGAAATTACAATATCCCCTATCTCTATTTTCTCTGCCTCTTCTCCTATCTCCCGATATGCGATCTCTTTCTTATCAAGCTTCTGAGCATCTTCTTCGACGTGCTGCTGGCCTTTGCCGCGATGAAGCTCGTGTCGCTCGTGCGGGACAATCGCGCGCTGCTGCTGGGCTGCTTTTTCACGGTGCTCTTTCTCCCGACGGTGATTCTCAACTCTTCGGTGTGGGGCCAGTGCGACAGCATCTATGCCGCCCTCGCGCTGCTGGGGCTCTGGCTTGCCCTCACGGACAGGCCCGTATTTTCGGTGCTGTGCTTTACGCTCTCCTTCGGCTTCAAGCTCCAGGCGGTGTTCCTGCTGCCGATCATGGCGGTGCTGTGGTTCCGGGGCAATTACAAGCTTTGGCACTTCGCGCTCGCGCCGCTTTTCTATGTGCTGCTGGTGCTGCCGGCGGTGCTGCTCGGAAAGCCGTTTCTCGAAACGCTGACGCTCTACGCCTCCCAGACCGGGAGCATCGGCGACGGGCTCAACTACAACTCCCCCTCGATCTACGCCATCTTCTGGCGCATCCCCGCGACGCGGGACGCGGCGAATCTCGGCATTGCCGGGGCGTTCACGCTCATGCTGACGGTGCTGCTGTTCTGTTTCCTGCATCGAAAGAGGCTCTGCGTCCGGGCGGTGTACGCCGCGGCGCTGCTGCTTGCGGCGGGTATCCCCTTCCTTCTGCCGCACATGCACGAGCGCTATTTCTTCGGCGCGGACATCCTCTCGGTGGTGCTGGCCTTCACCTGCGTGCTCGGCATCCCGGCGGCGCTGCTCACGCAGTTTGCGTCCCTGCTGGGCTATCACGCCTATCTCAAAATGCGCTATCTCCTGTACATGGACCACGGCGCGCGCGCCCTGATCGGCGTGCTGATCCTTGCCGCGGCGCAGCTTCTTTTCGACGCCGCCGGGGCGCCGGAAAAGAAAGAAAAAGAAAAACTTGAAAATTCTGAAAAAACAGCCTTGACAAAAGACGAGAATCTGCTATAATACCCCTTGCCTTGAACGAGGCAAAGGGAATATGCGAGAGTGCTGGAACAGGTAGACAGGCACGTTTGAGGGGCGTGTGTCAACCGACGTGGGAGTTCAAGTCTCCTCTCTCGCACCAAAAAAGATCCATCCATTCGGATGGGTCTTTTTTTGTGCATCAGAGAGAGGGGACTTGAATCATCCTAGAAGCTGCCAAATGTGCAAACAAGGCGGCCTTGGCTCCCCCCGCCGGGGGGAGCTGTCGCGGCGCGTCTCACGCAAGCGCCGTGACTGAGAGGGGCCACGCTTGCGCCCAGGCTGCTTGCAAGACAGTCCCCTCTCCGCCCCTTCAGGGCACCTCCCCCCCGAGACGCCGCTTCGCGGCTGGGGGAGGCAAGTGCTCACGTCGGATCGGCTGATGAAACCCGATACCCATGGGCGGTTTGCGCAGGGCCGGTCACGCGCCGCGCCTTGTCCCTCCGTTGACAATTAGCGCAATTATGTATATAATAACGCTAAGCAAGGAGGTGGCGAGATGCCGAATATTCGTCCCGTTTCCGATCTGAGAAATCATTTCGCCGAGATCACGAAGGAGGCGCAGCTCAGCGGCGAGCCGGTCTTCCTGACCAAGAACGGCGTCGGCTCTCTTGTCGTCATGAGCATGGAGAGCTATGAACAGAACCGCTATGACAGCATGGTCTATGACAGGCTGCGCGAGGCGGAGCTGCAGGCGGCCGGTACGGCCGAGCGTTTGAGCCATACGGAGCTTATGGCAAAGGCGCGCGCGTTTCTGAGCGCTGCGGAGGAGCAACAGCGTGCATAAGATCGTATATCTGCCGCTGGCTGAGCGCGACCTGATGGACGCGCTGGGCTATATCGCCCACACGCTGGACGCGCCCAAAGCCGCCCGCGATCTGCTGGCCGCGTTTGACGAGACGGTACAGCGTATCGCCGCGTTTCCCTACGCCTGTGAGCTCTATCGGACTGACCGCCCGATGAAGGACGAGATCCGCAAGGTTCCGGTCAAAAACTATGTGTTGTACTATGCCGTCTTTCAGGATCGTGTGGAGATCCGCCGCTTTCTTTACGGAAAGCGAAACAGAAACAGAATTGTTGGAGAGGAACAAGTTTGAAAACCATCAAAAGCGTTTATAAGATCGGCCATGGGCCGTCCAGCTCGCACACGGTCGGGCCCTATCGCGCGGCCCGGCTCTTCGCCAGCCGCTATCCGGAGGCGGACGCCTTTCGCGTGACGCTCTACGGCTCGCTCGCCTTCACCGGCGAGGGCCACGGCACCGGCAAGGCCATCCGCGCGGGCCTGCCAGGCGCGGAGATCGTCTTCGACCGCGAGACGACGGAGCTGCCCCACCCCAACACCATGCTCTTTGAGGCGTTCAAGGGCAGGAAGCTGCTCGGCTCCAAGCGCATTTTCAGTATCGGCGGCGGCGCGATCCGCATCGAGGGCGAGGTCTCCGACGAGGAAGCCGAGGTCTACCCCCAGAAGAATTTCAGCGAGATGCTGGACCTGTGCCGGGAGCGCAATATCAGCCTTACAGATTTCATCAACGAGATGGAGGGCCCCGGCCTGCGGGACGCGCTGCGCCCGGTGTGGCAGGCCATGCAGAACGCCGTACGCCGCGGCCTCACCGCAGACGGGGTGCTCCCCGGCGGGCTGGAGGTGGCGCGCAAGGCGAAAACCCTTTATTTGGATCGCTGCTACAACGAGAGCGCCGACGTGACCATGAACCGCATGATCGCGGCCTACGCCTACGCCGTGAGCGAGGAGAACGCAGACGAGCATATCGTCGTCACCGCGCCCACCTGCGGCAGCTGCGGCGTGCTGCCGTCGGTGATGGCCTACATGCAGTATGACCGCGGCTTTCCCGAGGACGAGATCCTGGACGCGCTGGCCGTGGCGGCGCTGGTGGGCAATGTGATCCGCACCAATGCCTCCATCTCCGGCGCGGAGTGCGGCTGTCAGGCGGAGATCGGCAGCGCCTGCTCCATGACCGCGGCGGCGCTGGCGTCCCTGTACAAGCTCAACATCGACCAGATCGAGTACGCCGCCGAGATCGCCATGGAGCACAGCCTCGGCCTCACCTGCGACCCGGTGATGGGTCTGGTGCAGATCCCCTGCATCGAGCGCAACGCCGTCGCCGCCATGCGTGCCATCGCCTCGGTGAACCTGTCGCGCTTCCTCTACCAGACGCGCAAAATCTCCTTTGACCAGGTCGTCACTACCATGTACCGCACCGGCAGGGACATGGATGAGAAATACCGCGAGACCTCCCACGGCGGGCTCGCGCAGATCTACCGGGCGCGCTGATTCCGGCGCTTTTGGGCGCGTTTACAATTTTTTCACAAAAATGCTGCCTGCAAGAGCCATGATTTCTATACATTCCACATCTGGAGTTTCGTCCGATTTCGACCGCAAAATCTGGGGTTTCATGGGTTTTCCGAACCTCTCCTGTCGAATTTCACAGATTGTTCACAGTGCGGCGAAAGCTTTCTGGATACTTTTTATAAAAAACTGTTGACAACTTCAAAAAACTGTGGTATATATATTTCTGGAGATGGGCGTCACCCATCGGTGAAATCGGCACCTTAACCTGTGAGAGCAAGCAAAGTTTACTTGTGGGCCTCCCGGCGGCATCGTATCCGGGGCGTTGTGCAGGCAACACCAGCGTACAGTATGTAGGCGGAAACAACCGGTTCTAAGAGAGTCTGACTTTTCAGAAAGAGACAGACTCTCTTCTCTTTTTGTCATAAACCAGCTAACTTAAAATATGTAAGCATGTAAAATCGCAGGGGCCGATCCTCAGCTCGACCCGCCGAAAACCGCAGAAGGCTGCGAAACGGCAGGCCGATGAGGGCATCGGCTCCTACGACATTCTTTTTTATGGGTATCGGCTTGAATCAGCAAATGTGCAAACAAGGGGGGCCTTGGCTCCCCCCGCCGGGGGGGAGCTGTCACCAGTGCGAACACTGGTGACTGAGAGGGGCCACGATTGCACCCAAGCTGCTTGCAAGACATCCCCCTCTCCGCCCCTTCGGGGCACCTCCCCCCGAGACGCCGCTTCGCGGCTGGGGGAGGCAAGTGCTTACGTCGGATTAGCTGACGAAACCCAATACGCATATTCTTTTTTATGCAGGGATTGTCTTATTATGAGACAGTCTCTTTTCGTCCCGCTCACGCCCGCACCAGCAGCGTGAAGCGGCTCCCGCCGCAGCTTCGGCAGCGAAGGCTCCGGCCCCTTCCGCGCAGCATCAGCTCGACCGCCCTGCCGCGCCGGATATAGCGGCTCTCCGCCCCGCAGCTCTCGCAGCGGATGATGTACTTTGTCCGCGCTTTTCTGAGCTCCGCAGCCTCTCCCTGCTCCGGGGCGAGACGCCTGGGGCTACACCCCACCAGGCGGCACATGTCCCGCCAGACGCGGTCGTGCCCGTGCTTTTCGCCGGGGTACTTGAGATACACGGCGGCATGGGCGTACTCATGGCGCACCGTGTCCCAGAACTGCTCGTCATCGCCGAGGATCAGGGCGGAGAGCGTGATGCGAAGCTCGCCCTTTCCCCTTGCCGGGGAGCGGAAGGAGCCGAGCTGCCGCACGGCGCGCTTTGAGATTCTGAGCTCGATGCCCGACGTGTCCACGCCCACCAGGCGGTCCAGGCGGTCATATTCCCGGCGCACTTCTTCCAGCGTGTGCATGGCTCAGTCCTCCAGGCGGCTGCAGACCAGGGCCAGCACGCCGCTTTCAAAGCTTATAAAGACGTCGCCCCGGAAGGCGTTGCTCTGTCCGAGGGTGCTGGGATTCAGGAGCGTGACGCCCGCAGCCTCATACTTTGCGCCGCGGATCGTGAGGCCCTCGACCTTTTCGCTCAGGGCCAGCAGCGAGAGGCTCCAGCCCGGGCGTTCCGGGATCTCGTACGCGCCGGGGCGCAGGACGCGCAGGAAGTTGCGCGCATCCGCCGCCTCCGCCTCCATGCCGAGCGCGGCGGCATAGTGCAGGGTCTGGACGTTCGACAGGAGGTGGTCAAGCCGCCCGCCGAAGGCGCAGCGCAGGGCCACGGCGTCAAAGCCGTTCTCCCCCGCCCAGCGCACGGCGAGCATCCCGTCCGTGTCGTCCTTTTCCACCGGGTAGCGCAGCACCGGCACCCCCGCCGGGAGCGCGCCGCCGTAGGAGTCGAAGTCCCCCAGGATGAGGTCCGGGACGATCCCCTCGCGCATGGCGTGGGCATAGCCCCTGTCGCAGGCCAGGATGAAGTCCCCCTCCCCCACCGGGCCGATGGGCGCGTAATCGCCCCCGGCAATGATCAGACAGCGTTTCATGGCATTCTCCATCTATATTGGAATATATTGTACCGTACCACAGCGGCGGCGCATTTGCAAGAGCCCGCTTCTGTTTTTGTCTCGCGGACACCTGTGTTTTTGTGCAATTTAACAGGCGAAAGGGCTAAAGCGATTCCGTTCCTCATCACTTCGACGATTTAACGAAAAAAACTTGCGTAATCCCTTGAGGGATGGTATATTTACACCATCATTCATATCCTCTGACGCCGTCAGGATCGCCCAGGCGAGACCGGCGGCCGAGGAACTCTGGAGAAGCTTCCCGCCGCGCGCGGGGAGTGCCGAAGGTGCAAGGCCGCAGGGCCGAATCTCTCAGGCAAAAGGACAGAGCGTTCAGCCCCACGGGGCTTGAACGGCCCTTGTCCGGAGCCGCTGATGTGTCAGCGCTCTTTTATTTTAGTGAGGAGGAAACACACATGACACTGAGCCAGTTGATTTCAACAGTTGACGACATCGCATGGGGTCCCGTAATGCTGCTGCTGCTCGTCGGCACGGGCTTCTATCTCAGCTTCCGCATGGGCTTTCTGCAGTTCAGCCGCATCCCCTACTGGTGGAAGAACACCGCAGGCAAGCTCTTTGACAAGCACCAGGCCGGCAAGGGTGAGGTCACGCCCTTCCAGGCGCTCACCACCGCCCTCGCCGCAACCGTCGGCACCGGCAACATCGCCGGCGTCACCGGCGCCATCTTCATCGGCGGCCCCGGCGCGGTCTTCTGGATGTGGATCGCCGCCCTGGTCGGCATGATGACCAAGTATTCCGAGGTGCTGCTGGCAGTCAAGTACCGTGAGCGCAACGCCAAGGGTGACTGGGTCGGCGGCCCGATGTACTACATCAAGAACGGCCTCGGCCAGAGCTGGGCATGGCTCGGCGGCGTGTTCGCCGTGCTGGCCGCCCTCGCCGCCTTCGGCATCGGCAACGCCACCCAGGTGCAGTCCATCGCCGACGCCGTCAACAACGCCATCGACAGCTTCACCCCCAACGCCGCGGGCACCTTCCTGTTCCTCGGCTCCGAGGTCCGCGTGAGCACCTTCATCGTCGGCTGCATCGTCGCCGCCTTTGTCGGCCTCGTCATCCTCGGCGGCATCAAGCGCATCGGCCAGGTCACCGAGAAGCTCGTCCCCTTCATGGCGGTCGTGTACATCATCTCCGCGCTCATCGTCATCTTCGCCAACATCAGCCATATCGGCAAGGTCTTCGGCATGATCTTCCAGGGCGCGTTCAATGCCGACGCTGCCATCGGCGGCGCCTTCGGCATCACCATCATGACCAGCATCAAGAAGGGCGTCGGCCGCGGCTGCTTCTCCAATGAGGCCGGTCTTGGCTCCGCCCCCATCGCCCATGCCGCCACCTCCGAGACCGATCCTGTCAAGCAGGGCCTGTACGGCATCTTCGAGGTCTTCATGGACACCATCGTGATCTGCACGCTCACCAGTCTCACCGTCCTCTCCGCCTACTGCGCGGGCGGCATCGACATCACATGGGGCTCCGGCGGCAACGGCTCCAACGTGGCGGCTGCCATGAGCAGCGTTCTCGGCGGCAAGCTCGGCGCGATCATCATCGCCGTCTGCCTCAGCCTCTTCGCCCTGTCCACGATCCTGAGCTGGTCCCTCTACGGCACCCGCTGCTGCGAGTACATCTTCGGCCACAAGTCCGTGAAGGTCTATCAGATCCTCTTCATCTGCTTCATCATCATCGGCGCGACCATGAGCCTTGCCGACGCCTGGAACCTGGCCGACGCGCTCAACGGCTTCATGGCCATCCCGAACCTCATCGCGCTGCTGGCCCTCTCCGGCGTGACCGTCCAGCTCACGAAGGAGCATCTCAGCAAGAACGCAAAATAAGCCCCAAGCATATAGACCGGGAGTGTCGTTTGACACTCCCGGTTTTGCATGCTTTTCATTTCGCCGCAGCTATGATATAATGACCGCAAAGGAACGGGGAGGCTAGAGCGTGAAAAGCTATACGATTATCGGCGGCGTGAACGGCACGGGCAAAAGCAGTCTGACCGGCGTATTGAAGGCGCAGCGCAGCGATCTCGGGCGGATCATTGACGTGGACAGAATCACCGCGGAAAACGGCGGCAGCGCCATCCTCGGCGGGAAAATCGCCCTTGCGCGTATCGCGGAATGCCTGGACAAGGGGCTGAGCTTCACGCAGGAGACCACGCTCTCCGGGCGCAGGACAGAGCTCACTGCCCGTGAGGCCAGGGAGCGCGGATACAGCGTGCGCCTCTACTATATCGGCCTTGACAATGCGGAGGAATGCCTTGCGCGCATCGAAAACCGCGTGCGCCACGGCGGGCATGATATCCGCGAGGAGGATGTGCGCCGCCGCTTTGCGGGCCGCTGGGAGGCCGTTTCAAAGGTACTCCCCTACTGCGACGAGGCCCGCTTCTTCGACAACTACAACGGCTTTGTTGAGGTGGCGGAATACCGCAACGGTGAGCTGATCGTGAAGGGCGGCAGCGTCCCCTCCTGGATGCTGGAGCTGTCGGCTTTTCTGGACGGGATCACATGAAAAGAACAAAGCTTCTCGGCGTCGCCGCCGTTATAATTCTGGCTGCCGCTGCCCTGCTGTTCTTTCGGCACGGCGATCTGGGTTCTCTTCTCCCCTATTCCGTGAGACGCCCCGCCGAGATCCCCGTCCTGAGCGAATACGCCCTCTGCTACGGGGACAGCCCCGGCACAGCGTCGGGAAAGCTCGGCGCTGCCCTCGGTGAGAAAGAGGATACGGAGTGCGAAACCTCCGTCTACGCTTGCCCCGCCGTGGTGCTGGGCAAGCCCGCGCAGCTGCTGCTGTACTTTTACCGTGACCACAGCCTCAGTCTGGTTGACATAATCATTCCCGCCGACTCCCCGGAGGCTGCCGACGCGCTGCGGGCGCAGGCAGAGGCGCGCATACAGGAGGCCTACCGCACATACGGAAACTTCATCCACGGCAGGGTGCGGGAAACCGGGGACGGGCAGCGCCAGAGTCTGGCCCTCGATTACGGGGCGCAGGGCGTATTTTATACCCTGCAGGCCTTCCCCGACCGGCTCTCCATACTCTGTGAGGATTTACGATGACGACATATCATCAGCCCCGCAGGCAAGACCTGCGGGGCTGATCGCATATTATGCCAGCATTTCCCGGAGCTGTTCGATGGCGCGGCGCTCGACGCGGGAGATCTGCACCTGGGACACGTGCAGGATGCGGGCGGTGGCCTGCTGGGTCAAACCGTGGAAGTAGCGCAGGGCGATCACCTGCTTTTCCCGCTCCGGCAGCTTTTCCACCGCCGCGCGCAGGGCCACATGCTCCACAAGCCGCTCCTCCGCCCCGTAGTCGCCCAGCACCAGCTCCAGCGTGAAGCCGTCCTCCCCGCTCTCGCGCTGGATGCTGTCGGCGGGGCCGGTGGCCGTCTCGGCAAAGGCGATCTCCTCCGGGCTCAGCCCCGTCTCCGCCGTAAGCTCCGACATCTTCGGCTCCCGGCCGATGCGCTGTTCGAGTGCGATGCGGGCCTGGCGGATCTTCGCCGCCTGCTCCTTGACGCTGCGGCTGACCTTGACCGCCCCGTCGTCGCGCAGGAAGCGGCGGATCTCCCCGGCGATCTTCGGCACGGCATAGGTGGAAAACTGCGTGCCGTAGGCGGTATCGAAGCCCTCGATGGCCTTGAGAAAGCCGACGCAGCCGAGCTGGTACAGGTCGTCCGGCTCCACGCCGCGGCCGAAGTAGCGGCGCGCCACGCTCCAGATGAGGCCGGCGTTTTCCTCCACCAGGCGCTGGGCCGCCTCCCGCTCCCCCTGCCGGGCGCGGCGGATGAGTTCAAGGCGCTCGTCGCTCATAGGCGGCGGGCGCGGGGGCTGATGCGCTTGCGCATGGTGACGGTGGTGCCCCGCCCCGGGAGCGAGCGCACGCGCAGCTTGTCCGTGAAGCTGCCCATAATGGTAAAGCCCATGCCGCTGCGCTCCTCCCCGCCGGAGGTGTAGAGCGGCGTCATTGCCTTCTCCACGTCCTCGATACCGCAGCCCCAGTCCCGGATGATGATTTCCACCGTGCACTCGTCCACGATGCGCATGCGCATGGCGATGCGCCCGATGCTGTCGGGATAGGCGTGGACAATGGCGTTGGTGACGGCCTCGGACACCGCGGTGCGCAGGTCCCCCAGCTCCTCCATGGTGGGGTCGAGCTGGGCGGCGAAGGCCGCGGCGGCGGCGCGGGCAAAGCTCTCGTTGCTGCTTCTGCTGGGAAACTCCAGCCGGATGTAGTTTGTCTCCTTCATAGCGCTCACCTCACCTGTTCATGGCGATGGGGACAAGGCGGTCGATGCCCGCCGCGTCGATGACCCGCTGGGGCTGGCGCGCCGGGTCCTCGATCCAGGCCCGCCCGCCGAGGATCTGCATTCTCCGGCTGACGCGCACAAGCAGGGCGATCCCCGAAGAATCCATGAAGCGCAGGCCGGAGAGGTTCAGCGCGCAGTCGCGCGGCATGTACTCGTCCAGCAGCTCGTCGATCCTGAGCATGGCGCAGCGCGCCTCGTGATGATCCAGCTCCCCGCTTATGTACACGGTGAGCCGCCCGGCGTCAAAGCTCGTGCTGATTTCCATTCTGATGCTCCTTTTGTGCATAAAAATAACACCGCACGTTTTTTGTGCGGTGTTATTGTATCGTATTTGATTCGCGGAGTTTGTCGTATCAGCCGAGCTGGCTCAGGCTGATCCTGAGGTTTTCGATCAGGGCCTCAAGCTTGGCCTTCTTCTCGCGCTCCACGTTGACGACGGCCTCGGGCGCGCGGGTGACGAAGTTGGCGTTTGCAAGCTTCGCGTTCTGACCGGCAAGCTGTTTTTCGGCGTTCTGCAGCTCCTTCTGAATGCGGGCGCGCTCCTTTTCCAGATCGACCAGCTCCGCCATGGGCATGAACATGCGGGCGTTGTCGGTGACGACGGAGACCATGCCCTCGGTATTCTCAGGGGCCTTGTCGGTGACGCTGACCTCGCTTGCGTAGGCGAGCTTTTTGATATAGCTGACGCCGGCCTCGAAGGCGGCCTTTTTGTCGGTGACGATGATAAGATGCGCCTTGCGGGAGGGCGGGACGTTCATCTCGCTGCGGCGGGCGCGGACGGCCTTGATGGCGGTCATGACCATCTCGAAGTTCTGCTCGTCCTCGGGGAAGCTGAGCTCCGCCTTGTAGGCCGGGTAGCGCTCAAGCATCAGGGCCGTGCCCTCATGCGGCAGGGACTGCCAGATCTCCTCGGTGATGAAGGGGATGAAGGGGTGGATGAGCTTGAGGATCTCGGTCAGCACATAGAGCAGGACCTTCTGGGCGGAGAGCTTGGCCTGCTCGTCCTCGCCGTTGAGGCGGGGCTTGGTGAGCTCGATATACCAGTCGCAGTAGCTGTCCCAGATAAAGTCGTAGATCTTGCCCGCGGCGACGCCGAGCTCGAAGCTGTCCATGTTCTCGCAGACCTCTTTGGCGAGGTCGTTGAGCTTGGAGAGTATCCACTTGTCCTCGATCTCGAGCTTCTCCGGCAGCTCGTTACGCTCAATGGTGAGGTTCATCATCACGAAGCGGGAGGCGTTCCAGAGCTTGTTGCAGAAGTTTCGCATGGCCTCGCACTTCTCGACATAGAAGCGCATGTCGTTGCCGGGGGAGTTGCCGGTGATGAGGTTAAAGCGCAGGGCGTCCGCGCCGTACTGGTCGACCATTTCCAGGGGGTCGATGCCGTTTCCGAGGGACTTGGACATCTTGCGGCCCTGGCTGTCGCGCACGAGGCCGTGGATAAAGACGGTCTTGAAGGGCTCCTCCTTCATCTGCTCCATGCCGGAGAAGATCATGCGGGAGACCCAGAAGAAGATGATGTCATAGCCCGTGACCATGACGGAGGTCGGGTACCAGTAATCGAGATCGGCGGTCTTCTCGGGCCAGCCCATCGTGGAGAAGGGCCAGAGCGCGGAGGAAAACCAGGTGTCCAGCACGTCCTCGTCCCGGTGGATACGCTTGCTGCCGCACTTCTCACACGCGCAGGCGTCCTCGCGGGAGACGGTGATGTGGCCGCAGTCGTCGCAGTACCAGGCTGGGATCTGGTGGCCCCACCAGAGCTGGCGGGAGATGCACCAGTCGTGCACGTTCTCCATCCAGTTGAGGTAGATTTTGGTAAAGCGCTCCGGCACGAATTTGATGCGCCCGTCCTTCACGACCTCGATGGCGGCCTTGGCGAGGGGCTTCATCTTCACGAACCACTGGGGACTGATGAGCGGCTCCACCACGGTGCCGCAGCGGTAGCAGGTGCCGACGTTGTGGCTGTAGGGCTCGACCTTCACGAGATAGCCCTGCTCCTCGAGATCGGCGACGATGGCCTTTCTCGCCTCATAGCGGTCCATGCCGTTATACTTGCCGCCGTTGATGATCCTCGCGTCCTCGTCGATGCACTGGATCTGCTCCAGATTGTGGCGCAGGCCGACCTCATAGTCGTTGGGGTCGTGGCAGGGCGTCATTTTCACGGCGCCGGTGCCGAAGCCGAGTTCGACATAATCGTCCGCGACGATGGGCAGCTTGCGGCCCACGAGGGGCAGGATGGCGTTTTTGCCGACAAGGTGCCGGTACTTCTCGTCCTGCGGGTTCACCGCCACGCCGGAGTCGCCCAGCATGGTCTCGGGGCGGGTGGTGGCGATGATGAACTCTTCGTCGGAGTCCTCCACCGGGTAGCGGATATACCAGAAGGAGCCGGGGATGTCCTTGTATTCGACCTCGGCGTCGCTCAGGGCGGTGCGGCAGTGGGGGCACCAGTTGTTGTAAATGAGACCCTTTTCGTACAGGTCGCAGAAGTTTTCCCGCACGCTTCTCGCGCAGACCTCGTCCATGGTGAAGCGGCTGCGGCTCCAGTCGCAGGAGACGCCCATGCTCTTCTGCTGCTCGACGATGCGGTCGCCGTACTGCTTCTTCCAGTCCCACACGCGCTCAAGGAACTTTTCGCGCCCCAGGTCATAGCGGGTCTTGCCCTCCTCCTTGCGCAGCACCTCCTCCACCTTGATCTGGGTGGCGATGCCCGCGTGGTCGACGCCGGGGAGCCACAGGGCGGCATAGCCCTGCATGCGCTTGTAGCGGGTCAGGATGTCCTGGAGCGTCGCGTCCAGGGCATGGCCCATGTGGAGCTGGCCCGTGACGTTGGGGGGCGGCATGACGATGGAGAAGGGCTTCTTGTCCGGGTCGATCTCGCCGCGGAAGCAGCCGTTTTTCTCCCACATGTCGTAGATTTTCTTCTCGACCTGCTTGGGATCGTAGGTCTTCGGCAGTTCTCTCATGATACTACTCCTTCTATACTCATTTGAATTTTTTCATTTTAAGCCCCGTCTTTTCCTCGATAAACTTCCCGAAGGCGGCGGGGTCGCCCTGGGTGAAGCTGCGCTCCGGCAGGAGCATGGCGTGCCCCTCGTCCACATAGAGGTAATACGCGCCCTCGCCGCGGCCGAGATCGCAGAAGGCAAAGTAGGTGTAAACGCGGGTATCCTCCCCTTCGCCGGACTCGACGCCGCTGTCCCCGAAGCGGTATTCGGCCCTGTGCAGGCTGCTGTTGGCCTTGTACTGCCGGGAGAGCACAAAGCGGTCGATGAAGGGCAGGGCGATCAGCAGGAGGACAAAGACGCAGTACGGGATCATGACGCCCTTTTCGCTCCACAGTTTGTTGACCAGAATGACGACGGCGAGCAGAACCGCAATCACAACGGCGGCGATCATGCCGAGCCTCGCGAGTTTCACCGCCTGAGGCGAGCGCAGCCGTTTGTGAAACGCCGAGAAAGCCCGGAACTCCTCGAACGTCAGGTCTGTCTTGACTTCAAATTTCATGCTTCCTCCAAAAGAAAAACGCCCTGAAGCCGAAGCCTCAGGGCGGGATCATCCGCGGTACCACCTGAATTCCGCATTTCTGCGGCGCTCTTGCGCTCTGTAACGGGAGCGGCCCGCCCGGACTACGCAGCCTTGCGCCTTCACCCGGAATGCTCGGGGCCGACCTTCCGCGCCGCTTCACAGGGACTTTCACCGTCCGTCCCCTCTCTGCGATCCGCCTTGCGCGTACTCCTGCCCGTCACGGCAAAATGGATTTTACAACAGCGCGCATTTTTTGTCAACAGATTCTGTGAACAGACTGCGAATTCTGCGGGGAAGCACGGCCCCTCTCAGTCACCAGTGTGCGCACTGGTGACAGCTCCCCCCGGCGGATTCGCTCCAAGCTCCCTTTGCGAAAGGGCGCGACGCGTTAAGCAAACGTGCCGGGGGCACGTTTGCAGCCAAAGCGGGGAGCAATCTGTGATTGCGACCTGGGCCGTCTCACGCGAGGCTGTGACTGAGGGATCAAGGGCTGGTCGCTTGTCGGATCGATCCCTCCACCGCTTCGCGGTCCCCCTCCCTTTTTCCAAAGGGAGGTTAAAGAAAAATCCCCGGCGAGGCCGGGGATTGGTGCGTTTATGGGGATTACGCCATGGGCTGGAAGGTAACGTACGCCACCGCGTCCATGGCGGGCATGACGAAGCTCTGGGTCTCGGTAATGTCATAGCTTGCAGAGCCGTCGATCATGCTCCAGACGATGCTGGCGAGGCGATAGCCGGAGTCGGGGGTTGGAACGACGCGGACAGTGGTCTGCGGGTAGACGTTCATGGTCTCGCCGTTCTCGCCGCTATTCAGCAGGAAGTACGCACTGCCGCCCTGCATCGGGGCAAAGCTCAGGCGATAGGCTCTCTGCGGCATGCCGCCGCCGAACACGCCGCACGCGCGGCGAGATGGACAGGGGTTACTTGGCTCCCCCTCTGGGGGAGCTGGCTGCGCCGATCTCCCGCGAGGCGCAGACTGAGAGGGCGTTGCGCACCCCCTCTCCGCCCCAGTTTGCGAACTGGGGCACCTCCCCCCCTGGGGGAGGCAAGGCGCTTTAGCGGGAGCCAAAGCGCGCAAAAGGGCGCAATGATCCCTTACTCTGCTCTGCCGTAAGGAGCGCAGGTCTGTTCCGCATGGCTGTCAAGCTTCTTTCTGTCAAAAATCTCTCTCATCATGTGCGGGTTACCATCATTTGCAGTCCTTCCGCCCGGAGTGTGCATCCGTCTCTGTTTCACACGGCGAGGGGATCAGACACGGTTTTTGCGGCGTAGACCTCGAACGGATCAAGGTCGATGCAGTCACGGGGATCATATCGCCCGCTCAGATCCCAGGCAACCGTGTCATTCAGAACCGTCAGTCTCTCGGAGAAAAAAGTCTCGTCTGCCAGAGGGGCAAAGACACCGCCGCGTTCAACGGCTGCACTCATGTCATAGCACTTCACCTGGCCGTCGGAGAAATAGGCGTAAACCGTCCGCCCCGGCCCGGCCACAGCCTGGACAACAATAGGATAATACTCTTTTTCCATGCCCTTCACCTCACATCAGGGGTGCAACCGCGTTCAGCGGCTTGTCATCCTTGGCAAGCTCCCAGTTTTGCATCAGTTCATCCGTGTGAAGCTCATTCCAGGCAAGCACAAGCTTCAATTGACGTGCCGGGAGCGATCCCTTTATCACACAACCGTTTTGAATATCCACCAGGCAGCGATAGTCGCCATACATGGCGTGAAAATGAGGGGGATTGTGATCGCTGTAATACATTGTGATCCGGATTCCCCGGAAAAGAGATATTTCAGGCATGGTTTCCTCCGCTTTCCACCCCTGCGAGAATATGCATAGGCAGCTTCTATTCTTCACATAGACGCGAAAAAGACATGCGTATCCGAAACTATGCTTACCCCGTGAAGTCCCTCTGCTCTAAGGAGCGCAGGTCTGTTCCGCATGGCTGTCAAGCTTCTTTCTCTCGGTTTACATAACAACAATATATTGAGTCATCATTATATCATAGCTACACTATACACGCTCACGCCGCGTTTTGCAAGCAGGAATCGGAAAAATCCCGGGCGGGCAAGCGGGAAACGCGGGGCGCTTCCATAGGCCCCGGCTCCCCTCTCAACGCCCCGGCGTGCGTTTTTTTACGTTGTTCTGCCCGTTTTTCTGTGAACAGACTGCGAATTCTGCGCGGCTTTGTTTGCAGTGGGCGCGCCGATGTGCTATAATGCGCCCATCAATTGCTATGGAGGAGAATATGGATCTGACGAAAATTCCCGAACGCGGCGAGATTCCCGCGGAATATACCTGGGATCTCCGCGATCTCTTTGCCGACGACGAAGCCTGGAGCGCGGAGCTTGCCGCGCTCAACGAGATGGGCGAGACCATCGCCGCCTTTGCCGGGACCCTGGGCGAGAGGCCGGGGCGGCTGCTCGACTGGCTCAAGCTCTCGGACGAGCTGGGCGTGCGCCTTGAGCGCCTGATGGGCTACGCCAACCGCAAGAGCGACCAGGACATCTCCAACGGCTTTTACCAGGACATGCGCAGCAAGGGCGTGGCCTGCGCCGTGAGCATCTCCGGTCTCAGCGCCTTCTCGACGCCCGAGATCCTCAGCATCCCGGACGAGACGCTGGATCGCTTCTATGCCGAGTGCCCGGCGCTGGAGACCTATCGCCGCAGCCTGACGTTTATCCGCCGCATGCGCGCGCACATCCTGAGCCCGGCGGAGGAGCGGCTGCTTGCCGCCGCCGGGGAGATGGCCGACGCACCGGAAGCCGTCGCCTCCGCGCTGCGAAACGCCGACATGCGCTTTGCCGACGCCGTGGACAGCGAGGGCAAGACCCATCCCCTCTCCGCCGGGACCTACGGCCCGCTGATGGAGAGCGACGACCGCGCCCTGAGAAAGAGCGCCTTTGAAAACTGCTACGCGAAATACTGCGAGCATCAGAACACCATCGCCGCGACGCTGGACGCACAGTTCAAGCAGCTCCGCTTCTTTGCCGACGCCCGGCACTACCCCACGACGCTCGCCGCCGCCCTCGATCACACCGAGGTGCCGGAGAGCGTGTACCTCAATCTCATTGAGGCCGTGCATCAGAATCTGGAGCCCATGTACCGCTATGTCGCGCTGCGCAAAAAGCTTCTCGGCGTGGACGAGCTTCACATGTACGACGTGTACACCCCCGTCGTGAAGGACGCCGCAGTCACGATCCCCTACGAGCAGGCGAAGGAGACGGTGCTCAAGGCCCTCTCCGTTATGGGCGAGGACTATGTGGAGCTTCTCAAAACCGGCTTTTCCTCCCGCTGGATCGACGTGTACGAAAACCGCGGCAAGCGCAGCGGGGCCTATTCCTCCGGCAGCTCCCGCCCGCACCCCTATGTGCTGCTGAACCACAAGGACACGCTCGACAGCATGTTCACCATCGCCCACGAGATGGGCCACGCCCTGCACAGCTGGTACTCCTGTAAAAATCAGCCGGTGAACACCTCCGACTATGTGATCTTCGTGGCGGAGGTGGCCTCCACCTGCAATGAGATCCTGCTGATGCGCTATCTCCTGAAAAACAGCACGGACGTGAAGGAGCGCGCCTATCTCATCAACCACTTCCTCGACCAGTTCAAGGGCACCATCTACCGCCAGACCATGTTCGCGGAGTTTGAGCTGGAGATGGGCCGCATGGCCGAAGCGGGCCAGGCCCTGACGGCGGAGGCGCTGAGCGAAAAGTACCTTGCCCTCAACAAGCTCTATTTCGGCCCCGATATGGTGAGCGACGACGCGATCGCCTTCGAGTGGGCGCGCATCCCGCACTTCTTTTATAATTACTATGTCTACCAGTACGCGACCGGCTTCTCCGCCGCCGCTGCCCTGGCAGAGCGCATCCTGACGCTCGGCGAGAGCGCCGTAGAGGACTACAAGCGCTTCCTCTCCGGCGGGTGCAGCACCGATCCCATCTCCCTGCTCAAGATCGCCGGGGTCGATATGAGCACGCCCGCCCCCGTGACCGCCGCCCTCAGACTCTTCGGAGAGCTGGTGGACGAGCTTCAGGAAACGCTGAATGAATCGCCGCGTGCGTCTTGACGGCGTATTTTCCGCCATATTTTGGCTCAAAACCTTGACATACACAAAGTATGCCTTCGGTTTTTCACCTTCATCTGACGAAAAATTCGCTCGTCAATCCGCGCACGTTGATTTACTCAGCGCTTCCAAAAATCTTAATCTGTCTTAAGAATAGTTGACAGTTTGTAACAAATCCTCTAAAATTTCGTCGTAAAGAAAGAACACATTCCAAATACAGATAATGGGAGTGATAAACTATGAGCAAGTTAAGCACCATGCCGCCTGTCGGCCTCGTTGTGATCGTGGTGATCCTGTCGCTGTTCGCCCTGTCGCTGATCGTGCTGCTGATCACCTACGCGCGCTACAGCCGCCTGGCCTCTCTGGTCGGCAACCTCAACAAAGAAAATGATTTCATCCGCTTTGTGGTCAACGAATACGCCGACGCCTACAAGCGCCACGGCCGGGACGTGAACACCCCCGCCATCATCTCCAACGGCGTCAGGACCCGCCTGAGCGGGAGCCTTTTGTGCGAGCGCTTTCTGAATAACGCGGTGTCCCTGTTCGTGACGCTGGGCCTTTTCGGCACCTTCCTCGGCCTGAGCCTCTCGGTCGGCTCGCTCACGGAGCTGCTCGGCTCCAATACCGGCGAGTGGCTGAGCGTGATGGACAGCGTGGGCGGCGGTCTCATGTCCGCCCTCAGCGGCATGGGCGTCGCCTTCTACACGTCCCTTGTGGGCGTCGCCTGCTCCATCCTGCTGACGGTGCTGCGCGCCATTTTCAGCGTGCAGGGCGCGCGCGAGAAGATGGAGACCCGGCTTGAGCTGTGGCTCGACCACGACGTGGCCCCGACCCTGCCCACCGACGCGCCCAAGGACGACGCCGACCTGGTGCACCAGCTTGTGCTGGCCCTCGACCGCAGCGCCGACAACATGGACGCCACCCTTGTCAACGCGACCAACGATCTCAAGGCCGTCATCAACGCCAGCCGCACCCCCATCGCCGCCATGAACAAGACGGTGGAGAACTTCAACAACGGCGTGCGCGACTTCAACGAGTTCAACTACAACCTGCGCGGCACGGTGGAGCGCATGGACGTGACGGTGCGCGATCTTGTCTCTGGCCTGCGCGAGGTCTCCCGTATCCTTGAAAGGGGCGGGCGCTCATGAGACGCGGCGGCACCTACTCCCCCCGCACGGAGGAGAACCACGGCGAACAGGGCTTCTGGCCCTCCTACGCCGATATGATGAGCGCGGTGGCGCTGATCCTGTTCTTTCTGATGCTGCTCAGCTATATCCAGAACCTCATCACCGGCAATGACCTCAGAAATACCCAGAACATGCTGAACGATACCCAGAGCCTGCTGAGCGACACCCGCTCCCAGGTCACCGCCGCCAAGGAGGAATACGCCCTCGCCCAGCGTGAGCTGCAGGGGCTGACCGCAGACCTCAACAGCAAGCAGGAGGAGCTGGAGTCCTACGCCATCCAGATCCGGAGCCAGACCGACCAGATCAAGGAGCAGGAAAAGCTCATCGGCGACCAGAAGGCCTATCTCGCCGCGGCCGACAATGAGATCCTGACCCTGCGCAGCCAGATGACCACCGTCGCGGCGCTGCGTGTGTCCGTGCTCAAGCAGATCACCGACAATCTGGTCAACGTCATCGGCGACGCCTCCAAGGTCTCCATCGGCGACAACGGCAACATTGTCCTCTCCGAGGGCGTGTTCTTCGATCTCGGCTCCTCGGCCCTCAAGCCGGAAAGCCTGAGCGTTCTCAACGAGCTGATCGACGCCTTCTCCGCCTTCCTCAGCGACGAAAACACCCTGCAATACGTCGACTCCATCGTCATTGCCGGTCACACCGACTCCACCGGCACCGAGGAGGATAACCGCATCCTGTCCACCGACCGCGCAAACTCCGTGCTGAGCTATCTGCTGGCCGGCAAGAACGGGCAGCTCGCCCCCTACGCCGGGTACTTCTGCTCCGCGGGCTACGGTGAGACCCGCCCCGTCGCAGACAACAGCACCTTCGCGGGTCAGGCCCAGAACCGCCGCATTGAGATTTCCATGATCATCAAGGACGAGACGGTGCTTGACATTGTGGAGCAGTACCTCGCCCTCGAGGTGCCGAGCTATTCCGCCGCAGCCGCGACGCCCGCGCCGACCCCGGCTCCGACCCCGGTCCCGACGCCGACGCCCAATCCCAGAGGCTCCGGCATCTTCACCGTCTTCGACAGACAATAAACGTATAAAAAGAGCTCTTCGGGTTTTTCCGAAGGGCTCTTTTCATATAAGAATTACGCCTAAGAATTACGCCGGGAGATAGTCCAGCGGATCGACGCTCTCGCCGTCCAGATACATGGCAAAGTGCAGGTGCGTGCCCTGGCCGATCTCGCAGAGCGCCGTTGTTCCGACCGCGCCGATCACGTCCCCGGCCATGATGAAGTCGCCGGGATTGACCGCCGGGACGGAGGCGAGGTTCGCATACACCGCCTGGGTGCCGTCGCCGTGATCGACCGTGACGACCGTGCCGTAGAGGGCGTCCTCCTCCACGCTCTGCACGACGCCGGACATGGCGGCGCAGACGACCTCCCCGAGCGGCGCGAGGATGTCCACGCCCTCATGGGTGCGCCAGTCGCGCAGCGTCACGTCGTAATGCAGATTCTGCACATCATGCACTCGCTCAAGCTCTCCCTCCACAGGCCAGCAGGGCGCGCTCAGCTCCGCCTCGTTCCAGACGGGCAGGGCCTCTTCCGCCTCGGCTTCCTCCATGACGGGCTCGGTCTCCTCCACAGGCGCCTCCGGGACAGCCATGACCTCGATCTTCGGGGCGGCTGCCTCCGGCGTGACAAGCACGGTCTCGATGCGGGCTTCGTTCAGGCTGAAATCGTTCAGGTCTTCCATAGTCTCATTTCCTGCGGTCATCATCCAGGCGGAAAGCCCGATGACGGCAGCGCAGAGGAAAAGGACTATGTAGAAGCCCTTCCCCGTCAGAAATTCCTCCAGCCCATGGCCGGAGCTCTTGCTGTTCATTCTGTTTACCTCCTTGAACCAGTTGTTTGCCTTGCGATCCTATTTTTGCCTGGCAAGGGAGGAAATATACACAGGGACTGTAAAAGATTTGCTCGATGAAAAAGGACAGGCTCCTTCGAGCCTGTCCCAATGGTTTATGCGGTTTTGTTCTCCGAAGCGATTACTTCTTGATGGAGAAGAAGGCAGCCTTGCCGGGGTACTGGGCGACGTCGTCCAGCTCTTCCTCGATGCGGAGCAGCTGGTTGTACTTCGCGACGCGGTCGGTACGGGAGGGAGCGCCGGTCTTGATCTGACCCGCGTTGACGGCGACAGCGATGTCGGCCAGGGTGGTGTCCTCGGTCTCACCGGAGCGGTGGGAGACGATGGCGGTGTAGCCGGCGCGGTTGGCGGTCTGGATGGCGTCG
>CADADE010000042.1 GCA_902786615.1 Oscillospiraceae bacterium
CGTCAATACAACTTGCAAGAGAGTCTCCATTGTGCCCCGCAGCGGCATAATTATCCTGTATCTGAGACCACCATGAACGGACCATCTCTTGTGAGGATGCGATCTGATTCGTCCGCCTCTTTGAATCAAGCTTTAGCCATACATACAGGGATGATGGAACACGTATAAGTTCTTTTACTCTTCCAGTAAGCTTGTCATACTCATCTCCGACAATTTGCTTAACCTCATCATCTGTGAGGCTTCCAACATTTATTTCGGACCAGGAAGATTCTCTTTCTTCTTGTTCTTCTTCGCTAAATAGTGATTGAATACCGGCGTCATTCTCATAATCAAAAGTTCTGACAGAAAAGACGACCGAAATGTGCCCGCTGGCGTGTTTGTTGATCGCACGCGCTTGCTCAATCATTTCTTTACATATATCAAGAGCTGAAGACGAGTGCATGGCTGTCCATCGAAGAGCATCTAACTGGTCAAGTATAAGGACACATGGCTTTGATCCTGATATGGCGGACAAACAGCTAACTGGGGATCCCGGTAATCCAAGTGACTCACCATATTTATCTGCGAAATCATGAGGGATGTGCTTGTCCAGCTGAATGGCCAGATAATCAATATGATTGCTCTCCAAATAGTTTATAAGTTCGCGAACACATCCACTTTTTCCTACACCAGCTTTCCCGTGCAGAACAACTGACTTGCCTGCATCTATTTCATGAATTAATCTTTCGGTGCTTTCTCTATGAAACAAGCTTCCTTGGATAGGATCATAGGAATCAACAAAACGCTTGTTAAGTCGATGGATAACGGGAACAATGCGGGTATCGCCCATACGAACTCGAGGGGATACTCCATTCTCGCGGAGATACTTAACAACATCTGAAACTGTTATTTCTTTTCCATATAAAGCCTTATCGTTCACATAGTTTTCCAAGAGAACGCGAGAGGTCTCCGCTATGCCGAAGAAGTATATACTAACTAGTTGCTCAAGATCTTGAATCGTCTCGGAATTATTTGGACGAACAAGAAATTCACACCTAGATAAAGTGTTAATAAGTTCGTTTAGTTGATCGACATCGTCTCGCCTTAAATTAAAATGTTTTTCACAGTCTTTGAAAGCAGCTCGCAATTCTTTGTTGGTCAAGGCATTTTTGATAAAACTTTCGGCCGAAGAATATGTTTTTGCTCTAACACATAAATCCTCTAATCCGCCGTAATAAAAGGGAGAAATGAAACAGAATTTGCAATCTGGATCGCTTCTTAATAGTGATTGTACTCTCGAGAAAACATTATATCCCTGCAAATCACTGGGCCGCCAATGATCGTTCATTCCGTTGCTGCCTTTGCACTGGTAGTATGTTTTGCTTCCGTCCTTTGCAACGGTATAGAACTCACAGAGTTTTCTTCGACTGGCTCGACTACGACAGAGGTAATCTCCTCAGCGACAAGACGAATCAATATCCGAGCTAGACATCTATTCTCATAAACGTTTCCTTGCTTATCCGCTCTTCCGCCTTTTTCGAAAGACATAGAATCACCCCTTTGTCTAATCTCTTGTTATTTATTGTATCACAACACTCTGCAATTGCAAAACGTAATAGAACCTTGTTGAAGAAACTATCAAGGGGACAATATGATTTTCCTGCTTTGTCCACTATCGATATCAATGGCTGCCCATTATTTGTTGAAACAGAAGCAAAGTATTGACATTAGGGGATTTATCCCCTATACTGATGGTAGATCATCAGAGAGGAGCGACCATATGCCCACAATTAGTTATTTTTACGGAATAATCATTGTTATGTATTTGCGCAACAAAGAACACAATCCTCCGCATATTCATGCTATCACACAGGACTTTGATGCGCCATTCTTGATTGAAACAGGAGAGATCATGGAAGGGGAATTTCCGCCAAAAGCAAAAAGTCTGGTAAAAGAGTTTATTTTGAAGTATCAGAATGAACTACTGGAAATGTGGGAAACTGAAACTTATAAAAAGCTGCCTCCGCTTAATTAAACCATTGCCGGATGACGAAAGGAGGTGCTGGCGATGTTTCATAAAGCGATAGAATTAAAGCTTTTAGAAGGCACTTCATTGGAAGTAAGCTTCCAGGATGGAGTTGTCAAACGATACGATATGCGCGTACTGTTCTCTAAGTATCCCCAGTTAAAGCAGTTAGAGGATAGATCCTTGTTCTTGTCTGGAAAGATGATGGGGGCATACGGTATTGTTTGGAATGATGAACTTGATATCGAGACAGAAACGATCTATGAAGACGGCGAAACTGTTCGTCATGAAAAACCGATCGTTCATCAAGAGTCAGCACATGCCGTTGCCGCAGCTCGTGCAATTGCAGGTATTTCTCAAAAGCAGTTAGCGGAACTGTCCGGGATTGATCAGTCTGACATATCTAAAATAGAGAGGGGTATCGCGAATCCTTCTGTTGCGACACTTGATCGAATTGCAAAAGCATTGGGTGGACAATTAGCCATTTCTATCGAAATTCCAACAACTGCGTAATAGTTCAAATAAATAATGACAGACCGGGTCAATTCCCGGCCTGTCATTATTTACTTGCATTATCGTTGCCATATATACTGACCTTGCACGATGTGCAAATCAATATAAGGAGGCCAGAAAAATGGCAACAAGCAAGTTTTTATCATTGGAGCAGTTCACATTTATTGCGGTTCCTCCCGAAAGACAAGTCAGCAGCCTTCGCGTGAACATCTACGCAGATGGTCGGCTGGTTTTGAACGGGAAACTCGCAGAGGTCCTAAGTGGAAAGGCGGTCGAAATAAGGTTTACCGATGATGCCCGACACCTTTGCTTCTTCGAGAGCGATTCCGAAAACGCTGTCAGATTTCCTAAGAACGGTTCAAAACGATTCCCGTCTGCTGTAGAGCATCTCAAAAAGCACAAAATTTCATTTCCAGCCAGGTATGAAGTAAAGTTCAGTGAAGATCTCGCCTTTTGGCAGGGGGATTACAGCGAAAACCCTCCCGTATCCAAGCCAAAGAGTCAAGCAAGTTTGAAGCAGAAATAGAAGCGTTGCCATATGCAATCCGGACATTTGTACGCTCTCTCCTATCAGATGAGACAAATGAGGATGCATTTCATGATATAGTCCTGTGCTGCTATGAAGCGATGGATGAAACAGGACATTTTTCGAGAGCTAAGACATTGAGTCGGATTAAGGACTTGACTCAAAAACAGAGGCGTGAGCAAAACACGCTTTACAAGAGAAACAATATATCCTTCAACCAATGCGTCGGGGACAGCAAAACACCAGTCTCCGAATGGCTGAACGTCTCTGGATGGAGGGAGTGGGAGTAGACCGCGGAGGCGTGCCATCGCGGAGGCGTGCCATCCCAACATCGTCTCCTGCCGATCGGGATGACGGAGGATGTGGAAAGATGGTTCGCCACGTGATGCAAGCTTAGTGTGATCCTTTCGTGTCGGACGGCCGACAAAGATTATCCCCCGAGAGGGTTGTTTCAAGCCCTTCCTGGGGGATTATTCTGGTAATTCTGCACTGGTTTTCCAGTATTCGATCTGCCATCACTGAAAACGTTGAAGGAGATCCTGAAGGTAAAAAGCAAGTACTGTCAATGCTTTGAGCCTCTTTATGCAAGATTTTTCACCCCTCGCGGATGTGCATGGTAGAACTGTCAATTTCCGTCAATATGTACTACTCCAGGCCCATGCGTTTAGCCAAATCTAACATAGAAAAGCTGAATTTCTGCCAGGTTTCCAATGTCGTCTGTGACGGGTCACCCTCGCGGATGCGCATGGTGCGGCGGATCTCTTTGGGGATGACCACGCGCCCCAGATCGTCGATGCGCCGCACGATTCCGGTTGCCTTCATATGCAAAAAACCTCCTGCGTTTCTATCTGTTGTCACGGATAGTATTTGCAGGAGAGCTTGCGTTATGCGAGTGGTTTTTTCGCAGCATGTGACGCTTGTGTGATAATGCGTGTGGTAAGCTGTACCCGTAAGCAAGAGAAAACAAAACTTCACGCGAACAACAAAACACACAAATATCAAATCTGAGAATAAAGAAAGGAAAGAACGAACATGAAAACTTCCGTCAAAATGATCATTGCTCTCGCCTTGGCGCTCACCATGATCTGCGCCCTCGGTACGGCGGCCTTTGCCGATACCGGTATCACCATTACCAAGAACCCCACCAACGAACGCCACTATGTGGGTGACACCGCCATCTTCATCGCAGACGCCAATAACTACGCCAGCCTCGAGTGGCGCATCCTCACCCCCAACGGCGTTGATCTCGGTCTGGACGGTTTCCTCAAGCAGTTCCCCGCTGCCGGCGTGACCGGTCAGGGCACCACCACCCTCAAGATCAGCAATCTCCAGTCCGGCATGGAAGGCTGGAAGGTCTACTGCCGCTTCTTCCTTGGCTCCGCCTACAGCGATACGGCTGCCGCCAACATCGGCGTGAATATCCCCAGCGCCCCGGCGGTCAGCACCCCGGTGGTTTACACCGATCCCGTGGTCACCTATGTCCCTTACAGCGTCTACTACGAATATGAGCCCGACTACATCATCGTTGACGGCGCGCGCGTCTACTCCGACGGTACGGTGGTCTACGACGTTGACGAGGATTATCCCCCCGACTACATCCTGCCCGATGGTTCCCGCGTGTACTCCGTCCCCGACGGGTACGAAGCCGATTACATCTGGGTAAACGGTGTGCGCGTTTACTCCGACGGCAGCATCGTCGGCTGATGAGCCCCGCAGAGCTTCACAGACAGAATAAAGAGAACAAAGCAGAGAGACCGGAAACGGCCTCTCTGCTTTTGCGCGCACAATATGGAAAAGGAGGCGGCCTCAAAGCGAGGCAGCCTCCTTCCTATTGCGTTATTCCGCCGTAATCAGTTGTGGTGACCGTGCAGGGGGTAGTGGATGTGCAGCAGGTCGTGGGCGCGGCCCTTGAGCAGATCGTCGTAGATATATCCCAGGGCGGGGTTCTGCTGCGGGATCTTGAGCTCGCAGGCTTCGTCGGCCTTGAAGATAGCCTCGTAGCGCTCAGCCTTGCGGGCGTTGGAAGCGGGGGGCTGTCCGCCGCCGCCGATGCAGCCGTTGGGGCATGCCATGACCTCGATAAAGTCGAACTGCTCCTCGCCGCTTTCAACCTTGGCTATGAGCTTGTCCGCGTTGGCGAGGCCGTTTGCCACCGCGATGCGGATGGACAGATCGCCTGCCGTGACGGTGAAGGCCTTGATGCCCTCCAGACCGCGCACGCCGCACTCGGCAATGGTCTTGAGCGTGTTGGGAGAAGCGTCGTCCAGCACGCGGCGGATGACAGCCTCGGTCACGCCGCCCGTGACGCCGAAGATGACGCCCGCGCCGGTGTAGTCGCCGAGGGGGCTGTCCGGCTCGGAGTCGGGCAGGTTCCTGAGGTCGATGCCGGCGGCCTTGATGAGGCGGGCCAGCTCGTCGGTGGTGAGAACAAGGTCGATCAGGCGCTGCCCGTCCTTCTCAAGCTCGGGGCGCTGTGCCTCAAACTTCTTGGCGGTGCAGGGCATGATGGCGACGGAGTACACATCCTCGTCCTTGAACTGCTTGCGGATCAGCGCGCCCAGCATCTCCATGGGGCTGCCGCAGGTGGACACCTGGGGCATCAGATGCGGGTGAGCCTTTTCAACATGCTGGATCCAGCCGGGGCAGCAGGAGGTGAACATGGGCAGCTTCGCGCCGGACTTGACCTTTTCGAGGAACTCCGCGCTCTCCTCCATGATGGTGAGGTCGGCGGAGAGGTTGGTGTCGTACACCACGTCCACGCCGAGGCGGCGCAGGGCGGTGACGAGCTTGCCGGTGACGGGCTCGTTGGCGGGCATGCCGAACTCCTCGGCAAGGCCGACGCGCACGCTGGGCGCAAACTGGACGACCACGCGCTTGCTGGGATCGTTGAGCATACGCCACATCTCGGGGATCTGGCGGTTGATGGTGAGAGCGCCGGTGGGGCACACCGCCGCGCACTGGCCGCAGCCGACGCAGCCGGTTTCGATCAACATCTTGCCGAAGCCGGGAGCCACGATGGCCTTCTTGCCGCGCTTGGTGAAGTCGATGGCACCGATATTCTGCACCTCGGAGCACATGCGCACGCACAGGCCACAGAGGATGCACTTGGAGGGGTCGCGGGTGATGCAGGGGGAGGAGACGTCGAGCCGCTCGTGAGAATAGGTGTTCTCGTTGAAGCGGGGCTCCACCACGTTGTAGCGGTGGGCATACTCCTGCAGCTTGCAGTGGCCGCTCTGCTCACAGGTCAGGCACTCGGCCCGGTGGCTGTTCATCAAAAGCTGGAGCGTGGTGTGGCGGCTCTTGAGCACCTTTTCGGAGTGGGTGTAGACCACAAGGCCGTTTCTCGGCTGCATGGAGCAGGCCGCATCCAGCGCGCCCTTCTCGTTCTCCACCAGGCACAGGCGGCAGCCGCCGTAGATGGAGAGGTTTTCACAGTAGCACAGCGAGGGAATGTCAATGCCGTTGTGACGGGCGACCTCAAGCACGTTGCGCTCGTCGGTGAACGGACATTCGATGCCGTCGATAATCATTTTCTTTTCCGTCATGGCTTAACCCTCCCTGATGGCGCCTACCGGGCAGTTTTCCTTGCAGGTGCCGCACTTGATGCACTTGGTAGTGTCGATGACATGCTTATGCCGCGGCGTGCCGGTGATGGCGTCGACCGGGCAGTTTCTCGCGCATCTGGTGCAGCCGATGCACTTGTCCGTGATGACGTACTGGCTCAGCGCCTTGCAGGTGCCGCAGTGGCAGCGCTTGTCGCGGATATGCTCGATATATTCCTCCTCAAAGTTCTGCAGCGTGGACAGGACGGGGTTCGGAGCCGTCTTGCCGAGGCCGCAGAGAGAGGACACCTGGATCATCTCGGCAAGGTCTCTGAGCTCGTCAATATCGCTCATGCGGCCCTTGCCCTGGGTGATGCGGGTGAGGATCTCGTTCATGCGGGTGGTGCCCTCACGGCAGGGGGTGCACTTGCCGCAGGATTCCTCGCAGATGAAGTTCATGAAGAACTGGGCGATGTTGACCATGCAGCTGTCCTCGTCCATGACGACGAGACCGCCGGAGCCGATGATCGCGCCGACCTTCTTGAGAGAATCAAAGTCCATCGGCAGGTCAAGGTGCTCCTCGGTCAGGCAGCCGCCGGAAGGTCCGCCGATCTGCACGGCCTTGAACTTCTTGCCGTTTTTGATGCCGCCGCCGATGTCATACACGACCTCGCGCAGGGTGGTGCCCATGGGAACCTCGATGAGGCCGGTGTTGACCACGTTGCCGGTCAGAGCGAAGGCCTTGGTGCCGGGGCTCTTCTCGGTGCCGACGGAGCGGAACCAGGCCGCGCCCTTCTTGATGATGTCGGGGACGTTGGCAAAGGTCTCGACGTTATTGAGGCAGGTGGGCTTGCCGAACAGGCCCTTGTCCACGCTTCTCGGGGGCTTGGTGCGCGGCATGCCGCGGTTGCCCTCGATGGAGGCGGTCATGGCGGAACCCTCGCCGCAGACGAAGGCGCCGGCGCCCTTGTTGATGTGCATGTGGAAGCTCTTGCCGCTGCCGAGGATATCATCGCCGATGAGGCCGTATTCCTCGGCCTGAGAGATGGCGATGGTCAGACGGGAGACCGCCAGGGGGTACTCGGCGCGGACATAGATGTAGCCCTCGGTGGAGCCGGTGGCCACGCCCGCGATGATCATGCCCTCCAGGATCTTATGGGGGTCGCCCTCCATGCAGGAGCGGTCCATGAAGGCGCCGGGGTCGCCCTCGTCGCCGTTGCAGACGATATACTTGACGGGCTCCTCGGTGTGCGCCGCAACCTGCGCCCACTTCTTGCCGGTGGGGAAGCCAGCGCCGCCGCGGCCGCGCAGACCGGAGTCGGAGACCTCCTGAATGACCTCTTCTCCGCTCATCTCAAAGAGAGCCTTGGCGAGGGCGGCGTAGCCGCCGATGGAGAAGTATTCCTCAATGCTCTCGGCGTCGATATGGCCGCAGTGCTCGAGAACGCGGCGGGTCTGCTTCTTGTAGAAGGGGATGTCCTCCTGACGCTTGTAGACCTGTCCGTTCTGCTTGTAGCCCAGGCGCTCGATAAACTCGCCGCCGATGATCGTCTTCTCCACGATCTCGGCCACATCCTCGGCATGGACCTTGGTGTAGAGCCAGCCTTCCGGCTCGATGCGCACCAGGGGACCCATCTCGCAGAAACCGTGGCAGCCGGACTTTTTGATGCCGGTGGCGTCGCCGCCGCAGCTGTCGTTGAGGCTCAGCTCAAAGGCCGCGCCATGAGCTTCCATCTGGGTTTTCAGCTCTTCATACACGGCGAGGTTGCCGCCCGCCGCGCAGCCGGTGCCGCAGCAGACCAGCACCTTGCGCTTTTCATGGCTGCGGGCCTGCACGAACTTCTCCTGCAGGGCGCGGAACTCTTCCAGATTCTTGATTCTCTCGCGCATTGCCTCAGGCCTCCTCTCTCAGCTGCTCCACCAGGGCGCGGGCCTTTTCGGGGGTCATGGCCGCGTGGACGGTGTCGTTGACCATGACCACGGGGCTCAGGCCGCAGGCGCCGAGGCAGGAGACGATTTCCAGCGTGAACAGCCCGTCGTCCGAGCTGGGCTTGTGCTCGTTGGTGCCGGTGGCGTCATAGAGCGCCTGGAGCACGTTGCTGCTCTTGCGCACGTGACATGCCGTGCCGCGGCATACCTTCATGACATACTTGCCCTTGGCGTCCAGGGAGAAGTTCCCGTAAAAGGTCGCCACGCCGTAGAGCTTCGACTCGCTCATGCCGACCTTGCCGGCAATGTACTCCAGAGCTTCCTGGGGCAGGTAGCGGTACTTTTCCTGTACATCCTGCATGATGGCGATGATCTTCGCCTTGTCGCAGCCGTATTTTTCGAGAACGGAATCAATGAATTTGAAATCAACAGATTCCATGGGGATCACATCCTTTCGATGAATGGTCGGCGCGCTTTGATAATTTTCTGACACACGCGCCTATCTATCTTATACTAATTTATAAAGAAATGCAACACATTTTGACAATAAAAGGGAAATTGCACAAACAAATTTTCCTCCGGGAGAAATCTTCTTGACTTCTGCCGGATTTTTGTTACAATCAGGCGTGTCCGATCCGCGAGCTGTGCTTTCGGAGAGGGGAGCAATATATTCTGACGCCGAAGGAGAGACTGAGGCGGAAGGCTGTAATTTACGCTTTTGATAAGTGTTTTTGCCATGCCTTCCGGCATGGCTTTTCTTTTGACGGAAAGGAGAGCAATGGAAACACGCATCGCCGCCATCGCCATTCTGGTGGAAGTGCCGGAATCGGTGGACACTCTCAACGCCCTGCTGCATGATTACGCCCCGTATATCCGCGGGCGCATGGGCATCCCGGATCACGACAGGGGTGTCAACGTGATCTGCCTTGTGCTGGACGCGCCCATGGACGTCATCAACGCCCTGAGCGGGAAGCTCGGGCGGCTCCCGGGCGTAAGCGCCAAGGCCGTCACCCCGAAAAATGCCAAAACCAAAACGGAATAACGAAAGGAAACGAACATGAAAAAGAATCTTCTGACCCTCAGCCTGACCCTGCTTCTGTGCCTGTGCATGATCGCAGGCGCTGCCGCCGCCTTTGCCGACGGCGAGGCCGTTCGTGTCTGCACCCTCAACGGCACCACCGGCTTCGGCATGGCGGGCATGATCGCGGACGCAAAGCCCGCCTACAGCTTCACCGTCGAGACCGACCCCTCCGTCGTGACCGCCGCGCTTGTCAGCGGCGAGTGCGACATTGCGGCCCTGCCCACCAACGCCGCCGCGGCGCTCTACAACAAGACCGAGGGCAAGGTGCAGGTGCTGGCCCTCAACACCCGGGGCGTCCTGTACCTCGTGACGGACGGCAAGGAAAAGATCGAGAGCATCGCCGATCTCAACGGCAAGACGGTCTACGCCCCCGCGCAGAACCCCAGCTTCATTTTTGCCGCGCTCTGCGGCAAGTGCGGCGTCGAGCCCAACATTGACAACAGCTATGCCCAGCCCGCGGAGCTGAACGCCGCCGTCGCGGCCGGAAAGGTCTCTCTTGCCGTCCTGCCCGAGCCCATGGTGACCGTGGCCAAGAGCCAGAACCAGGATCTCGTCGTCGCGCTTGATCTCACCGCCGAGTGGGACAAGGTCATGGAGCCGGGCAGCCTCGTGCAGGGCTGCGTCGTCGTGCGCCGTGACTTTGCCGAAAAGAACCCGGAGGCGGTCAAGGCTTTTCTCGCCGACTATGAGGCCTCCGTCAAGCTTCTGAGCGAGGATGTGCAGGCCGCCGCCGAGAAGATCGAAGCCGCCGGCATTTTCAACAAGGCTGCCGTCGCCGCCAAGGCCATTCCCAACTGCAACGTCTGCTTCGTCACCGGCGAGGATATGCAGCGCGAGCTCGGCGCGTTCCTGGAGATCATGCTTGAAAAGGCGCCTCAGTCCGTCGGCGGAAAGCTGCCCGGTGAGGACTTCTACTGCATCCTGAAATGAGCTCCGCCGTCCGCAAGACCCTACGGACGCTCGCGGTGCTTGGCTTCTGGCTGCTGGTGTGGGCACTGGCCGCCGCGGCTGTGGGGCAGGAGCTGCTCCTGCCCTCCCCGCTGCAGACGGGTCGGAAGCTTCTCGAGCTTGGAAGCACGGCAGAGTTTTGGCTCACCGTGGGAAAGAGCGTTGCGCGGGTGCTGACGGGCATCCTTGCGGCGGTGCTGCTCGGTGCGCTGCTGGCGCTGCTCACGCATTGGAGCCCGCTTCTGAAGGCGCTGCTGAGCCCTGTCATGACGCTTGTAAAGAGCACGCCCGTGGCCTCCTTCATCATCCTGGCCCTGGTGTGGCTGGGGCGCGGCGCAGTGCCGGTTTTCATCGCGGCGCTGATGGTGCTGCCCGTGGTGTGGGCTAATGTCTCCGCGGGTCTTGCCGGGATCGACCCGCAGCTTCTGGAGCTCGCGCAGGTGTTTCGTCTGCCGCGCGCTCGCGTCCTGCGCCGGATCATCGGCCCCTCGGTGCTGCCGCATCTGCGCGCAGCCCTGCGCTCGGCCCTTGGACTCGGCTGGAAGGCCGGGATCGCCGCCGAGGTGCTGACCGTGCCGCCGTACTCCATCGGCAAGCGCATTTATGAGGCGAAGCTCTATCTGGAAACCACGGAGCTTTTCGCCTGGACGGCGGCGGTGGTGCTGGTGAGCCTTCTGATTGAGGGGCTGCTGCTGCGGCTCACCGATAAACTTGATCGAAAGGAAAAGAGCCATGCTCGAACTGAATAAGGTCTCCCTGCGCTTTGACCGCAGGCAGGTGCTGGACGGCTGCTCGCTCCACCTGCATCCCGGGGAGCGCCTCGCCCTCATGGGCCCCTCCGGCTGCGGGAAGACGACGCTGCTGCGCGTCGCGCTGTCCCTGCAGATGCCCGACGGCGGAAGCGTGAAAAGCAGCGCGAAGCGCACTGCCGCCGTCTTTCAGGAGCCGCGGCTTCTCCCCTGGCGCAAGGCGGCGGAAAACGTGAACCTTGTCCTCGCCGACCGGGAGGAAACCATGCCGGAAGCGCTCGCCTGGCTTCAGCGGCTGGAGCTTTACGACGCGCGGGAGCTGTACCCGGCGGAGATGTCCGGCGGGATGCAGCAGCGCCTGTCTCTTGCCCGCGCTCTCGCCGCCGCCCCGGAGCTTCTGGTGCTGGACGAACCCTTCAAGGCGCTCGACAGCGCCCTGCGGGAGCGGGTCATGGCGGCGACGAGAGACGGCCTGCAAAACGCCGCGCTCCTGCTCGCCACCCATAGCGCGGAGGAGGCCGAAGCCCTCGGCTGCCGTATCCTGCGCTATGAGAGCGGACGATTCGTATAAGATATTAAAACCTCCCTTTCCCGGACGCTGACTGCCGGAAAGGGAGGTTTTTCAAATAGGGCTTGAATTTCCTGCTGCTTCTGTGCTACCCTGTGAGTATCCTGTTATGGAGGAAAGCTGTCATGTCAACAAACTGGAATGTCCTCAGCGGAAAGAAATGGGTCGTCTGCGGGGACAGCTTTACAAACGGGCTCGAGCAGAATGTCCCCATCCCGGAGGGGCCGTACCGGGGCCACAGGAGCGTCTATCCCTATCTGATCGCAAACCGCAACAACATGGAGATCGTCCCTTTCTTTGAGGGCGGGCGCACCCTGGCCTATCCGCCGGAGCCGGGCGACTTCCGCAATTCTCTCACCGCGCCGGACATGCCCTGGAACTATCAAAATATCCCGGAGGACGCCGACTATATCACCATTTATCTCGGCATCAACGACAGCCATCACGCCCCCCACGCCTTCTCCGGCGACGGGGAGGACATCACCGGCAAGATCCCCCTCGGCGCGCTTGCGGATCAGACGATCCACAGCTTCGGCGGGGCCTGGAACGTGGTGCTCTGGTGGCTGATCCAAAACCGCCCCCGCGCGCACATCGGCATCATCGTCTCCAACGGCGTGGAGACCGCGGCCTATCGGAAAATGACGATCGCGGCGGCCAAAAAATACGGGCTTGCCTGGCTCGATCTGAACGGAGATGAGCGCACCCCGGCCATGATCCGCAGCGTGAATCCCGATGTGGCGGATTTCGTGAAGGAGGAGCTCAAGCGGCGCTGGGCCGTGGATTATACCGGCAGTCTCACCGGCAAGGTGAACACCCATCCGAACGACGCCGCCCACCTCTATGAGTCGTATATCATCGAGGCCTTTTTGAGAAGCATCTGACTTGCGCGGTCATTGCAATACCGAATCACAACCTTTGCAGGAGGGAAATCCTATGATGAAAAAGAACAAATTCAGCCTTACGGCAGCAGTGATCGCTTCCCTGATGCTGGTGCTCACGTCCGCCTGCTTTGCGGAGACAGGAGGAAAGCAGGCGGTCAAAACCGGCATTATCGGCGCCATGGACGAGGAAGTCAATTCTTTGAAGGAGGCGCTGGCGGAAAAGAAGACCACCACCCTCGCGGGCATGGAGTTCTGTGAAGGCAAGCTTGACGGAGCCAATGTGGTCGTCGTGAAATGCAGCATGGGCAAGGTGAACGCTGCGGCCTGCACCCAGATCCTGATCGACCGCTTTGGGGTCGACCGGATCATCAACACCGGCGTGGCCGGCTCTCTCGACGCTGCCATCGATATCGGGGATATCGTGGTCTCCACGGAGGCCGTGCAGCACGATATGGACGTGACGGCGCTGGGCTATGCGCGCGGCGAGATCCCCTACAGCGGGCAGTCGGTATTCCGCGCAGACGAAGCGATGCGCGCAAGCGCGGTGGAAGCCGTCAAGGCCGTCGCGCCTGCGGTCCATGCGTTTGAAGGGCGCGTTTGCAGCGGCGATCAGTTCATCGCCTCGCGTGAGCAGAAGGAATCCATCCTCTCCTCCGTCGGCGGTCTCTGCTGTGAAATGGAAGGCGCCGCGATCGCGCAGGTTTGCAGCCTGAACGGGACGCCCTTTGTGATCATCCGCGCGATCTCGGACAAGGCGGATGATTCCGAAGAGATGTCCTATGTTGAGTTTGTACAGGCCGCCGCCGAAAACTGCGCCGCCATCACGCGCTATATGATCACCCATTGAGAGCAAAAATAACAGTCCGGCCCATCTCTGCTTCAAACCGACAGAAATGGGCCGACTTTTTTACGATTACACATCCGAACCCTGCCACAGAAAATGGCAGAATCACAATCCCCGCATAAACCCAAATCGGAGGTCCCCCGTGAGGCCTCCGATTTGGAAAGGAAGAAGGACGCAGTGGATGCGCAGTTTTCGCGGCTCTAACGGAAACCGCGGAAACGGAGCGTAGCATGCTTCTCCCCGTTTAAACCAAATCGGAGGTCCCGGGTGTAGTTTGTAAAGGAGGAATTTATCCCTCATAAACTACACCTGACTGCGGCTCATTTGTGGCAAAGTGACACGGCAGCTGGGAGAAAGGAGGCAAAATGCCCGAGTAATCAGGCACTCCCGCAACTGCAAGCATCATTCTACCACGAAAGGAGCTACTTAAAAATGAAAATCTCATATTCTCAGTGTGGAGATTATCTTATTCCTGATCTTGTTCTCCCCAAAGAAGAACAGCAACCCATCGGCAAGTATGGCCGCTTACGAAAGCGCTATCTTCAAGAGAACCGTCCTGTCTTGTATTCTAACCTGATTCTGTCCTGTAAACTATTTCAGCACCTGTCAGAGATTGATCATGCCTGTGTTAATCACATGGATCTGCTTACCCGACAGATGGCTGACAGGGAAGGCGTGACCGAAGCGCTCAAAGCCGTCGATCAATTTGAATGGGTCAGGCGCATGAACAGCATCCATAACCGTGCCGAAGAGATCGTCATGAACGAGCTTGTCTACGACTGAGGGGAGGACATCGGAATGCAAGTTTTGGAAGACCTTTACTTGGGAGATATTCATCCCAGTGAGCGAAGCTTCAAGAAAGGCAGCCAATATTCCATGGTGTTAAACGAAGTCGTAAAGGCTGGAGATTCTCTGCTTGACACCCTGACCGAGAAGCAAAAAGAACAGTTTGAAGCCTACATGACAGCCCAGCGGGAGGTCAACGTGCTTACAGACTGCGAGACTTTCTGCTATGCCTTCAAGTTAGGGGCAAGGATCATGCTGGACGTGCTGACCGAGGGAGAAATGAAAGAAATCTGAGCTATTTCTGAACACAAGGGCAGGAGCCACGGCCCCTGCCCTTGTGTTACAGTTTTTCGTATTTAATCTAAGTATCTGGAAACAGCGTACCCGCTGTGGATGGCGGACTGGATTGTCTTCGGCTCATCGCAGCCGGCTGCATAGACCTCGAATCCAGCGGCTTTGAGCTCGTCAAACAGTTCCATGTTGGGAACCATATCCCAGCACTCGATCACAGTATCGCAGGGGATCACATGCTTTAAACCGGAGGCATTGAGCGTGATCGTGACGGAATCGTCGGTGACACTATCAACCGTGGCATTATTCCAAACCTTCACGCCGTGCGCATAAAGGTGGGCAATAGGTCTTTACCCAGGGGGATTGACCATCCGCGACGAACTCCGCGCCCTTTTCCTGCACGAGCTGGACGTTCTTGCCTTGGGCGATCAGATACTGGGCGAGGTCGGTCGCCTGCAGGGCAGCACCGAGAATGACAATGTTGTCCCCGAGCTTTGCACCCATAAAGCTATCCATGCCGATGACATTTGCGCCGTCAAAACGGCTCTCCCGCTTGCCACCGACCGCGACGATCACGGCATCGGGATTCTGCTCCTTGATGAAGTCCAGATCCACCGTAGTGCCGGTGACGACCTCAACGCCCTTGAGTTCCTGCTGGCGGATGAGATATTTTCTGAGATCTTCCAGTCTTTCATGCGGGCCCTTGATGGCGTTGGCAAAGAGCAGCATGCCGCCCATATAACCGTTCTTTTCGTAGAGCGTCACCTTATGGCCGCGCTCTGCCGCGATGCGGGCGGCCTCCATACCGGCGGGGCCGCCGCCGATGACCATGACCTTTTTCGGATTGGCAGCCGGGGTCAGGTCGTAGCCCTCGACAAAGCCGCCCTCCACATAGGCGTACTGGGTGGTTGCGTTGACACGGCACTTCTCGTTATCGCTCTTGAGTGCGGCCGGAGCTTTGTTGTGGCAGTGGAAGCAACGTGTGCAGGGGGCAACCTCATCGCGGCGTCCTTCCTTGAGCTTGTTGGGCAGCTCGGGATCGACCGTCAGGGGGCGGTTCATGAACAGAAGATCCAAATCTCCGTTTGCAATGGCGTTGTTCATCATATCCGGCGCGGTGCGCGGGTCCATGTAGCTTGCGCAGCCGACCGGAACGTCCACGACTTTCTTGATCTCTCTGGCCATGGGGATAAAGGCGCCTGCGCCGGAATGTGCCCCGTCGTACAGACCCTGGAAATGCTTGGTGAAATCAAACTGCGTGCCATAGCCGGTAGTGCCGTTGGCGTGGTAGGCACAGAAATTGGTGTCGGTCGCCCAGCAGTTCGGCTCCATACCGATGGTGCCGACGCGCACCTGGATCAGATCGGCTCCGGCTTCCGCCAATGCCTTTGCCATGTTCTGTGCTTCTTCGATCAGGATATCGCCGTCGTTGTTGCCGAGTTCCTTATCATTTTCCTCCACGGCGTTCATGAGCACCA
>CADADE010000043.1:0-11644 GCA_902786615.1 Oscillospiraceae bacterium
CTTTCTTCAACCGGCGTTTTCTTCCAAAACATAGTTATGCTCCCTCCATGATTGACAGTGTTTTTCTTTTTCACTGTCTCTCATAAAGGGAGCATATCAAAAAACCGATGATCGGGAGCGTTGCATTTACCCGGCTCATCCCTCGAAGGTAGAGCCGTTTTTGAAGGTGAAGGTCAGGCGGCCATCCGCGTAGGACGTGGCGTAGTCCAGAAGGCCACACCAGAGCTTTTCGCTGAAGGCGGTGACCTCGCCGTCCTGCTGCTTGGTCCGTCTGGCCAGTTCTCACCGGACCGTCTCGAAGGTTTCCGGGTCAATAATGGCCTCATGGTTTTCTGATTGATATTGTTCTTTTTCCGTTCGTGCTGTTCAGATAGAACAAGAGAGCTTCGCGCTGCGGGATGCGAAACTCTCTAATAATATTGTTATTCTTGCATTTTCAAGCGCACTTATCAGCCCATGGTCAGGAGATTTCAACCAACACTTCCCAACGGCCGCTGCGCTTGCCGCCCTCACGGCGGAGATAGCCTTTTTCCTGCAGATCCGTCATTCTGCGTTTTATTGTCCGTTCCGATTTACCAATAGCGGCAGCAAGCTCCTTTTGCGTGATGGCGGGATTTGCTATCACGGTTTGCAGCACGGCCAGCTCTTCCAACGTGCAATCCAAAGTGCCATTTTGGCACTTTGATCTTCTCTGAAGTCCACATGGAGACAGCGATTCTTCAATTCATGCTGCGTGCCGAGGAGCAGGTTTTCAAAAAACATTTCGAGGAACTCGCTTGTAGCATGGATACCTTTTTGCAGATTGTTGTAGTTGGCGCGGACAAGTGCGTTGCGAAAATACCAGGAGTTTGCCGCAAAAACGTCATTGTTCACGTGAAAACCGAAAGTCTTCAAGTATTTCACGACAAACACCGCCGTTGCGCGTGTGTTGCCCTCACAGAAAGGATGGATCTGCCAGATCCCGGATGCAAACTTTGCCATATGGCGGATAGACTCCGGCACAGAAATCTTTTCATAGGAGAACTGTTTTTCCTGCGAATAGTCATAATCCAGTGTGTCGCGGATGCTATCCCAGGAAGCGTATGTGACCGTATCGCCGCCGAGCACCCATTCATTTTTTGTGATGTTATAGGTGCGGAATTGTCCCGCGTGTTCAAAGACACCAGTAAACAAACGGCGGTGAATGCTCTGCAGCTCGGCCGGAGAAAACTGAAAGGTTTTCTCTCCTAACAGTTCGGTGATACGCGCGGAGACAATATCCGCCTCCATCGTTCCGGCTTCTACCGTTTTGCGGTTGGCCTGTTCTTTGTAGTAGCTTTGGATGCGCCGCTGCGCCCCGGCAATGTCAATGTCGCCTTCGATATGCGCCTTTGCGGTCTCCAACAAATACGGAGAGGTTTTCAGCCCATCCACAGCCTGAAGCCCGATGGCCGTCTGCCATGCCGCGCTCTTCTCGGCCCGGTCAGGCTCCCCCTGACGGATGTACTCGCTTAGTGCAAGCTGCCAGCTGTCCTGATTCGGCATTTTCTCAGCTCCCTTCTCCGCTTACTATACAACTATTTTACCATAAGCAGACCTGTACATCAAGGATAACACCGTCGAGGAAAAGATCGAGAGCCAATAGCCAAAAAATTATATCAGCTCGGGTATAGTTTTGAAATTTGAAATAGTTTTTTCCCGAACGGGTATAAACAATGCTGTATTACTGTACCGATATAGCTGCTTTTTTAAATTTGCATATAGTAAGCTATCATCTCCTGCATAGAGCACCTATAACGTTTATAGCAAGTAACAATGCAACACGAATCGGCCGCCCGGAAACAGGCGGCCTTTTCTGTTATTCTGATAGATTACCGACTATCTTTATGGTATACTTATTGCAAGTCAACAGGCGGCACGGTAGAGGCACAGCAATGCCGCTGCTTCGTGCCGGGAGTTGAGCCGGGAAGGTTATCGACAGTCAGAGATAAGGAGGGACTGAGATGTTTGTATTCTGGGGAGACGGTTCACAGCAGGCAATGGATCTGGTCAACGCGATCCGCGTGCGCAGTACGGAAAACTTCCGAAACTACGAGGTGATCTATGCGGGCCTGGCCCTGTACGGCGTTCACTGGCTTTACGAAATCTGCAACGCCATCATCGGCCACGTTTTCGGGTATCCGCTGTGGTCGGTTTCTAATGAATCGACGACGTTCATTCTGCTGATCGGCGTCTGCTGGGAGCTGTCCATGATGTTCTCTCTGGCAGGCATTATTTCCTTCAAAATGCTGCCACAGGACCGGAGCACGCGCTTCTTCTCCAAAAACGGAAAGGGCGGCATCAGCTGCAAGCTGGCCGGAGCGCTGGAAATGGCGCTGCTGTTTGCGCTGTTTGAATCCTTCCTCGCCGGAACGAGCAACCATTCCTTCATCTGGGTTTACAAATGGTGGGGTGTGCTGCCCGTATTCGTCACCACATATATACCTTTCTTCCTGGCCGCAAACTATGTGCCGGATATGAAGTGATCCCGCTGGGTGTTATTTGAGATAAGCGCAAAACAAAGAATATACGCCGGGAGGATAATACTATGACCGTCTATCACGGAGCGATCGTCACCGTCAACGCAAATGACGATGTCTTTCAGTATCTGGTTGAACACAAGGGACGCATCGTGTATGTGGGCAACAGCCTGCCGAAAAAGTACCGCCGGGCGCCCGTCGTGGAGCTGAGCAGCCGGGCGCTCATTCCGCCCTTTGGCGACACGCACCAGCACTTTGCCTCCTTCTCCGCCTTCAATGCGGGGCTGAACGTGATGGAAGCCCGCTCCAACGCGGAGATCCTCGCCATGGTGGACCGCTTTGCCGCCGAATGTCCCTCCAAAACGCTGATCGCCTTCGGCGCGTCCCCCTACTCCGTGGCGGAGCGCTGCCTTGTGAGCCGCGAGGAACTGGACGCGGTCACCCATGGCAAGCCGCTGTTCATGGTGAAGTACGACGGTCACGCCTGCGTGGTAAACACCGCGCTGCTCAAAAAGCTTCCGCGCAGGACGAAGAAGCTGCGCGGATATCATGCGGACAGCGGCGAGATGAATCAGGAGGCGTTCTTCGCCGTTTCGGATTTCATCACCAATTCCATCTCCCCGCTGGAGCTGCTGCGCGACATGCAGATGGCGGCGGACTTTGAAGCTGCACGCGGCATCGGCCTCATCCACACCGTCAGCGGCGTGGGCTTTGCCATGAATCTGGACATCTCCATGGAGACCTGGTTTGCCAGAAGTCTGCAGAACGGTCTGCAGCTTCGTGTCTTTCCCCAATCTATGGATGTGGGGGTAGCCAATGCGCGCAGGCTCCCGCGCATCGGCGGCTGCTTTGCCTGTGCGCTTGACGGATGCTTCGGCTCGCAGGACGCTGCCATGAAGCGGCCCTACACCTCCGACCCCAACAACCGCGGCATTCTCTACTATACCGACGAGCAGGTCATCGACTTTTGCAAGGCGGCGAACCGGGCGGGTCTGCAGATCGAGATGCACGCCATCGGCGACCGGGCCTTTGACCAGGCTGCCCGTGCACTCAAGGCCGCGCTGGACGACTTCCCGCGCGAGGATCACCGCCACGGCATCATCCACGCCTGCCTGCCCACGGAGTACGGCATGCAGATCTGCCGGCAGTACCGCATCCAGCTCCCCATGCAGATTGCCTTCGACAACTGCGCGGCTCAACCCGGTCCGCTCCTTTATGGAAAACGGCTGCGTGGTCTCCTTCGGCAGCGACGGGCCCTGCACCTCCCCGGACCCGATCGTCTGGCTCTATAAGGCTGTGAACCACTCCAACCCCGCCGAGGCCGTCAGTATCCGGCAGACCCTGCGCATGGCGACCTATAACGGCTACTGGACGAGCTTCGATGAGCAGGAGCGCGGCTCGCTGGAAGCGGGCAAGATCGCGGACATGGTGATCCTCTCCGCCAATCCCTATGAGCTTCCGAGCGACCGGCTGCTGGACCTCAAAGTCGAGAAGCTGATCCTCGGCGGCAAAGACTATAAGCCTCAGCACCAGAGCATCCCGCTTGCGGTAATAAAGGGCATGCTCTCCCGGAAAAAGGCGTGATTCTCCGAATACAGGAAACAATTCGGCGTTTGAGGAGGTGCAGCGCATGATTGAGATTTCTTTGCTGAGCGGCGAATTGATTTTCGCAGCGCTGTGGCTCCTCTGCCGGGGAATCCTTTGGCTGCGGCAGAAGAAGATTGTCTGGAAAAGAGAAGCTGTTCTTCTTTTGATGTTTGTCAATCTTGCCGTTCTTATTCGCTTCGTCTTTTATCCGTTTTTCACTGTCAACGGTCATGTGCGGCCGCTTATGATCAATCTGAGCAGTATTCAGCCGATTCGGATCAATTTGATTCCGTTTGTGAATATTCTCGATTATGATAGCAAACGTGAAGCCGCAATCAATATCATCGGGAATACCTGCATGTTTATCCCGACAGGCATTATTCTGCCGATTTTGTATCCCCGCCTGGATTGCTTTTGGAAAGTGCTTCTTGCCGGCGCGGGACTGTCGCTCGTCATTGAGATGATGCAATTGTTTTTTCCCGGAAGTGTAAGCGATATCGATGATCTGATCCTCAATACGGCCGGTGTGGCCATTGGATACGGTATTTATAAGCTTGTCAGGCGGAAAGCCTGATTTCGTCTCGATCGCCGGGATTCAGATTTCGCATTCTGGAGGTGCGCCAGCTGGACAAACTGGTCGACGAGCTTGCCAGGGGAAAAGCGATGGAGAAGGTAATGGAACACGGAGCTTTTGATCACCATAGCATTTTCATCAATCAAAAATCAATTAATGATGGACGAATTGTGATTTTCTATATTGACATATGAGAAGGAAGGCCCTTGACAACAAGCGAAAGAAACTGCCCTTGCGTCATCTCGCGGGCAGTTTTTTCTTTCGGAAGCTATACTCCATCAGTCAGCAGAGGGGCGCGGACGCACGCAGGAAAACGATCTTAATAAAATGAGAATTTTTACTTGACAAGCGATCTTTGCTGTGGTATTTTATAATATTTCCTTGTCGAATCCTGTCTCTCAGCCTCGAAGGAAGGCGAGACCAAGGTCAGGGAGAACAACTGAATAACGTTATCCGACAGGCCTGTAAAGACTTGTCGAAGAATACTCCGGTACGAGCCTGAAAAGGCTTACCGATGTATTGTAGCAGCGAAACCGTTACATATCAATACGGTCCGCGGGAGGCCATTTACTCCCGCTGGATTCGTATTGATATGTAACGGTTTTTTGAATAGGAGGGAAAAAAGAAAGGCAAAAAGAACAACTGAATGACCGGCTGGATGGTTATTACTCACCCCGGCGAAGTGTGCCAGGACCTCACGAAAAGGAGCGAGCATGCCAAGGGGTGTTGGCAACGACCGCGGTGAAAGAGTCCGGGGCGGAACGCCATCCAGATCAAACGGCGCAACAACACAAAGGGACAGAGGATGAAAAAATCTGGAGCAGACCGTCATGTTTTGCCGTTCCCGTGGCTTTATTATGGGAGCATTTTTGAAAACACTCAGAAGCCGGATACCTCAAAACACTCAGCAGCTAAAATGTTCACAAAAAATTCACAAAATAAACCGGACGTTTTGGCCGTTTCCGTGAGCTACCTATGGAGGGATTTTTACTATGAAGAGCCTCAAAGCTTAATAATTTGCTTTCATCTGGGAGAAACCGTATGCGGAATCCCGGTTTGAATAGAACAACTGAATGATCGGCTGGATGGTTATTACTCATCCCGGCGAAGTGTGCCAGGACCTCCTGAAAAGGAGCGAGCATGCTAAGGGGTGTTGGCAACGACCGCGGTGAAAGAGTCCGGGGCGGAACGCCATCCAGATCAAACGGCACACAAACCATGACAGGCATTGCCTGACTAAACACAGGGCAGGAGTCTGGGCGCTCCTGCCGCGGTCAAAGGAGGATTGATCAAAATCAAGAAAACGGAGCTCAAAGACTTCTATGGCATGATGTACCCGGACTATCCGGACATCGTAACCGTTCCCCAGCTGCAAAAGATGCTGGGGATCAGCCGGGGGCTGGCCTACAAGCTGGTCCGCGAAAACGAGATCCACGGCATCAAAATCGGCAATGCCCTGCGGGTGCCGAAGGTAAACGTCATCAACTATGTCATTGTGGATGCCGACACTTTGCTCTCGACTCCGCTGGAGAAGACCCTTTTCATCGTAGAGGGCCTAATCCCGCAGGGGGTGACGCTGCTGGGCGGGTCCAGCAAGATCGGCAAAAGCTGGCTGATGCTCCAGCTCGGGCTGCAGGTTGCGCGGGGACTCCCGCTCTGGGGACTGAAAACAACCTGCTGCGACGTGCTGTACCTGAGTCTGGAGGACACCATGAGCCGTCTGCAGAACCGGCTCTATCGCCTGACCGACGAGGCACCGCCCGGTCTCCGCTTTGCGACTGTCTGCGGAAAGTTGGGCAGCGGGCTGGAGGAACAGATCACCCAGGCCCTGTGCGATTACCCGGCGACAAAGCTTGTCATCATCGACACGCTGCAGAAGGCGCGGGACTCCCGCAGCGCGGCGGGCAAGACGGGTCTCTATTCCGCCGACTACGACGACATGTCCGCCCTCAAGCAGATCGCAGACCGCCAACCAGCTTTCGGGCAGTACCGGTATCACGGGCGCGGCCGACACCAGCATGGTGCTGCTGCGGCAGCGCGGCGCCGATACCGCGACGCTCCTGGCCACCGGGCGCGATATCGACTATCAGCGCCTCACGCTCCGCTTTGAAAACCTGAGCTGGCAGCTGGTGGAGCGCACGGAGAGTACAGAGCTCCAGCGGGAGCAGATCCCGTCGGTTTTATTCCGGCTGGTCGCGTTTTTGAGGCAGTACACGGAGTGGACAGGCACCGCGACGGAGCTGCTGAGCGAGCTGGGCGAAAAGGAGACCCCGAGCAACGTCATCACCAAGTATCTGGGGCGCTACGCAAACGATGTGCTGCGCCCCGCCGGCATCACTTACCGCACCAGGCGCACAGGTCAAAGCCGCCTGCTGTGCTTCACCCATGACGGCCATGACAGCAATGACGGCAAATCCGGGATATAGCCGAAAACCCGTCACAGCCGTCATAACCGTCACAGACAAGGAGGAAAAAGAAATGAGTTTTCACGCCTATTCCAAACGGCAATTCTACGCGCTTAACTTTGACACAACGCCCTATCGCAAGCTGACTGGAGATGACTCCGGTACAGCCTGCGCCCGCCTCGACTGCAAACGCTGGGGCGCGCATTGCATGTTCCTGTATCTTACACTGGATCGGGGCTGCAAAGTTTTTGCCCCGGTTTTTCAGCAGAATCCCACCGGCATTCCGTATCTGGGCTTTGCTGATATTCCGATCGGCGCCATTGTCGATATCGACATTGACGGGGAAATCCATGGAGATAAAGCCTGGCTTATCTACGCCGAATGGCTCCCTGATGAGACCGATCCTGCTGAGGCTATGGCAAAACAACTGGGGGTCGATCCCCTCGCAGACAGTACGGGTACTGCCTGTCCTGCGGAGTAGCGAGCATAGGCTTTGTGCTGACAAAGCCGGAACGGCTCAGGCCGAAAGGGGCACTGCCCCTGTAACCCCAAATTAGAAAGGAGAGTTCATTTGCAGAGAACAAGAGAATATCCCATTCAGATCCGCGTGACCGAGAGCGAGAAGCGGCGGCTGCAGCGCAATGCCCGCGCCTGCCGGATGAGCCTTTCGGCGTACATGCGGGCCGTTGGCCTGGGCAAGAACGTACAGTCCTTCCCGGCGGACGAAGTCCATACACTCTACCGTGGCTTCTGTCAGCTGCGGGACGAATATCCGCATCAGGATCTCGACTGGATCGAGCAGCGCTTCGAGGACCTGACGAAACAGTTTTACCGGGTCTGCGCCGCAGGAGGAAGCAGTGACGATGGCAGTCACGAAGATTTGGCCGATTAAAGACAGTCTGCGCCGGGTGGTGGACTATGCCCGCAACCCGGCCAAGACCGAGTACACCGACCTGCAGGCCGTGCTCCACTACGCGGCCAACGGGGAAAAGACGGAACACGGCGTGGAGAAAACCATGTATGTCACCGGGATCAACTGCAACCGGGACCGTGCCTTTCAGGAGATGTACGCTGTGCAGGAGCGCTTCGGCAAGACCGGGGGCAACGTGGCCTACCATGCCTACCAGAGCTTCAAGCCCGGCGAGGTCACGCCGGAGCTCTGCCATCAGATGGGCGTGGAGCTGGCAAAACGCATGTGGGGCGAGGACCATCAGGTCCTCGTCGCCACCCACTTCAACACCGGCACCTACCATAATCATCTGGTCATCAACTCCGTGAATATGTGGGACGGCAGAAAGTTCGATTGCAGCAAGCGGGCCTATTATGAGCTGCGCCGCCTGTCGGACGAGCTGTGTGAGGAACACGTGCTTTCCGTGATTCGCGCGCCCGGAGGCAAAACGCCGCGGAGCATCTATTTTGCCGAGAAGAACGGCGAGCCCACCCGCTACAATCTTATGCGGCAGGCCATCGACGAAGCGGCGGCCATAGCCCGGACACAGAGGGATTTTGCGGAGATCCTGCGTCTAAAGGGTTACACCGTGCAGATGGATGAAAGGCGCAAGTATTTCACCATCTGTTCGCCGGGCAGCAAAAAGCCGGTGCGCATGGCGCGGCTGGGCGAGGGCTACGACAACAAATCTATCCTGAACCGCATCTATCTGGACGACAGCCCCGCCCGCTTCCGGGGCAACCGGGAGTTTTGGCTGGAACAGCACGAACGCCTAAAAAGCAAACCGGAGAAGGTCCGGCTCAGCGGCAGCGTGCACCGGGTCAAGAAGGTCACGGGTCTGCGGGCGCTGTATCTCCATTACTGCTATCTGCTGGGCTATCTTCCGCGGAAGAAGCCGCACAAGCCTCTGTCGCCGGAGATGCGGGAGGCCGTGCGCCGCATGGACCGCTACTCCGCCCAGGCAAAGCTGGCAGCCGCGCACAAGCTGGACAGCATCCCGGCGGTGAAGGCTTTCATTGCGCAAACCGAAAACACGATGCAGACAGTCATCGCCCGGAGAAACAGGCTTTATAACCGCATGCGCCGCTGTCGAAGTCCGGAGGAACTAGAAGAATTGAAAGCGGCAAGAGACCAGTGTACCCGGCAGCTTTCCGCCCTGCGTCGGGAAAAGAAGACCGCGCAGGGCATCATCTCCGATCAGAAAGAAATCCACAATAACATCCGGGTGGAGCTGGCTTTGCGGCACGAGCTGTATCACCCGGAGAAAAACAAAGAACGAAAGAGAGGTTATGTACGATAAAAAACCAAAATGAGGAAATGGAGAGGATCGTGGAGAGCATCCGGAAGGTCGGAGTGCTCTCGCCGGGTCTTGCCCGCCCCACAGCGGACGGCAGCTATGAGCTGGTGTCCGGTCACCGGCGACTGGCGGCCTGTCAGCAGCTGGAGCTGGAGACCATGCCGGTGGTCGTGCGGGAGATGACGGACGACGAAGCCGTGATTGCCATGGTGGACGCCAATTTGCAGCGCGAGCACATTCTCCCCAGCGAAAAAGCGTTTGCGTATAAGATGAAATTTGAAGCCATGCGGCACCAGGGGACTTCGTCCCAACTTGGGACGAAGTTGAGAACGGACGAGATGATGGCTGAACAATCCGGAGACAGCAGAAATCAAATCCAGCGTTTCATTCGCCTGACCAACCTGATCCCGGAGATTCTCGCCAAGGTGGACGAGGGCAAAATTGCTTTCAATCCGGCGGTGGAGCTGTCCTATCTCTCCGAAGAACAGCAGCGGGATTTGCTGGCCGCCATGGAGAAAAACCAATGTACCCCGTCCCACGCCCAGGCCATCCAGCTCAAGCGCGCAGCCCAGACCGGAACGCTTGACCACGACGCCATTCAGGCACTCATGCAGCAGGAGAAACCCAACCAACAGGAACAGATCAAGCTGCGGCGCGAGGATTTTCGCAGCTTTTTCCCGCCGCACTACACCGGCGAACAGATCAAGCGCGACATCCTCAAGGGGCTGGAGCTTTTGAAGCGCCAGCGTGAGCGCAGCCGCGACGCGCGGTAAATCGCACATTCAAAAAACCAATTCGCAGATTGGACGGATTCGAGCTCTGGCAGTACAATGTCGATGATCCGAAACACCGTCCGTGCTGCCCGGAAGGAGGGATTTACTCTTGGTAGCAGGACACCTGCAAGAGAAAAACGGCATATATTATGCGGTACTCAGTTATAAAGACCCCGCGGGAAAAAGAAAACAGCCCTGGATCTCCACCGGCGTGCCGGTGCGCAAGGGCAACAAAAAGAAAGCGGAACAGGAATTGCAGAAGCTGCGCCGGGAATATGTAGCCCCGGCGAGGGCGGCAGGGGATGGGGAAATCTCCCCGGACATGCCCTTTGCCGATTTCATGGAGGCCTGGCTTCTCATCATCAAAAGCTCCGTAGCCCCCACCACCTACTGTTCCTACAGCGGAAACGTCAAAAAGAAGATCGTCCCCTATTTCCGCGCCCACAGTGTCACCCTCGCGGGCCTGCAGGCGCGGCATCTCCAGAGTTTCTACCTCCATGAGCTCCAGAACATCAGCGCAAGCTCTGTTATCCGAGAGCACGCCAATCTCCACAAGGCGCTCAAATACGCCGTGAAGATGGATCTGATCCCCTTCAATCCGGCAGACCGGGTGGAGCGCCCGCGGGCGGAAAAACACCTGGGGAATTACTACAACGCCGCCGAGCTGGAAGAGCTCTTTGAAGCCAGCCGCGAGCATAAGCTGGGTCTGTTCATCCAGATGGCCGCCTTTTACGGCCTGCGCCGCAGCGAACTGCTGGGCCTCCGCTGGGATGCTTTCGACTTTGACAAGGACACCATCACCGTCAGGCACATCTTAACCGAGGTACTGGTGGACGGCAAGCTGCAGCTCTATGAGGCCGACCGCGCCAAGACCAAATCCAGCCTCCGCTCCCTGCCGCTGGTGGGGCAGTTCAAGGCGCAGCTTCTGGCGCTCCGTGAACAGCAGAAACGAAACCGGGAGATCTGCGGCAACAGCTACAACACACAGTATCTGGGCTATGTATTCGTCGATGAGATGGGCAACATCTTTAAACCCGGCTATGTCTCCAACAGCTTCTGCAAGCTGCTGCGGGAAAAGGGGCTGCGGCATATCCGCCTGCACGATCTGCGGCACAGCTGTGCCTCCCTGCTGCTCAAAAACGGTGTCCCCATGAAGCAGATCCAGGAGTGGCTGGGGCACAGCGATATCAGCACCACGTCCAATATCTATGCGCACCTGGACTACAGCTCGAAGGTCCTCTCCGCCAGCACCATGGAGGGCGCGCTCAAGCTGCCGGAGCTCAATCTCAGCAAAAGCTGGGACTGAAACGCCCAAAAAAAGCAGGGCCTTTCGCCCTGCGTTACATAGAATTCTCCCCCGATTTGGCGGTTTTCTCTCCAATCACCAATAATTGGCATTTTCGAGATCTCGAAAACATCCTCTAAAAGTACAAAAAATCGCCGATTTATAAGTAAAATCGGCGATAAGTGGCGGACAGGGTGGGATTCGAACCCACGAGCCTCTTGCGAGACTACCTGATTTCGAGTCAGGGCCGTTATGACCACTTCGATACCTGTCCAT
>CADADE010000043.1:11665-34151 GCA_902786615.1 Oscillospiraceae bacterium
CGAAATTCCGCGCTTTTTTCAAAAACGAGACGGCACGATTTGTCACGACGTCCCGGCCTTTTCGAGTCAGGGCCGTTATGACCACTTCGATACCTGTCCGTATTCAATTGGTGCTCCGCTATTATATAGGAAGCGTGCGAAAAAATCAAGGAAAATTAAAATTGCTTTCATTTATATATTTCGCAAATAATTTTATATAAAACACTTGACAAAATAAAAACGCCGCGCTATACTGTGCTCAAGATCAGAAAAAAGGAGGGTCACCATGAAAAAGACCCTGTACAGTCTCATGCTCAACGACGAGGTCGTGCGGGAAATCGACCGCCTGGCGCACCGGACGGGCTCGAACCGCTCCGCGCTCATCAACCAGATCCTCGCCGAATACGTCAACTATACCACGCCCGAGCGGCGGATCAACGACGTGCTCTCCGCCATCGAGAGTTTGATGCAGCCCTCGCGGGAGCTGGTGCCGTTCTTTTCCCCGAACAGCCTTTCCATGTCGCTGAAAAGCTCGCTCGAATACAAGTACCGCCCCACCGTCAAGTACGAGGTGGAGCTTTACCGCGGGCCGGAGTCGACCATCGGGCAGCTCTCCGTTGTGTTCCGCACGCAGTCCATGGCGCTCATCCAGGCGATGACGGAATTTTTCCGCCTCTGGAAGCAGATCGAGGACACGCACCTCAAGCCCCTCACCGGGGCGAAGATCGACTATGCCCTGTACGACGGAAAGTTCGTCCGCTCCATCGCGGCCCCGGATCGGGACTGCACCACGGATGAGCTGGCCACGGCTCTGTCCGAGTACATCAAGCTCTTCGACAAGCTGATGAAGGCCTATCTCGCCGGACGGCTGGACGCGCACGATGTGGAGGCCGCCTACTTCTCGCAGATGCGAAATTCCCCCGTACACATTTAATTTCCCAAAGAAAAGAGGGATAACATGAACGAATACAACTACACGCAAAACTCCGTCAAGGTCCTGCAGACCGCAGAGGCCATGACCCAGGAGAACAGCAACAACTATATCATGCCCGAGCATCTGCTCTATGCACTGGTGGATCAGGACGGCGGCACGGTGCAGACCATCTTCAAAAAGCTGGGCGCGGACTGCAACCAGATCCTCTCCGAGCTTGACAGCGCCATCAACGCCCTGCCGAAGGTGAGCGGCCAGCCCCAGGTTTACGCCTCCAACGAGACGAGCCGCGTCATCAACGCCGCCCAGAAGGCCGCCAAGTCCATGGGGGACGAGTACATCTCCGTGGAGCACCTGATGATCGGCATTTTCGCTGCGGGCACCCCCGCGGTCAAGCGCATCCTGGCCGACCACAACATTACCAAGGCGGGCTTCTCCGCCGAGCTGAGCAAGATCAAATCCGGCCCCATCACCTCGGACAATCCCGAGAGCACTTACGACGCGCTGACGAAATACGGCTCGGACCTCGTCAAGCGCGCGCGGGAGAACGAGCTGGACCCGGTCATCGGCCGCGACAGCGAGATCAGAAACGTGATCCGCATCCTCTCCCGCAAGACGAAAAACAACCCCGTCCTCATCGGCGAGCCCGGCGTCGGCAAGACCGCCATCGCCGAGGGCCTTGCCCAGCGTATCGTGCGCGGGGACGTGCCCGAAGGACTCAAGGACAAAACCATTTTCTCCCTGGACATGGGCGCGCTGATCGCGGGCGCAAAGTACCGGGGCGAGTTTGAGGAGCGCCTCAAGGCCGTGCTCGAAGAGGTGCGCAAATCCGAGGGCGGCATCATCCTCTTTATCGACGAGCTGCATACCATCGTGGGCGCGGGCAAGACCGAGGGCAGCATGGACGCAGGCAACCTCTTAAAGCCCATGCTGGCGCGGGGCGAGCTGCACTGCATCGGCGCGACAACGCTCGACGAGTACCGCAAGTACATCGAAAAGGACGCGGCGCTTGAGCGGCGCTTCCAGCCCGTGCAGGTAGACGAGCCGACCGTGGAGGACACCATCTCCATCCTCCGCGGTCTGAAGGAGCGCTATGAGCGCTTCCACCATGTGGTCATCCACGACAACGCCCTCGTCGCCGCGGCGACGCTTTCGCACCGCTACATCACCGACCGCTTCCTGCCTGACAAGGCCATCGACCTCGTGGACGAGGCCTGCGCCATGATCCGCACGGAGATGGACTCCGTGCCCGCCGCGCTCGACGACATCCGCCGCAAGATCACCCAGCTTGAGATCGAGGAGGCCGCGCTCAAGAAGGAGGACGACAAGCTCAGCCAGGACCGCCTCACGAAGCTGCGCGAGGAGCTTGCCAACCTCAAGGAGACTGATCAGGAGATGAGCGCCCGCCTCGAGAGCGAGAAGGAGAACGCCCATGAGCTCAGCTCCCTCAAGGAGGAACGCGAGCACCTGAACTTTGAGCTGGAGACCGCCCAGCACCACTATGACTACGAAAAGGCCGCGCGCCTGCAGTACAAGGAAATCCCCGAGCTTGACCGCCGCATCCGCGAAGCCGAGGAGCGCGCCGCCGAAAAGCGCGAATCCACACTCGTGAACGACTCTGTCACCGAGGACGACATCTCCAACATCGTGGCCCGCTGGACGGGCATCCCCGTCGCAAGACTCATGGAGAGCGAGCGGGAGAAGATCCTGCACCTGGACGAGGAGCTCCATAAGCGCGTGGTCGGCCAGGACGAGGCTGTGCAGAAGGTGACGGAGGCCATCCTCCGCTCCCGTGCCGGCATTGCCGATCCCAACCGGCCCATCGGCTCCTTCCTCTTCCTAGGCCCGACGGGCGTGGGCAAGACGGAGCTTGCCAAGGCCCTGGCCCAGAGCCTCTTCGACGACGAGCATAACATCGTGCGCATCGACATGACCGAGTACATGGAGAAGTTCTCCGTCTCCCGCCTGATCGGCGCGCCTCCGGGATACGTCGGCTATGACGAGGGCGGCCAGCTCACCGAGGCGGTGCGGCGCAAGCCCTACAGCGTGGTGCTCTTTGACGAGATCGAGAAGGCCCACCCGGACGTGTTCAACATCCTGCTGCAGATCCTGGACGACGGGCGCATCACCGACTCCCAGGGCCGCACGGTGGACTTTAAAAACACCATCATCATCCTGACCTCGAACCTCGGCAGCCAGTACCTGCTGGACGGCATCGGCCCGGACGGCACCATCAGCGACGAGGCGCGCGAGGCCGTGATGACAGAGCTGAAAGGCGCGTTCCGCCCCGAATTTCTCAACCGCCTGGACGAGACCATCCTCTTCCGCCCGCTGACCAAGGAGAACCTCAACGGCATTATCGAGATCATGATCGCCGCCCTGAGAGGCCGCCTGCAGGAGCGCGGCCTGGGCCTCGAGCTCACCGACGCGGCCAAGAGCCTCATCATCGAGCGCGGCTTCGACCCGCTCTACGGCGCGCGCCCCCTGCGCCGCTATCTGCAGAGCAGCGTCGAGACCCTGATCGCCCGCCGCATCCTCTCCGGCGAGGTGAAGCCCGAGAGCACCATCGTGGTGGATGCCGCCGACGGCGAGCTTGTCTGCCGCTGAGACCCATCGCATCCGGCGCAGCCCCGAAGCCTCGGGGCTGCGTTTTTTTACGGCTTTGCCCCCAGATTCTGACATTTTCCGACGGCAATTCTTGACAATGCACTTTGCCTGTGTTTTAATAAGAAGAACAATAAAGCTTTTGGCCTTAAACAGGGGGAATGTCTCATGGTTAAAAGAAAACATGGCGGGACGGCGGCGCGGCTTGTCGCGCTGACGCTGGCGCTGGTGCTGGCCTTCGGCGTGCTTGCGCCCGGGGCCTTTGCCGTGATGCCCACGCGCGGCGATCTGCTGCGCTATATCCCCGTCGCCATCGCGGTGGACGAGACGAACGTGGTGGTCTACGGCTATTTCACCAACCTCAACCCCGACTGCTCCGTCTCCAACTTCCGGGATTTTGAGATGACGCTCTTCATGGACGATTACCCCATCGTGTCCGGCAGCTTCGGCGCGCTCGACAAGTTCACCATCGCCGCGGAGGATGTACTGTACCACACTTTCGTCTTCCCCGGCAAAAGCGGCCTGTATCCCGGCACCTATATCTGTGAGGACGACGATTTCGCCATTGTTACCTGCACCTTCGATTACAGCGAGATCGTCTACAAAGGCGGCGGCGTGAAGTGACGCCCGCCCGCGCGGAATACGAGAATCCGGCTCCCCGGGATCATGCCCGGGGAGCTTTTGCATACCGGAAAGGATGATTTCCCCATGAAAAAGAAGCAATTGCGCCGCGCCGTGCTCCTGCTGCTGTGCCTGCTGCTCGCGGCGGGCCTGCTGCCGCTTGCGGCCCTGGCGGAGACGCCCGCGCCCACGCCCTACCGCCCGCCGGAGGAGCTGGAGCAGAGCATCGAGCAAAACGCCCATGTGATCGGCTGGCTCGAGATCCCGGACACCGAGATCCGCTATCCCATCCTCCAGCACCCGACGCAGGATAACTATTACCTCAATATCACCATCGACGGCGGCTATGGCTACCCCGGCAGCATCTACACCAACAGCATGGAGGGGCAGGACTTCGACACCTTCAACACCGTCATTTACGGCCACAACATGGCCGACGGCAGCTACTTCGGCTCGCTCAAGAACTATAACGACCCGGACTATCTCGAAGCGCACAGGGAGATTGACATCTACACCCTCACCGAAAAGCATGTGTACGACGTGTTCGCCGTGGTGAGCTATGACGACCGCTACATCACCTACGAATACGACGACACAGTGCGCCGCGAGCGTATCGCCTTTCTCCGCTCCCTGCGCGCGTTCGACCCCCTGTACGCGGAGGGGGCCAGGCTGTCGCTCGACGGGCATATCATCACCCTGTCCACCTGCATCGGCGGCATGCCTTATAACCGCCTGCTGGTCATTGCAGCCGAGCGGGAGAAAAATGACAGCAATGTAACCAAAAAGACTGGATGAAGTTTTTTAGAAATTTCTTGTAACCCTATCGCAATTTTTGAAAAACTGTGATATAATACCTCCATACAAGCTTCCGGCCCCGCAAAGCGCGGGACCGTCAACCCCCGGCGGCGCGTCTGCCGGGGAATACACGAAAGGGAGAACGGAGGTTATTATGAATACCCTGACTGCAAGAAGAAGCATTGCGGCGCTGTGCGCGTTTTTGCTGTGCGTCACCGCGCTGTGCTCGTCCGCGTTCACCCTCAGGGCCCATGCGGACTATCAGCCGCCCGAGGCGCTGGTCGAGCTGTGGGAGGAAAACGATGCCGTGATCGGGGCCATCAACATTCCCGGCACGGACATACGCTATCCCATTTTGCAGCACCCCAGCATTGACGACTATTATCTCAACATCTGCTTTGACGGGACGGACGGTTACCCTGGCAGCATCTACACCAACAGCATGGAGGGCAAGACCTTCAACACCTTCAACACGGTGATTTACGGCCACAACATGGCAGACGGCAGCTATTTCGGCGGCCTGCGGCTCTTCCGCGACCCGGACTATCTGGCCGAGCACCGGGAGATCGAGATCTACGGCATCAACGCCAAGCATGTCTATGACATCTTCGCCGTCGTGGTCTACAATGACAAGCGCATCACCGACTATTACCCGGACGACCGGGTGGCCGACCGCAAGGCCTTCCTGAACTCCCTCAAGGAGGACGGGGAGGAGGGGACGATCCTGCTGACGGATGTGCCCGTGGACCCCAACTGGGGCCACATCATCACCCTGTCCACCTGCATCCACAACCAGCCGGACAACCGCCTCCTGATCGTCGCGGCTGAGCGCGCGGCGGAGGGATAAGAAAAAACAGGGCTCCGCAAGCCCTGCATAAAAATGCCGTAGGGGCCGATGCCCTCGGCGGCCCGGCAAAAAGAAGCCTTCAATATGCACTGACCCCCGGCGAATACGTAACATTGTACGTTTTTCGCCGGGGGCTGTTTTCTTTATTTGGGGCTGTACCGCTGGTCCGCCGAGGGCGTCGGCCCCTACGGTGTCAACAGGACGTTACTGCCCATTGCGCCGCGTTCTTACTCGTTCACAACGAGATCCTCAAAGGCGCTCTGGCGCACCCAGATGGCGACGTTGCGGCCCTGGGTGCCGAAGTCGGCCCAGCCGTCCTCGCCGACGGTGACAGGCTCGGTGCAGTTGCCCAGCACGTCGTAAAAGCTCTCGCCCGCGTACTGCGCGCCCATCTCCATGTGCAGGCAGCCGCCGTCCGGGTGGTTGGACATGACCACCGCGAGGCCGGAGTTCTCGTGCTCCTCGTCGCCGCGGCGCACCCAGCCGATCAGGTGCTCGTTCTCAAAGCAGTCCGCCTGCTCGCCGTAGGCGTAGGCGCGGCGCAGCTTGATGAGCTTGCCGAGGTTCGGCACCAGCGGGCGGTTCTTGACAGGATTTCCGTAGTAGTCGGAGTAGAACACACAGGGCACGCCCTCCTGCCGCAGCAGGATCAGCGCGTAGGCCAGGGGTTTAAACCAGTCGTCCACAAAGGACTCGAGACTCTGCCCGTACTGCGTGTCGTGGTTGTCGACGAAGGTGACGGCGTTCTCCGGCCGCGCCTTGACAAGGGTGTTGTCCAGGATCGTGCGCAGGTCGTAATTCTCCCCCTCCTGCGAGGCGTGGAAAATGTTGTAGTGCAGCGCCACGTCGAAAAGACTCATCTCATTGTCCACCGCGTCGAGATAGTGCAGCAGGCGCTCCAGGTCGCCGCTCCAGTATTCGCCCACGGCGGGCAGCTCCAGCTGCTTCTCCTCGCGGATATCGTGCAGCAGCTCCTTGTAAAACGGAAAGCTGATGTGCTTGACCGCGTCGAGCCGCAGCCCGTCCACGCCCGTCTCCTTTAAGTACCAGTTGAGCCACTTCTTGGTCTCCTTCACCACGGTGGGGTTGGACATGTCCACGTTCATCCCCATCAGATAGTCGAAGGTGCCCTTCTCCGGGTCGGTCTCCGGGGCCCAGTTCTTGCCGGTGAAGCGGTAGATGTTGCCGAGCTCCTTGGCGTCCTCGTCCCAGTCGGTGCCGGTGAAATGGCGGTGATCCCAGGTGAACTTGCTGTAAACGCCGTTGCGCCCCGGGAAGGTGAACTTCGACCAGGCGCGGATGGTCTGCTTGTCGCCGATCTGCTCCCAGCGGTTGTCGGGGTTGTCGGTGACGGCGGTGATCTCCTCCAGCTCGTCGCCGCCCATGCGGTGGTTCAGCACGATGTCGGCAAACACGCGGATTCCCGCGTCGTGAAAGGCGCGGACCGCCTCCAGGTATTCTTCCTTGGTTCCGTATTTGGTGCGGATCGTTCCCTTCTGGTCGAACTCTCCGAGATCATACATATCATATACGCCGTAGCCCACATCCTCCTGCGAGGTGCCCTTGTAGGCGGGCGGCAGCCACACTTCCGTGATCCCCAGGGCGGCAAGGTTCGGGGCCTTTGCGGCACAGCGCTTCCACCACAGCCCGTCGTTCGGAAGATACCATTCAAAGTATTGCATCATGGTTTCGTTTGTACGCATCGAATCCCTTCTTTCTCAATAATGCGTTATTGATGTGCCAATTTAATTTTGAATCTAGACGGCAACGAATGCAGACACATCAATAATGATTGAATTGCCGTTTCGCTCGCCCCTGGCGGGGCAACCGCGAAACATGGCAAAATTACTCATCAATTCATTCAGGAATGAATTGGCGGAGTAATAATTATGCAAGCCTATGCGCTTATCGCTGCATGCCTCCATGAGTTTCGGATGTTGTACCACAAAAAAATCTGTTTGTCAAATTTTAACCCCCGAAAACAGTGGTTTCGAGGGTAAAAGTTAACAGTGTGTTCATGAATCAAAGCGGTTTCTTCTTGATCTGCGCCCAGCGGCGGGGGTATTTTTTCGGGCTCGGCCCCGTCTTGCGGATGATCGCGATGCGGTGGTCGAGCGCGGTTTCGGGGATGGCGTAGGCGATCTGCCGCTCCGCCGCCCCGCCGAGGGTCTTGAGCGCCACATAGGCCTCCCTGAGCTCCGCGTCGAGCTCCGGCCCCTTCATGGCGAGGAAGGCCCCGCCCGGCTTCACATAGGGCAGGCACAGCTCGCACAGCACGTTGAGCCGCGCCACCGCCCGCGCCGAGGCGTAATCAAAGCTCTCCCGGAAGCCCTCCGGCGGCTCCTCGGCCCGCGCGTGCACCAGCGTCACGTCCGCAAAGCCCAGCTTTTCGCAGCTGTCGCGCAGAAAGTCCAGGCGCTTGTCCAGGCTGTCGAGCAGCGTGAGATTCAGCTCCGGGCAGAGGATCTTCAGCACCATGCCCGGAAAGCCCGCGCCGGTGCCCACGTCGATGAGGGTTTTGCCCCGCAGCGGCGCCGCCGAAGCCAGCGCTGCGCAGTCCAGAAAGTGCAGGCGCGCCGCGTCCGCCTCGCCCGTGATGGCGGTCAGGTTCATGACCCGGTTGTATTTTTCCAGATTTTCATAGTAGACGCGAAAGCGCCCCAGCGTCTCGCTGTCTGCGGGCAGGCCCTGCTGATGAAGTCCCTGCCGCAGGATCTCTTCCAACGTTTCAGCCATCGTACGCCCCTTTTCTTACGTAAAAGTTGTGGCGGCCCAGGCGCATCACAAAGTCCAGGTTGTTGTCAAACCAGAAGCTGCCGAAATCGGGGTTGACAAAGTAAATGCAATCGCCCGCAGTGTTGGCCCCCTCCAGCACCATGTAGGCCGCGATGATGTCCTCTTTCTTCGGGTCGTCGTGGATGGTGCCCTTGGAGATGGGCTCAAACTGAATCGTGTGCTCATAGTCGTAGACCACGTCGAACACGGTGTCGGGGAAATCCGGGTCCTTGATGCGGTTCATGACCACGTTGCCCACGCCGATCTTGCCCGCCATGGGCTCGATCCCGGCCTCGGAGCCGATGATGTGCGACAGCCAGTAGATATCTTCCGCCGGGTAATTGAGGTCGTAGTAATCCTCCCCGCCGCGTAGGAGTTTCAGCTCGTTCCCATCCAGGTACAGCGCCCCGCCCTGCAATACGCTTTTCAGGTTCAGGAGCTTGCAGAGGGGATAGAGGGGGAGATACAGCTCCCCGCCGCGCACAAACCAGTTGTCCGGCGCGTAGAGATAGCGCCCGTCGGCGGTAAAATACGAATCCCCGACCGTGCACTCCACTTTGAGCCCCGCAAGGTCGAGCGTGAGGTGCTCCGCGTCCCCGGTCCAGCTCATGTCCAGCCCCGCCCAGAGGCAGATCGGCTTGAGCTCCACGTAGCAGAGATCGCCCCACTGATAGCCCCGCGACAGCATCAGCCCGTTCATGTACACCGGAATTGCGGTGAAGTGCTCGGGTGTCTCCTTCTGCGAAATGGGCGGCAGAGGAGCGGGGGAGGGCTGCTCCGCCGCCGCGCCGACACCCGGCAGCAGCAAGAGGGCGAGCAGCAGACAGAGTAAGCGCTTACGCATGCCTGTAATTTTTGAGCGCGGTGGCGAGCTGGTCGGGGCAGGACGTGGCCTTGCCGCCGCAGCGTATGCCCTCCATGCGCCGGATCGCCTCGTCTACCGGCATGCCGCGCAGCAGGCTTGCAATACCCTTCAGGTTCCCGTCGCAGCCGCCGACAACGTTCACGGAGACGATTTTGTCATCCTCCACCTCAATTTCCATCAGTCTGGAGCATACGCCGCGGGGGCGGTATGTGAGCTTCATAAGCTTTCCTCCCGTCAATAACATCATTTTATATGATAACATGCCTTTCCACTCAATTCAAGTTGCCTCGCGGGCAAATTTATAGTACAATCCTCTCGGAAAACTGCGGCATGCCGAGAAGGAGAGAGAACATGAAACTCATCATTGCATCAAACAATGCCCATAAGCTGACAGAGATGAAGGCCATCCTCGCGCCGTACTTTGACGACGTGCAGTCTATGCGCGAGGCGGGCATAGAACACGAGACCGTGGAGGACGGGCAGACCTTTCTGGAAAACGCCGTCAAGAAAGCGCGGGAGCTTGCGGAGCTCTCCGGCTGCTGCGCCATCGCGGACGACAGCGGCCTGTGCGTCGACGCGCTGGACGGCGCGCCGGGGGTCTATTCCGCGCGCTTCTCCGGCGTCCACGGGGACGACAAGGCCAACAACCGCCTGCTGCTCGAAAAGCTTGCGGGCGTGACGGAACGCGGCGCGCACTATACCTGCGCCATCGCCCTGGCCTGGCCGGACGGAAGGCTCCTGACCGCTGAGGACTATCTCTACGGCGAGATCGCCCACGACGAAAAGGGAAGCAACGGATTCGGCTATGACCCGCTCTTTCTCCTGCCGGAGCAGGGGCTTCGCACAGCCCAGCTCAGCGCCGAGGAGAAAAACCGCATCAGCCACCGGGGCAAGGCTCTGCGCAAGCTGGTGGAAAAGCTGGAAGCACAGAGCGGCAGCGTTTGAGCGGAAACGAGAAAACAGCCGGAAGCCCGTGAATCGGGGCTTCCGGCTGCGCGTTTAACAGCTGGGATTGAATTTTTGCTTGGTCTGCTGAACCTTCTGCTGGGGCGCGATGTCCGTCTGGTACCAGCCCTTGGCGGTCATCTGCTGGTAAAGGCTGTCACCCATGGAGAGCGCGTCGTCAAAGGCGGCGGAGAAGGTGCGGCGCACGTTCGCGCTGCTGGATTCGATCGCGCCGTGCATATACAGGTCGCAGACGCTTTTGGCGTCGAGGAGGAGACCCTCCATAATGCATTTGTCATCCATGTCGTTCACCTCACACAAGATCGTAGAATTGGCGGTACACCTGGCGGTGGCGCTGGGCCATCTGCTGCACCTGGGTGCGCAGGGCGTTGTCCTGCAGCTGGGAGGCGGCGTTTTCAAACTGCGTCGCCAAAAGCTGCGCGTGGGACAGCGCGTCGTCCACATAGAGAAGCTCTTTTGTCGTCATCGAAAGTCTCCTTTCCAAGTCCGGGATATTGAATCCCTATGTGTGCAGTATTTCCCATGAGCGGGCGTTTATACATGCGCAATAGAAAAAAGACGGCTCGAAACGAACCGCCTTTTTCCCGTTTGTCTCCCCTGTATGCTTATGGCATAGCCTGTATTTGTTTACAGCAGCGCGTAAACCACGCCGATCAGCATGCCCACGATCAGCAGCGCGGAGGAGTCGAATTTCAGATCGTCCATGGTACACTCTCCTTCGATTTGATTGTATGCCTTATAGACGCGGCATAGAAGGAAAATGTTCCCTGCGTTGGAAAAAAGTTTTTAAGGCAGAGAGAAATTTTGATGTTGACAACGGGACTGCACTATGCTATCATACTCAAGCGGCATCGTGTGCAGAAGTACCCAAGAGGCCGAAGGGGCTCCCCTGCTAAGGGAGTAGGCCGGTTTAGACCCGGCGCGAGGCCATGAAAGAAACCTCTTTTGTCTACCAGGACAAGAGAGGTTTTTTCCTGCTTTCCGAGCAAAAATCAAGCAAATACGAGTAAAACAGAGACCAGATCGGGCTTCGGAGCGGCTATGCGGCTGTGCCGGAGCCCGATTTTTGCGTTTTCCGTGGCAAAATGGCGGGTGTATATGCGTATCGGGTTAACTCAGTTAATCCTGTCATTGCGAGCCAGCGCCGCAGCGTTGGCGTGGCAATCCGCCCGCCGGAGGCACTACCAATTACAGAAATGCTGGCTGACCGCGGAGAGAACGGATTGCCACACCAGTGACATCGGTCACTGGTTCGCAATGACAGCTCGGGAGCTGATACTTGCTAATTCAAGCAGATAAGTTTTATGCCCCGACAGAAAAGTTTACCGAAACGTTTGACCGGCGAATTGCGGTCAATTCTCCCGCCGGGGAGCGGAAAAAGAATTGTAATCCGTTTTTATTCATTGTATAATAAATAAGACAGCGCCGATCCGAGCCCGGCCTTTTCTCAGAGTCCGCGAGTGCCGAAGGATACGGCGCTGTCATAAAATAACTTATACGGAAAAGAGAAAATGGATCAAAAAGATTTCTGCGCATCGCAATTCTCCTGATGCTCTTGATGACGATGCTCCCCCAAAACACGCTCGCGCTCGCCAGGGAGAGGGCGGGCGGCGTGAGCACGGAAGAGCGCTGGCTGGAGCGGGACGGTCAGAAAATCTATGGAAGGCTTTATCTGCCGGAGAAAACAGGTGCGCCGCTCCCGCTTGTTATTCTATCTCACGGGCTCGGGAGCAACCACAGCAAAATGGAGCCCTATGCGGAAAGCTTCGCCGAAAACGGGTGCGCAGCAGGCGTTGGCCGACGCCCGGACGGTGATCGTAGAGGGCGCGGGGCACGGGTTTTACGGCGAGGACAGAGAGCGCGTCGAAGGCGAAGCGGCGGCGTTTGTACAGGAAATCGCGGCGGCATGAGACAGAAACGGAGGCGGTAAAACAGCATGTTTGACAAAGAACTGGCAAAGGATGTGTTCCTGCGCTATGCAGAGCAGTATGATACTCAGAATATTCTGATCTCCCATAAGATCGAGCACACCTTCCGCGTGGCCATGCTCTCGGAGCGCTATGCAAACGCGCTCGGTATGGGCGCTGAGGATGTTGCGCTTGCGTGGTTTCTCGGCCTGCTGCACGATATCGGGCGCTTCGAGCAGGTCAGACGCTTCGGCACCTTTGTGGATTCCCAATCGGTGGATCACGCGGAGCTGAGCGGGGACATCCTTTTCCGGGACGGGCTTCTGGACCGCTTCCCGAAAGACGGGCTGCCGGAGGATTGGAGAGCAATCGCGGAGCTGTCCATCCGGCAGCATAACAAGCTTAAGCTGCCCGACGGACTGGACGAGCGGACGCGGACTTTCGCGGAGCTTCTGCGCGACGCGGACAAAACCGACATTTTCAGAGTCATCGCCAGCATCCCCTTTGAGTCTCGGGCCGGAAGCAGCAGGGCGAGCTTTCAGGATACCCCGGAGGCCAGCCGCGCGGTGATGGCCTGCGTGCTGGAGCATCGCTGCGTGCCCGCCGGGCTTCGCCGCTCTCACTTTGAGGGGCGCGTTTCCCACTGCTGCATGGTGTTTGAACTGGTGTTTGAGGTCAGTCGGCGCACCGTGCGGGAGGAGGGCTGGCTTCGGAGCCTTCTCGCGGAGACCGACAGCGAGGGAAAGCAGATCTGGAACGACAGGGAAACGGAGCAGCTTCGTATTTTACGCCGCGAGATCGAAAAGGCCTGGGGCGTATCGCTTTAAGAAGGAGGGGGCGCAATTGATTCTGGCATTTTACGGCGCGGGCGCCATGGGTCGGGAATTTAAGTATGTTGCGGATAAGACCGGCGAGTGGCCGGAGATGGTTTTTATCGATGATCACGCCGCGGCGGAGAGCCTGCTGGGCTGCCCCATCGTGAGCTTCCAGACCTTCCGCAGGCGTTACCGCCCGGAGGACACGCGCTTTGTCATCACCATCGGGGAGCCGAAGTTTCGCCGGGAAGCCTTCGAGCGCATGACGGAGGCGGGCTATCGCGGGGCGCTGCTGATCCATCCCGCGGCTGAGATCTGCCCCGACGCGGAGCTCGGCGAGGGCGCGGTCATCGGCTTCGGCGTCACCGTCGGTTCGCTTGCGCGGATCGGGAAAAATTTTTATGCGGCAAAGGGGGCGTCCGTCGGGCATGACGCGGTGATCGGAAACCACAGCCGCGTCGGAGCGGGCGCGTTTATCGGCGGGCATACCGTCATCGGGGAGAACGCTTTTATCGGCAGCGGCGCGCTCCTGAAGGACCGCATCCATGTCGGCGATTACAGCGTCGTGGCGATCGGGAGCGCTGTGTTCAGCGACGTTGCCGAAGGCACGACCGTCATGGGCAATCCCGCCAGGGTCACAAACGAGGGGGAGCAGGGGCTCCTGTACGCACCGAGTCGTGCGCTCGCGGACGCGGCGGCGACGGAGGAGAAGAGCGCGGAAGAGACGCTCGGCCCGGATCGCATTGCCGAGCTTTACTGGGAGGCCTTCTCCGGCTGCTTTGAGGGAATGGACTTTAATCCTGTGAGCTTTCGTTTTCATGACGACGGCTGGGATTCCATCACGCAGATGAGCCTGATCTGCCGCCTGGAGGAGACCTTCCATATCTCCTTCAAGGGCCGGGAGACGATGAAAATCAACTCCTACCGGACGGGTCTTGAGCTTGTGCGCAAAAAGCTGGACAGCGCGAAAAAATGAAAGGAGCCGCCATGGGAAAACTCTGGGATTTTGAAAGCTTCGCGGACTTTCCGGCCATGATTGCGGAAACCGGCGTGACGATCCGTTACCGGGAGCTCGCCCGGCTCTGTGAGGAGCTGGAAGCCGCCGTCGGTCAAAAGGCCGAAGGGGACGCGGGGGAGCGGCCCCTGACCCTTTTTGTATGCCGCAATTCCCTGGGCGCGCTCTCCGGCTATGCGGCGCTGATGAATATCGGCTGCCCCGTGCTGCCGGTCTCCGCGGAGTTCCCCGCCGCCTCGCGCAAGGAGCTTATGAAGAGATACCGCCCGGGGCTTCTCCTGCTGCCGGCGGAAAAGCGCGGAGAGTACCCCGCGATGCGCGAGGTCTCTGTGATCCGGGATTACGTCCTTCTGAAAACCAACTACATGGAGCACTTTCCTATACATCCCGCGCTGGGGCTTCTGATCACCACCTCCGGCTCCACCGGCTCGGCAAAATTCGTGCGCCAGAGCTGGGAAAACCTGCGCGTCAACGCCGAAACGCTTGCGGATATCCTGCATATCAGCTCCACAGACAAGACTATCACGGCGCTGCCGCTCCAATACACCTATGGGCTTTCCGTCCTCCACGCCAATCTCCTGCGGGGCGCGGCGATGGTCGTGACGGACTTTTCCGTCATGGACCCGGAATTCTGGGATCTGTTTGAGGCGGAGGAAGTGACGTGCTTCCACGGCGTGCCCAATACCTATGACATGCTGCACCGCATCGAGCTCTTTGAGGACGATTTCCCGAGCCTGAAAACGCTGAGTCAGGCGGGCGGAAAGCTCAGCCCTGAGCTGCAGGCGTACTATGCCCGCTATGCCGCGGAAAACGGCAAGCGCTTTGTCGTCATGTACGGACAGAGCGAAGCGACAGCCGCGATCAGCTGGCTGCCGCCGGAGGACGCGCTGAGAAAGCCGGGCTCTGTGGGCCGGATCGTCCCGCAGGGAAGCGCATGGCTGATCGACGGGAAAGGGGAGCCCGTAAAAGGGGCGCACGCGCGCGGCGAGCTTGTCTATCAGGGCCCCAACGTGGCAATGGGCTACGCGCAGTCCGGCGCGGATCTGGGCCGGGAGGACGAGTGGAACGGCGTGCTTCGTACCGGCGACATCGCCGCGTTCGATGAGGACGGCTATCTGACCGTGACCGGACGCCTGAAACGCTTTATCAAGCTGGCGGGACACCGGACCAGCCTGGACGAGATCGACGCCCTCGTGATGGACGAGCTCAACATCCCCAGCGCAAGCGTGGGAACGGACGATCATCTGTGCGTCTTTGTGACAAACGAAGAAGACAACGCCGTTGTGAGGGACTTTCTCTCCAAAACGCTCAGCGCCGCCCGCGCCGGTCTGCGGGTATTGACGATCCCGGCCTTTCCCCAAAACGAGGGCGGGAAAATCCTCTACGCAGAGCTGCAAAAACAGGCGGAAGAATAAAGACGCACCGCGCAATCCGACGGGACGGATTGCGCGGTGCCGCGTATTTTCAGAGAACGGGCATGATGGTCATGACCCAGCCGACGGAGAGGACGCAGGCAAGGAGGGCGTAAAGCCATCCGCCGCGGATCAGGTCCCTCTGATTGTATCCGCCGTATTCCATCATATAGGGGACGGCAGCGGTCGGCATCGGCGTCATGAACGCCGTGAGCGCTCCGGCTTCAATCAGGATAAGCAGCCCGCGGGGATCGCCGCCGAGCTGATGGCCGGCCGCGCAGGCGATGGGGAAGAACAGAAGCATTGCGCCGCGGTTTGACATAAGCTGAGCAAGCGCAAAGGGAAAAAGAAAAAAGAGAAAGCCGATGACGTAATTGTTGTCGGCCTTGCGAACAAGATCCGCGATGAGGCCGCCGATCAGATTGCCTGCGCCGGTGCCCGAGAGAGCCCCCGCCATGGCGAGCGAGCCGATAATGAGCAGCAGCATGCTGAGCGGGATGGCCTGCCCGGCCTCCTTCGGCCTGAGCACGCCGAGCAGCACGGTCAGCACCGCGCCGATCAGACAGATCTGCCAGACAGCGAGAAGCCTGAGCACACCGGCCTGGAGCATCAGCGCCGCGGCGGTGCCGAAGAAAACGACGATACCGGCCGCTTCCGAAAAGGCGGGCAGCGGCGGCCTTTCTCCCTGCGCGGCAGCCACTTCCCCGGCGCTGTCGGCGCTGCGCCGATCCGGGCAGAAGCGCGGCATAACAAACGCGCAATAGAGAACGGTGAAAACCAGCGTCGGCAGCCGCGCCGCCATGGGCTCAAATAAGCCGATCACCGGCATGCTTCCGGCGAAGCCTTCCAGCTTGTCGTAATAGGCGGCGATATAGCTGTTGAGCTCGGCCGCCTGGGTTGCGCCGTTGCCGAGAGGCAGCGTGCAGCAGGTGCTGATGGAAACCACGCCAAGGGGCAGGGCAAGCCTGGATCTGGAAACGCCCATCGAATCCGCGGTAGCCATGCATAGAGGCGCCGCAATCCCAAAGACGACGACGGGACTCTGTACCATCTGGCTCAGGAGCATGGTGAGCAGGCAATACAGCAGCAGGATCCTGGAAAGACTTCCCCCGGCGATGCGGGAGATTCCGGCGGCAAGACGGGCACAGAAGCGGGTCCTGCCGAAACCGGCGGCGACCACGCTCATGGCTCCGACCATGATCACGGTGCTGTTTGAAAAGCAGCTCAGGGCCTCCGAAGCGCTGAGACAGCCTGTGAGCGTCAGCGCCGCGAGGGACGCCATGGCGACGGCCGCAAGACTCCACACCCCTGCCATATAGGCGGCGCAGGTCAAAGCGAAGATGAACAGGCAGGCGGTCAGTTGTGCGGACATGCGGTTTCTCCCTCCTTTCGGTTCCCACACGCAAGGCTTCTCGTGAGAAGAGCCTGCGCGCGGGATTGAACGATAGCGCATCCGCCGATATTATACTGGTTTTTTGACCTGATAGCAAGGAAAACAGCGCGGACGCGCCGCGCTCGGAAAATTCTGCAAAAAGCCCGGATTAAGTCTTCCCTTTTCCTGCAAAAATGTGGTATTCTATTAAACACACAAGACGACGGAGCGGGGAGGACACTTGTCCGAACCGGCCTGCCGGCGAGGCCGTATCAGAGCTCAGGGGGCGAACAGAATTTGAACGAATTCATGCATATCCTGCGCCGGGAGTTTATTTATCTCTGGTACTACTTCGACATACAGCTGCGGCAAATCTTCTGGTACTGGGTGCTGGGCATCGCCATCGGCTCCCTGATCTCCGTCTTTGCCAAAAACGGCATTCACAAGCTCTTCGGCAGGATGCAGGGCAAGGCGTGGGGCCTTTTCGGAATCGTGCCCGCCTGCCTGCTGGGGATCGCCTCGCCCCTTTGCATGTACGGCACCATCCCCGTCGCCGCGTCCTTTTCCAAACAGGGGATGCGCCATGACTGGCTGGCCGCGTTCATGATGGCCTCCATCCTGCTCAATCCCCAGCTCATCATCTACAGCGCCGCGCTCGGGCCGACGGTTCTCGCGGTGCGCATCGTGTCCTGCTTTCTCTGCGGCTGCGCCGCGGGACTGCTGATCAACGCTTTCTATCGCGGCAAAAGCTTTTTTGACTTTTCCGGCTTTGAGGAGCGCGCAAGCCATGATACGCACCCCAATATCCTGATCCGCTATCTGCTGAACGTCTGGCGCAATATCCGGGCGACGGGGCCGTATTTCTTCTTCGGCGTGCTGCTCTCGGCTGTTTTCCAGCGCTATGTGTCGCAGGAGCAGATGGCCGCGCTCTTCGGCGGGGACAAGGCCTGGGGCGTGTTGATGGCCGCGACGGTCGGCGTGCCGCTCTACGCCTGCGGCGGCGGGACGATCCCGCTTTTGAGGGAGTGGCTCTGGCAGGGAATGAGTGTCGGCAGCGCCGCCGCCTTCATGCTCACCGGCCCCGCGACGAAGATCACCAATCTCGGCGCGCTGAAAATCGTCCTCGGAGTGAAGCGCTTTTTGCTCTACTGGGCCTTTGTCATCGTGTTTGCCCTGTTGACCGGCATCGCGGTCAACCTGATTGTATAAAAAATTTTGGGAGGTACCAACCATGAAGAAAACGCTTTCTCTTCTGCTCGCCCTGTGCCTTGCCCTCGGCGTACTCGCCGCCGCGCCGGCCTACGCTGACGAGGCGGAAAAGCCCGTCGTCTATTTTACGGACGACATCTCCCCGGAGGGTCTGGTCGCCGTCTATGAGGCGCTCAACTGGCAGCCGATCGGCCCCGTGGCGGTGAAGCTCTCCACCGGCGAGCCGCCCGCCAGCAACTATCTCAGACCCGAGCTGATCGCCGATCTCGTGCACAAGGTCGACGGCACGATCGTCGAGTGCAACACGGCCTACAGCGGACATCGCGCGGCGACTGCCGAGCACTACCAGGTCGCGGAGGATCACGGCTTCACCGAGATCGCGGACTTTCAGATCCTGGACGAGTACGGCTCCATGGAGATCCCGGTCACCGGCGGCAAGCGCCTGACGGGGGATCTTGTGGGCGCGCACTTCAAGGACTACGGCTCCTACCTTGTGCTGTCCCACTTCAAGGGCCACGCCATGGCGGGCTACGGCGGCGCGATCAAGAACGCCTCCATCGGCCTTGCCTCCGCGATGGGCAAGGTGCGTATCCATTCCGGCGGAACCAGCGACACCCACTGGCACGATGAGCTGCAGCTGGAGTTCCTCGAGGCCATGGCCGAGGCCGCCAAGGGCGTCTGCGACGATCTGGGCGACCAGGTGGTCTTCATCAACGTCATGAACCGCATTTCCATCGACTGCGACTGTGACGGCAACCCCGAAGAGCCCGACATCCACGATATCGGCATCCTGGCCTCCACCGATCCCGTCGCGCTGGATCAGGCCTGCCTCGATCTCGTGGGAAAGGCGGAAGGGAATGAAAAGCTGATGTGGCGCATCGAAGACCGCCAGGGCCTGCACACGCTGGAGCATGCCGAGGAGATCGGTCTCGGCAGCCGCAGCTACACGCTGGTGGATATCGGCAAAAAATGAATCCGAGCGCATGAAAAAGCCGGGGGCGGCAGCCCCCGGTTTTTTGCGGTCTTTTATTGCGCGAAGAGCTCTCCCAGACGGCGGACAGCCTCCTGCAGGGAGGCCTTGTCGGCTGCAAAGGACAGGCGGATGCACTTCTCGCCGCCCTCGCCGAAGCCGGTGCCGGGTACGACGAGGATACCGGCCTTTTCGAGAATGTAGTCCGCCAGCTCCTGCGCGCTCATGTCCCTGTAATGGATGCGGAAAAAGGCGTAGAAGGCGCCCTCCGCCCGCGGACACTCGATGCAGGGGATAGCGTTCAGACCGTCGCAGATCAGGTTTCGCCTCTCAAGGTAGCTCAGGCGCATCGCCTCCGTCTCCTCGACGCAGTCAAAGGCCGCGATGGAGGCGGTCTGGGTAAAGGCGGCGGTGCAGTTGACGGTGTTCTGCTGCATTTTCAGCATGACCTTCGCCAGGGCGGGGGAGGAGGCGGAGTAACCGATGCGCCAGCCGGTCATCGCTGCGCTCTTGGAAAGTCCGTTCAGGGTGATGACCTGGTCGCGGATCTCCGGGATGGCGGCGAGGCTCAGGTGCCGCCGCCCGTCGTAGATGAGCTTTTCGTAAATCTCGTCCGCGATCAGAAGCAGATCGTGCGCCTGTACAAAGTCCGCGATGTCCCTTACCTCCTGCGCGGAGAGCACATGGCCCGTGGGGTTGCAGGGATTGCAGACAATGAGCATCTTGCTGCGCGGCGTGACCTTCTCCTCCAGCATCGCGCGCGTTACGATAAAGCCGTCGTCAAAGCTGAGCGGGACGGGCACATATGCCGCTCCCGCCATCAGGATGCCGGAGCGGTAGGAGGGATAGGCGGGCGTGAGCACCATACACTCGTCCCCTTCCTCCAGAAAGCACAGCATCGCCGCGTACAGCGCAAGCTTCGCGCCGGGGGTGACGATGACCCCGTCCTCCGTGACCTCAATGCCGTTTTCCTCACGGAGCTTTTGGACAATGCGGCGGCGCAGCGCCATGGTCCCGGCGGCGGTGGTATAATGGGTGTCATTCTTGCGGATGGCCTCGATGGCGGCGGCCTTCACCGCCTCGGGCGTGTCAAAATCCGGCTCTCCGGCGGCGAAGGAGAGCACGTCGATCCCTTCCTCCTTCATCCGGATCCCCTTGGCGTTGAGCGCCACCGTGGGCGACCCGCCGGCGAGCTTCATTCTTTTTGCTTCAAAGTCTCTCATGTTTTGATCCGTCCTGTCCTTTTGTATCTCTCCTGACCGCCTCAGCGCTGGACGCGGCCGGAGGCGTTGCCGCCCGCAAGAGCCAGCACTTCCTTTTCGGAGGCGAGGTTGAAGTCAAACTCAGTGGCCTGCTTGAGGCAGCTTGCCGCCACGGCAAACTCGATCTGTCCCTGACGATCCTCCGGCCACTTGCGCATGGCGTGGATGAGCCCGCCGCCGAAGGAATCGCCGCCGCCCACGCGATCCACCAGATGAATGAGATAGTTGCGGGCAAAGTACGCCTTCCCGTCCGCGTACAGCATGCCGCTCCAGTTATTTTCGGAGGCGGAGATGCTGCCGCGCAGGGTGATGGCCGCGGCCTTGAAGCCGAAGCGCTCGCTGAGCTGGCGGGCGACGGAGACGTAGCCCTCCCGGTCAAGTTTGCCTGTGTTGACGTCGCTGTTTTCCGCCGCGATGCCGAAGACGTCCTTGGCGTCCTCCTCGTTTGCGATGCACACGTCCACATAGGGCATGAGCTCCGCCATGACCGCGCCCGCCTTCTCGCGTGTCCAGAGCTTGCCGCGGTAGTTGAGATCGCAGGAGACGGTGATCCCCTTTGCCCTTGCAGCTCTGCAGGCGTCAAGGCAGATCGTGGGCAGCTCCCCGCCGAGCGCGGGCGTGATGCCGGTAAAGTGGAACCAGTCGGCCCCGTCAAAAATCCGCTCCCAGTCAAATTCCGCCCGCGTCGCCAGCGCGATGGAGGAGCCCGCCCGGTCATAGATGACCTTGCTTCCCCGCTGGGAGGCGCCTTTCTCGCAGAAATAGATGCCGAGGCGCGGCCCGCCGCGCAGCATCATCGTGGTGTCCACTCCATAGCGGCGCAGAGCGTTCACGGCGTTCTGACCGATCTCGTTGTCCGGCACCTTGGAGACAAAGGCCGCGTCGTCCCCGAAGTTTGCCAGCGACACTGCCACATTGGCCTCGCCCCCCGCATAGGTGGCCTCATAGCTGCTCGTCTGCAAAAAACGCAGATATCCCGGGGGATTGAGGCGCATCATGATCTCCCCGAAGGTAATGATTTTGCTCATGCTTCCTTCACCGCTTTCATCAGATTTTCTGCGTGGGCCGTGATCTTGTCCCACTCGCCGTTTTCGATCCATTCCCTGTTGACCAGGTTGCCGCCCACGCCGAGGCCGACACAGCCGGCGCGCATGAAGTCCGCGGCGTTTTTCACGTTCACCCCGCCGACCGCCATGAGCGGGATGTGGGCGAGGGGGGCGCGCACGGCCTTGATATAGCCGGGGCCGAGGCTTCCCGCCGGGAAGACCTTGACCGCGTCCGCCCCGGCGCTGTAGGCCGTCAGGATCTCCGTGGGCGTGAGCGCGCCGGGGAAGAGCCCCAGGCCCAGCGACTTGCCCATGCGGATGATCTCCGGCTGGGTAGCGGGTGTGACAAGATAACGTGCGCCCGCCTCATAGCTCAGGTTCACCTGCTCCTGGGTGATGACCGTGCCCGCGCCCGCGAGCATGTGTTCGCCGAACTCCTTTGCGATCGCCTCGATCCCGGCGGCGGTGTCCCGCCAGGTCTCCGGGGCGCGCTGGTTGTAGGTGACCTCGATCATGCCGATCCCGCCCTCGTGCAGGGCGCGGGCCAGGCCCAGCAGGTGCTCCGGCTTCAGGCCGCGCACAATGGCGACGACCTTTCGTTCCTTTATATAATCCAGCGGCGTCATGCGTTTGCCTCCTTATATATCATGTTGAAGACAGTCTACTAAAAAACGGCGGGAAAAGCAACCGCTTTTCCGCGCCAGATCGGGAAAGCCCGCGCCTCCTGGAGAATTTTTTCTATAACCGGGACACGGGACAAATAGTCCGTTTTGGACTGGTGAAAACGCCGTCTTTTACAGTGAGATACTTGACAGTTTTGGAGTACCTTTGTATAATATGTATAGTTTTCCGCAACAACCGGAAGTTTATTTTAGGAGGAAGAGTATGAAAAACTGCAAAAAGATCCTGGCAATGACCCTCGTTCTCGTCCTTGCCCTGGCCGCAATCGCTCCTGCAGCTTTCGCTGCGGACTATCCCACCAAGGGCATCACCGCAATCAACCCCTGGGGCGCCGGCGGCGGCACCGACAACTGCCTGCGTGCCTTCTGCGCTGCGCTCGAGAAGCAGCTCGGCCAGACCATCACCGTTGACAAC
>CADADE010000044.1 GCA_902786615.1 Oscillospiraceae bacterium
ACGGCGGCGCTTGCCGACCATCTTGTACATGCCCAGACGGCTGTGGTCGTCGTTGGGATGATTCTTCAGGTGAGCGGTGAGCTCACGGATGCGCTGGGTGAGAATGGCGATCTGGACCTCGGGAGAACCGGTGTCGCCCTCGTGGACGGCGTTCTCGGAGATGACCTGGGTCTTGACTTCCTTGGTGATCATGGTGTCGTTTTCCTTTCAAAATGATGTTACTATGCCCTGCATCCGGGCGGTGGGCCGGAAAGGACGCCGCATCGGCGGCATGAGCCCAAAGCGCAGACTGCGGGCGCGTACTTTCACATATTAGCATTATGTCGCCCGCTTGTCAACAAAAAAAGCATGAAAAAAACAGCCCCGGATCACCGGGGCTGCAAAAGATTTATGCGATGGCTCAGCGGCCGAACTGGCAGTCGTTGTTGCCGGAATCGGTGGTCCACATCTCAAGCATGTTGATGGGATCGTTGAAGTCGGCAATCCAGCCCTCGCGCGCGAAGTCGAAGTGGCCCTGCTTGCGCTCCTGGAGGAACACGTTCCAGTCCTGCTGCTGGATGGTGAGCTCAATGCCCACGGCAGCCAGATCCTGCTGGATGGACTCGGCCACGGCCAGGTGCAGGGAGGTGGTGTTGGTCAGGTACTCAAGCTGGATGGGCGTCTCGGCGGAGAGCTTGTTGTTCTCGTCGAACTTATAGCCCGCAGCCTTCAGCAGCTCCACAGCCTTGGCGATGGTGGCGTCGGGATCGTTCACAATGGCGTAGGGGTCAAAGTAGCCGTCCTCGGCCTTCTCCTTGAATACGCCGCCGTTGCCGTCGGCCATGCCGAGAGGAATGAAGGAGTTGGCGACAACCTGACCGCACTGGGCGATGTTCTCCACGATGTAGTCGCGGTCGATGAGGATCATGAAGGCCTCACGCATGCAGGCGGCCTGCTCGGGCGTCTTGTCCTCAAAGATCTTGGACTTGGCGTTGAAGGCGACATAGTAAGTGCCGAGGTTGTCAATGATGTGGAACTCGGGGTTATCCAGCAGCGAGGAAACCTCATCGGTGGGAACGGAGTCAATGAAGTCCACATCGCCGGCATTGTAGGCGGCGAAGATGGCGGTGTCGTCAGCGGAGAGCATGAACTCCAGCTTCTCAACGGTGACCTGGTCGGCGTCGTACCAGTAGGGGTTCTTCTCATAGGTCATGGAGGTGTCGTGGTTCCAGCCGGTGCAGACATAAGCGCCGTTGGAGACGAAGCCGGCCTCCTGGCACCATCCGCCGGGCTTGGTCTGCCAATCGGCGTTGGCTTCCACAGCCGCCTGCTTGACGGGATAGAAGGCGGGGAAGGCCATCAGATCTTCCATGTAGGCGCAGGGAGCGGCGAGCTTGAACTCAAGGGTGGTGTCATCGACAGCCTTGACGGCCAGATCGTTGGGGTAGCCCTCAAAGCCGCTGAACATGTAGGCGTAGTCGGCGGCGGTGACGTCGGCGGCGCAGCGCTTCCAGGAGTACTCAAAGTCCTTGGCGGTCAGGTCGGAGCCGTCGGACCACTTGAGACCCTCGCGCAGCTTGACGGTGTAGGTCAGGCCGTCGTCGGACACGGTGAAGCCGGTGGCGCAGGCGGGCTCGGTGTGGCCCTCGTCGTTGTAGGTGTAGAGGCCGGAGAAGGAGTTGACAGCCAGGCACGCGCCGTCAACGGAGCTGTTGAGGGCGGGGTCGAGGAAGTCAGGCTCGGACCCGAGGTTGATGCGCAGGGTGTCGTCGAGATTCTCGAGGTTGGCGTACATGAAGTACTTGAAGCCGAAGAGGTTGGCGTAGATGCCGTCCACATAGTCCTTCTGCATGTAGTCGTCGTTGTAGTAGAAGACGGGGATGACGCAGTTGGTGGCCATAAGGATGTCCTCAGCCTGGTGCATGAGCTCGGCGCGCTTGGCAAAGTCGGTCTCGCTCTTGATCTGGGCAATCAGCTCGTTGTACTTGTTCCAGTCCTTGACGGGATCGATGAAGGCGGAGCTCACGAGAGCGGCGGCGCCGGAAGCATCCTTGTCAGCGGGCTTCTCGGTGGCAGCGGGCTTCTCGGTAGCAGCGGGCTTCTCGGTAGCAGCGGGCTTCTCGGTGGCAGCGGGCTTCTCGGTAGCGGCAGGCGCTTCGGTAGCAGCGGGTGCCTCAGTGGCAGCGGGCTTCTCGGTGGCAACGGGCTCCTCGGTAGCGGCAGGCGCCTCGGTAGCAGCAGGTGCCTCAGTGGCAGCGGGCTCCTCAGTAGCAGCAGGTGCCTCAGTGGCAGCGGGCTCCTCAGTGGCAGCGGGCTCCTCAGTAGCAGCAGGCTCCTCAGTAGCAGCAGGCTCCTCAGTAGCAGCAGGCTCCTCGGTGGCGGCGGGTGCCTCAGTGGCAGCGGGCGCTTCGGTAGCGGCGGGTGCTTCGGTAGCAGCAGGGCTTGCTGCGGGAGCGGTGCTTCCGCCGCAGGCGCACAGAGCAAAGATCATGCTCAGAGCCAGAAGCAGGGCTATTGTTTTCTTCATGGTCTACTTCCTTTCAGAATAGATTTTTTAGGAAACGCTGATGAAATCGCCGCGCACGTCTTGACGGCATCTTTTCCGTCTGATTTTGTCTCGAAATCTTGAGGTACATAAAGTACATCTGCGATTTCTCACCTTCATCAGGCGAAAAATCTGCTCGTCAACCCGCACACTTCGATTTCATCAGCGCTTCCTTTATTTTCAAACACGGCTGAGCCGGATTTGAATCCTATTTGTTCCAGCAGGCGACGAAGTGGCCGCCGCCGCGATCGGTCAGGGCGGGGCACTCCTCGGCGCAGTGCTTGGTGGCATAGCGGCAGCGGGTGCGGAAGGGGCAGCCCGTGGGCATGTGCAGGGGACTCGGCACGTCGCCCTCCAGCAGGATGCGCTTTCTCGCGCGGGTGATGTCCGGGTCCGGGATCGGCACGGCGGAGAGCAGCGACTCGGTATAGGGGTGGACGGGGTGCTCGTTGAGCTCGTCGGAGTCCGCGATCTCCACGATGCGGCCCAGATACATGACCGCGATGCGCCGGGAGATGTGGTGCACGACCAGAAGATCGTGGGCGATGAAGAGATAGGCCACGCCGAGCTTCTCCTGCAGCTCCTCAAACATGTTGATGACCTGGGCCTGGATGGACACGTCCAGGGCGGAGACCGGCTCGTCGCAGACGATGAACTTGGGGTCCACCGCGAGGGCGCGGGCAATGCCGATGCGCTGGCGCTGGCCCCCGGAAAATTCGTGGGCGTAGCGGCGGGCATGCTCGGCGTTGAGGCCGACGTAGCTCATGAGCTCCAGGATCTTCTCACGCCGCTCCTTGCGGTTGGAGCAGAGATGGTGCACATCCAGCGGCTCGCCGATGATGTCCTCCACGGTCATGCGGGGGTCGAGGGAGGAATAGGGATCCTGAAAGACCATCTGCATCTGCTTGCGCATGGCGGTGATGTTCTTTGCGGTGACCGGCTCCCCGTCGAAGCGGATCTCGCCGGCGGTGGGCTCATACAGACGCAGGAGGGTGCGGCCCACGGTGGTCTTGCCGCAGCCGGACTCGCCCACAAGGCCCAGGGTCTCGCCCCGGCCCACCTCGAAGGACACGTCGTCCACGGCCTTGAGCTGGAGCGTCTTGAAGCCGGAGCGCACGGGGAAATACATTTTGAGGTTTTTGACCTCCACCAGCGGCGTGCTCATTTTCCGGCCTCCCTTCCTTCAAAGGCGTCGCGGACGTTGAGCCAGCAGGCGGCCTTGTGCTGTTCGTTGATCCAAAGCTCCTTCGGCACCTCGGTCAGGCAGATCTTCATGGCACTGTCGCACCTTGCGCAGAAGGCGCAGCCCTTCGGCATGTTCAGCATGTTGATGGGCGAGCCGGAGATGGGGATCAGCTTTTTCTTCATGTTGTTGACGTTGGGGATGGAGCGAAGCAGGCCCCGGGTGTACTCATGCTTCGGGTTATAGAAAATCTCATGGGCGGTGCCGCGCTCACAGATGCGCCCGCCGTACATGACGACGATATTGTCGCACATGTCGGCAATGACGCCGAGATCGTGTGTCACCAGAATGACCGCCATACCGAGCTTCTTCTGCAGATCCTGCATGAGCTCCAGGATCTGGGCCTGGATGGTCACGTCGAGGGCGGTGGTGGGCTCGTCGGCGATGAGAATGTCCGGCTCGCAGGCCAGGGCCATGGCGATCATGACGCGCTGGCGCATGCCGCCAGAGAGCTCAAAGGGGTACTGTTTGAGTCGCTTTTCCGGCTCGTTGATGCCGACCAGGGTCAAAAGCTCCGCGGCGCGCGCCTCGGCGTTCCGGCCCTTTTTGTCGGTGTGGAGGGTGATGGCCTCGATGATCTGGCTGCCGATGGTAAAGACGGGGTTCAGGCTCGTCATGGGGTCCTGGAAGATGATGGAGCAGCATTTGCCGCGAAAGCCCTGCATCTGCTTTTCACTCCAGGTCGCGAGATCCTCTCCCTTGTAGAGGATGCGGCCGCCGACGATTTTGCCGGTGTCGGCCAGGATCTGCATGATGGAATAGGCGGTCACGGATTTGCCGGAGCCGGATTCGCCAACGATGCCGAGAATTTCACCCCGGTCAAGCTCAAAGTTTACGCCGTTGACGGCCTGAACCTCGCCCGCGTCGGTGAAGAAGGAGGTGTGCAGGTCCTGCACGCTTAAAAGTTTTTCACTCATGTCCTTACCTCCTCAGCTTCGGGTCGAAGGCGTCGCGCAGGCCGTCGCCCAGCAGGTTCAGGCTCAGCACGATCAGGCAGATCATGAGGGCCGGGAAGACGAGCTTGTAGGGATAGCTCTGCAGGCCCTCGCGCGCGGCGTTGGCCAGGGAACCGAGGGAGGGCATGGGCGCCTTGACGCCGATGCCGATGAAGCTCAGAAAGCTCTCGGTGAAGATGGCCGAGGGGATCTGCAGGGCGGTGGAGATAATGATGACGGAAAGGCAGTTGGGGATGATGTGCTGGCGGATGATGCGCCCCGGTCTTGCGCCGATGCTGCGCGCGGCGAGGATGTATTCATTCTCCTTGATGGTGAGGATCTGGCCGCGGATGAGGCGCGCCATGCCCACCCAGTAGAGAAGGCCGAAGACGATGAAGAGACTCACCATGCTGGTGCCGAGCTTGTCCAGAAAGCTGCCCGGGGCAAAGCGCAGACGCTCGTCCAGCACGACCTTCAGGAGGATGATGATCAGCATGTCGGGCAGGGAGTAGATGATATCCACAATGCGCATCATGATGAGATCGACCTTGCCGCCGAGATAGCCCGAAACGCTGCCGTAGAGAAGGCCGATGATGAGCACGATGATGCTGGCGAAAAAGCCCACGGCGAGGGAAATGCGCGTGCCGTAGATGACGCGGATGAAATAGTCGCGGCACTGCTCGTCCGTGCCGAATATGTGCGGGAAGCGGCTGCCGCCCTTGTCGATGTACTGCTGCTCGAGCTTGCTGTAGGTGAAGGGGGCGAGATTCTTCGCGCCCTTGTCGCGCCGTCCGTCCACGGAGAGAATTTCCTCATAGCGGTAGGGGACGATCATGGGGGCGATGATGATGGTGAGGATGATGCACGCGAGCACGATGATGCTGCCCACGGCCAGGGGGTTTTTGAAGAGCTTGCGCATGCCATCCTTAAAGAAGGTGGTGCTCTCGCTCATCACGTCCTGCTGGCGCTTCTCGTCCTCGGTCGCGGGAACGAACATGTCCCTGGAGAACTTTGAGAGATCGATCTGCGTGCTGAGAGGGTTCTTTTTGAGTTCCTGTTTTGCCATGTTTCGCTCTCCTCTCAGTCATATTTGATGCGCGGGTCTACCAGCTTGTACAGCAGATCGCAGATCAGGTTTGCCGCCACCATCAGTACGGCGAGGAAGATCGTGGTCGCCATGATGAGGGTGTAGTCGCGGTTGTTGATGCCGGAGACAAACTTGCTGCCGAGGCCGCCGACGGTGAAGATGGTCTCAATGACCATGGAGCCGGTGATGATGTAGGCGATCTGCGGCCCGGCGTAGGTGATGACCGGAATCAGGGAATTGCGCAGCGCGTGCTTGAAGATGATCTTGAAGCGGCTGACGCCCTTGGCCCTGGCCGTGCGGATATAGTCCTGGCTCAGCGCGTCGAGCATGCTGGTCTTGCTGAGGCGCGTGATGTAGGCCATCGGATAGGCCGCGAGGGCGATGATGGGCAGGGTGTAGTTCGGGTTCTTCGAGCTCCACACCGGAAACCAGCCCAGCTTGATGCAGAATACCAGCAGCAGCAGAGTCGCCAGAATAAAGCTCGGCACCGCGGTAAAGAGCGTGGAAAAGAACACGATGACGCGGTCGGGCCACTTGTTGCGCATCAGAGCGGCGGTGCTGCCGAAAATCGTGCCCAGAAACAGGGCCACCGCCATCGCGGAAAGGCCGAGGCGGGCGGAAACCGGGAAGGACTCCCGAATGATGTCCGAAATCTCACGGCCGTTTTTCAGCGACACGCCGAAATCGCCGTGCAGCACGCCCTTCATGTACAGGAAAAACTGCTCGGTCAGGGGCTTATCCAGCCCGTAACGGCTGTTGAGGGCGGCGATGGTCGCCTCGCTCAGGGCTTTTTCACGGTTGAAGGGGCCGCCGGGGACGGCGTGCATGGTAAAAAACGTAATGGCGCAGATGATGAAAACGGTCAGAATCGCGAGCAGAACACGCTTGACGATATATTTGGCCACATCTCTGTCTCCTCTCTTAAGGGGCAATTTCCGCCCCGTCAGTGGAAAGTTTCTATATTATACAATAGATAGTACGGTTTTGCAATCGATTTACTGTGCTAAATTGCTGGAAATTGCGGGAAGCCGGGGGCTTCCCGCGTTGAATATCAGCGATTGCGCATGACGGTCTTCATGCGCTGGCTGTGGTCGAGGATGCTCTTGCGAAGGCGCAGGTTCTGGGGCGTGACCTCCAGCAGCTCGTCGTCCGCCAGAAACTCCAGGCACTGCTCCAGACTGAGCTGCCGGGGCGGCACCAGGCGCAGAGCCTCGTCCGAGCCGGAGGCGCGGGTGTTGGTCAGGTGCTTGGTGCGGCAGACGTTCACCGGCACGTCGTCGGACTTGGGGCACACGCCCACCACCATGCCGCCGTAGACCTTGGTGCCCGGCGTGATGAACATGGCGCCGCGCTCCTGCGCGTTCCAGATGCCGTAGGCCACAGCCTCGCCCGTCTCCCAGGCGATGAGGGAGCCGGTGCTGCGCCGGGCGATATCGCCCTTGTAGGGCTCGTAGTCCTCAAAGACGGAGGCCATGATGCCCTCGCCCTTGGTGTCGGTCAGAAATTCGTTGCGGTAGCCGAAGAGACCGCGGGACGGCACCAGAAACTCCAGCTTCATGCGGCTGCCCACGGGGGTCATCTCAAGGAAGGTGCCCTTGCGTGCGCCGAGCTTCTCCATCACGGAGCCCATGGCCTCCTGCGGCACGTCCGCCACGACGCGCTCCACCGGCTCGCAGAGGACGCCGTCGATTTCGCGGTACAGCACGCGCGGGGGCGAGACCTGAAACTCGTAGCCCTCGCGGCGCATGGTCTCAATGAGAATGGAAAGGCTCATCTCGCCGCGGCCAGCCACGTTGAAGCTGTCGGTGCTGTTTTCCACCTCGCTCACGCGCAGGGACACGTCCTTGAGCGTCTCGCGCATAAGGCGGTCGCGGATCTGGCGGGAGGTGACGAACTTGCCCTCGCGCCCGGCGAAGGGGCTGTCGTTGACGGAGAAGGTCATCTCCAGCGTGGGGGCGCTGATCTTGACGAAGGGCAGGGGCTCCGCCGCGCCTCTCGCGCAGATGGTGTCGCCGATGGTGACCTCGCCGATACCGGACATGGCGATGATGTTGCCGGCGCCAGCCTCGGTGACGGGGACGCGGTTCAGACCCTCAAACTGGTACAGGCTCACGGCCTTGGCCTTGAGGGTGGGCGCGTCGGGATTGTGGTAGTTGCAAACCTCGATCTCCTGGTTCTGCTTGATGACGCCGCGCTCGATACGGCCGATGGCGATACGGCCAACGTACTCGTTATAGTCGATGCTGCTCACCAGCATCTGGAAGGGAGCGTCCAGGTTCATCTCCGGCTCAGGGATGTACTCGAGGATGGTATCGAACAGGGGCTTGAGATCGGTGCCCTGCACCTCGGGCGAATAGCTCGCGGTGCCGTTTCTGCCGGAGCAGAAGAGCATCGGGGAATCGAGCTGCTCGTCGGTGGCGTCCAGATCCATGAGAAGCTCGAGAATCTCGTCCACGACCTCGTGGATACGCTGGTCGGGGCGGTCAATTTTGTTGAGCACCACAATAACGCGGTGGCCGAGCTCGAGCGCGCGGCTCAGGACGAAGCGGGTCTGGGGCATGGGGCCCTCCGCCGCGTCCACCAGCAGGATGACGCCGTTGACCATCTTGAGGATACGCTCCACTTCGCCGCCAAAGTCGGCGTGGCCCGGGGTGTCGACGATGTTGATCTTGGTGTCGCCGTACCAGACGGCGGTGTTCTTGGCCATGATGGTGATGCCGCGCTCGCGCTCGAGATCGCCCGAGTCCATGACCCGGTCCACGACCTCCTGATTATCCCGGTAGACGCCGGACTGCTTGAGCATTTCATCGACCAGCGTGGTCTTGCCGTGGTCGACGTGGGCAATGATGGCGATGTTTCTGAGCTTATCCATAGAACTTGATACTCCCTTTACTATTGCATTTCAACACAAAAATAAAGTTTAACACCGAGAAGGGGAGTTTGCAAGGCTTTTATATGGAAAAATGGGAAAAAGTGTGAAAAGTGAAGTTATGGCGTCCGCTGCGCGGACGGATGAGAAAAAGGCTTTGTATTGAAAAACCCGCGCGCCCGTGTTATACTTTGCGCACTATCGAAATCGGAGAAACATCATGAGCTACAACTTTTTTGCCTATCTGTCCCGCATGCGCTATATCGGCCGCTGGAGCCTCATGCGCAATTCCCTGCCCGAGAATATCCAGGAGCACAGCCATCAGGTGGCGGTCATCGCCCACGCCCTCGGCGTCATCCGGCGGGACGTACTGCAGATCCCCTGCAATCCCGAAGAGTACGCCGCCGTCGCTCTCTACCACGACTGCTCCGAGATCCTGACCGGCGACCTGCCCACGCCCATCAAGTACCACAGCAGCAAGATCAAGGGCGCCTATGACGAGGTGGAGGCGCTTGCCTGCGAAAAGCTGCTGAACACCCTGCCCGAGCAGATGCGCGGCGCGTTCGAGCCTTATCTCAACGGCGGGGCCGCCAAGCGCTGCCACGATCTGGTGAAGGCGGCGGACAAGCTCTCAGCCTACATCAAGTGTATCGAGGAACGAAAAGCCGGCAACAGCGACTTTCTCTCCGCCGAGCGCAGCACCCGCCGGGCGCTGGAGGAATACCACCTGCCTGAGGTGGACTACTTCTTATTGTACTTTATCCCGGCCTTTGAGCTGACGCTTGACGAGCTGGGGACGATTGAGGATTAGCGCGGAGTTTGGAGTGAGGAGCTTGGAGTTATGGAAAAAGCGAAAATCGAGCGGATCAATGAGCTGGCGCGCCTCGCGAAGGAGCGGGCGCTGACGGAGGAGGAGCTCTCCGAGCGGGACGCCCTGCGCAAAGAGTACATCGAGGAGTTTCGCCGCGCGACCATCGACGTGCTGGAGCACACCTATATCCTGACCCCGGACGGGAAAAAGCATCCCCTGCCGCGCAGGGACGGAAAATAAGAAAAAAGCAGCTCGCCAGTCAAGGTCGTTGACCGGCGAGCTGTTCGTCACAAAAGGCTTTCAGAGCGGGAATGTCGGTAACGGCAGTTTCCCAGATAATATCCCGGCTCATGGTAAATCAGGCGACAGCATACAACGTTTTCCTTTCCGCAGCCACCGCAAGCCGAAAATCCGACTCGCTGGGCATCTGTGCTCTCTGCTTGAGAGAATCACGACCTGACGGATGCGCCCTCTGTGTCAATCAGCAGGTCTATATCGCTGTTTTCCGTTGCCGTACCGCGGGCATAGGAGCCGAAAAGATATACCGCACGCAGATGATATTTCTGCGCGATCGGTGTAATGATCCGCTGAAGCTCTGAAATCGTATAGATCATATCGGCTCACTTCCCTTCAGAATGATTTTACATCAGAAACGGGAAAAAAACAACCGAAACATAAGCTTTCATGACGCCGCCCGCTCAATTGCAGAGAACCGTGATGATGAGCGGGGAGAGACCGGCTTTTTTGATCTGCTCCAGATCGGCCTCCACCACCTTCTGTCCCGCGGCGACGGTCTCGCCCTCCGCGACAAGGAGCGTGAGTCCGCTGCCTTTGAGGGTGAAGGTGTCGATACCGATCAGAAGAAGGACCTCCATACCGTCAGCCGTGCGGAAGGTCAGGGCATGGCTGGTGTCGGCAATCTCGGTGACCACGCCGCTGCAGGGCGCAAGGATGTGGCCATTGTCCGGCATGACCCCGATGCAGCTGCCGATGACGCCGGAGGAGAACATGATATCGGGGATCTGCCTCATGGGAACGGTCTCTCCGTCCACAGGGGACGTGAACGACACGCTCCCCGCATCCGCCTTTCTGGCCGTCATCAGCGCTTCACCGGCCCGGACCCTTCTGGCCTTTTTCCTGCTGAGACGGGCAAAGGACGAGGACCGCAGGAAGCTGCGCTGTCCGTCGGAGAGCGGCGTCTCAAAGCTCAGCTCGTCTTCCCGGTACAGGGCATTGGTGATGAGATAGCCCCCGGCATAGCTGATGGCAAGGCCGATCAGGTAGAAAAGAACGCTCCTGACCGGGCCGTTTGGACCGGCGGTCATCACAAAGGCGGCGAGAAGGCCGGAAGGCCCCCAGGTGACGGCGGCCACCTGCGTTACCATGACGAAGGCGCCGCCGAAGCCGGCGCCGAGACCCGCCGTGAGAAAAGGCCTGCCAAGCGGCAGCGTAACGCCGTAGATGAGCGGTTCCCCGACGCCCAGGAGGCCGGCGGGCAGCGCGCCCGCGATGACAGAGCAGAGATCGCCGTTCCCGGTCTTTTTCGCCTTTTTCCAGAGGGCAAGGGCCGCGCCCACCTGCCCGGCGCCTGCCATGGCGAGAGCCGGATAAAGCGTGACATAGCCCAGCTCCTGCAGCTGAACGCTGTACAGGGCCACCAGTCCATGGTGCATGCCCGCCGCCACCAGCGGAAGAAAGAGGGCGGACGCAATATAGCCGGACACGGCCCGCATAAGGATATTCTGGGACTGGCAGGCCTTGCTGAACAGCCACACGATGCCTCCGGAGGCATAGCCAAAGAGCGGCATGATAAAGATAATATAGGGAATCACGCAGAAAAACATGGTGAGCAGCGGCGTAAAGACCACATCGACCGATCTGGGCACGACGGAGCGTATGGCCTTTTCCACATAGGCGATCAGAAGAGCGCCCGCGATGACGGCCAGCACACCGCCTTTTCCGCTGCAGAGGACCGAATCCAGCGGTACCTCGACATTGTAAAGCCCCATAATGGCGGCAATTTTGTTGATGCCGTCCAGCGAGGTGATCATGCCCAGCATACCCCCGAGGATCGGCGTGGCTCCAAAGCGTTCCGCCGCGCGGTAGCCTGCCCATGCGGTCAGGTAACTCATCATGGAGATGTTGATGAGGGACAAAAGCTGGTAGACAAAGGCCCACAGACTGTTGTCCGCATAGTTTGGCACCGCCTGCGATATGAGGGACGCAAAGCCTGAGCACAGCCCGGCACTGATGATGCCGGGGAGCATCGGGACAAAAATATCCCCAATTATTCTCAGCGCGCTTCTGATCCTGTACCTATTCATTGAAAAATCTCCTGTTTCAGACTGAAAAACAATGCCCCGCGAACGATCGGATTATCCCAGATAGCGGAAGCACAGCATGGTGATATCGTCGAACTGTTCCGCGCCCGCGGCGAAGTCATCGATCCGGTTCATCATCGTCGAGAGGGCGTCCTGCGGGGGGATGTCCGGATCCGCATTGAGCGCTTCCAGAATCCGGTCGGTTCCGAACAGCTGACCCCCGGGATCGCTCGCCTCCGCCACCCCGTCCGTATATACGAACAGGCTGTCGCCCGGAAACAGTTCAAACTCGCGCTCCCGGAACCGGATCCCCTCCATGGTGCCGATGGGGAGCGAGTGCCGATATACTACAAGCTCGTACTTCCCTCCGGCCCGCCGCATCACCGGGTGCTCATGCCCAGCGTTGGCTGCAATACCCTTTCCCGTGGACAGCTGTATGGAGGCAAGCCACACAGTGACGAAGGAATCCGTTTCGTTTGTTTCGCACAGCTGGTTGTTCACGTTGAAGAGGGCCTGCGCCGGGCTTTCGCCCCGCAGCAGGTGGGCTTTGATGAGAATTCTGGACATCATCATGAGCAGCGCGGCGGGGACGCCTTTGCCGGAGACATCGGCCATGACCAGACAGACGTGATCGTCATCGGTCATGAAGAAATCATAGAAATCGCCCCCCACCCCTCTCGCCGGACGCATGCAGGCATAGAGGTTGATGTCCCGTTTGACGCAGAAGGTGTCAAAGTTCCGGGGGAGCTGGCTGGCCTGGATCTTCTTGGCCATGTCGAGTTCCGCCCCGATGCGTTCCTTTTCCGCGGTGACTCTTTTGACCTCGTCGATATACAGCATGGTCCGGGCGGACTGCTTGGCGAAGGATTCCGCCAGAACCTCGATCTCATCGCCGGTTTTGTATATATCCTCCATCTGAAACTGCCTGTTGCGGACGCCCAGCGAGGCCACGCGCCGGGTGATGGTATTCAGGGGGTCGATGATCTGCTTCGTGATGGAGAAGGCGAAGGCCATTCCGGCTGCCACGATAGAAACGATCAGAAGGAAAAGAATGTTTCTGGCGTGGAACATCCTGTTATGAAAGGAGTCGAAGCTGCTGTCCCGGAAAGCTTCATACTGCGCCCCGAGGCCGTTCTCTATGTACACCTGCTTCTGCTCCTCGTAGGTATCGTTGACCAGCTTCTCCACCATCGCGGACTGATAAAGAAAGACTGCCGTGTAGGCCGCGATGATCAGAATAATCGTGATCAGAAGCATGCTGAATATTTTCTGCCGGATGCCGCCTCTCAGAATGCTTTGTTTATTTTCCATGGGTGTCTCCTTATGATACGCTGCGTTGTTTTATTTTTATGTAATCGAAAAATAGTTTACTAAGAAAGCGGGAAAAATTCAAGAAAAACATTTGTGTACAAAACGACTTTTCCGTGCAGACGGGCCGCCAATCGATAAAAAATGGACAGTCCCGAAGGGCTGTCCATTGCTATTGCCGGGGGTGAGGACATGAATTGCTTCAAGGCCATAAGGGTAAACTAAAAATGAGAAAAGTGCGGATTGCCGCAAAAAAATCAGTTATAGCGCTTGCACCTTTCATGGGCTTATGTTATAGTCTTACATGAAAGAAATGCGGAATACCGCAAAAATTTCACGGAGGGCAAAGCGATGCAGTATCCTCGAAAGCAATACATGGATAAGCTGATTCAAAAAAAGGACAATGGCCGCATCAAAGTCATCACCGGGCTTCGCCGGACTGGAAAGTCCTATTTGCTGTTCAATCTCTATCGTCAATATCTTCTGGACTCAGGCGTGGGAGAAGATCAGATCGTTGGGCTGGCACTGGATGAAATCGACAATGTAAAATATCGCAATCCTTTTGAACTGAACAAAATCATAAAAGAGCGCATGCCGGATAAAAGCAGACCCTACTATGTTTTTATTGATGAAATTCAATTCGTGACCGAAGTCCAGAATCCTTATGTGGATGACCCCAATGAGAAAGTGACGTTTATTGATGTCGTGCTGGGTCTGATGAAAATACCGAATGCCGACATCTATGTAACAGGAAGCAACTCCAGGATGCTTTCATCGGATATTCTCACGCAGTTTCGTGACCGGGGGGATGAGATTCGCGTAAATCCACTTTCATTTGCGGAGGTTTATGAGAATTATCCCGGAGACAAGCGCGGCGCATGGCGTGACTATTACACCTATGGCGGTATGCCGCTCGTTTGGACGATGGAATCACATGAGGAAAAAAGCCGCTATCTGCGGGATTTATTCAACCGGACATACATTAAGGATGTTTTGGAGCGGCATAAGATAAAAAATGATGCGGAGGTACTGGAGATCCTTCTGAATATCCTGGCTTCGGGGATCGGATCATTGACCAATCCAAGCAGGCTTTCCAATACCTTTACAAGCGAAAGGCAGCTTCGTATTGCGCCTGATACCATCGACACCTATATCGGATTCTTTCTTGAAGCGTATCTGATCCAGAAAGCCGAGCGATATGACGTGAAGGGCCGGAAATATATCAAGACGCCCGTCAAGTACTATTACGCTGACCCCGGGCTGAGGAACGCAAGGCTTGGATTCAGGCAACTGGAAGAAACGCATCTGATGGAAAATGTTCTGTATAATGATCTGATCCGGCGCGGATTTGACGTGGATGTTGGAGTGGTCGAACAGAATCTCAGAAATGATTCCGGGAAGAACATCCGTAAACAGTTGGAAGTAGACTTTGTTGTAAACAAGGGTGACGAGCGGTACTATATTCAATCAGCATTGTCCCTTGATGATCCTGACAAAAAAGATCAGGAGATTGCCCCGTTGGTTCGTATCCCTGACTCCTTTAAGAAAATCGTAGTGGTAAAAGACTATATAAAGCCATGGAAGGATGAAAAAGGTATCCAGTATGTCGGAATTGAGGACTTCCTTATGGACGAAAACCTTATTTCCAGATAAACAAGAAGGCTATCCAGCTCTGCTTCGAGAACTGGGGAGCGCGGCGCTGATTGTAATTAGCCGTTCGCCGATAAAAAACAGACGCTCCGAAAGGAACGTCTGTTGATATTTTGGGGCCCCGCAAACGTCCAGCGTATGTGGGGAGAGAAAAGAAGAAGGCTGCCGGTATTTTTCTTTCGCCTTTGGCAAAGCCATAAGCCCGTCAGGGCACGACATGCAGGGTGACAATATCGGAATACTCCGCGTACTGTCCGTCCGAAATCAGACAGCGGAAATTGTATCCGTTCAAGCCGAGAACCGCTCCGATGATCAGCGTGTCGGTATTCACGCCTCCGATCAGCCAGGCGATTTCCGGCAGTGGGTACCACTGGGCGGCGTCCTTTGCCCGCATCTCCCATTGGTAACGCACCTGCGAATCCCTTGCCTTTACGGTGAACATGGCATAGGTCATCTGCTTTGCGCCCTGGTCCTTCGGCTGTGTATAAAATGCCGAAGTCCCCCCGGTGAACGCGTTTGCCTGAATGCGCATGCCGGTCTCGTCGTAGGGACTCAGCAGGCTTCTCCCGTCGGCCGAGACGCAGCATACCGTATAGGTGTAGTTCAAACCGGGTTCCACGGCCGTGTCCACATAGCTCGTCTCCTGGACGATGACGAGTCCTTTCCAGGGGCCGTCCTCCGTCTTGCGGAAGATGCCGTATTGGGGCGCGCCGCTCACGGCCTCCCAGCTCACCCGCACCCCGCGCCCGTAGTTTTCCGCGTCCAGCAGAACCGGAGTCGGAAACTGCGTCGAGTAACGCGCGCCCGTGCCGGCTTTTATGCCAATGCCGGTCTCGTCATAGGGGCTTTGGAGGGCTTTCCCGTCGCTGGTGAGGCAGCACACCGTATAGGTATAGTTCACGCCGGGTTCCACAGTCTCGTCCTTGTAGCTCGTGTTCAGGCAAACCGCGAGCCCCTTCCAGGGACCGTCCTCCGTCTTGCGGAAGACGCCGTATTTGAACGCGCCGTTTACCGGCTCCCAACTCACCTGCACCCCGCCCGCGACATTGCTCGCATCCAGCAGAACCGGGGCCGGAAGGTCATATCTCCCCGAGGGGATCGTCACGCTGACGCCGGTTTCATTATAGGGGCTCATGAGGCGTCTCCCGTCGTTCGAGACGCAGCACACCGTATAGGAATAGGTCACGCCGGGCTCCACGGCCTCATCCCTGTAGGTCGTGTTCGCGACAATCGCGAGTCCCTTCCAGGGGCCGCCGTTCGTGCTGCGGAAAATACCGTATCTGGTAGCCTCCATTACGCCATTCCAGTCCACCGTGACCCCTCCGTTATAATAGAACGCACTGCCCAGAGACGGGGCCGGAAGCTGGTTCCCGTAAAACGACTCCGTGACGGACTTTATGGTAGCGCCGGTCTCGTCGAAGGGACTCAGGACGCTTCTCCCGTCAGCCGAGAGGCAGCATACCGTATAGGTATAGTTCACGCCGTACTCCACGCCCGTGTCCACATAGCTCGTTCCCTGGGCGACCGCGAGCGCCTGCCAGGGGCCGCCCTCCGTTGCGCGGATGACGCCGTATTGGGGCGCGCCGTTTACCGGCTCCCAGCTCACCTGCACCCCGCCCGCGACATTGCTCGCATCCAGCAGAACCGGAGCCGGAAGCTGGTACCGCACCGAATAATCGTCCGCAAAGGCCGCGGGCGTCAGGCCCGCAAACAGCGCCGCGCACAGCAGCAGCGCAAGGGTCTTGCGCAAAACCGTCTTTTTCATCTGTTTCTCCATCCTTCCGCATTGCCGAAGACGTGTCTCGTCAAAGAATATACTGTTATAAAATGGATGCCATCCATAAGCTATCACAAAAACCCGGTTATGTCAACTGCGGCTCGCCTTGCGCCGGAACGTGTGACCAATCTCAGCGGAGCAGGTGATCAATCTCGGCGGAGCAAGTGATCAATCTGGCCGGGTTCGGTGGTTTTCTTAAACGGAATACTCACCCAGCGGGAGGTCAATGTCCTGAGCGACTGTGAAACCTTTTGCAATGCCTTCAAGCTCGGTGCTAAAATCATGATGGATGTGCTGACGGAACCCACTATGAAAGAAATCTGATAATAAAGCGACGCAAGGGGTAATACTTCGCCCCTGGCGTTTTCTTTCGAAAGCCTTTAGATCCTGCCTCACGGGCCTAAATCAGGCAATAGCGAACGGCCAAATGAACAAGGGATCATTTATAAACCCGCCAATCGCTCCAGAGCAGAATTCTAGAAGGTAGGTTTCAAATCTTCACTGTTTACATTGCTTTTACGGATATTTGTCTTGTAATTGTTGCTGCTTTTTGGAGAAAAAAGCTCTCTCTTCTGTGAGCTACGTTCACGCTAGCTACTATAATCGTTCACAGTAATCCTTCTTTCAGCGGGACAAACACATTATATAAGAGTGCACTTTTCAACAGAAATAATTCTGGATTTCAAGGCAAATTGAGAATTGCGATTGCTGGCAACGTATGGTATTATTGTCTTGCGAAGCAATCACATAAAAGCGACACAAGAGGGAATGATGTTTTTTACTTTCTGGTAAAAACGCATTCTCCACTTTGCATTCCCTTGAGTGTCGAAGATTGTGTCGCAACAAACAGAGCTCTGCGTTTTTCATGCGCGGTTCCATTTGGGCCGCGCACTTTTCGTGTTGCTTTTATCAAATGCTGTTCAGAGGTAGCTGTATGAAAACTATACTGTACGATATAATGGCGCTTTTATTGCTTTTCTCACTGTGTTCATTTTTTGCGCCCAATGCTTGGGCAGACACTATCGCCTCAGGTACTTGTGGTGCTCAAGGCGATAATTTGACATGGACGCTGGATGATAGCGGCAGTTTAATAATCGATGGCACTGGTGAAATGGCAAATTATAGTGAAGCTACTGCTCCATGGTACAGAAATCGACTATCCATCACTTCTGTAACTATTCAAAATGGTGTGAACAGTATAGGAAACTATGCCTTTTACTATTGTGATAAACTTTTAAGCATTAATATTCCAAAGGGAATTCTCACTATAGGCAACCATTCATTTGATAACTGTTTAATGCTGGAGGAGGTAATAATCCCGGAAAGCACAATTGACATCGGCGGTTGGGCTTTTCGCCAATGTAGAAATCTAAAAAAAGTAACACTGGCTGAAGGAGTAATCAATGTTGGAACTTGGTCCTTTTATGGATGTAGCAATCTATCGAATGTGATGATTCCGTCAAGTGTAGAAAACATTGGAAGCTCTGCTTTTCTCGCATGTAGGGGATTGACAGAAATTCTCGTAAATCCAAATAACGCTTATTATTATGACAATGATGGCGTTCTTTTTAACAAAAGTGAAAAATCTCTTTTATGCTATCCACAGGGCAGAACCGATACAGAGTATTATATTCCAATAGGTGTGGAAAAAATAGAAAACAATGCTTTTCACGGCTCTTTCTATTTGTCAAATGTAATAATCCCAAACGGTGTTACAAGTATTGGCGGAGGTGTTTTTCAAGGCTGCACTAATCTGGCAAGTGTAACCATCCCCAAAAGTGTAGAAATAATAAATCAATACGCATTTAGTGTTTGTAGAAGTTTAACTCAAGTATTCTATAACGGAACAATTGAAGAATGGAATAATATTATAATAAAAGCCCAGAATGACAGTTTGATAAGCGCAACAATCCATTATATCGTACCGGATTTTGTCCTCCCCGCTGAATTATTGATGATCCATGATGAAGCTTTCGTTGGCGGAATATTTATTTATGTCAAATTATCGGATAAAACTACATCTATCGGTAATCGCGCCTTTGCAAATTGCCCGAACCTCAGATATATCTTCATCCCTGACGGAGCAAAGATCAACGAGAATGCATTCGATGGAATAACCGAGCTTACGATTATAGGCGTTTCTGATAAAGATATTGAGAGCTACGCGTTAAGACATGGATTTAAGTATCTTTCTATTTCTTGATAGACTGAATAGTTGCAAATAGATTATGTTTAACAGTTCTTTCGTTATTTATATAATTTCGACTGTGATCGTTCTCACTTAAAATACGAGGAAGGCAGGAACGTACCCGCTGCGGCTCAATCCCACCGTTCTTCGCAGGGAAAACCAGAGGTACCGGCAAGCATAGGAGCGAGAAGGCCGGAACAAACTGTCCGGCCTTCCATTTTTGATTATCGCACGCCGATCTCGTGCCGCTGATGAGATGGCTTCCGGTGTTGCTTTTCATATGCCTCATGCTCCCGGATTTTCTGAACGCGATCTTCGATGCTATTGGCTGGCGAGCTGTTCGTCGCAGAACGCTTTAAGCGCGGGAATGTCGGTAACGGCAGTCTCCCAGATGATATCCCGACTCATGCTGCCGTAGCTGTGCGCAACGAGATTTCGCATCCCCTTGATCGGGCCCCACTGCACACGATTTGCGGTCGCTTCACGGTATTCCTGGGAGAGATGGCTTCCCAACTCCCCGATCTGCAGGATGCAGAAGGAGACTGAACGCTGATAATCGGCATCCTGATCAAAAATCTCAAATGATCGACCGTAGCGGAGAATTGTCTTTTCAATTTCGGTACAGTAATCCCGAATGTGCTTGATCCTCTGTAAATCAGGCGACAGCATACAACGTTTTCCTTTCCGCAGCCACCGCAAGCCGAAAATCCGACTCGCTGGGCATCTGTGCTCTCTGCTTGAGAGAATCAGTGTCAATCAGCAGATCGACATCGCTGTTTTCCGTCGCCGTACCGCGGGCGTAAGAGCCGAAAAGATATACTGCACGCAGACGATATTTTTGCGCAATCGGTGTGATGATCCGCTGAAGTTCCGCAATCGTGTAGACCATATCAGCTCACATCCTTTCAAGACTATCTTACAATAAAAACTGCGAAAAAACAACAGAAACATAGGAATCCAAACAGCCGCCCGCCGGACAAAAAAACAGACGCTCCGGAAGGAACGTCTGCTGTATGCTTCGATTAACGCTTGCTGAACTGGGGAGCGCGGCGGGCGGCTTTGAGGCCGTACTTCTTGCGTTCCTTCATTCTGGGGTCGCGGGTGAGGAAGCCGGCGGCCTTGAGGGCGGCGCGGTAGCTCTCATCGACGACGAGCAGAGCGCGGGCAATGCCGTGGCGGATGGCGCCGGCCTGACCGGAAACGCCGCCGCCGGTAACGGTCGCTTCGATGTCGACCTTGCCGAGGGTGTTGGTGCTGACCAGGGGCTGACGGACGATGAGCTTCAGGGTCTCGAGACCGAAGTAATCGTCGATGTCACGGCCGTTGATGGTGATCACGCCGCTGCCGTTGGGGATGAGGTGGACGCGGGCGACAGAAGACTTTCTGCGGCCGGTGCCGTACATATAGGGCTTCTTGGTCTTGTAGGTTGCCATAGTTCTTTACCTCCTCTTA
>CADADE010000045.1 GCA_902786615.1 Oscillospiraceae bacterium
ATCCTTATGCTTTTGCAGGAATCTCCATACCTTGGTCTTTTCCCAGCGCCAGCGCTGTCCCAGGTTTTCCAGAGTCAAAAAAACTCCGGTTTTACCGTACTGGCAAACCGGAGCAAAAAAAGAAAACGCATTTTGCGGATCCATTGATACCGTGTGGCACCAGAGATCCAGCCATGCGTCAGCTTCATTAAATATATAGTTTTGTGCAACAAGTCTTTCTGCAATGGATCGGGGGACACACAGAAAGCCATAGCCGGGGGTAGTATATACAGCGCCGTTATCACAGGGGGCGCCGCAGTAATCCAGCTCATAATCTGTGACGCGGTACGTCAGAAGCTTGGTTTTGGCGTCCAGCTCAAAACTGAGATACCCGAGATCTGAGAGCTGCTGAAGAATATCCAGAGCCTGTTCACGTTTTTTCACACCGAGAATACTCTTCAGACCGACGATACCGCCGGCCCAGGTACCCGCCTCAACAGGATTCCGATGGCCGCAATACGTGGCGATGCCTTTCCGGAAGGCAGCACGGGCAGCAAGCCTGCTCCAGTAACCTGACACACCCTTTGGAGAAGGCAAAAGGGCTCGAGGCAATTTGAGCCAACGATATCGAATCAGACATGCCATAGTCAAATAAAGCTCCCTTCATAAAGTCAAATAATGGCTCAAAAACAAGAGTAAACATTAACTGCTATTTAAAATATAATACAATAGTATATAAATAATATTGGAAATTGAAGCCGCAATTCAAAAAGGAAATCTCTGTTGGACATATATCTTCGATAAAGTGAAGAAAAATGGCATGAAGCAGGCATTACGGCCTGCTTCAATGTCGAAAAATGTTGAGTATAGAGAGTCGTATGTGTTGTAAACGGTCGTCTTTTAGGGGATGTAGGGAGCATTTTTAAGATGTATCGGTGACCTAAAGTCTGCCGCGGCTTCCATCTTGAACTTATCCATGGCCTCACGGGCAGCGGGATTGACAAGGTGATTACTGTTGTTGGTAGACATGATGCCATCTCCTTTTTGATTCGTTTGGGACTCTTTCGCCCGAACATATATTTAACATTCGATCACAAGAAGCGGCACGGTTGACAACGCGCGCCGTGCAAAAACCATTGTCTCCTGTCGATTTCTATGATAGAATAAACCTGCCAGCAAAGGGGGAGATCACATGGTTTTCCTGCGAACACACCAACTCAACCTCATGTTGTTCATGAGCGGCACCTGTGCCATTCTTGCCTGCACGACACTATTCATTCGGGCTCTGCCTCAGGAGAAGCGTTCGATCCTCTCCCTGATGGAGCTTTCGGCGATGCTGCTGCTGTTGTTCGACCGCTGGTCATACATGTACCGCAGGGACGCAAGCGAAGTCGGCTTCATCATGGTACGTGTGTGCAACGGCATGGTCTTTTTCCTGGCGATCATGATCCCGCATCTGGTGACGCAGTATCTGAAAGTCCTTTTTCAGGGCGAGACCGGCCCCCGGACGCCTCCGATCTCGCTGAAAATCTGTGACGCACTGTTTGCCCTGGGCGCTGCGCTCATCGTAATCTCCCAGTTCACCGGCCTGTACTACACCTTTGACGCTCAGAACACCTATCAGCGTTCGCCCACGTATATGCTCAGCTATCTCTGCCCGCTTTTAATTGTCCTGCTGCAGGAACTGACCATCCTGCAAAGGCGGGACAGTCTGCGCCGCCCCATCCTTGCCGCGCTCATGGCGGCCATCGCCATTCCGACCATCTCTGCCTTTTTGCAGATTTTCACCTACGGCGTATCTCTGAGCAACATGACCACAGTCATCATGGTCATCATGTTCCACATCTTTGCCCTTGATGATCTGAGCCGGTCTGTCAAACGGGCGCGGATGAACGAACTGCAATCCTACAAGGAAGCGGAGCGTCGCGTCTCCGCCATGTTTGAGCAGACTGCGGAGGCACTGGCGGGCGCCATTGATGCCAAGGACACCTACACGCATGGCCACTCCACGCGGGTAGCCGCCCTTTCCCGGCAGATCGCAAAGGAGGCCGGCTTTCCGGACAAGGACTGCGATCAGGTATATTTCGCGGCACTGCTGCACGATGTGGGGAAAATCGGCGTCAGCAACGCCATCATCAACAAGCCCGGAAAGCTGACCGACGAGGAATTTGAGCAAATTAAGCTCCATCCGATCCTGGGGTACCAGATCCTATCAAGCATCAAAGAATCCCCTTATCTGAGCATCGGCGCGCATTATCACCATGAGCGCTTTGACGGAAAGGGCTATCCGGACGGCCTCGCGGGAGAGGCTATACCGGAGATCGCGCGCATTATCGCCGTGGCGGACGCATACGACGCCATGAGCTCCAGCAGGAGCTACCGCGGCAAGCTTTCAAAGCAGAATATACGCGACGAGCTGATGCGCGGCAGCGGGGCGCAGTTCGACCCGCGCTTTGCAAAAATCATGATCCATATGATAGACAGCGGTGAAGCGGAGACCTTGACGGAAAGCGTTCCACCGGTTCTGCCGCATGAAGAAGCGGGAAGAACCTGAAAAAAGGTCTGACAGCTGCTACACCCGAATCCCCCACACAACAGCATACAGACGGCAAGGCGCTCCGCAGCGGCGGAGCGCCGATTTTTTGCCAATTGATGCTTTTTGTCTCAAACGGGGCATCCTGAAAAATCATCATGCAGAAGGCTCTCTTCCGCTATGTTTTTGTGGACAAACAAGGTGTGTTTTGATATCATTATTCTGTAAAAATATACTCTCAGCATACGATCCGTGGGAGGGCTGAATATGGGAACGGTTTACCGCTTCGATGACGCAGAGCTTAGAATTCTTGAAAAGCAACCTACACCGCTGGCGGTCTATCAGTATGTGGACAGGCATGTATATACGCTCGCTCTGTCGGATGGATTCCTGGAGCTGTTCGGCTATACGGACAGAGCCGAAGCCTACAGCCTTTCCAATCAGAATGCCCTGTACAACACACATCCTGACGACGTCGGCAGAGTGGGGGACGCCGTCCACCGCTTTGCCGTGCAGGGCGGGAAATACGAGGTGATCTTCCGCGCAAAGCGGCATATGGGACAGGGACAGGATTGCCATATTGTTCACGGCGTCGGCGAACATATCTACACCGACACGGGCGTGAGGCTTGCGTATGTATGGTATACGGACGAGGGCGAGTATACCGGCAATGACAGCACGCAGGCCGCGACGCTGAACAAGCTGTTCAATCGCGCGCTGCATGAGGAGAGCTTCCTGAAAGCCAATTACTATGACAACCTGACCGGCCTCCCCAATATGACGTATTTCTTCGCGCTGGCCGAGGAGTATAAGAAAGCGCTGAGGGAAAAGGGCGGGAATGCGGCGCTCCTGTACATCGATCTCGACGGCATGAAGAGCTTTAACGATAATTATGGCTTCGCGGAAGGCGACAAACTGCTGAAGGCGTTTGCTGAGCTTTTGGATCACAGCTTCGGCAGCGAAAACTGCTGCCACATCAGCGCGGATCACTTTGCCGTCTATACCGATGACGCCGGGCTGGAGAAGGCGCTGCGCAGACTGTTTGCGGAAGCAAAAAAACTGAACGGCGGGAACTCGCTTTCGCTCAGAGTGGGCGTCTATCCGGACAGCGTGGAGGATGTACCTGTCAGCATAGCCTGCGACCGTGCCAAGATGGCCTGCGACACGATACCGAAATCAAATAACTCCGGTTTTCGGGTTTACAGCGACAAAATGCGCAGTGAACTCAAGCGGAGCCGCTACATTCTGTCAAATCTCGACAGGGCGATTTCCGAGAAGTGGATCCAGGTATATTATCAGCCGATCGTCAGAGCGGTCACCGGAAAGGTATGCGACGAGGAAGCCCTGGCCAGATGGATCGATCCCGTCAAGGGTTTTCTGTCTCCCGCTGACTTCATACCGACGCTGGAGAACGCGGGCTTGCTTTATAAGCTCGACCTGTATGTCGTGGAGCAGGTGCTGGAAAAAATCCGGATGCTGCAATCGGTAGGGCTTCCTATCGTCCCGCAGTCTGTCAATCTTTCCCGCTCGGATTTTGATGCCTGCGATATTGTGGAAGAGATCCGCAGGCGCGTGGACGCCGCCGGAATCAGCCGGGACAGGCTGACGATCGAAATCACGGAAAGCATCATCGGCAGAGACTTTGAATTTATCAAGGCGCAAGTCGAGCGCTTCCGTGAATTGGGCTTTCCCGTCTGGATGGACGATTTTGGGAGCGGCTATTCCTCGCTGGATGTTTTGCAGAGCATCCGGTTTGACCTGATTAAGTTTGATATGAGCTTCATGCGGAAGCTGGAGGAAGGCGACAGCGGCAGGATCATTCTGACCGAGCTGATGAAAATGGCGACCGCCCTGGGCGTGGATACCGTATGTGAGGGGGTTGAAACCAAGCAACAGGTTCGCTTTCTCCAGACCATCGGCTGCTCAAAGCTGCAGGGATATTATTACCTGAAGCCTGTCCCGTTGGAAAGTATTCTGGAACGGTATGAAAAGGGTTCCCAGATCGGATTTGAGAATCCGGACGAGACCGGATATTATGACGCCATGGGGCGGATCAATCTCTATGACTTGTCGTTTATGGCCAGCGCGGATGAGAGCGTGTTCAGCAACACCTTTGACACGATCCCCATGGGGATCCTGGAAGTCAACGCCGCCTGGGACCGGATTCAGTTTGTGCGCAGCAATCGGTCCTTCCGCAAGTTTATGCATCGGACAGTGGATTTAAATCTGGGCGACGGCAGCACGCAATTCCCTGTACCAACAAGCGGGGTCGGCTCGGAGTTCATGCGGAAGCTCAAGGAGTGCCGGCTGGACAGGGATCGGGTCTTTATCGACGAAGCGATCAAAGACGGGTCTGTCGTGCATACTTTTGTCCGGCGTATCTATACGAATCCTGTCAGCGGCAGTATCGCCGTTGCCGCTGCTGTTCTCGCGGTTGACAGATCTCAGCCGCAGACTGAGAAGGAAACTGGCGACAATCGGAAAATCGCGGAGCTTCAGGAGTCTGTAAGTTCGCTTCTTGACAACATGCCGGGCATGTCCTTCACCAAGGACGCGCAGAGCGGTGTCTATCTTGCCTGCAATCAGGCCTTCGCCGCGTTCGCGCATAAAACGTCGCCGGAGGACGTGACCGGCCTGACAGACTTTGACATCTTTGACCGGGAAACGGCGGCGCATTTTGTGGAGGACGACAGAAAGGCGCTGGCCATGGACACGCCATATGTGTTCTTTGAGGACGTGCCGGACGCGGCGGGTGATCAGAAGCAGTTCCAGACGACCAAAATGAAATTTGTCGACGGCGCAGGCCGGCAATGTCTGCTTGGACTGTGTCAGGACGTGACGGAGGCGTTCCGAATCCGGCAGGAGCGTGACACAACAAAGGAAGCCTATGAAGAGGCGAAGAACGCCAGCGCCATATACGCCCGGCTGCAGGCGCTCACGGGAGATTTTATCTGCGTCTATGTGGTCGATCCGGAGACCGGCCGGTATCGGGAATTCAGCGCGACTGACGGTTTTGAGGAGAACTTTGGCCAGGAAAAGGAGGGGGCGGACTTCTTCGCCTCGGTTCGGAAGGCGGCAAAAGACTTCGCCTGGCCGGACGATCTTGATCGCGTGCTGGCACAGCTCAAGCGGGAAATCGTCCTGACGGAGATTGAGCGCTGCGGATGCTTTACCCTTGTCTATCGTATTATGATGGACGGAAGCCCCCGCTATGTCCAGATGAATGCCGTCATGGTGGAGGAGAAGGAGGGCCAGCGCCTGCTGATCGGGCTCAATAATATCGACGCGCAGTATCGGCAGAGGGAGATCGACAGGGAAATCGCAAGGCAGAAGGATATTTACGACCAGATTACCGCGAGCCTGACCGAGCAGTATGATACGCTGTATTACATTGATATTGAGACCGGCACTTACATTGAGATTTCCGCGACGGACGATTACAAGAGGCTGAATGTGCCTGCGACCGGAAATGATTTCTTCGCCGAGAGCAGAAGAAGCATACGGAAGTATGTGCATCCTGAGGATCAGGACAAGGCAATGCGTCTTCATTATAAGGACGTAATGCTGGATAATCTGAGCCGCGGCCATTCCTTCTCCATGAACTGGCGGCTGGTGGTGGACGGTAAGATCAGGCACATCCGCCATACGGAGCTGCTTTCCAGGGACGGAAAGCATATTATCGTCTGCATCAAGAATATTGACGCAGAGGTGCAGGCGGAGCTTGTCCTGAAGGAAAACCAGAAGAAGAGCGTGACCTATACCCAGATCGCGGAGAGATTGGCAGACCGCTATGATATGATCTACTATATCGACTGTGAAAGCACGCATTACGCCGAGCTCTCCGCCAAGAGAAAATCCGGCGTGCTGAAGGTCCAGGAGGAGGGAGATCATTTCTTTGAGACTGCCGGGAAAAACGCGGACAGACTGATTTTCGCCGAGGATCGGGATCGGATCAAGCTGTTTCTCGACAAGGATTATCTGATCTCCAGGCTTGAGAATACACGGCGGCTGACGGAGGATTACCGTATGATCCTTGACGACGGGAAAATGCAATATACGCGCATGTCGGTGACGTATTCCTCCGATCACAGTCATTTTATTATCTGCGTTGAAAACCGCAATGAAGACGTCCGCAGAGAGCAGGAGCATCTGGCTGCGCTCTCCCTGGCCAACGAGATGGCGCGGCGGGATGAGCTGACGCGCACGAAAAACAAGACGGCCTATCAGGAGGCGGAAAAGGAGCTGCAAAAGCAGATTGAGGCCGGGTGCGATCCCTTTGGCATCGTGGTCTGCGACATTAACGGCCTCAAGGCGATCAACGATACGGAGGGACACAAGGCGGGTGACGCATACATCAAAGCCTCCGGCATGCTGATCTGCCGCGTATTCCAGCACAGCCCGGTGTTTCGTATCGGCGGAGATGAATTCGCCGTGATCCTCAGGGGCGAGGATTATGAGAACCGGGAGCGGCTTCTTTCGGAGCTGAAAAAGCAGGTGGAAGATAATCTCCGCATCGGCAAAGGGCCGGTTGTGGCTACGGGTATCGCGGAATACCGGCCGAAGGAGGATCATTCCGTCGGCGAAGTTTTCAACCGGGCGGACAGCCGGATGTACGAGGATAAGCTTCGGCTGAAGGAGCAAAAGCTCATCCGGGAGAGTCGTGCCTTTCAGGACAGTACAAATCTCAGGATCATAAGCGAGGACAGGCAGAGCATGCTGAATACGCTTTACAAGGCGTTTGAGTCGGTCGCGGAGGGCAGCTTTGTATTTCTCTGCGATATGAAGTATGACTTTTCACGTTGGGCGAAGTACGCGGTTGAACGCTACGGCCTGCCCTCCGAATACATGTACGGCGCGGGAGACCTTTGGGAGAATCGGATTCATCCGGACGACCGGGAGACCTATCACAGGAGCATTGACGAGATTTTTTCAGGAAATGCCGCAGGACATGATATGCGATATCGGGCAAAATGCGTCACAGGGGAATATGATCTGTGTGTCTGCCGGGGCACTGTGATCCGGGATCCTTCCGGCGAACCGGATTATTTTGTAGGAAAAATCACGACACTGGCTCCGGAACGCTGACCGGAAAAGAAAGCCGATTCAGCTGAAAAAAGAGATAAAATTGCTGTAACTGCTCTGACAGTGGAGGAAGCTACTTATGAAGAGATTGAATCCGGCCGCGCGATCGCTGATCCTGATATGCGCGTTTCTTCTCGCAATGAACGTTTTACTTGGATTCGTCCTGATCCGAAACTCTCAGCACGCAATACGGGAGCAGGTCGAGAGCCGTATGCTGGATGTTTCCAATACCGCCGCCGCCATGCTGGACGGGGATATATTGCGTACGCTTCAGGCGGAGGACGTCAATACCCCAGAATACCGGGCCATACATAATACGCTCTTCCGCTTTGAGCAGAATATTGAACTTGCGTATATTTACTGTGTGCGCGCGCTCGACGACGGCAGCTTTGTCTTTACAATCGACCCCGATCCAGAATCTCCCGGCGCTTTCGGGGATCACATTCCCTATACCGAAGCGCTCTACAATGCGAGTCTCGGCACCCCCGGCGTGGATAAGGAAGCCTATGTTGACCAGTGGGGACGTTTCTACAGCGCCTATTCTCCCGTCTTCGATTCCAATGGAAACGTCACCGATATCGTGGCGGTAGACTTTACCGCTGATTGGTATGACAGACAGTTTTTCAGCCAATTGAAAGCGATCGTGAGCATCAGCGGTATATCGATCCTTGTCGCTTCGATTAGTATTCTTTTGATCGCCAACCGGTACAAAAAACGCTTTGACCGGCTGTTTCAGGGAATGAACAATGTCTCCGAGGGAATTGAGACGCTGGTGCACGAAATCTCACCGGATGCGGAGAATGTTGAACAGACGGTGAAGTCGACGCCAAACGCAGACGAGATCGATATGATGAATGAAAGGATTTCTTCTCTCCAGAAAAAGCTTGGCAAACAGATTCAATTGGTTCGCTCGCGGGCATACATTGACGGGCTGACAGGGCTGCATAACCGCGCGGCCTATGAAGAGCATGTTAACCGGCTTGAGGATGAGATACGCGGCGGCACGGCCAATTTTGCGATTGCGCTTTTTGACGTGAACAGCCTCAAGGAGGTCAACGACAAGTACGGCCACAAAAAGGGGGATGGGGTCATCCGCTCCGCTGCTGTCGCGCTGCAGAATACCTTCCGGGAGGGAAAGCTGTACCGGATCGGCGGCGACGAGTTCCTTGTGATTCTTGAGAGCAGCTATGTCGAGCTTCCTCAGAAGCTTGCAGCTCTGCGAGGGAATCAGGGCGGGTTTTCAATCTCCTCGGGCAGCGCGGTCTATAATCGTGAGACCGACAGAGAATACCGCAGCGTTTTCAACAGGGCAGACACGGCAATGTACAACGACAAACGGGAATATTACCTGACGCACGGAGACCGGAGACATGCGCCGCTGAACGGATATGACGAGTGTGATGAGAATAAAAAAGGGGAGTGTAGCAAAAGCGCGGGAAAACATAAAAAAACCGGACCGTTTCTGCCGGATCAGGCAGAGACGGACTGGAAATAGTGAAAAAGCAAGGCTGGGGCTGACGGTATATCGTCAGATCTCCAGCCTTTTCGCTATGCAGTTTCTTATTGCTTGTTCTGTTGGACGGTTGGGGATACGCCCCTTATAATCCGGGGGACACCCGTCCCCAGATTACGCGTAGATTGCAGAGGAAAGAGTTCATCTCCCGTTTCGTATGCACAAAAAAGAGAGCGTAAAAACGCTGTTTTGCTTTTCACGATATTTTTTAAAAAAAGTCTTGACAAATGAAGGTTGATTTGGTATTATTACTAAGCGCTCAGGGGTCAGGTTGATGACCGAATCACGGGCGATGCCGGTACGATGCTGGTGTAGCTCAGTCGGTAGAGCAGCTGATTTGTAATCAGCAGGTCGGGGGTTCGAGTCCGTCCACCAGCTCCAATCGGCGCAAGTGAATATGGGGGAATTCCCGAGTGGCCAAAGGGGACAGACTGTAAATCTGCTGGCAATGCCTTCGGTGGTTCGAATCCACCTTCCCCCACCAAACCGGTTCGAAAAGTGACTAGAATTAGAACCCCGTTTTGGCCTGACCCTTATTTTGACCCTATATAGATTCTAATTAGATGATACATCGTGGATCAGCGAAAATGACGCCGAAGAAGAGAAGCGGATCAAGACAATAACTGAAAAGCAAAGGAGCCGCCCACTGACAGGGGACGGCTCCTTTGCCGCTTCAGGTGTTGCTTATAATGCGGGTACGCGGTAATTACCAGCCCCAGCCGTAGTCGTCCCAGCTGCCGCCCCAGTCGTCGTAGCCGCCGCCCCAGTAATCGCTGTAGTCCGGCTCCACGTAGTAGGAATAATCCCAATCGTTATAGCCCCAGTCGTTGTAGCCGTAGTATTCCTCTTCCGCAGCTGCCAGGACCAGGAGACCGAGGGCAAGCTGCTCCTCATCGGTCAGACCATAATTATAGTTGCTGTTATATGTATAGGTCTGCTGCTTGGGCGCGCTCTGGACAGCGCTGCTGACATAGAGATAGGCGGTCGTGGTGCGGGCGCTCTGGTTGTTGCCATAGAAGGTGGCGAAGGCGCCCCAGCCGTTCATGCTTGAATTGACGTTGTAGACGTTCAGTGTCGTGCCGTTCTCGCCGCTGTAGGAGCCGCCGCATGCGCTGACAAACTCCGCGGGCGTCTTCACATTGCCGTAAGGATCGACGAAGCTCCAGCTGACGGAGGTGGCGTTGGCGGCATATGCAATGAAGATTGCCGTGCCGCCTGCGGCGCGGTTCTCATTGGAGGGGTTCTTGGTTACGTACACAGCGGGGCCCGTGACGACCGGCGCCTGGACGGACTTCGTTTCCGGAGCGTCCACGTAGTTGAGGAAGACGGCATAGCTGCTCACGAAACGGCTGAGATCCGTGGCCTCGCTCGCCTTGAACCAGTCAAAGCTGGTATTGCTGCGCTGCAGGCCGCTGAAGGTGGTATAGCCGATGTTCAGAAGCTGATCGTCGGTAAGGGGGTTCTTGTTCTTGTCGATACAGACCACCGTCGGCGTGCCCTTGTCGATGGTCTCCACGACCTTCATGCCGAGGGTGCCGGCGTTGATCGTGTCGTTAAACTTGGAAATGCCGCAGGTAAAGGTGATCGCCATGTCAGAATGGGTCCCGCCCGCTGCGGTGGCTTCCTCGCCAGTGAGATCCTCGCTGACTTCGGCGAAGTTTGTGAAGACATAGTAGGTGGCGTGGCTCGTCGCATCGTAATAGGTGTCGGCGCTGTCGGTCATGAGGTTAAAGAACTCGTCGTTCTCAATCAGGGTGCCGTCCTTGTCCAGGTCGAAAGCGAGTTTGAGGGACGCAAGGGTGTTGCGGTCCTCGCTGACCTCCCAGGCCTTGAGTTTGGCGTCGTTCTCGCCGTCAGTCGTGGTGGTGGCGGCCAGCAGCTCGACCCGCCCGTTGTGGTCCAGGTCCGTGACAGCATAGTACCATACGGTGGGATTGTCAGACTGCTTGAGCGTATTGAAGCTGTTTTTTATCAGGGTGAGCTGTTTGACAAGGTCGTCGGTATCGATGTTGTCGGCCCAGGCGCTGACGCTCAGCGAGAGCAGCATCACGAGGGCGAGGGCAATGGCGATGATTTTTTTCATGTTCATTTCCTTTCTGATTTTGAAGTTTGTCGCAAAGAATATATATGATGGGAAGATGGGGTCTCCCCTCATATCAGATAATGGGCGGCTCCCGGTTTTCGCTTCTCTCCTGCGCGTGGTGTACCACGATCTGGTTGAAGGGAATCTCAATGCCTCTGCGGTCGAACAGGAGCTTGATCTCCCGGTTCAAGGCACGCAGCGCCGGATAGCGGAGGTCAGGCGCCACATAGATGGCAATTCTGAGATTGATGGCGCTGTCCCCGAAGGATTCAACGCCCTCATACTGGGGCGGCTTTACGAGGCCCGGGATCTTATCCGTCATCTTGGGCAGTTCCTCCTCAAGGATTGCCTCCAGCTTGAGCAGATCCGCATCATAGGAAACGGGTGGGTTCAGAACCATACGGGCGACCTTGCCGTCGCTGTTGACGATGTCCCGCAGGGAGGAGTTGTTGAAGACCTTGGTGTCCCCAAAGAAGCTGACCTTTGTGGTGCGCAGGCCGATCTCCGTCACCGTGCCGTACCAGCTGCCAACGGTGATAAAGTCGCCCACCTTGTAGCTGCCCTCCACCAAGGTGAAGAAGCCAGCAATGATGTCGCTTACCAGATCCTTGGCGCCGAAGCTGATCATCAGCGAGAGAATGCCCGCCGAGGCCAGCAGCGTCTTGGTGTCGACACCGAACTGCGCCAGGCCGTAGTAGACAAAAATGACCACGCAGATGTATTTCATCGCGTTTTTCAGCAGAAGGCACACCGTCTCCACCCGCATATCGGAGACGCGGGCGATGAGATAGAGGATGCGGTTGAGCAGCACCACCGAAACATACATGGCGCACAGCAGGAAGACGCAGGCGGTCAGCGCGAAGATGTTAAAGCCCTTCTGCCAGTTGCCGGATATGACGTAGGCCAGATTTCCCAGCTCCATGCCGCTTCTGCTCTGGTAGAGACTCTCGTAGAGCGTTGGCAGCAGAATGAACAGGCAGAACACCAGCAGCAGACGATAGACGATACGGCTGATGTGCTGCTCCGGGGTCAGCTTGTCCCTGGGGACGCTCTCCATGCCCCAGCGCTCCTCCATGCCCCATTTATCCTGGACAGGGATGAGGTTGGAAATGCCGGAAAACAGGCCGCGTGAAGAAGGCTCCGCTTCCGCCTCCGGCGCTTTCGACTCTTCCGCGACGGGCGCGCCGTCCAGCACGACCCGCTGATAGCCGCAAAGTGTGAGCGCGAGGATGATGAGCGATGTGACCGCCGTACAGAGCGCCAGCCACATCGATACAAGGAGATTGTCCAGCGTGGCCGTGCGACGCACGATGGGCACCAAATACAGATCTTCCGTCTCGCTGACACCGGCATAGTAGGTCTGACCGTTAACCATCAGAAAGCCGCTGAAATTCTCGGTGAGGTTCTCTTTTCTGATCCCCAGCTCTTCCACAGACATGCCCTTGAAGCCGATGCCTGTTGTCGCGATGATATTCAGCGTCTCCTTATCGACGGCGATGGCGTGCTCCGGAAGCCCGATAATCAGGTTGGACAGCACCGTCTCCACCGAGAGCGGACTGATGAGATCGTTCCGCAGCGCAGGATCTACCGCGATCATCACAAAACCGTCGCACAGATCCTCCTTGTTTCGCAGGCTCATCCCGATATACTGGACATCCTCATTAAAGTGCTTGTCGAGAGCCGGGGCCTGTATCACACCGTACACGCCGTCCAGCAGGGAACGAAACTCGTAGGAGGGATCGGCCGGATCTTCGCTGAGGCTGTAATGGTCATAGGGGGAGTTGGTCACGACGACCCTTCCCCGTTGATCGAAGGCATAAATGTATTTCACATTGAGGTCGTCGGCGTAATGCTGCATATCCTGACGGGTCATCCTGTCCCTGCCTGTCGTGTTCACAATCTGCCCCGCCAGCCAGCACTGGGTTGCGTAGTAATCATCCAGGAAGTCGTTGAGCTTGTCGCGCTGCTCTCGATAGGTGTTCAGCGTCTCCACCGCCGCGTCTGCGTGCTTGTCCATGGTCTTGAGGTCGTTGGTCACGTCCGCGAGGACCAGGATATACCAGCACGCGCCGAACATCACGGCGCAGGCGAGCGATGCGTAGCAGATCAGCTTCAGGCGAAGCTCCCTCACTGACTCCCGCCGCAGCTGCGTCACCAGCGAGATCCATTTGATGAGCAGCCACATCAGGATCACAAAGATAAGGGTAAAAGCCAGCGCGTTTCCGATGATGTACGACGCCCACTCCAGAATGGGAACCCCGCAGACGATGTAGGCATCCCCGTAGTCCATCACACAGCCGATCAGCGACATCCGCAGATAGTCGATAAAATTCTGGAAGGTGTGGACTCTGTTGATGGCAAGCTTGTATGGCTCCATCATGCCGAGGGACAGGTTCAGATTTTCGGGCTTTGTCCAGCGATTGATTGAGCTTATGGCGACAATTCCGTCCTCCGGGATCTGATCAAAGGGCTGGAAGAGACGGCCGACATAGTTTTCATCAGGATGGGAAAGAATGCGGCTTGTCTCTTTATCCACGACAAGCATGAACCCGTCGCGTCCGACCTTCATCTTGGTGACCCGGTTCATCCAGGAGAGGGTTTCGCCGGAAATCTGCTCCAGCTCCGCCTCATCCGGCAGCGTAAAGTCCGCCTCGGAGAACACATCGTGGCTCAAAAGCTCTTCCCAGCTCTCCGTCATCTGCGCGTAGGCTTTCCGCAGGGCTTCCTCGTTTTGCTCCAGCTGCGGCAGAAGCTTGGCCACCTGCACCACAGCGCGGGCAATCTGAGGCTCCAGACGGGCGGTGTAATTCTTGTCGAGCAGCGCTACGGACAGAATGAGCACCAGCACGGACGCAAGCAGCAGCACCGCGTAAAGGCGGAGCTTTCGCCGAAGGATCCGTCGTCTGTATTTTTTCTCCGCGTTGTTTTTTTGCGGACTTCTTTTCATGAAATGATCACGTCCTCTGTCGTGAATTCAGGGACGGCCGATGTATCTGCTGTCGCCGAGACCCAGGAACAGACGAGCCAGAGGTCCAAACAGGATGAGGAGGATGCCGTAGCCCACGCCCTTGCCAAAGGACTTGGCGAGCTTGATGCTCTGGACGATGTGGAGCACAAGAGCCGCGACGGAGGCCACGCCGGAAACCGTGGTGAGGGTTGAGCTCGGCTCCTGCACGCCGCTGACATAGCTTGTAACACCGACGCACACGAGATAGAGCAGGCCCATGAAGTTTGACCAGCAGATGCCGTATTCGACGTAGATGTTCACGATGGGGATGAAAGCGAGGATGCCGGGTCTGCCGGCCTTGCTGAAAATCTTCCAGTCCGCGACGGCCTGGAGAATGTGCCAGACGACATAGCCGATGATGATCGTAGAGATAACTTTCATGCTGTCTTGCTCCTTGATATTTATTTGCTTATTCTGTTGGATCGTTGGGGATGCGCCCCTTATAATCCGGGGGGCGGGGGACACCCGCCCCGGGAGATAAGGTTCACTTGAGAGCGTTGATGTAGTCGGTCAGCGCCGCGCGGTCATAGAAGGTGGAGAGTCTGGCGAGGCTGAAATCCGGCTCCGCGCCGCGGTCAATATCGTAGAAGGAGCCGTTCTTGGAGAAAGCCAGACGATACGGGCTGGAGATGCGGTAGTCCGTGCCGTAGGCGGTGGACAGGGGCAGCACCGAGCAGCTCCCGCCGCCGGAGGTGCGGCCCAGCAGCATCACCTTGCCGGTGTTCTTGAAGACGTTCGGCACGAGGTTTCCGCAGGAGAAGCTGTTCGGGGAGATCAGGCAGAAGAGATTCTTGCCTGTCAGGCCCAGATCCTGATCGTCAAACTTGCGGTCGAGGTTCATGTCCACTTTATACAGGCCTGTGGCGACCGCGCCGCTCATGGTGTTCTCCACCGTGACGGAGCCCTGGCCGAGGAAGGCCGAGACAACGAAGATCGCCATGTCCGAGCTGCCGCCGCCGTTGTTGGAGAGATCCAGCACCACGTTTTCCACGGGACTACCATCGCGCATGATCTGCGAATAGGCATAGAGCATGACGCCGATGGTGTCGCTGACCTCTGCGGTGGGGGTGGCCGCGTAATAATCCGTGCCCTCCTCAGGATCCTTGAACTCATCGAAGGTGATGTAGGCGGTGTTGCCGACCTCCTCATAGACGGGCGCGCCGTTGGGGTAGAATTCGGCGCGGGCTGCAGCGAACGGGTCATCGAACGTATTCTTCAAGGCGTTCCCAATCCCAAGTTCCTGCAGCATCTTGAAATAAGCGTCCTTGCTGGGCGCGTCGGTGGCCAGTGGGGAGCAGTTGACAAAGTTGCTGTGGCCGTCGTCCAGGTGAATGTTGATCATCTTGTAAAGGGCCTCGTCCGCGGCGTAGGTATCGGTGCCCTTCAGCGCGACGTCGCAGCCCGCCTGCCTGCACAGCAGATCAAAACTCTCAAAACCGTGAACCGCTTTCAGGCCGTAGAGATAATCCATCACGGCGCACAGCTCTCCATAGCTGAAAGCAGCCATGGCTGCGCTGCGCTCTTTCGGCGCTGCGGTATGGAACTTCTCGCCGATGGGAGAGTAATCGGCAACAAACCCGCCCATGCCGCCGAACGGCACGACATAGAAGGCCTCTCCGTTATAGAACACGTTCATGTACTGGATGGCCAGCAGGAAGTCGCTGAGGGTCTGGATGGGGACGTAGCAGTTTCCGCCGTCGGCCACCATGTCGATGCCGTAGGAGCCGAGCTCCAGCGTCACGTCCTTGCCGTAGCGCTCATAGGAGCCAGGGCAGCGCTGGAAGTACATGACCTCTTCGTCGGAGCCCGGATTGCCCGTGCCCAGAATGTCGATGAGAACTCTGTCATTGTCGGGACGCTGGAAGGCGTCGTAATCCCAGAAGTATATGCTGTCCTTGTCGCAGTCGAAGTAGGCGGGGTAGCCGTCCTCCCGCGTCAGGACGCCGGTGTTGTCCTCCATGGAGAAGCTGAGCTCAAAGCTGATGTCCTGGCCCTTTTTGACGTAGGTGCGCATCAGATAGGTCATCAGCTCCGCCCAGTCCGCGAGCGAAAAATAGGGCACGTCGGAATCACCCATATAGTATACCGGATAGGTCTTTATATCGTCAAGGTCGTTGAGATAGAAGCTCATGTCTTCTTTACTGATTGTCGGGGCCGCGTTTTTCGTCTCCTCGGCGAAGGCCGGGACACTCAGCGTGAGGAGCATCGTGAGCGCAAGGAGAATGCTGAGGATTCTTTTCATAGCTGCATGCTTCCTTCTTATAAAATTTCAGAATGTAACCGGGTTCAGTGTCTGCAAATCAGTAAATGCTGTTGATGAAGTCCGTCAGGCTGCGCGCCGCGGTCGACATCGTAGAAGGAACCGTTCTTCAGGAAGGACACGCGGGTGTTGGCGGAAATCTGGAAGGAAGTGCCCCAGGGAGAGTTGGCAACCAGAACGTTGCAGCTGCCGCCGCCGGAAGTGCGGCCCAGCAGCGTGACCTTGCCGGACTCCTTGAAGGCGCAGGGTACATAGTTGCCGTTGGAGAAGCTGAACGGGGACTCCAGGCAGAACAGGCGACGGTTGCCCAGGTTGTCCTTCTCGTCGAACACGCGGTCGAGGTTCACGTCCGCCTTGTAAACGCCGGTGCTCATCGCGCCGGTCATCTGGTCGACGTTGCTGATGCAGCACTCGCCCAGGAACCAGGCGGTGACATAGGCCGCGACGTTGTCCGCGCCGCCGCCGTTGCAGCTCAGGTCGAGGACCACGTTCTCAATGGGGCTGCCTTCGCGGGTGATCTGCTCGTGAGCCTTGATCAGGAGGGCGAAGACGTCGTTTTCATCAATGTCCTTGTGCTCGTCAAGATGATAGTAGTCCTCAGGCTGGAGGCTGAGATCGCTTATGAACTGGTCAAAGGTGATGTAGGCCGTGTTGCCGATTTCCTCGTAGCCGGGGACGCCGTCGGGATAGTACTTCGCGCGGGCGTCCATCTGACGGCTCATGTGATCGCCGAGGCGGCCTCTGGACAGGCCCATAGCCTTGTATTCAACAGGACCGGTCAGGTAGGAGAAGGCGTGCCAGGCGGTGTGGCCGTCGTCAAGGAAGTCGGTGATCATGCGGTAGATCGCGGCGTCGGCCTGCTTCACCTCCGGACCCTTGAGCAGCTGGTCAAAGCCGACGTTGTGGAAGAGCTGGCCAAAGCTCTCAATGTTGTGAACATCCTTAAGACCATAGAAATAGTCCAGCATCAGGCAAAGCTCGTTATAGCCGTACTCCGTCAGGGCTGCGCTGCGCTCGCCGGTGGGCACGTCGTAGTAGACATCGGCGCATCCTTCCGTGTTGCCGGACAGGAACACGTATTTGCCGTTGAAGTAGAGGTTGCCAAACATCGTATTGGGCATAAAAATGTCGGAGAGCGTCGCCATCGGGATCAGGTACAACCCGTCCTGCCGGATCAGGTCGATGTTGTAGGCCGCCAGATCGAACTTCAGCGCGTCGCCGTAGCGGTAGAAGGAGCCGGTGTCGACCTTCTGCAGCAGCGTGGGCTCGCCCGCCTCATTGAAGGTGGACATCGTCACGGTATCCAGGGGCGTAGCGGATGTGGCGCGCAGCGTGAAGAGGTTATAGTCCATGAACTCGATGTAGTTCTCGTCAAAGTCGAAGGTCACGGGGGAGAGGTTGTCGTCGGCCTCCGGATTTGTGTTGTGGCGGGTGGCGGTCACGATGGGGCCCTCCGCTTTCAGCTCAAAGCTGATGGCGGCGTCCGCTGTCTCATAGAAGCTGCCGAATAACGCCATCCAGTCGTTGATCTCGATGTAGGGCAGATCCGTCACGCCGTCGAGGAAGTAGAGCGTCAGTTCCGTCCCCGTCGGGTCGGATTCAAGGTACAGGGGATAGGATGCGCTGGTAATTTCGTGCGCCTTTTCGGTCTTTTCCGCCGTGTCCTCAGCGAAGAGACTGCCCAGGGAGCTGAAGAGCTCTGCCATGTCTTCTTCCTTGACGGTATTCGCTCCAAAGAGCTCGTTGAGCCATGCGGCGGTCTGGGCCTCCGGCGTCTGGGCTTCCGTCGCCTGGGCTTCCGTCGTTTCGCCTTCGGCGAAGGATGCTGCGCTCAGGGACAGGAGCATCGAGAGCGCCAGGAGAATGCTGAGAAATTTTTTCATGCTGTCATCGTCCTTTCTCTCCCTATGGGAGAACACAATGGGTTTACGGTTTTTCTGCTGTTTATGGATGAGTTCTTGCTTCCGGAAAATTCATTACTCCCAGAGATCCTCCAGCTTGTCCTGGAGAAGCTGCAGGTCTGTGCGATTGGCAAGCTCGGCCTTTACGCGCTCGGCCATCTCGATCTGGTCGGTGATGATGCCGTCGCAATGGCTGTCGAGGAATTTGTGCATGCCTTGCTCGGTGTTGATGGTCCAGACATACACCTCTTTGCCGCTTTCGTGGATGGAGTCGATGCGGCTGTCGGTGGACATCTCTTCCTCCAGGATCAGCAGATCGCAGTTGATGCGGGCCACGTCGCCGAGGCCGCCGAACATCAGCACGCCTGTGTTAAACTCCGGGTACTTGGTCTCAGCGTAGTCAATGATATCATATTTCAGGGAGATGAGCGTCACATTCTCTACGCAGTCCTTCTCCCGGATGAGCTTCACCACGTCGTCCACCATCTGCTTATCGGCGGAGACGCCCTTGAGCTCCAGGAAGAGCGTGATGCGGCCCTTGACCAGATCCAGCATCTCGTCGAGCTTCGGCACCGGGGCTGTCGCACCGGTGACAGGATCGGTGATCGTGAGGGCCATGGTCTCCTCCAACGTCAGATCGCCGGGCTTTTTCGCGACGCCGGTCAGGCGCTTGTAATCGTCGTCGTGGTTGATGATGTAATAGCCGTCCTTCGTCCGCTGGGTGTCGGTCTCGGCGGCAAAGCAGTTATGCTCGATGGCAAGCTCCAGACCCTCCAGGGAGTTCTCCGGCGCCATGACGCCGCCGGTCCGGTGGGCCACAATGCGCACGGGCTCCGACCGGTGCACCACATCGTCAAAGCCGAGGCCAATGAGCGCCGCGAGCAGCAGGAGCAGCACCAGCGTGAGGATCATCAGCAGCACATGCCGTCCATAACCGCGGCGCTTGGAGCGGGAGGGCCACTTGACAGCGAGATCCCTGGTGTACTCCAGGTAGCAGCGGGTGAAGCGCAGCATAAAACAGGAGCTGGCAAGCAGAGTAAGCAGATAGACCAGAAAGCCGCCGTCCAGGACGACAAGGGCGCAGACCGCGCGATAAATGATGACGTCGAGGTCCGTGTCGGTATAATTTCCGTTCAGCACCGCTTCGGAATCCACCCGGTAGTTCCGGGGCAGCGCGGCACCCTCAGCCTCCAGGCTGTTCATGGGGAGATTCAGCAGGAAGCCTGCGGCGAGGAGGATCAGCAACAGCACCACAAACGTGAGCGCCATGGCCGGGACAAAGTTTTTCCAGTTCTGTTTCCAGAGCCGCCAGGATGCCGCAAAGGCTGCCTTCGGTTTCAGCCCGTCGAGCAGCACGCCGTGCAGCGTGAAGACGCCGCCGAGACCCACGGCCAGCAGCGCCAGCATCACGATCCAGTAGAGCACGTTGTACAAGGGCGTGGAGCGCACGACCTCCATGATGAAGTTGGGGATGTAAAAGTTCTCGGTCAGGCTGATCGAGAAGCCGATCCCGCACAGCGGCACCGCGATGAAGATATACAGCAGCACCAGAAATCCGCCGGGACAGAGGAAGCGGCGCAGGGCGCGAAAGCCCTGGGCGATCTCGGCGAAGATGCGCACGGTGCGCCCGTTCAGAATGTCGTCATAGAGATAGATGCTGGCAAAAATTTCAAACGCGGCAAAGACCGCAACCAGCACCACGCCCAGCAGCAGGATCGCAAGACCGCGCCAGCTCAGCAGCAGATCCGTGAGATTTGCCGTGGTGAGAGCTGCGCCGCCGGACTCGGCCACAAGGTTTATAAGCTTATACAGCCCCCATGTCGCAATGGCCAGCAGGATGCCCGAAATCATTTGATAACTGAACAGCTCCGGGATTGCCTGAAAGACCAGACGCCCGTAGCTGATCGGCCCGGAGGGTTCTTGTAATTCTTTACTTTTCTTCATTTGTTCCTCATTTTCATACGGCTAAACGATGGACCCGGAAAGAGCCCATCGTTTGCTTGAAATTCCCGTGTTTATCTGCCGCTGCGCTGCTTTTGAGCCATGCGCCGGGATTTCATGAAGCTGTAGAAATCCTGGGCGCAGGCATAGGCGCTCTGAACATGCTCCTCGCTGGGGGCAAAGGCGGGGATCAGACTGATCTCAAGCATGTCAACACCCAGCTCGTTGTCCAGCAGCCAGAGCTTCAGCCTGGCGTCGATGACCTTCTGTCCGCTGGGGCAGGCAGGGAGCTGCGGGTAGGGATGCAGGTTCAGGGAGTAATTCTCTCCCTCCGCGAGCGGCGCGGTGTTCACATCCAGGCAGAAGCTGTAGATATCGTCCAGCTCATAAACCCAGCCGTCCTTTTTTGCGGCGTTCATGAACCAGCCGTGGTCTTCGTCCACATCGAGTGCGGGCATGTCGGCATACATGCCGGAAGTAAACTGGCGAGTGGCGTGAAATTCCGACGCGCCTTTTTTCTTGTTGGCCTCCGCGACAGCAATGAGGGCTTTCGCGGCGTCCACGGTCAAGGCATTAAAATCCAGGGTCTTGTCGGGGATGCATTTTTTGCGGCAGTCGCCGCACATATATGCGCCGTCAGCAAGGTTCTCTCCGAGCATTCCGCCCAGAAGTCCCACGGATGCGCCGCAGATGGCGCAGGTTTTCTTGTCAAAAAGTCCCATTTGTGATTCTCCTTTAATCTGTTAATACTGTTTTTCATTAAAATGGTTCATTTTAATGAAAAGGCATTGCGTATAAACGCACAGCCAGTTTTGTACTCCAAGAGTACAAAACTCGTCTCATGCAGTTCTCGACGCGCCGTTGGCGCTATAAAACGGTTTTCAACCGTTTTATGGAGAACTAGTATAAGTAAATCAGTACAGGCTGTTGATGTAGTCGGTCAGCTCCGCGCGGTCATAGAATTTTTCGGGCTTGCTGATGGTGTAGTCGGGATCGGCGCCGCGGTCGATGTCATAGAGAGAGCCGTTCTTGAGGAAGGACATGCGCAGGGCCGCGGAGATGGTAAAGGAGGTGCCCCAGGCGGAGGAGATGGGCTGCACCGTGCAGGAGCCGCCGCCCGAGGTCCGGCCCATCAGGGTGACCTTGCCGGACTGCTTGAAGACGTTCGGCACGAGGTTGCCGCAGGAGAAGCTGACAGGGGAGATGAGGCAGTAGATGTTCTTGTCAGCGATGGTGTCCCGCTCGTCAAACTCGCGGTCGAGGTTCACGTCGGCCCAGTAATCCGTATTGGCCATGGCGCCGGTGAAGTTATCCTTGAGACTGATGGAGGCCTTGCCCAGGCACCAGGCGATCAGGAAAGCGGCCGTGTCCACCGAGCCGCCTGCGTTGCAGCTCAGGTCGATGACCACATTCTCAATGGGGCTTCCCTCACGGGTGATCTGCTCATGGGCGCGGATGATCATGGCGAAGGTATCGGTGTCGTCAAAGGGGATCTCCTGCGCGCTCTTGTAGCCGTAGTAGTCCTCATAATTTTCCGACTTGATATCAAAATGGTCAAAGGTGATATAGGCCGTGTTGCCCACTTCCTCGTAGGCGGGCACGCCGTCGGGATATTTTTCGGCACGGGCTGCCAGATTCGTCTCAAGGTGATCGACCAGGCTTTGGAACGAGGGGCCTTTCTCGGCCCTGTAGTCGATGGGACCGGTCAGATAGGAATAGGCCACGAAGCCGGAGTGGAGATCGTCGAGGTACTTGTTGATCATGTAATAAATCGCCTTGTCAGCCTGCGCCGGATCCGTGCCGGTCAGCGGCTGCACGAAGCCGATTTGATCAAACATGTTGGCGAAGCTGTCGATCTCGTGGATTTCCTTCAGGCCGTAGAGGCTGTCCAGCATGAGGCACAGCTCGTTATAGCCGTATTCGGCCAGCTCTGCGCTGCGCGCGCCGGTGAGGGCCGCGTAGTAACGCTCGTCATTGGGCGAGAGCTTGTCGATCACGATCACACACTGGCCGTTATAGAAGCAGTTGAGTCCTCTGCTGGACGCCAGGGTGAAATCGTTCATGGTCTGCATCGGAACCAGGTACAGCCCGTCCTGGCAGATGAGGTCAATGCCGTAGTCCCCCAGGCGCAGTACCAGCTCGTCACCGTAGCGGTCATAGCTGTAATCCTCGGTTTTCTTCATCAGGGAGGGCTGCCCCTCGGCGTTGAAGCAGGAGCCGGAGGTGAAATCCAGGAGCGTGGACATGGTGGGGAGCTTCATGAACAGGTTGTAGTCCATGAATTTGAAGGTGTCCTCGTCGAAGTCAATGATCATGGTGAAGCCGTTCTCGCGGGTGTAGCAGGCGATGGGACCGGCGGTTTCGAGCGAGAGCCTGTAGCCTGTCCCGTCCTCTTCTCCGTTGATCTCATTGAGAAGCGCCATCCAGTCCTTGAGTTCCACATAGGGAAGGTCGTTTACGCCGTCCAGGAAGTAGAGCGTCAGCTCCATGCCCATATCCATGCCCATCGGATAGAGGGGAAAGCTGTTCTTCGTGATTTCATGCCCCGCCGCGAAGGCCGGGACACCGAGCGACAGGAGCATTGTGAGTACCAGGAGCATGCAGAGCAGTTTTTTCATCTTGTCAGTTCCTTTCCGTATGGGTTTGGGTCTTGCTGCGCTTATTGCTTCCATTTACCAGACCGTGATCCTGTCGGCCGGGGCGGTGTACATGCCGTCGCCCTCCTGCACGCCGAAGGTCTCGTGGAACTTCTCAAAGTTCGACAGGGGAACGTTGCAGCGGGAGTATTCCACCGGGTGCGCTTCGTTGGCGAGAGTGGGCAGCTCCGCGGCGGCGTAGCGCGCGTTCTTCTGAATAATGGCAAGCTGGGTGAAGAACATCTCATAATCGAAGTTCTCCTGCTTGGCTGCGATGGAGAGCAGGCACTTGAGCGAGCCGAGGTCGGAGATGGCCTCGCCGCTGATCCGATTTGCGCCTTCCTCGCCGTAGGGCTCGTCGGAGAGCTCGGGCGCGGGAACGAAGTCCCTGTACCAGGCCTTGAGCTTCTCTACGCGCTCATGGAATTTGGCCGTGTCCTCTTCCGCCCACCAGTCCTTGTAATTGCCGTCCTTGTCGAAGGTGGCGCCGAGATCGTCAAAGGCGTGGGTGATCTCATGGCCGACGACCATGCACACGCCGCCCAGCTTCTTCTCCAGCGGCCAATCCGCCTGGTAGAAGTCGCCGCCGCAGATACCGGCGAAGACATTGATGGAGTTCTCGGTCGAGACGTAGCAGGCGCCGAGGTTGCTGTAGTAGTTATCAAACTTCCAGTAGGTGCCGTCGTTGCGGCGCTGGACGATCTCCGCCACGATGCTGCGCCCGAAAATCCGCGCCGCCTTGATGGCATCGAACAGGGTGCCGCCCTCCTCGGCGGACTTGATCGTGAGACTGCCGACGTCCGGCAGATTATCGGGGTAGCAGACATTGATCTTGATGTTGTCGAGCTTTTCGATGGCCGCGGCCTTGGTCGCGTCGGAGAGCCAGTCCTCTTCCCGCAGCATTTCACGGAAGGCGTCGATCATCATGACGGTAAGATCGTAAATCTGGGGCTTGATGCTCTTGTCGAAGCAGTACTCCACATAGACCTCGTCGACCAGGGAGGGGACGAGAGCGGTGATGGTCTTCATGGCGTAGACCTCGTCCGGGGGCAGGGTGTCGACGCCGGTCATCGGGGCCTGGAGCAGGGTCGTTTCCGCAAAGGTCTCTCTGTCGCAGTAATTGGTAAACTCCGTTACCGTGTGGGCCAGCACCCAGGCCTTGAGCTTGTCCAGGTTTTCATCGGTGTACTGCGCGTCGATGCAGCCTATGACCTCGGGCATCATGATCCCGACCAGACGGCCGTCCAGATCAAAGCCCAGCGCCTTGTAGATGTCGCAAAGCGGGTAATTCTTATACATGTCCCGGATCTCGTCGGTGGTAAAGCGCTGGGAGAAGATATCCGCAGTCCCCTTGCCCTCCATTTTCTTTTCCATGGCCTCCATGCCGGGCAGGAAACCGCGCTCAAAGTCCATGGCCTTGTCAAAGAGCTCCTTTGCATCACTCTCGTTGTAACCGAGCTTGCGCAGCATGTATTCGCAGAGCTGTCTGTTGACCGCGATGGCGGGGCTTTCTTCGTCGCCCGCCTCATAAGCGGACGGATCGTCGCTGAACATAGCGGGCGTCATGATGTACAGGATATTGGTAAAAGCGTCCTCGGTATTGCCCATGACCATATCCATGACCATCGGTGTGCCGAAGAGGTTGCGCTCAGGGTCAGAGAGGAAAGCGGTCATCTCCTCGACGGAGCCGAGGCCCATCAGATCCTCGACAAAGGGCTTCAGGCCGTCAAGGCCCGCCGCGTTGCGCGCGTCCCAGTCCAGCAGGAGGGCGTAGAGATTTTGCAGGCTCGTGAGCTTCTCGTCGTCCTTCTTTTCGCCGCTGATGAGTGCGATCTTCTCACGATTGATCTCGTCCGTATGTTCCGTTCTCGCAGAGACGTTGGCTTCGCCGTCGTTGATTTTGGCGCTCTCGGCCCATTCACGGTTCACGGCGGCCGCAAAGTCGTCCTGCGGGCGGATCTCGCCCTTGCCCTCATAGACGCCGTAGATGCCGGAGTCCATCCAGGCGGCGCCGGGGCGCTCGCCCTCAGCCGCGAAGGCCGGGACGCCCAGGGACAGCACCATGGTAAGCGCGAGGAGTAAGCTGAGTAGTTTTTTCATGTGGTCAGTTCCTTTCCTTACTACTAGAATATGAAATCAAAAAATGGATACAGAATTTGCTTTGTCAAAGGAAACGCCCGTTTCAATCACGCGGCCTGTGCCAGGGATTCGCCGAAGAATTCGTTCATCAGCCCGCTGAGAGCGGCCAGGTCATAGAAGCCGACGGTGGGATTCTCGCCGTCGCCCAGAAGGTTTGCGTCGACGGGGCAGCCGTTGTCGATGTTGCCGCCCTCATCGTTGACGCCGATGCTGGACGCGGCAGAGTTGCGCATATCCATACCGCCGACAGAGGAGTAGCGGATGGCGCAGGCGCCGCCGCCGCTCTGTTCGCCGAGGATCATGGCCCCGTGCTCATGCATGAACCAGGGGAAGTTGTTGCCGCAGGAGAAGGAGGCTTTGCTGGTCAGCACACCGTAGTGGTAGCCGGTGTAGGGGCTGACGTCGTTTTCGTCGAAGACGCCGTCAAAGTTCATGTCGAAGTCCTGGTACTTGGTATTGTACTGAGAGGTCATCTCGTCCCTGTCGCGGACATAGCCGACGCCGGTCAGCAGCCACTCGATCGCGAGTAGCGCGGTATCGTCGCCGCCGCCGTTGCAGGTGTCGTCGATGATGATGTTCTTGATGGCGGGGTTCTTCGCGGCGCGCTCCAGGCCGGAGAGGACGGTGCCGATGGTCTCCCAGGTTTCGCCGTCCTCATCGTCCTCGGTGATCAGGGGACGCTCGCCCGTGCCGGCATAGAAGGCCTTCCAGCCGTCGTTGTCCACGGTGAAATGGTCAAAGCGAATGATGGCGGTGTCGCCCTGCTCGGCGTAGTAATCGCCGTTGTAGAGGGATTCGCGGGCCTCCCTGCACTGGGTCTTGCGCCCGTCCATACCGTAGTTGAACTCATAGTAGGATCCGCCGTACTCCTTGTCCATTACGTCATGCATGATGCTGCGCGACAGCTCCAGCTCGTCGAGCTGTACCACATAGGCGCCGATGCCGGTATGGCCGCCGTCAAAGAGCAGGCCGTTGTAAAGATGGCTCAGGCCCGTGTAGAAGTTCAGGAAATCGGTGGCGAGCAGCATCGCCTTGATCTCGGGGTACTTGGCAGAGAGGACCTCGTCCAGCGTCCCGTTCTCCAGATCGTCATGGATGTACTCCTGACCGGGATTGCCATGCCACAGATCCAGGCTGAAGCAGAGCTCGTTATAGGTGTACTGCGCCAGATCCTCGGCGCGATCCGCCTTCACGGCGGGGAGGTAATCCGGGTCGTCCGATTTTCTCGCCCACATACACGACATAGTACCCGCCGGCGCTGGCAAAGATGTCGGCCAGGGTCTGCAGCGGCGCGTAAACGCCGGTGTCATCGCCGCGCAGATGGATGTCATAGTTTGCCAGCGTGAAGGCCTTCGGCGTCGCCTCTGCAGGATCCGTGACGTGGCGCGTTTTGGCAAAGGGATAGTCCGGGTCGTAGCCGCCGGACTCCGTGAGCAGGAGGTCGTGGGCAGGCTCGATAAAGCGCTTCATGTCGTAGATCACGACGGTATCGGTGTCCACGTCAAAGACCGCCTTGTCGCCGAGGAAGTTCGTGACCGTGTAAACGCCGCCGTCACGCTTGAAGCTCATACCCTCGGTCATATCGGTGCCCGCCAGATAAAACCGGTTGTAGAAGTCCGTGACGCTCATGTAGGGCACGTTGGGCAGATCCTCATAGAAGCGGACGGTCGCGGTCTCGGCAGTGTCCACCTTGTCCCGCACGACGGGCAGGGCTTTTTCCGTATAGCTCTCCGCAAAGGCCGGGACGCCGAGCGTCAGCACCATTGTGAGCGCGAGGAGGATGCTTAGCAGTTTCTTCATGTTGTTGAATCCTTTCTTATTTTTGGCTCCCTGTCACGGTTTTCCAGCAGAGCAGCCGTGACAGGCGGGCTGAATTGTGGGATTATTCCTGTTACTGCGCGTTCTGGGGGAAGCGGAGCTCAAAGGCGGAGTTGTCGATGTTGAACGAGTAGTTATGGGAGGACAGGGATGAGTCGGAGACGACGCCGTTGAAATAGTCCTCGTCGAGGAGAGCCCTGTAGGGGTCCCAGCCGGTGACGACCAGCACCGCCTTGTGTCCGGGCTGGAAGGTGTAGGAGCTGGGCTGGAGATAGATGGTGTAGTCGTAGTATTCGCCCGGCTTCATTTGCTCCGTCTTTTTGGTGTAATCCCTGCCCTCGTAGCCGCCGCCGTAGTCGGCAAGGTCGCTGTGGCCAAAGGTGATGAGCTTGGCGGTGGTGTTGCTCTGCACGAACTCGATCACCTTGGTTCTGCTGAGGCCGCCGCCCGTCTCCGTCACGCCGAGGGTGTGCTTCGGGAGGGTGTTGTTCATCCGCTCCTTGGTCATGTAGGCCTTGAAGGGCGTCTCACCGTCGATGGTGTCGATGAGCATGGCCGAGATCACCATACCGTTCCCGCCCGCGTTTCGGGTGGAGAGTCTCAGATGCACCTCGGGCACGCCGCAGAAGCTGTAATTCTCGGGAAGCTCAAATACATAGGTGCTGCAGGCGCTCTGCGGAAGAGAGAGATAGTAATTATCGCGGGAATTGGGCTTGCCCTGCTCGTCGGTTCCATCCTTATACTGGTTGTAGAACGGGCCGATGGCGGTCGTGTCCACATGGGAGACGTCTTCGGGGTTCACGGTCTTGTCGTATTCAAAGGTATCGTAGGTGAAGTCGTCCCAGGTATCGTAGGTTTTGAACGAGCCGTCGAGGTTGCTCTGGACGCTGACCGTCGGCATGTTCTGGATGCCGTTGTCCACGCCGTAGAGATAGTGACTGAGCCACTTGTTCATGATCTCCTGCCACAGCTCGCCGTTGACGACGACGCCGTCCAGGATGTTATGGCCGTCCTGGTGCAGGACGAGCTTGAAGTTCTGCCCGGCTTTGGCAAAGGAACGCGCCATCAGGTCGGACTGCTTGGTGCAGACGTTGAAGTCGTTCATGCCGTGCACGATCAGCGCCGAGCAGTTGATCTTGCTTGCGTCTACCGAGTAGTCGAGCCGCGCCCAGATATCGTCATAATTGCCGTTGGTGGCCCGCTGATCCTCCGCAAGCTGCCAGAGGAAGGAGGCATAGTCGTCATTGATGACCGTCCAGTCGTCGTCCAGGAAGGCTGCGCCGCTGTTGTAGAAGGCCAGGGTGTGCGCGTAGTCCGCTTCGTTATAGAGCGGCGCGCCCTGGGAGTTGGTGTATTCGTACCAGGAGGCGATGCCTGCGAAGGGGATGATGGTCTTGAGGCCCTCAACGCCGGAGGTGGCCACTTCAAAGGGCAGGGTGCCGCCGTAGGAGCAGCCTGTCATGGCGACATTGCCGTTGGACCAGTCGGCCGCGATTTCTATATTATTATAAGGATCGGTGTAGGCCGTGCGCTTGCCCGCCAGCCATTCCACCACGCAGGCGTGGGCATCCCGCTCCAGGTCAAAGCCGCAGAGCTCATAGCCCTCGGAGCCGTAGGTGCCGATGCCGCCCGCCTCCACCACGGCAAAGCCTCTGACAAGATAGTAGTCATAGGCCTGGGCGTATATGTATCCGGGCATATTGGAGAAGGGCACCTTGTAATTCCAGACCGCCGGGTCGGCGATCGCCGCCGCCTCAAGGGTGGTCATGCTCCCGGCGGGGGTGCGCTTTTCACCCGAGGCATAGAGCCTGCTGTAATCAAAGGGGGTGGGATTGAGCATCTGTGAGGGATCCATGCCGTACTCCTCCACGGTGCCCGCGCCGTAGGGGGTCGGGTCGTAGATCGTGCCGGCCTTGTACGCGCCCTCGGCCGCGGCGCGGGGAACCTGAACCAGCGCCTCCACCAGATCGGCCTTGCCGTCGCCGTCGGTGTCGTGGTCAGTCTCAACATAAACGCAGAAGCGGAGAATGTCGCTGTCCTCGTTTGTGTAGTTTGCGTCTCTCAGGTTGGTGTACTGGAGGATGGGCTGGGCCGCGCCATCCTTGAATACCGGCGCTTTCGCGGCGTCGTCCGCAAAAGCTGGAGCGCCCATGGCCAAAACCATCGTCAGCGACAGCAGGATGCAGAGCGTTTTTTTCATGTGCTTGTCCTTTCTCTCCCCGCGGGAGTACACGGATGGATTTGCGGCGGTCTGTTTCAGAATAAATAAAAAATATAATCCGCCAACATTATGTCAACATCTTGCGGTTTTCCCGCATAGTTAGATGTACTTTATCACAAGGTGCGCTCAAAACCGTCTCAAATATTCTCAGCTTTTCCTAAAAAAATGAAAAAAACCGGGGCGCAGAGCGCGTCCCGGAAAAAATTTAAGAAATATTATGAAAATACAGCGTTCCCGCTGTCAGCTCCGCCCAGCTGTAGTTGGTCATATATTCGCCCCGATACGTGTTGACCGACGCCAAATCGTCCTCCAGCATCCGGTAATAATCGCAGTCCAGCATCTCCGGACGGATCGCGAGGTGCGCCCCGCGCCGGATCAGCACGTCCTCCATCCCGATCTGCCGCAGCGTCTCCCGCAGGTCACCGACGAAATTGCGGACGCGGTGCTTTGCGTTTTTCATATCCGCGACGTCGCCCCACAGCGCGGAGATGATCTCCTCCGCCGTGCAGGAGGCGCCCTTCCGGTCGACGAGGTAGGCCAGCAGCTCTTTTGTCTGCCGCCGCGAGAATTTCAGCGGCTCTCCCTGCCAGAACACCTCAAAGCTGCCGAAGCACTGGACCCGCAGTTTCTTCGGTCGGCTGTCCGCCGTCGGCAGTACGTCCAGCTCTGTGCGCACCTCATACGGCGTCAGCGGCTTCATCAGATAACCCTGCGCCCGTACCCGGAAAGCGTCCAAGGCGTATTTGGGAATGTCCGTGACAAATACCACCCGCGTGTCCGGGGAATCCGTTTTGAGCGCGACGGCAAATTCCAGCCCGGACAGCCCCGGCATTTCAATATCGCTGAACACAATGTCCGGGCGCAGGCGTTTATCCCGGATGGCGGCCAGCGCATCGGCAGCCAGCGCAAAGCACATGAGCTTCGCCTCAGGCACAGCCTCCCGGATGGCCTGTTCCGTGTCCCGCAAGATCTTCGGTTCGTCATCTATGGCAAAGATCAGCATGGTGTTTCCTCTCTCTTCAGCAAGGGATGATCTGCTTTTCGGCGCCCCGGATTTGAGCCTGTTTTGTGCAAAAAAACTGCGCCAAAACAGCACGATTATTATTTTTCCCAGACGTCCAGGGACGTGAGCCTGTGCTTTTTCCCCAGGTAAACAAGGATCGCCGTCGCGGTAGCAAATACGAGGACCGCAGTTATAGAGCTTTCCACACCGAACTCCACGTTATAGAAGAGACTCGTTCTGGCTGTGGCGGGATCGAGCTTGAAGATGGCGAAATCGTACACCGTGCCGCTGTTCGGCAGGCCGAAAATGAAATTCTGCGTGAAATTCCAGGCCGCGTGCGCCGCCATCGCCATCCACAGCGAATCCAGATAATAGACCATGAGGCTGAACGCCACGCCCACCAGGTAGATGCTGAGCACTGCCCAGATCGTAATGCCGGGGATCAGGATATGCACGAGCACAAAGACGAGGGGATTTACCAGAATGGCGACCCACGGATTCCGGTACGCCTTTCTGAGCCGCTGGTACAGTACGCCGCGGCAGAGAAGCTCCTCGCCGCCGGACTGTGCAAGCACCGACAGGAAGATCAGCAGGAGCTTCAGCACCGGGAACGCGGTAAAGCTGAGCTGAATATCCCCGTGCAGTACGGCGACGCCGACGCAGAGGGTGTTCAGCCCGAGGCCGATGAGAAGCCCCAGGAGCGCCATTTTCACGGTGTTGCCCTGCGGCTCGGTGCCGAATGCGCGGAGGATCGGCCTGTCGGATTTGACGAGAAGAAGGTAGACGATCGCAATGATCCAATACCCCAGAAAGCCGAAGTTATCTTGCAGGATCTGAACGAACGCGGCGTTCCCCTCGTTCTTGAACAGCTTGATGATGCTGCCCAGCCCCTGGCCGATGGCGGCTCCCACAAAAAACATCATAAAGAAGAGGAGGATCGAAACGATTATCGAATCCTTCCAGGTATAGCCGTCCCGGTGGATTCCGCCGGAAACGCTCTTTTTATTTTCCATGTTTTCTCCTTCCTGCCTTTGGGTACTGTTTGCCCCGTTGGGGAATCAGTCCCGCGGCATCAATCAATCGCTTTGGTATTATAGCACACAAAGCGCTCAAAACCAACTCGAATCTCCGAAAAATTTGTTCAGACGCAGTATAAAGAGAGCGCCCCGGCGGGACGCTCTCGCATGGTCAGGGCAGCGCATCCGGCGCTTGCCGATTTCAATTGCTTACAATTATTTGATGTCGTTGATGTAGTCCGTCAGCGCCGCGCGGTCATAGAAGAAGGACGGGTTGGTGAGAACAAAATCCGGCTCAGCGCCGCGGTCAACATCGTAGAAGGAACCGTTCTTGAGGAAGGACAGGCGCAGATTGCTGGAGATCTGGAAGGACGTGCCCCAGGCGGTGGAGGCGTTGAGCACCGGGCACGCGCCGCCGCCGGAGGGACGACCGATCAGCGTGACCCTGTCGGACTCCTTGAAGATGCAGGGGACGAGGTTGCCGCAGGAGAAGCTGACGGGAGAGACCAGACAGAACAGGTTCTTATCCTTGACGGTGTCGCTGTCGTCGAACTTGCGGTCACGGTTGGCGTCGCAGCGGTAGGTGGAGGAGCACATCGCATGGGTCATGGTGTCCTTCATGCCGATGGAAGCCTCACCCAGGAACCAGGCGATGGTGAACACCGCGGCATCGGCATGGCCGCCGCCGTTGCAGCTCAGGTCTATGACCACGTTCTCAATGGGGCTTCCCTCGCGGTTAATGCGCGCGTGGGCCTTCATGATCAGGCCGACGGTTTCATAGTCGTCGAAATCTTCGGGGTCTTCGACCTGATAAAACTGATCGCCGTTCTGATCGGCTAAATAGAATCTGTCAAAGGTGATATAGGCCGTGTTGCCGATCTCCTCATAACCGGGAATGCCGTCGGGGTAGAACTTCTCACGGGCGGCAAGAAAATCCTCCTTGATGGCGCTTCTTCTCAAGACGGAGGGGCCGTCCGGCACCGTGACGTCGACAGGACCGGCGAGATACGAATAGCCGTGCCAGTCGGAGTGGAGGTCGTCAAAGAAATCGGTGATCATGCGCCAGACCGCCCGGTCCGCGTATTCCGCATTTGCGCCTTTCAGCAGACTCTCCAGGCCGGTGTCGTGGAAGAACTCGTGGAAGCTCTCAATTTCATGGGTGTCCTTCATGCCGTACATATAATCCAGCATCAGGCAGAGCTCGTTATAGCCGAACGCCGCCAGGGCTTCGCTGCGCTCGCCGGTCGGGGCAGCATAATAGAGCTCTCCGGCAAACTCCTTCACATTGCCGGAAAAGATAACGCACTGACCGTTAAAATAGATCCCGGAGCCGACAGGCGCAACGATAAAGTCAGACAGGGTCTGCAGCGGGATCAGGTACAGCCCGTCCTGCTGAACGAGGTCAATGCCGTACTCCCCGAGCGGGAGCGTCAGCTCATGGCCGTAGCGCGTGAGGGTGCCGTTTTCCAGCTTTTGCAGGGCCGCAGGCTCTCCCGCCGCGTTGAAAACATTCATCCTTGTCATATCCAGCAGCGTAGAGCTGGACGCCTGCTTGCAGAACAGGTTGTAGTCCTTGAAGAAGATCGTGTCCTGATCGAAATCAAGCACCATGGTCGCGCCGTTATCGTCGGCTCCCTCCGCAGGGTGCCGACGGATATAGGTCACGACGGGCCCGTCCGACTCCATGGAAAAGCTGAGGTCATGATCTTTGCTGCCAAGGATGAGAGCATCGAGCAGCGTCAGAAAATCATTGGCCTCTATATAGGGCAGATCCGCCGCGCCGTCCAGGAAGCAGAGTTTTACATCCATCCCGAGGCTGTTGCTGTTGTGATAGAGCGGGAACGCGGCGCTGGTGATCTCGTGCGCCTCCGCCGCAAAGGCCGGAACGCCGAGAGGCAGGAGCATCGTCAGCACCAAGAGTATGCTTAGGAATTTCTTCATATCGTTCTACCTTTCTCTCCCTGCGGGAGTATGAAATAAATTTACTATAGCACACAGGACGCTCAAAACCGACTCAAAAATGCCTGTGTTTTCGCCTGAGCCGTAAAAAAACCGGGACGCAGACCGCGCCCCGGAAAAACTTATGTCAGCTCGTGAAAATACAGCGTCCCTGCCGTCAGCTCCGCCCAGCTGTAATTACTCATGTACTCGCCCCGGAAGGCGTTGACCGCCGCCATATCGCCCGACAGCATCCGATAATAATCGCAGTCCAGCAGCTCCGGGCGGATCGCGATATGCGCCCCGCGGCGGATCAGCACATCCTCCATCCCGATCTGCTTCAGGGTCTCCCGCAGATCGCCGATGAGATTGCGGATGCCGTGCTTGGCGTCCTTTCTGCCGCTGCCGTCGCCCCACAGCGCTGAGACCAGCTCCTCCGACGTGCAGGCCGCGCCCTTGCGGTCAATGAGATAAGCCAGCAGCTCCTTCGTCTGCCGCCGGGCGAATTTCAGCGGCTCCCCCTGCCAGAAGACCTCAAAGCTGCCGAAGCACTGCACCCGCAGTCTGTTTGCTTGCTGCTTCGGGGCCGTTGGCAGCTCGTTCAGCTCCTCCCGGACAAGCTCCGGCGTCAGGGGCTTCATGATATAGCCCTGGGCCCGCACCCGAAAGGCGTCCAGCGCATATTGGGAAAAGGCCGTGACGAAGACCACCCGCGTGTCCGGAGAGGCCGTCTTGAGCGCGACAGCAAACTCCAGCCCGGAGGCACCGGGCATCTCAATATCGCTGAACACAATGTCCGGGGAGAGGCCCCCGATCCGAATGGCGCCCAGCGCGTCGGCAGCCTTGTCGAAGGCTCTCAGCTCTGCGCCCGGCGCTGCTTCCTCGACACAGCGGCAGAGTACCTGCAGGGCCTTGGGTTCATCGTCTATGGCAAAAATCATCATTGTTTATTCGCCTCCCTGGGCAATATGATGGTCACGGAGGTCCCCGCGCCGGGCGCGGATTCGACGCGCAGGCTGCCGCCGCACATCTGGGCAAGCCGCTCCCGCACGTTCTGGATGCCCACATGGGATTTCCCCGGGTCCTTCTTCTGCTTTTCCGGATCAAAGCCGGGGCCGTTGTCGGTCACGGTGATCTCATGGCGGTCGGCGTATTCCCTGGTGGAAATGACTACCTCGCCCCGGCCGTCGGCATTGCCGCGCACGCCGTGACGCACGGCGTTCTCCACGATGGGCTGCAGGGTCAGGATCGGCAGCGTAAAGGATTGGCACGGAATGTCGTAGCGCACGCTCAGCTTGTCCTCAAAGCGCATCTGCTCCAGCGCGAGATACTCTTTGGTATGCTCCAGCTCTCTTATGAAGGGGATGGGGGCGTTCGTCTGCAGAGCGTCCATGTTTCCGCGCAGGTAATTGGCAAACTGCACCGTGGCCTCTTCCGCCTGGGCCGGGTCGGAGCGGCAGAGCGACTGGATCACCGTGAGGGCGTTATACAGAAAATGGGGCTGGATCTGGGTCATCATGATCTGAATCCGCTGCTCGGCCTGCAGCGCCCGCTCGTGCTCCCGCACGAACTGGAGATGCAGCCAGATATAATTGATCACGCAATCAATGACAGCGGCGAGGATAAAATAGGACACGGGCTGGTCAAAGTCGTAAGTGTTGAAATCCAGCGCCAGCGCACCGATAATGAGCTCGAACATCAGTACCGGCAGCCAGGTTTCCCGGCGCGTCTCCGGCTCAAACAAGCGCACGGTCAGCAGGAGCCAGTAGCTGAGGAGAACAGCGCCGACATAGAAGCTTGTGTCGGACAGGGGACCCGCACTGTAATGGTTGTCGTAGGTGATCCGAAAGCATATGGGCGAAAACAGCGCCGTGGCGTAGATTGCGGCATTGATGCTCACCAGCGCCCAGACCCACCCGAATTTCCTTTCCGGTGCCATGATGCGCAGAAAAAGCGCCAGCACCACCGGGCGCACGGCATAGCCGTAGATCGCCGTCAGCGTCCGCGCAAACGGCCGCGCCTGCCCGATCATCAGGCGGTATTCCAGATGATCCTGGAGCAAAAGGCTGAACACCATGGCAACAATGATCCGCATGATCCGCTTGAGGTCGGGGCGGATATAGGCGTCGATGTTTACGATCACCGCCAGCAGTCCCAGCAGCGTCAGCGCGGGCAGCAGCGCAAGGGTCGCTACATAGTTCTCGACTATGAAAACACACAGCTCGTGATGGTGAAAAACAAGCGCCCACACCGCAAACAGGATGGTCGCCGCGACCAGCGCCGCGATGGCCGTTAACCTGACGCGTTTGCGTGTCTCTTCCCGCTTCAAAACCATAGCCTGTCTCCTTGTTGATGATGGTTGCTTTTGCCATGTTTCGCGCTTGCCCCGCCGGGAGGGCGAGCGAAACGACAATTCAATCATGCTTGATGTGCCTGCATTCGTCGCTGTCCTGATTCAAGATTAAATCGGCACATCAATAATACCACATTCCGTATGGATCAGTAAACTGCTCAGTTTTTCCAGGTCATTCTGAGAAAAGCAGGCAGCTTTTGAATTTGGGAGAGGATCTGATCGCCGTACAGGGGATGCTTTTTGATCTGTGCGAATCCCTCTTCGTTCAATATGCTGAAAGATTACATTCGGGAGATTCCTTAGTCAATGCAAATCGGTGAAAAAATTTGAACGAACTTGACAAAGATCTCAAACAGGTCTATACTTGCGAATGTCTTGAGACAACGACGTCTCAGTGGGTTCAGTGCCCCTGTACGTCGTTGTCTCTTTTTTATTTCTAAATGGGTAAAGCATATGAAATCCGTACCGGAAACCTTCGGCAGTCTCGTGCCGACGCTGCCCTGCGCCTGTGAGACAGGACTTGTAAAAGAGTTTTCAGTCCTGTCCGATCGGATCGAGAAGAGCGTGGAAGCGCCGGAAGGAACGCTTGGAAAGCTCTCCGGCGTGACCGAAATCACCGCGCTTTCCGAGGCGATCCGGGATAAGCCGCTGCCGAAAACAGCGGAGCTCATGACGGCGAAGGAATACTGGCCCTTCCCGACTTACGGAGACCTGCTATTTGCCATTTGAGTCCGTTGGGGCCGATGCCCTCATCGGCCTGCTGAATCAAAAATATGCGCTGTTCGGCGGGGACGATCCGGGGATCGCCCCCCTGCGACAGACGTTTTGAAAAGGAGAAACATCATGTGCGGGATCGTTGGATTTACCGGAGCGCGCCAAGCTGCGCCGGTGCTGCTTGGAGGACTGGAGAGACTCGAATACCGGGGCTATGACTCGGCTGGGATCGCGGTACTCCATGACGCGGCAATTCAGGTGGAGAAGGTCAGCGGACGCATTGCCAAACTGCGCGAGAAAACAGAAGATGGCGCGTGTGTTCCGGGCTCCGCCGGGATTGGGCACACCCGCTGGGCGACTCATGGCGCGCCGACGGACCTGAACGCCCATCCGCATCTGTCAAATGACGGGCGCTTCGCCGTGGTGCATAACGGCATCATTGAAAACTACCTGGAGCTTCGCAAAGAGCTTATCCGGGACGGCTATGTCTTTCAGAGCGAGACGGACACCGAGACCATCGTCCATCTGCTGGAAAAATACTATGACGGCGACATCAAAACCGCCGTGATGAAAACCGCCGCGCGGCTGGAGGGCTCCTACGCCCTCGGCATCGTCTGCACCGACACGCCCGACGCCCTCTATGTCGTGCGGGAGGCAAGCCCGCTGATCCTCGGTGTCGGGGTGGGGGAGAACTATTTTGCCTCGGACGTGACGGCGCTGGTGTCCCATACGAAAAATGTGATCTACCTGGAGGACGGCGAGTTTGCTAAGCTCACGCCGGACAGCATCGCGGTTTACGACTGCGCCGGGCGCGAGGTGAAAAAGCCCATCAGCCGAGTGACATGGAGCGTGGAGGCGGCGGAAAAGGGCGGGTATGAGCACTTCATGCTCAAGGAGATCATGGAGCAGCCCGCCGCCGTAAAGGCCGCCTTAGCGCCGCGAATCCACGACGGGCGTGTACAGCTCGACGGCTTTGAGCTGAGCGCGGAAGAACTCAGGGGCATCACCAAGATCATCATCACCGCCTGCGGTTCGGCCTACTACGCGGGCTGCTCCGGGCGCTATGCGATCGAACGGCTCTGCCGCGTCCCGGTGCAGGTGGAGCTTGCCAGCGAACTGCGCTATGCCGACCCAATGGTGGATGAACACACGCTGGTTCTGGTGATTTCCCAGTCCGGCGAGACGGCGGATACCATCGCCGCACTCCGGGAGTGCAAAGCACGAGGAGCGAAGGTGATCGGCATTGTAAACGTGGTGGGCAGCACCATCGCAAAGCTTTCCGACCATGTTCTCTATACCTTCGCGGGACCGGAGATCGCCGTCGCCACCACAAAGGGCTATACCACGCAGCTCACCGTTTTATATCTCTTTGCCCTGTATCTGGCCGAAAAGCTGGGGCGCACCGACGCGCAGAGCTACACCGCCCTGGTGAAGGAGCTGCAGCATCTGCCGCGAAAAATTCAGCAGACCATCGACATGAACTGGCAGCTCCCAAAGTTGGCCAAGCGCTATTCCAGCCGTTCTCTCTTCTTTATCGGACGCAACACGGACTATGCCGTGGCGCTGGAGGGCGCACTCAAGATGAAGGAGATCTCCTACCTTCACGCCGAATCCTACGCGGCCGGAGAGCTCAAGCACGGCACCATCGCCCTCATTGAGGAAAACCAGCCGGTCATCGCTGTCTGCTGCAACGAAGCGCTTATGGACAAAACACTTTCCAACATTGTGGAGGTCAAGGCCCGCGGAGCAAAGGTGCTGGCGCTGTCATGCAAGGGCAATAAAAAAATCGTCTCCCAGGCGGACGACGTGATCTTCATCCCGCGTGTGGAGACGGTGTTCTCGGCAGCAGAACCTGGCAAAATCCGTAACAGTAGAGTGAAGGGAGAATCATCATGTGTTCGATTATGGGCTTCACGTCCGGTACATTGACGCCGGAGCAATTTATGCCGTTTTTTGAGCGCACGGTCTCCCGCGGCCCGGATATGAGTCGTGTGGAGCGGGCCGGGGAGGGGTATCTCTGCTTCCATCGCCTCGCCATCATGGGCCTGCATGAGGAGGGAATGCAGCCCTTTCATCTCAAGGGCGATATGTGTGTCTGCAACGGCGAGCTGTACCTCTTCCGGCCGCTCAAAAAGGAGCTGGAGGATGAGGGCTGTGTCTTTCAGAGCGATTCCGACTGCGAGATCATCCTGCCGCT
>CADADE010000046.1 GCA_902786615.1 Oscillospiraceae bacterium
CAATGATGTAGATGCCGTTACGCTCACAGTAGATGTACTCGGCCATCTTGGGGTTCCAGCGGCGGGTCTGGTGACCGAAGTGGACACCGGCCTCGAGCAACTGCTTCATGGATACGACTGCCATTTGGTATTCTCCTTTTACATTTTTGTTATTTCCTCCGGGCGTTTCATCCCTTCCGCCAAGCCGTTGGGCCACATGGGGAAAGTCCGCTCCCGTGCGAAATGCCTTGATATAATAGCAGATACATCCGCATTTTGCAAGGGCTTTCCCGAAAAAAAACCGCTTTTTCAAAATTTTATTTTTTGACTTTCACGCTGTGCACTGATAGAATATGATTTATGAGGAAGTCAACCCGTCTGTATTATTCTCTGAAAGGAAGTGGTAATTTGAAACTGACGCCTGAACAGCAGGCCATGCTGGACGGCGCGCAGGGCGAAGCCATGGCCAGGGTCGTCAAGACTCTCGTCATGTACGGCGACGCCTTCGGTGCCGAGCGCATGGTCCCCATCACCGGCAAGTGCGGCCACACGGTGATCTCCTTCGGGCTCAAGGCCATCCAGCCGGTCTATGATCTCTATGACCAGCTCATCGACGCGGGCCTTGTCTCCGGGCAGCGCTTCACCGCCGACCCGCGCCCCATCGACCCCGCTGTCCCCTCCAGTCTGCTGGAGGACATCGTGTTCAAAAAAATCATGTACACCCACCAGGACAAGTACGAGGAGCAGCTCAAAAAGCTCGGCATCACGAAGGATGAGGACTACACCTGCACCTGCTATCTCGACCAGGTGGGAAACAAGCCGCAGGAGGGCGAGGTGCTGAGTTGGGCGGAGTCCTCCGCCGTGGTGTACGCAAACTCCGTGCTCGGCGCGCGGTGCAACCGCAACTCCGGCATCATCGAGCTGATGGGCTCGGTGGCGGGCTTCGTCCCCGAGTTTGGGCTTCTGACCGACGAGGGGCGCAGGGCGACCTGGGTCGTGGAGGTCAAGTGCAAGGAAAAGCCCGAGGCCCAGCTTTTGGGCTCCGCCATTGGCATGAAGGTCATGGAGGAGGTCCCCTACGTCAAGGGTCTCGACAAGTGGCTGGGGAACGAACTCAACGAGGAAGCCTGCTCTTATCTCAAGGACTTCGGCGCTGCCACAGCCTCCAACGGCGCGGTGGGCCTGTACCACATCGACGGCCTGACCCCCGAGGCGAAGAAGCAGGGCGAAGCGCTCATCAAGGAGGGCGCGCAGGTCTACGTCATCGACGACGAGGAGCTCCGGCGCGTCAAGGCGAGCTACCCCGTCGTGTGGAAGAACCCGGACGCTGCGCCCGCGCTCTGCTTTGTGGGCTGTCCGCACCTGACGCTGCGGCAGATGGAGGACTGGTGCGGCAAAATTGAGGGGAAGTTGCGCGTAAACGGCCTGAGCCGTGTGAGCGTGCCCACGGTGTTCACCGCCTCCCCCGCCGTGATCCGCGAGGCGGAGAAGGGCACCGTCGCGGCAAAGCTTCGCAGCTACGGCGTTATCATCAGCTACATCTGCCCGCTCATGTACATGAACAATCCCCTCTGCAAAAAGAAGCCGGTCATCACCTGCTCCAACAAGCTGCGCACCTACACCAGCGCCCGCTTCTATACGGAGGGTGAAATCCTTGACATCATCACGGGGAAGGAGGCAAAGCGATGAAGCAGTTTCAAGGCCGCGTCATCGTCCCCGGCACCTGCAGGGCCGAAGCTCTGGTCAGCCACGGCGGCTTCAACACCCTGGCAAGCTTCCAGATGGCTCTGATGTTCGGCGACAGGCAGGTCAAATGCGGCGACCAGAACAATGCCGACCTCTATAAAAAGCCCATGCTCGGCAAGGCGCTGTGCCTGCCCATGACCATTGGCTCCACCACCGGCGGGATGGTGCTCTACACCGCCTGCGCCATCGGCAAGCAGCCGGCGTGCATGCTCTTTTCCAAGCCCATCGACTCCCTGGCCGCCTCCGGTGCGATCCTGGGCGACGTGTGGACGGACGCCAGCATGCCCGTGGTGGACATGCTGGGCGACGAGTTTCTCGACTATGTGCAGACCGGCATGACCGTCACCATCGAAGACGGCGGGATCGTGACGGTGGAGTGAAGTTAAAGCGAATTTGAAAGGGATGCAGCGGTCTTTGCTGCATCCCCTTTTTTATTGAGGCTTTGAATCAGAATTTCACGTCGCGCGGGCGCTCCTTGCTGTAGAGGAGCACCGTGTCCCCCTCCTGGAGCTTCATGCTGCCGTGGGGCACCAGCATGGTTCCCCGGCGGCGCACCATGACGATGTGCGTCTGGCGGGAGATGTCCAGATCCCGGATCAGGCTGCCGTTCCACTCGTGATCGCGGCTCAGGACGATCTCGCTGAGATTGATGTTCTGATCCTGCTCGTGCGCCTTGGCGCAGATGACCAGACGGTCGCCGGCCCTGAGGATCACGTCGCCCCGAGGCACCAGGGTCTCGCCCTGCCGATGCACCGCCGCGATCAGCATGCCGCGCGGAAGCGCGAGATCCCGGATGAGCTTCCCCGTCCAGGCGTCCCGCGCGGCAAGCTCCACGTCGATAAAGTGCAGATCCGTCTCCTCGCCCATGCGCTTGAGGCGGGAGTACTGCTCGACAAAGCCGGCGCTGATAATACCGGTGGGGATCGCCGCCATCAAAACGCCAAGGAAAGTGATGATAATGCTCATGACCTTGCCCATGGGTGTGATGGGGTAAATGTCGCCGTAGCCCACGGTGAGCAGGGTGGAGACCGACCACCAGATGCCGGAGAAGGCGTTCTGGAAGACCGTCGGCTGGGCGTCATGCTCGAGAGAATACATGCAGAGGCTGGAGGCCAGCATCAGCACGCCGAGGATGAAGAGAGAGGAGAGAAGCTGCTGCTTCTTGCCGGCGATGACCTCGGTAATGACATTGAGGGAGTCGTAATAGGCGTTGATGCGAAACAGGCGGAAGATGCGCGCGATGCGAAACAGGCGGAACACCGCCGCCCCCGCCGGGAAGAAGACCGGCAGATAATACGGCAGGAAGGAGAGCAGATCCACAATGCCGGAGAAGGAGAAGATATATTTCAGCAGGGCCTTCCCCTCCGACAGATCGGGGTAGAGGCACTTTGCCGTCAGCAGGCGCAGCACATAGTCGACGGCGAAGAAAGCCACCGTCACCGCCTCCAGCTTATACAGCAGCGGGCCCGCGGCCGCGCGCACATTGTCAAAGGTGGAGGCAAAGGTGACGACGAGGTTAGTCAGCAAAGCCAGGGTGCTGATGATATCATAGCTGCCGTTGATGGGATCATCCACCACGCCGACGGAGACCATGCGGAAGATCCGCTGGCGAAGCCTGGTGAAGCTGTTTTCTTCGGTCTTGTTCATAGGAGCGCGCCCTCAAATCCAGTATTCTTGCATCGGATTGTAACACAAATCGGCGCACATCACAATGCTTCTTTTTCGTTGCAATTATGCTGTGCGCGGGGTATAGTATTCTCATTGAAACGAAGGAGGCGCGCCATGGCGGAGAAAAAGCGCTATCATCTCATTGACGCCCTGCGGGGCTTTGCGCTCCTGAACATGCTGGGGATGCACTTTCTCTACGACGTGTTCGTCGTCTACGGGCGGGAGCCGCGCTGGTATCTCCGTCCGGGGGTGCATGTCTGGCAGCAGGCGATCTGCTGGTCGTTTATCCTGATTGCGGGCTTGTCCTTCCACTGGGGGCGGAAAAACAATCTGCGTCGGGGGCTGCTGCTGAATCTCTGCGGGCTTGTCATCACCGCCGTCACGCTCGTCGTCATGCCGAGTGAGGCCATCCACTTCGGCATTCTGAGCTTTATGGGCTGCGCCGTGCTGCTGACGATCCCGCTGGAAAAGGCGCTGCACAGGATCAAGCCCGCCGCGGGCATTCCGATATGCTTTGCGCTCTTTCTGCTGCTGCGGCAGATCGACAGCGGCGTGGTCGGCATTGCGCCCTGGACCTGGAAGCTGCCGGAGAGCCTGTACCGCTACCGTGTGCTCGCCCCGCTGGGTTTGCCCGATCCCGCCTTTCGCTCCAGCGATTACTTTCCCATGCTGCCGTGGTACCTGCTGTTTCTGTGCGGCTGGTTTTGGGGGAAGCTTTTTCAGAAGCGCCCGGACTGGCAGCGCCTCGCGTGCACGAATATTCCCCTTCTCTCCGCCCTCGGGCGCCAAACCCTCTGGGTCTACATGCTGCACCAGCCGGTGCTGATGGGGATCTGCATGCTGCTCTTCGGGCAGCCGGGATAATGCATCAGGCGCGCAGCCTTGGGAAGAGCCGGAGAAGCTTCAGCGGCTCATAGAGATTGGTGAGCCTGTGCAGCAGGTGCATTGCGTCGTGCTCCGTCTGGTAGGGGTGATCCAGAAAGACCTCCCGCGCGCGCAGCCCCGGCTCCTTCTCGCGCAGAATGCGCATGAGCCGCTTCTCTGCGAGAGGCATGGTGGCGGCGTCGCTGTAGAAATACAGGCTGCTGACCCCGACGGCGGAGCGCTCCCGCCGCACGACCATGCGCACTCTCCGGTCCTTCAGCGCCCGGCGCAGCTTCTTTTTCAGCAGGAGGATCTTGTCGTCCTCGTCGATGATCTTGAGATAGACGATCTCCTCCGCCCGGTAGATTTCTCCCTCCAGATAGCTACGGTACGGGGAGCGCTTCATATGCTCAAAGATGATCTGCTCCTGGGCGCGCAGCTCTCCCTGGTGAAAGATGCAGACCTTGTCGCGGTGGATGGTATAGAGAAAATAGCTGACGCCGAGCTCGTCCAGCACGCCGCGCAGATACGCCGTCTCGGCGGGGTCCAGGGTCTCCGCGTGCAGATATGCGTTCTCATTGGCGTCATAGATGGCGGCGCCGTCCATGACGATAAAGGGGACGCTGAGCTTTGTCTGGCTCATGGTCAGGGTGAAAAAGGCGGGGGCATGCTCGGACATGAGGCAGATCTTCGCCCCGTCGTTATAGAGATAGTTGAGGCGAAAGCGCGCCGCGGCGGGGAGCTGGGAAAAACGGTCCGGCACAAGATCGGCAAGCTTCACGAAGAAGACCAGGTTTTTCTCCTTGTCCCGCGGGAGGCGGAAGACATTGACCCCGACGGCAGCGGCGGTGCCCAGAAGTACCCCGGTGAAGCGCTCCACGGCCTGCTTCAGCGGCGCCTCGATCTCCGGGAAGGCGATGACCATGCAGATGAAGACAATGGCCGCCTGTCCCGCCGTATCCGGTCGGCGCACCAGCACGCAGGTATAGAGCGAGAGCATGACGCCGACGGCCATACGCAGATAGACCAGCAGGAGATTGCTGCCCATGTGCGGGAAAAGGAGCATCAGCAGCAGGAAACCCAGGCCCCAGGCCGCCCCGATCAGCGTGCCGATAAAGCGGTTGAGGGCGTATTCCCCGGTATCGTGGACATAGGGCTGCATGCAGATGATGGCTGTGATGGCGGCCTCGGAGGGCATGTCGGCCCCGCGATAGCCGCGCAGATAGTAGACCAGCAGCGTGATGAGCACGGCGACGCTCGTCTTCACGATGCGCTGGCCGATATGGGGAAGATAGAACTTGTGTCCCGGTTCCTTTGTTTTCATCGGCGTTTCCTCTGCCCCGGCGCAAGGCCGGGAAGAAATCCAGCATTTTTTCTTTGTCAAGGGGTAAACCGTAAACAGCCTCCGTTTTGTTGACGGGGGCGGCGGGAAACGATATAATCAGAAAAATAATCAACACTTGCAGAAAGGCAGGGAGAACGATATGCGGGAAGATCTGATGAAGCTTGCGCGGCGCTATCCGCAGCTGCTGCTGCCCATCCGGGAAGGCGAGCGGCAGACGGAGGAATACAAAAACGCAGTACTGGGCGGAGAGCCCCTGGATTTACAGCCGGACTTTCGCTGCCCGGAGGAGATAAGCGCCGACACGGCGGACACCCCGGCGGGCCGGGCGGAGATTTTGTACCTGGGCGACAGGCAGGACTTTCTGCACGCCTATCAGGCGCTGGCCTACCGCTGCGAGCCGACGCCGATCCCGGACTCGGTCGGGGCCGTCACCGTCGGGGGACTCATCAACTGGGAGAAAATTCACCGGCACCGGGACGAATACCTCGCGAGCGGCGGCGAAGACTGGGACGCGGAATTTGAGCGCTTCACCGGCGAACGCAAAAACTACCGCGACAGCGTCATCCTCCTGAGCGGCGGCAATTACAGCAACGTCTCCGCCGAGAGCGTCGGCCTCAGTCCGGCGGAATGGAAGGAGAAATCCTTCCTCATCCGCAAATACCATGAGCTGACACACTTTGTCTGCCGCGCGCTCTATCCCGAGGATATCGACGCCCTGCGGGACGAGGTGATCGCGGACAGCATCGGCCTTGTCGCCGCGTTCGAGAAATACGATCCGGCACTCGCCCGCCTCTTTCTCGGTGTGGAGGGCGGCGTCTTCCGCGAGGGGGGACGCCTGTCCCACTACGCGAAGGAAGAGGAGCTGCCCGCCGCCGTCCGGCGCGTCAACGCCATGATCGACGATTACGCCGCGCGCATTGAGAAGGCGGGCGCGGACGATCCGGACATTTTCGCTCTGCTGCTTAGAATCTTCCCTTAATCTTCCAGCAGCTCCGGCGGGATTTTCCTGTCGCGGAAGTAAAATTCGCGGTCGCGCTCCCCGATGGGGCGCAGCACGCGGCAGGGGTTGCCCACGGCCACCACATTTGCGGGAATGTCCCGCGTCACGACGCTGCCCGCGCCGATGACGCAGTTGTCCCCGATGGTGACGCCGGGCATTACGAGCGCCCCAGCGCCGATCCAACAGTTTTTGCCGATATGCACTTCGGCGTTATACTGCAATCCCTGCTCCCGCAGGGGCGGCAGGATGGGGTGGCCCGCCGTGGCGACGGTCACATGCGGGCCGAACATGCAGAAATCCCCCACATAGATGTGGGTGTCGTCCACCAGGGTCAGGCCGAAATTGGCGTAGACGTTCTTCCCGAAGTGGACAAAGCGCCCGCCCCAGTTGGCGTGAAAGGGCGGCTCGATATAGCAGCCCTCGCCGAGCTCGGCGAACATATCCCGCAGCATGGCCTCGCGTTTTTCCCCTTCGCTCGGGCGGGTCCGGTTATAGTCGTAAAGCTTTTCGAGACACTTTGTCTGGAGCTCGGTGATCTCCCCGGCGAGGGGGAAATACAGCTCGCCGCTGTGCAGTATATCAAGCATGATAACAGCCTCCTTTTTTCTTTATTATATGGTAAGAACGGCTGTGTGTAAATAGCAAGGAGCGCATGATGGACAAAGATCTCATTATGGCAGGGAAAATCGCCGAGGCCGTCGCAGAGGCCGGGGGCCGCGCATATTTTGTGGGCGGCTATGTCCGGGACCGCCTGCTCGGGCAGGAGAACAAGGACATCGACATGGAGGTGCACCGCGTCCCCGTCGACGCCCTGGAGCGCATTCTGGACCGTCTGGGCGAGCGCCTGACCAAGGGCGCGAGCTTCGGCGTGATGGGGCTGCGCCGCTACGGGCTCGACATCGCAATGCCCCGCTCGGAGACCGCCACGGGCAGGGGACACAAAGACTTTGCCGTGTTTGTCGATCCCTTTCTCGGTGAGGAAAAGGCCGCGTCCCGCCGCGACTTTACGATCAACGCCATGATGGAGGACGTGCTGACCGGCGAAATTCTGGACTTTTTCAGCGGGAGGCGTGATCTGGAGCAAAGGCGTATCCGGCATGTGAACGACCGCAGCTTCGGCGAGGACCCCCTGCGCGTCTTTCGCGCAGCGCAGTTTGCCGCCCGCTTCGGCTTCACCGTGGCGGAGGAGACCCGTGCCCTCTGCGCCGGGATGCCGGTGGACGCCCTGGCGGGAGAGCGCGTCATGGGGGAGCTGGAAAAGGCCCTTTTGAAAGCGGAAACGCCCTCGGTCTTCTTTGAAGAGCTCCGTTGCATGGGGCAGCTTTCTGTCTGGTTTCCCGAGGCCGGGGCGCTGATCGGCGTACCCCAGCCGCCGCAGCACCACCCCGAGGGGGACGTGTGGAACCACACGATGCAGGTGCTGGACGAGGCGGCGAAGCTCCGCGCGCTGACGCAAAGTCCCCTCCTTCTGATGCTCGCCGCCCTGTGCCACGACTTTGGGAAGCCCGGCACGACCGCGGAAATTGACGGCAGGCTCCGCGCCTTGGGGCACGAGAAGGAAGGGCTGCCCATCGCGGAAGTCTTTCTGCGGCGGCTCACGAGCGAAACGAAGCTCATCCGGTGCGTGCTGAACCTCGTCCGCCTGCATATGGAGCCGAACAAGCTGGTGGGCGACGGGGCGGGCGTCAGGGCTTTTCTGCGCCTGTATGACAAAGCCCTCGCGCCGGAGGAGCTGCTGCTGCTTGCCAGGGCCGATTATCTGGGCCGGAAGGGCCCGGAGGCAGACGAGACGGCGCTTGCGGCTGCGTATGTCCCGGTCGAGAAAAAGCAGTGGGACATGCTAAGGCTCTATCGGGAGCGCATGGCGGCCCCCTGCGTGATGGGCCGCGATCTCATCGAGGCGGGCATGAAGCCCGGACCGGACCTCGGCAGGACGCTGGAGCACGTGCACAAGCTCCGCCTCGCGGGCGTGGGAAAAGACGAGCAGCTCAAGCAGGCTCTCGGCCTTCTGCGCGGGAGCGGGAAAACGTAATAAAAATGGCCGATCCCCGGATCGACCCGCCGAAAACCGCAAACATGCCGCAAACGGCGGGCCGATGCGAGCATCGACCCCTACGAAATTCATCTCTATGCAGGGGTTGTCTTATTTTGAGACAACCCCGTTTCATATTTATTCCTGCGTGAAGCTGAGGTTCTCCGCCCCGGCTTTGGCCAGGGCCTCGGCCTCGCGCTTGTTGATCTTCCGCTGGTTGAGCAGGGAGTAGATCACAACGCCGACCGCGACGGCAAAGAAGCCGATGGCGATGGGATAGTGGATGATCTGGCCGAAGTTGCCCTGGTTGAGGTCCATGAAGCGGACAAAGTTCTGCTCGCACATGGGGCCGAGGATCAGGGCCAGCAGGATCGGGGAGAGCGGGAACTCATACTTGTTCATGAGCCAGCCGATCACGCCGAAGGCCACGCACACGCCCACTTCTTGTTGATGGAAAACGCGCCGAGCAGGGACACCACCAGAATGATGGGATAGAGCATGCGCTTTTCAAGCGACACGATTTTGGCAAAAACGCGCACACCCGCACAGCCCACAAGCAGCATGGCGAGGTTTGCCAGCATCAGCGCCGCGAAAACCTTGTACACCGTGGGGAGCTCCGAGACATACATCATGGGTCCGGGCTGGATGCCCTTCATGATAAACGCGCCGAGCAGGATCGCCGTGACCGAGTCGCCGGGCACGCCGAGGGACAGCAGCGGGATCATCGCGCCGCCGGAGCAGCCGTTGTTGGCGGACTCAGTAGCAGCAACGCCGTTCGGGATGCCGGTGCCCCACTTCTCAGGGTGCTTGCTGATGCCCTTGTTGAAGGCGTAGGAGACGAAAACCGCGATGTCGCCGCCCGCGCCGGGGATCGCGCCGATAAAGGTGCCGATGATGCCGCCGGAGAGGATGTTGGGCCAGATCTGTTTGATGGTCTTGCCGTCAGGCAGGACGCGGGTGATCTTCTCGTTGGACTTGGCCTGGGCGCTCTCACGGCCGGCGATGATGCGCTCCACGCCCGCGATGACCTCCGCCACGGCGAAGAGACCGATGAGCACGGGGATGAAGCTCAGGCCGCCCTTGAGACTCGTGACGCCGAAGGTGAAGCGCTGCTTGGAGTAGGTCGGGTCAAGGCCGATGGTGCACAGGAGCATGCCGAAGAAGGCGCTGATAAGGCCCTTGGCGATGGACTTGCCCGAGATGGAGATGATGACCGAGAGGCCGAAGACCGCGAGCATCAGCATCTCCGCCGAGGTGAACTTCATGGCGACCTTTGCCACGAGAGGACTCAGGAAGGTCATGATCAAGGCGCCGATCACGCCGCCGCAGAAGGAGGAGAACATGGCGACGGAAAGCGCCTTGCCCGCCTCGCCCTTCTGCGCCATGGGGTAGCCGTCCAGCAGCGTCGCCGCAGCGGAGGGCGTACCGGGGGCGTGGATCAGGATGGCGGAGATGGAGCCGCCGTACATGCCGCCGCAGTAGATACCGAGCAGCAGGCCCACGGAGGGGATCAGATCCATGCCGAAGGAGAAGGGGATCAGCAGAGCCACACCCATGGTGGCCGTCATGCCCGGGATGGCGCCCAGCAGCACGCCGCCGACCGCGCCGAGCAGGGTCATGAGTAGCACCGTGGGGTCGAGGAAAACATTTGAGTAGCTGGAAAACAGCAAATTCCAATCCATAAACGTCCCTCCCCCTTAAATCTTGTCAACCAGGTCCTTAAGGAACTGGAGCACGCCCATCGGGATATTGACCGACAGGAACTTGTAGAAAATGAGCCACATGCCGAGCGGCACCAGCGACGAGATCAGCAGCAGCGGCGCAGGCTTGCGCATGCCGATCATCCACATGATGACAGCCGAGAGCACAAAGCTCACGACCACATAGCCGAGGCTCTTGAAGAAATAGACATAGACGCAGCAGAGCAGGATCACGACCAGCGCCGCGAGCACTCCCTTGTCCTTGATGAAGTTCAGGCTCTGAGCCCTCGCCGCCAGGGGATCGTTTGGCTTCATGGAGCCGAGCTTGATGATGGACTGGATGAGCAGCACCACGGTGAAAACCGCCATACCGATGATCATGATGCGCGGGAAGGTGGAGGGCTGAACGGCGGCGTTCTTTGCCGTCTTGATCTTGGTGGTCTGCACCCAGGCCCAGACCTCAAAGGCGATCAGCACCAGAGACGCGATCAGGTTGGCGAAGGCCTTGGTCTGCGTTTTCTTGATCTCCAAGGAACAATCACTCCCTTTTCATAAATTGAAAGCGGGGCAGGCGTTTCTGCCTGCCCCGTTGGCATTGGTTTTTCGTTATGCGCGCTTATGCGGCAGCGGGCTCCTCAATGAGACCGACAGTCGCCATGGCGGCGGGAACATCCTTGGCAGCCTGGGCGAGGTACTCGCCATAGCCCTTGCCGTCGAGGTAGTCGATCTTCTGGCCGAGAGCAGCCATGGCAGCCACGAAGTCAGGATCCTCGATCGCGGCGGCGCAGGCCTTCTCCAGGGTTTCCACGATGGCAGCGTCGGTCTTGAGAGGAACGGCCATGCCGCGCTGGGTGGCATAGAAGATGTCAAAGCCCTGCTCCTGGCAGGTGGGAACGTCGGGGAAGATGTCGTTGCGGACGGTGTCCATGACGCCGAGCATGGTCAGGTCGCCGGACTCAACGAAGGAGCGGGCCTCGGCAGCGGAGACGGTGACGCCCTGGATTTCGTTCTGGGCAGCGGCCTTGACAGCGGCGGCGGCGCCGTCGGAGTAGGCGATCATCTTGATGTCGATGTCAGCGGCGTTCATCAGGTAACCGCCGGCGACGTGCCAGACAGAACCGGAGGAGGAACCGCCCATGGTGACCTCACCGGGGTGAGCCTTGCAGTAGTCGATGAAGGTCTTCAGATCGGTGATGCCGTTGTCGGCCGCCCACTTGGTGTTGACGGTGGCCGTTGTCGGCCGCCCACTTGGTGTTGACGGTGATGGCAGCGGCGTCGGTGTTGACGCGGCAGAGGGGAATGTAGTTCTCATAGGTGTACTCGGACATGTCCAGGGGGCCGTAAGAGGCGAGCTCCCAGGTGATCATGCCGATGGTGTAGCCGTCGGGCTCCGCGTCCGCGATGGCTTCGTGGCCGATCACGCCGCCGGCGCCGGTCTGGTTGTCAACGGTGATGGTCTGGCCGAGCTGCTTCTCGAGCGCAGCGCAGAAGGCACGCAGGCAGTTGTCGGTGCCGCCGCCGGCGCCCCAGGGGTTGAT
>CADADE010000047.1 GCA_902786615.1 Oscillospiraceae bacterium
GCAGCCAAAGCGGGGAGCAATCTGTGATTGCGACCTGGGCCGAAGGCTGTCACCAGTTCGCAAACTGGTGACTGAGGGATCGAGGGCTGGTCGCTTGTCGGGTCGATCCCTCCACTGCAAGCGGTCCCCCTCCCTTTTTCCAAAGGGAGGTTAAAGAAAGAATCCCCGGTGGAAAAATCCGCCGGGGATTCGTGCGTTTATGGGAGCTTTACGCGATGGGCTGGAAGGTGACGTACACCACCGCGTCCATGGCGGGCATGACGAAGGTCTGGGACTCGGTGATGTCATAGGAGGCCGAGCCGTCGATCATGCTCCACACGATGCTTGCAAGTCTGTACCCGGGGGCGGGGGTGGGAACGACGCGCACAGTGGTCTGAGGGTAGACGTTCATGGTCTCGCCGTTCTCGCCGGAGTTCAGCAGGAAGTACGCGCTGCCGCCCTGCATCGGGGCAAGGCTCAGGCGATACGCCCGCTGCGGCATGCCGCCGCCGATGTATTCCCAGCCGCCGTCCGCGCCGGGGATGTTGAACACGACGTCCGCGAGGCCGGAGCCGCCGCCGCCGCGGCGATTCGTCCACTGGGCGGTGAGGGTGCGGGTTTCAGTGATCGGCGCTTCCTGTCTATATATTTTGCCGTCGTCGCCGAGCCAGTAGTTAAACTCCATGCCATCGGGCGCGGGGAAGAGTTGCCCCTGCACTTTGTGTGTCTCGCCCGCAGTCAGTTTATATTCCTTCGTCGCCCCGGTGCCGTTGTTGGCGACATAGGTCACGGTGTAGCCGGTAGACGGGGCAGACCCTATGAATTCAACCTTCTTAAACTTCGAAAGATCCCGGGGTTCGGCGCTCACGGGAATCTCTGTCTCGTCCTTGGTGCCCTCCGTGTCCGTCCAGCCGGTTCCGGGAATGCTGTTCTTTACAAGGCCGATGATTGCTTTGTCGCCGCCAATGGCGGTCACAGTGCCGCCGCTGATCGTGATTGTATTATAGGAGTAAATTCCGTTTCCTTGGCTGCCCGTTGCGGTCACGGTGCCGCCGCTGATCGTTATATCAGAACTGGCAATTCCCACAGACTGTGCGTCAGCGGTCACAGTGCCGCCGCTGATCGTGATTGGGCCATAGCTTAGAATTGCGTCGTAATTGCCGGAAGCGCCCACGCTGCCGTTGCTGATATCTAATGTACCATCGCAATATATTCCATAATAGCTGCCGCTTACTGTGAGGCTGCCGCCTCCGGAAATGCTGAGGTTGGCACGGCAGTAGATTCCAGCACCCTCTCTTGAACTTACCTTGTTCTCACCATTCAGTACAATATTCAGCGTCTCACGACCGGTGTATTCAATGCCATAACCATTTTCAACAGCTATCGTTGCGCCGCTCAGCGCCAGGATTGCAGGAGTATCACCCTTTGCAGGTGTGAAACTCACTGTACCGTCACCAAGCACGTTATCCATGTTCGTGCTGGTTACCCATGTGTTTCCAACCCAGAGATCATAGTAGGTGACATTAACCGCATACGCCGTCAGACTCATGCCAGGGAGCAGGCCCAGCATCAGTGTGAGGGTGAGCAGCAGGGACAGAATTTTGATGCTTTTCTTTTTCATTGTTTTTTCCTCCATAATATTTTCACGCCGCACGCGCGGCGGGATGGACGCTTCAAGCTCCCTTTGTGAAAGGGAGCTGTCACAGCCGATCTCCCGCGAGGCTGTGACTGAGGGATCGAGGGTCGGTCGCTTGTCGGGTCGATCCCTCCACCGCTTCGCGGTCCCCCTCCCTTTTTCCAAAGGGAGGTTAAGGGGTGCGCGCAAAAAGGGCGCAGCATATCCTAAACCGGATATACTACGCCCTTGGTGAGACTTGACAGGGAGAGGCCGACAGCGCAGACTTTACCGAACGAACGAACGAACGAACGAACGAACGAACGAACGAACGATGGTACGCCGTGCGGTCATGTCTGTCAACCCCTTTCGATAAGTTTACATAACAATTTATAGTATCATTATAATAATACAGGCGCACTATACACGTTTTCCCTATATTTTGCAAGAAGAATTTTCCTGCTCCGGGCACAGCCTGCACGGCCTCTCCCCGTCCCGCCGCCCGACGCGGGAAACGGCGAGAAACGTCTTGACAGCGGGCCTTTGCCTGTTCATAATATTCATCGGAAAGCGCGTAACGATAAGGATACGGATTGCCGCGCCAGCGTGCGCGCTGGTTCGCAACGACAAAAAAGATACAAAGGAGTGTTCAGCATGAATTATAACGAAATCATGGCAGCCGCGAAGGATCAGGTCGGGCCGTACTGCAAGGCGTGTCCCGTCTGCAACGGCAGGGCCTGCGGCAACGCCATGCCCGGCCCCGGCTGCAAGTACCCCGGCAACGCCGCCGCGCGCAACTTTGACAAGTGGCAGGAGATCTGCGTCAACATGGACACCCTCTGCCCCAACGCCGAGCCCGACGTGCGCTTTGAGATGTTCGGCAGGCAGTTCGCCGCCCCCATCTTCGCCGCGCCCCTCGGCTCCATCGACCTGCACTACGGGCCGAAGTACAAGGACCCCGAGTATAACGCCATCCTCATCAAGGCCTGCGCGGACTACGGTCTCATGGCCCTGACCGGCGACGGCGTGGACCCCGGCATCATGCTGCGCTCGGCGGAGGACATGAAGAAGGTCGGCGGTCTCGGCTGCCCGGTCATCAAGCCCTGGAACAAGGAGGCCGTGTTTGAGAAGCTGGACGTGCTGAACGAGGCCGGGATCTTCTGCGCCGGCATGGACGTGGACGGCGCGGGCCTGCCCTTCCTCAAGGCCATGAACCCCAACGCGGGCAGCAAGTCCGTTCCCGAGCTGCGTGAGATCATCAACTACGCGAAAATGCCCTTCATCGTCAAAGGAATCATGACCGCCAAAAGCGCTCAGAAGGCCGTCGAGGCCGGGGCCGCCGCCATCGTCGTCTCCAACCACGGCGGCAGAGTGCAGGGCGGCGTCGCCTCCACAGCGGAGGTGCTGCCCGAGATCGCGGAGGCCGTCAGGGGCAGGACCGTCGTGCTGGTGGACGGCGGCATCCGCTCCGGCGTGGACGTGTTCCGCGCCCTCGCCCTCGGCGCGGACGGCGTGCTGATCGGCCGCCCCATCCTGCCCATGATCTACGCGGCGGGCGAGGAGGGCTTCAAGGTCTACATGGACAAGATCATCGGCGAGCTCAAGTCCACCATGACCATGTGCGGCGCGGCAACGCTCGCGGATATCACCCGCGACAAGGTGCGCCTCTGATGCGAAACACCACGCTCGTCCATTTGGAGAGGGACGGGAAATACCTGATGCTCCACCGCGTCAAAAAGGAGCGGGACGAAAACCGCGACAAGTGGGTCGGCATCGGCGGCAAGTTCGAGCCGGGCGAGAGTCCCGAGGACTGCGCCCTGCGCGAGGTGTACGAGGAAACCGGCCTCAGCATGAAAAGCTGGGCCTATCGCGGGATCGTGACCTTCGTCTCCGACGAGTGGGGCACGGAGTACATGCACCTTTTTCACTCCAAGGACTTCAGCGGCACGCTCCGTGACTGCGACGAGGGCGTGCTGGAATGGGTGGACAAAAAGGCGCTGCCCGCTCTCCCGATCTGGGAGGGGGACAAAATCTTCCTGCGTCTTCTGGACGAGGAGCGCCCCTTCTTCTCCCTCAAGCTCTGCTATCAGGGCGACAGGCTCACACGAGCCGTGCTGGACGGCAGGACGATCCTCGAAGCCGATGCGGGTGGAAAAACCTTAAAATAATCACAGGCGCATAAAAAATCCGTTGTTTCCGGCAAAGAGCTATGATATAATCGTATGCAGCAAAGCATTTTCGGCAATATATCACAATTGAGAGGAGACAATCCATGTACAAACAAGAATACGAGCGCTGGCTCCACCACGATCTGGAGGACCCCGACCTGCTGCCGGAGCTTCTCAGGATTCAGGATAACGACGACGAGATCAAGGATCGCTTCGCGGTCTCCCTGAAGTTCGGCACCGCGGGTCTGCGCGGCACGCTCGGCGCGGGCACCAACCGCATGAACATCTGGGTCGTGCGCCAGGCCACCCAGGGTCTCGCCAACTGGGTGCTCACCCAGGGCGGGAGCCAGACCGTCGCCATCTCCTATGACAGCCGCCTCAAGAGCGATGTGTTCGCCATGGAGGCCGCGGGCGTTCTGGCTGCAAACGGCATCAAGGTGCGCATCTATGACGCGCTCATGCCCGTCCCCGCGCTCTCCTTCGCCACCCGTTACTATCACTGCAACGCCGGCATCATGGTCACCGCCTCCCACAACCCCGCCAAGTACAACGGCTACAAGGCCTACGGCCCCGACGGCTGCCAGATGACCGACGACGCCGCCGCCATCGTCTATGACGAGATCCAGAAGACCGACGTGCTCACCGGCGCCAAGCGCATCTCCTTTGCCGAGGGCGTGGAAAGAGGCTTCATCCGCTTCGTCGGCGACGACTGCAAGAAGGCCTTCTATGAAGCCATCGAGGCGCGTCAGGTCCGCCCGGGTCTGGCCCGCAGTTCCGGCCTCAAGCTGGTCTACTCCCCGCTCAACGGCACCGGCCTTATCCCTGTCACCAAGGTTCTCAACGACATGGGCATCACCGACATCACCATCGTGCCCGAGCAGGAGTACCCCAACGGCTACTTCACCACCGCCCCCTACCCCAACCCCGAAATCTTTGAGGCGCTCAAGTACGGTCTGGAGCTCGCCAAGCAGACGGGCGCGGACCTCATGCTCGCCACCGACCCCGACGCCGACCGCGTGGGTATCGCCATGCGCTGCCCCGACGGCAGCTATGAGCTGGTGTCCGGCACATGTCCATCGTGTCCACCCCGCTGGCCGACGCGATCGCCGACTACTACGGCGTGGAGCTGCGCCATGTGCTGACCGGCTTCAAGTGGATCGGCGATCAGATCGCCAAGCTCGAAGCCGCCGACGAGGTCGACCGCTTCATCTTCGGCTTTGAGGAGAGCTACGGCTACCTCGCCGGCCCCTATGTGCGCGACAAGGACGCCGTCATCGCCTCCATGCTGATCTGCGAGATGGCCGCCTACTACCGCTCCATCGGCTCCTCCATCAAGCAGAGACTGGACGAGATCTACGCCCAGTACGGCCGCTACCTGAACAAGGTGGACTCCTTCGAGTTCCCCGGCCTCACCGGCATGGACAAGATGGCCGCCATCATGTCGGGCCTGCGCAAGAATCCCCCCAAGGACTTTGCGGGCATCCCCGTGGTCTCCGTCACGGACTACGCCGACCCCGAGAAGACCGGTCTGCCCAAGGCCAACGTCCTGATTTACAAGCTGGAGGACGGCTCCACCGTCATCGTGCGCCCCTCCGGCACCGAGCCGAAGATCAAGACCTACTTCACCACCAAGGGCAAGGACCTCGCCGAAGCCCAGGCCAAGAAGGACAAGCTGGCCGAAGCCTGCAAGCCCCTGCTGAGCTGATAATCGCCCCAATACGCACACGCTCCCGGCACCATCCGTGCCGGGAGCTTTTTTGTGCATTTTCCCTGCAAAATCTTGCCAGGACATACAAGCTATGTTATTATTGTAACAACATGGAACTATGCGCTTTTCGGTTCACAAACATTGAGGAGGTATCGCCATGAAGACCGCGCTTCGCAAAGCCCTTCCCCTGCTGCTGTGTCTGATCCTGTGTATTTGCCTTTCCCCCGCGGCGGGAGCCGAGGAACTATCCGTCACTGACGCTGCCGTTTTCGATGCAAGCGGCATCAGTATTAACACGGTGACATTCCCGGACTACAATTTCCGAAATTATGTGTTGAATCGCCTTGATCTGGACCGCAGCACCACGCTCAGCGAAAACGAGATCAGCCGTGTGGGAAGCCTTGGATTGGGCAACATGAGTATTTCAGATCTGAAGGGTATTGAATACTTTACGAATCTGCATCAGCTTTACTGCCAGCAGAATGCGTTGAAGTCGCTGGATGTCAGGGCTCTCAGAAATCTTGAGGTACTGTATGCGTGGGGCAACCAGCTTGAAGCGCTCGATGTTTCCCAAAACCCGTATCTGACCGTGCTGGCGTTGTCCATGAACAGCATCGAAGAACTGGATGTCAGCAACAATCCCTATCTGCAATACCTGTTTGTCAACAATAACAAACTGAGGGAAATCGACATCAGCGCTCTTCCTTATCTGGTGGATTTCAACTGCTCCTCCAATTATCTTACGGAGCTCAACGTCAGCGGCAACAGCGCGTTGGTTTTTCTGTCCTGCGAGGGCAATCAGTTAAGCTCTCTGAACCTTAACCACCAATACCTGGGCCGCCTGTACTGTGCGTTTAATCCGCTTTCAGAGCTCAATATCAGCCAATGCCCCGAGCTTCTTGAAGTCGTCAGGAACGGCTCCAGAACCGAGGCTGTGACTTCCGCCGGCTATCGGCACATCACCTATACCGGAAGCAAGACCGAAACGACAGAAGACGGCGAATATCCGTATTGCGTGCATTACAGCGCCGATACTGTGCTGTCCACGCAGCCGAACGTCACCGTCACTTATAATGCCAATGGCGGTTATGGCTCCATGAACCCGCAGACAGTCACCTCCGGGCAGGCGCTCATGCTGAGTCCGAACACATTTTCCCGCGCAAATTATGCTTTCTCGCATTGGAACACAAAACCTGACGGCAGCGGAATAAGCTATGCAAATGAGGGGACCGTTTTCCCAACGGCCAGTATGACGCTTTATGCCCAGTGGGTCAAGAACTACTATTCCGTGAATTATAACAGTAACGGCGGCGGCGGTGTGATGGGTCTCAATACTGTTTTTAAAGGCCTCTCAACAACTGTACGGGAAAATGAGTTCAACGCGCCAAGCTATAGTAAAGTATTCTCAGAGTGGAACACCTCTCCCGACGGTACAGGCATCAGCTATCAGCCCGGCGACCCCATCTGGTCGGATGATATTCCCAGCGATATCACACTGTACGCCATCTGGGTGGACAAGCTTACAATCTACTACTATCCCGGCAGCGGCAGCGGCGTTTCTCAGATTCAAGAGGTTCCGCGAGGTACTCCGGTCAATCTCTCCGCCTTCAACTCTCTCGGATTTACCGCGCCTGAAAATATGACCTTTGCTTACTGGACAGATAATTACGGCAGCAGGTATTTCAACGGTCAGGAGATTTATCCGACTACGGATTTGCGACTCACCGCCGTCTATGGAGAAACTATTAATATTACCTATAACGCCAACGGCGGCACTCTTAAGAGCGGTTCACAGACTGGCATTTCTCTCAGAACCAAGGCGGCAAAGAATGTGGATTATAGGCTTTATACCCAGGAGTATCTGAGTCTCACACGCAGCGGCTACGAATTTCTCGGCTGGGCTCTCGGTCCCAGTGCGGCTTTGCCGAAAGCTGGGTGGGAGGTTTACAGTGAGCCTATCGTCGTACCGGAGGGTTTCTCTCAGGACACCACGATCTATGCCGTCTGGAATCAGCTTGGCTTTGAGGGCACTGTGACCATTTCCGGCAGTTTGACGGATATGGCTTCTGACGGCCTCGTGGGCGAAACCCTGACCGCCGACGTGACCAATGAAACGAAGTTCTTCGATTATGAATACCAGTGGCTGCGCGACGGTATGCCGATCAACGGCGCGTTCATGCAGACCTATATCGTCACGGCTGAGGACTATGGCCGCACGATCACCTGCCGCGTATCGGCATACGGTGCTGACCCGAGTACCAAATACAGCGTCAACTATAAAGAGATCAGGATTGGGGCAGCCTATAAGGAAATCGACATCGTCAATAATGCTCCCGAGGACGAAGACGATTATTTCTACGGCCTCACGGAAAACATGTCCTATACCTTCAATTCCACCAACCCAAGGGACAGAAAGCCGGTCAGCAATCCGTCCTCCAATCTGGTCATTGTTAACGGGGTTCTGGCCTTCCGCTTCACCCAGCAGGGCACCTACAGATTCTATGATGTCATAGATAAGACCGACCTGACAAAGGGCAGCCTGATCGCCACCGTTGAGGTCAGGAACTGGTACACGCTGGACTATGAGATAACCAACATTTCCGACCACGGTTCGGTCGGCTCCGGCACGGTTCAGATGAAGAACGGCAGCACCGTTCTCTACATGAGCTCCAACATCAAGGACTCCTCCGGCAACACAATCATCAAGGGCAACGGTGCCAACACCTGGCTTGTGCGCGAGGGCGCAAGCACCGACCTCAAAATCACGGTCAGACCCGGCAGCAACAGTTACGCGTTTGTGTACCTCAGCGGTGCAGAGCTGTTCAGGACGGGAACGGAGCAAACCGTCTCTCTCGGATCGCTCACCGGGCCTGAACACTATGATATTGTTTTCCTTCAAATAAACAACATGCCGAAATTTGACATTGCCCTCACCCTCCCCGCCTCTCTTACGGAGCTTGAGGAAGAAGCCTTTGCGGGCGGTGCGTTCAGCTATGTTGTGGTGCCCGCTCAGGTTACGAAGATCGGCTCACGCGCCTTTGCCGACTGCCGGAATCTGCAGTATATTGAGATTCTGGGTATGAACGTTGAAATTGCGCCCGATGCATTTGAACACGTCAGCAAGCTGACGATCTTCTACCCGTATGGCAGCAATGTCTCGGACTACACGGCACAGCCGGGTACTTCGATCACCTTTACCCCGATTTACAGATAAACGCCATCTAAAAAAGCAGCGCATAAGATTACAGCAGCCGGCTCCTTCGCGGGAGTCGGCTGTCTGCCCATGTGATCAAAAAGCGCCAGCCTACCCTTGTTTAAGGGAGCTGACGCTTTTTTGGTTTTCAACTGATTCACTGCAACGGCCCGATATCACTCGATATCACTCGATATCATCCGTTACCATCTACAACTGCATCCGCAACCGCAGCCATAACTACATCCACATCCGCATCCACAGCCACATCCGCATATATATCTACATCTTCATTCTCATTCTCAGCCGCAGCGGGAGAGGGATGCAAGGGGGAGGGGGCGCATGATGGGTATTCCGGGACTAAAAAAAGCGCCAGCCGACCCTCTTTCAAGGGAGCTGACGCTTTTTGGGTTTTCAGGTGTGCCCTGTTCCCGCAATCACTCAGGCGTGCTTCTTGATGTTGTTTGCCAGGTAGAAGATGAAGCAGTTGATAAGCAGGGAGAAGAGTCCGGACGTGAACGAACCGCCGGAGATGATGTTGAGGAGCATGGAGGCGACGGAGCCGATCACGCTGACCAGGCTGATGACCCACAGGGGACCGGCCTTGGCGGCGTTCTTGGCGGCCTGCAGGGAGAAGATACCCTCCAGCAGGCTGAGGATACCGGTTGCCAGCATAACGAGGCCGACGACCACGATACTCACCACACCGCCGGCGACCTCCTCATCGTTGACGTCCATGGTGGCAGCGCCGAAGCCGCCGATTCCGATCAGACCGGCAGCGCCGATCAGGACAAAGACTGCGGCAACAATGCTGAGAATACCGAGAATTTTGATAATCTTCTGGCTCTGAGCAAGATCCATATGTGTTTTCCTTCCTTTCTCTGATATGTCTGACCGTTTCCGGGACAGTCCGGCATCCGATCAGGTACGAATATTATACATGTTTTATTCGTATTGTCAATGGAATTTTGGAAGGCGTTTCCACACATGTCCCGCTATGTGTTATCCGGAAGCTCGATCACACAGTGCTCAAAAGCGTTGATGACCAGGGTGTCGCCGTAGGTGCAGCGCTGGGGGATCTGTATGCCGTAATTGCGGTGGACATGTCCATGGACGAAGCAGGCCGGATGCCAGCGGTCCAGCAGCCTGCGGAAGCAGTTGAAGCCCCGGTGCGGCAGATCGTCCAGATCGTTGAGACCGTGCATCGGCGCATGGGTCAGCAGGATATCAAAGCCGCCCCTGCGCCTGAGCGTATAGCCCAGGCGGAAAAGCCGCTGCTTCATCTCTTGCTCGGTGTACATATACTTTCCGTCCCGGTAGCGGTAGGAGCCGCCGAGGCCCACGATGCGCAGCCCGCGATACGTGAACACCTTGTCCTCCACGCAGATGCAGCCCTCCGGCTCGCGCGAATAGCGGTCGTCGTGGTTGCCGTGGACATAGAACAGCGGACAGTGCGCCATGGTCACCAGAAACTCCAGGTACTCCGGGTGCAGGTCCCCGCAGGAGAGGATCAGGTCAAAGCCGTCCAGCCTGCCGGGTCTGTAATATTCATAGAGGCTCCTGGACTCCTCGTCCGATACGGCCAGGATGCGCATAGGCCACCATCTCCTTGTGCGTGCTGCGGATGCTCAAAAAATTTTAATGTTTCCGCTTCCCCTTGTCAATTGTGCAGATCGCCCTATAATCTCGCTGTATTTTTGTCGAGAATGCGACCCACGATCTGGACGAAGCCCTCGGCATAGCGGGGCAGCTTCTCCCCCTTGCGCCAGCAGGCGTAGAGGTGGCGCTTGTTTTCATAGTCCATCAGCGGGTAGAACACCCCGCCGCGGCGGGCGTAGTCGTCCACAAAGATGTCCGAGCAGAGCATGCAGGCCCCGGCCTGGATCGCCACGCGCTTGGCCACCTCCAGCGAATCCGTCTCCAGCAGGATCTGGGGGCGGACGCCCTCCGCGCGAAAGAGCGCGTCCTGCACCACGCGCACGCTGTGCCCCGGCTTGAGGGAGACGAAGGCGTCCTCCCGGATCATGCTGAGAGTGATGGGCGTGCCGGGCGGAAGCTGCTGGGCGATGGCAGCGCCCCGACCGGCCAGGACGCCGACGATTTCCTTTTCTATGAGCGTATAGGAAAGCTGGGGGCTCACCGACTCGATGGCGGCGAGGGCAAGGTCGATCTCCCCGTCCTCCAGGAGCTTTTCGAGCCGCGCGCTCCCCTCCTCCCGCAGGTCCACCGAGACCTTGGGAAACTGCATCGTGAACCACGGCAGGGCCACCGGCAGGATCTGAATGGCGCGCTGCACGCTGATGCCGAGGCGCAGCAGGCCGCTGCTCTCCTGGCGGATCTCCCTGAGCTCGTTTTCCAGCCGCTCGTTCGCCATGAGCATGACGTTTGCCGCCGTCAGGTACTTCTCCCCCGCGTAGGTCAGCCGCAGGGGCGAGACCGTGCGGTCAAAGAGCGTCACGCCGTATTCGCTCTCCACCTGGCGGATCATCTGGCTCAGGGACGGCTGGCTCACATAGAGCTTTTTGGCAGCGGCGGTAATGTTTCCCTCCTGCGCGACCGTGCGGATATACAGCGCTTGCTTGAGGTTCATAAGCTTTCCCCCTTGACTGTGCAAATTTTGACGAATCTGTGAACAACCATAATTTTGTGTCTATGATTATATAGGCTGCGGCCTATGTTAGTCAAGAGTTATAATTTTACTCCTATATGCCTCCCTGGAAAAAGGCATTTGCGCAGAATTGCACAGAATGGTAAAGTATTAACAGCGCAAAAATACAGCATTTATCATACTTTGCGAGGAGGAATGTGTGACATGGAGATTCTGAAACCCGCCATGGCGGGAACCCTCGAATCCAGCGACGCCCAGGTCATGGTTGAGCCGGGCGAAGACGGGATCGAGCTTACGCTTGAGAGCAGCGTCATGAATCAGTACGGCCGTCAGATCAAGGCCACCGTGCTGGAGACTCTCGACCGTCTGGGCGTACAGAACGCCCGCGTGGCCGTCGTCGACAAGGGCGCGCTCGACTGTACGATCAAGGCCCGCGTGGAGTGCGCGGTATTCCGCAGCTGCGGCCAGTCCGCCGCAAATATCCCCTGGGGAGGTGCGATCAGATGATTCCTCGTCCCAGACCCGAACGCTTCCGTCTGCGCCGCACCATGATGTTCATGAACGCGCAGAAGCCCGGCCTCATCAAGGACGCCTACATCTATGGCTGCGACAGCATCATGCTGGACCTGGAGGACGCGGTCGCCGAGAATCAGAAGGACGCCGCCCGCTTCTCCCTGTACCACGCGCTCAAGACCATCGACTACGGCGATACCGAGGTCATTGTCCGCATCAACGGCCTTGACACCCCCCACTGGCAGGAGGATATCCGCGTTTGCGTCGCAGGCGGCGCCGACGGTATCCGTATCGCCAAGTGCGAGAGCGCCCAGGACGTGCTGACGGTCGAAAAGGCCGTTGAGGCCGCCGAGGAGGAGTTCGGCGTGGAGAAGGGCCGCACCCTTCTGATGGCCGCCCTCGAGAGCCCCAAGGGCATCCTGAACGCCTACGAGATCTGCTCCGCGTCCGAGCGTATGCTGGGCGTCGCCATCTCCGGCGGCGACTTCCGCAAGTGCATGCAGACCAAGCCCACCCGTGACGGCATCGACATGGTCACCGCCCGCCATCTCCGGCGGCGACTTCCGCAAGTGCATGCAGACCAAGCCCACCCGTGACGGCATCGACATGGTCACCGCCCGCGGCATGATGCTCATCGCCGCCCGCGCCGCCGGCGTGCAGTGCTTCGATACCGTGTTCACCAACCTCGACGACCAGGAGGGCTTCGAGGCCGAGGTTCTGCAGAACAAGGCCATGGGCTTTGACGGCAAGAGCCTCATCAACCCCAAGCAGATCCGCTTTGTCCATCAGGTCTTCGCCCCCACCGAGAAGGAGATCATCCAGGCCGAGAAGATCGTGCGCGCCTACCGCGAGCAGAGCGCCGCGGGCGTCGGCGTGTTCACCGTCGACGGCAAGATGATCGACATCGCCTTTATCCCCGGTGCCGAGAGGACCCTTAAACTCGCCCGCGCCTGCGGACTTTGGGAGGGAGATCTGGTATGAAAAACGCAGTAGGCAGAGACATTCCCGATTTCCTGCTGGAAAACGGCAAGGAAGTCTATCAGGGAAAAAATTACATGGACGGCAAGTACATCCAGAAGGCCGCCCCGAAAACCCGGCGCTATGAGAAGCCCCAGGAGAGCAAGATCGTTGCGAGCCTCGCGGAAGCGCTGAAGCAGTGCGGCGCGAAGAGCGGCATGACCTTCAGCTTCCACCACCATCTGCGCGACGGCGACTTTGTGGTCAACATGGTCATGAAGGCCGCCATCGAGCCTCCTCTCTGGGCTCCGCCCATGACCCCATCGCCGATTACATCGAGCAGGGCAAGGTCATCGGCATCCAGACCAGCGGCATTCGCGGCAGAATGGGCGAGGTCGTCTCCAAGGGCAAGCTCAAGACCCGCGCCATCATCCGCAGCCACGGCGGCCGTCCCCGCGCCATTGAGGCCGGCGAGGTGCACATCGACATCGCCTTCATCGCCGCCCCCACCAGCGACTGCGTGGGCAACTGCCGCGGCATCGGCGGCAAGTCCAACTGCGGCTCCATGGGCTACGCCATGACCGACGCCAAGTACGCCGACCATGTGCCATCGACGTTGACGCCGTCGTCGTCGTTGACTCCATCGGCAACCCCAAGAAGATCGCCTCCGCCGCGGCCCGCATCTCCCAGAACCCGCGCGACCTGATGATGGCCGAGGATGTGGCGAGAGTCATCGCCTCCACCCCCTACTTTAAAGACGGCTTCTCCTTCCAGACCGGCGTCGGCGGCCCGTCGCTCGCGGCCAACCTCTTCCTCGAGAACAAGGTCGGCAAGGTCATCGACGTGCAGGACTTCGACCTGGACGCCGTCAACTCCATCAACCAGACCCCGAACCACTTTGAGATGAGCGCGAGCCAGTACGCAAACCCCGCCAACAAGGGCGCGTTTGTCAACAAGCTGGACTTCGTGGTCCTCGCCGCGCTTGAAATCGACACCGGCTTCAACGTCAACGTCCTCACCGGCTCCGACGGCATCCTCCGCGGCGCGCCCGGCGGACACCCCGACACCGCGGCAGGAAGCAAGTGCTGCATCATCGTCACCCCGCTCATCCGCGGCCGCATGGCCACCGTGTGCGAGCATGTCGTGACCGTCACCACCCCCGGCGACTGTGTGGACGTTCTCGTCACCGACTACGGCATCGCGGTCAACCCCCTGCGCCCCGACCTCATTGAGTGCCTCGACAACGCGGGCATCAAGCATGTCCCCATTGAGGAGCTCAAGGAGAAGGCCTACAGCATGGTCGGCAGACCCGACGACCTCCAGTGGGAGGACGAGGTCGTGGCTGTGCTCGAGGCCCGCGACGGCACCATCCTCGACGTGATCCGCAAGATCAAGCCCTACACGCTGGAAGACTGAGCTTCCGCAACTACATGAGAGATTTTGGCCCAGAGACAATATAATTCGTTTTTGACGGGGCTTTGCCTCGGCAAAAACACCCTGAGCCGAGCTTAGCGAGGCCTCGCGCCGACCAAACGCGGCGTGTTACGCACCGCCGCGTGCGATAAGCGCGAGTCCTCAATTACGAGCCTTGCTCGTAATTGAATAAAAGAAAAAGGGGAAATTATTCATGAGTAATACCATCGTCGGCATTCTCGGTCTGCTGACCATCGTCGCCATCGTCGTGACCCTGTTCAAGAGCAAGACCCAGCCCGCCATCGCCTTCATCGTATGGCCCACCATCCTTGCTCTCGTTCTGGTCATCGGCGGCCGCCACAGCTTTGACGACATCGCCGCCATGATCAAGTCCGGCTTCTCCAGCACCGGCCCGACCGCGGCCCTGTTCGTCTTCTCCGTCCTCTACTTTGGCTTCATGACCGACGCCGGCATGTTTGACGTCATCATCGGCAAGCTCATGAAGCTCGTCGGCGACAACGTCATCGGCGTTGCGGTCGTCACCTGCATCATGCTGCCTGTCTACAAGCGCATGCACATGCGTCCCACCTCCCTGCTGCGCATCGCGGTTCTCGCCATGGGCGTTCTGAACCTGATGCCCTGGGCTGGCCCCACCATGCGCGCCGCTTCCGTCCTCGGCATTGAGGCCGGCGCTCTGTGGAAGACCATCCTGCCCGTGCAGATCTTCGGTATCGTTCTGGCTCTGGCGCACGCCGTGCTGACCGGTATTCAGGAGAAGAACCGCGGCGCCGGTCTCCATGGCAAGCTTGCCAAGACCGAAGGCGTCGTCGAGCTGGAAGAGAACGCCACCGTCGCCTCCGCCGGCGACAGCGAGCTGGCCCGTCCCAAGCTCTTCGTCTTCAACATCGTGCTGACCCTCTGCGTCATCGCCATGCTCATCTGGGACGTGTTCCCCAGCTACTACCCCTTCATGATCGGCTGCGCCGTGGCTCTGTTCGTCAACTACGGCTTCACCGCCAAGATGCACAAGAAGATCATCAACCTCCATGCCGGTCCCGCTCTGATGATGTGCTCCACCCTGATGGGCGCTGCCGTCCTCATGGGTATCCTGACCTCCAGCATGGGCGCCGACGGCAAGGTCATCTCCGCCAAGGTTATGGAGCTGCCTGAGGACGCGCTGCCCTCCGTCGTGCGCTGCCTGGCCAACATGGTCGCCGGCTTCATGCCCGCCGCCCTCGGCAAGCAGCTGCCCCTGGTCATCGGCGTTCTGTCCGTGCCTCTGGCTCTGGCCTTCGATACCGACTCCTACTTCTACGGCATGCTGCCCGTGGTCATCGGCATCGGTCAGGCCTTCGGCGTTGCCGCGCAGCCCATCGCCATCGCCATGGTCATCTGCCGCAACTGCGCCACCTTCATCAGCCCCATGGTTCCCGCCACCCTGCTC
>CADADE010000048.1 GCA_902786615.1 Oscillospiraceae bacterium
CATCCAGAAGTACGGCTTCACCATCTCCGCCGAGGTGCTGGACTCCATCAAGGCCATGGGCTACAAGTACTCCACCAAGGGCGCCATCACCATCTCCGTCGCGGACATGACCGTGCCGAGCGCGAAGTATGAGCTTATCCACGCCACCGAGGACGAGGTCGTCAAGATCGAGCGCCAGTACAAGCGCGGCTTCATCACCGACGACGAGCGCTACCGCCTGGTCGTCTCCGAGTGGGAGAAGACCACCAAGGACGTGACCGACGCGCTCTCGAGCGCCCTGGACGAATACAACCCCATCTACATGATGGCAAACTCCGGCGCCCGCGGCTCCATGAACCAGATCCGTCAGCTCGCCGGTATGCGCGGCCTGATGGCGAACACCTCCGGCAAGACCATCGAAATCCCCATCAAGTCCAACTTCCGTGAAGGCCTGTCCGTCCTGGAGTATTTCATCTCCACCAGAGGCGCCCGTAAGGGCATGGCTGACACCGCCCTTCGTACCGCGGACTCCGGTTACCTGACCCGCCGCATGGTCGACGTGTGCCAGGAGGTCATCATCCGCGAGGAGGACTGCGGCACCACCGAGGGCGTGTGGGCTTCCGCCGTCTACGACAGGGGACAGGAGGTCGAGAGCTTCGGCACCAGCATCAACGGCCGTTTCCCGGCCCTGCCGATCAGCGATCCCGAGACGGGCGAGCTGCTCTTCGACACCGACCACATGCTCATGTCCGAGGACGCGAAGGTCCTTGAGGCGCACAATATCCACAAGGCGTATATCCGCTCTGTCCTGACCTGTGAGGCGGGCTGCGGCGTCTGCGCCAAGTGCTACGGCATCAACCTTGCCATCGGCCGCCCCGTCAACGCGGGCGAGGCTGTCGGCGTCATTGCCGCCCAGTCCATCGGCGAGCCGGGCACCCAGCTCACCATGCGTACCTTCCACACCGGCGGCGTCGCGGGCGACGATATCACCCAGGGTCTTCCCCGTGTCGAGGAGCTGTTTGAGGCGCGCAAGCCCAAGAAAATGGCGATCCTCGCGGAGACCTCCGGCACCGTCACCATCGAAGAGGCCAAGAAGGGCGTCATGTACTCCATCACCGTCACAAACGAGGCCGAGGGCGCGACCATGGTCTACACCGTGCCGCACTCCGCCGGTATCCTCGTGCACAACGGCGACCATGTCGACAAAGGCCAGGAGCTCACCTCCGGCGCGCTCAATCCCCACGATGTTCTGCGTATCCGCGGCGTGAACGACGACGAATTCGGCCGTCAGGGCGTGCGCAGCTATATCACGAGCGAGGTTCAGAAGGTGTACCGCCAGCAGGGCGTTGACATCAACGACAAGCATATCGAGGTTATTGTCCGCCAGATGATGCGCAAGGTGCGCGTCGAGGAGGCCGGCTCCACCGACCTGCTCTCCGGCTCCACCGTGGACATCTCCGTCTTCAAGGCCGCGAACAAGGACATCGACGAGCGCACCGCGGCAGGGGAGCAGGGTCTCATGAAGGCCACCTGCACCCAGCTTCTCATGGGCATCACCAAGGCGTCCCTCGCAACGGATTCCTGGATGTCCGCCGCCTCCTTCCAGGAGACCACCAAGGTCCTCACCGACGCTGCCATCAAGGGCAAGGTGGACCACCTGGTCGGCCTGAAGGAGAACGTCATCATCGGCAAGCTGATCCCCGCCGGCACGGGCCTGAATTGCTACCGCGACTTCAACATCAAGACCGACGAGACCATCGCCACCGAGCCTGAGGAATACGTGGACCTCACCGCCCTCGTCAACAAGACCAACGCGATCTAACTGCAAATCGTCTTATCAGAGGCTGTCTCGAAATGAGGCAGCCTCTGTGCTGCTATGCCGCCCTGTGAATAGCCTCGCCTTCCCCTTGAGGGAAAGGCATTGCTGTCTATGGTTTTTCCTGTTTCATTCCGCTCTCTTTTTACCCCGCGAAGCGTTGATCCTTTTCCCTGCCGGTCAGATTCAGGTAGTACCTTCCGCGTCCGCAGTCCTCATAAATGCGCCCGGCAATGGCCGCGCCCTCGCCGTCGCGCGCATCGCGGATATAGTTCAAGTCGCGCTCGCTCGAGAAAATGGTGGGCCGACCGGCGTTATAGCGCCCGTTCAGGATCTCATAGGCCAGGCGCACGTCCGCCGCCGTGACCTCCTGCTTGAACAGATCGTCGATGTAGAGATACTGCGTCTGTATCAGCGCCGCGATCTCCTTTTCGTAGCCTCCGTCCCGTTCGGTCACAAGCTGCTTGAGGCGCGTCCCGTCGCGCACCCACTGGAAAAAGCGCAGCCGCCCGCCCTGCTCGATGAGCGCGTTGCAGATCGCGGTGCAAAGATGCGTCTTGCCGCAGCCGGACTGACCGGAGATGAAAAAGCCCGTCTTCTTCGCCTCGGCCAGATACTCCTCCGCCTTCCGCTTCACGGCCTGCTGCCAGGGCTTTTCGGCGCGGAAGCTTTCAAAGCTGCATTTTGCGGCAAGCGCTTCCAGCCCGGCCTCCCGCAGCCGCCGTCTGGACCGCGCCCTCTCCACGCATCTGCACTCCCGCGGCCCGTGGAAATGATCCCCATGCAGCTCCTTCTCGCGCCATTCGGCGATCAGAAAGCCGCCCTCGCACTCGGTACAGGTACATTTTCGGCAAAAGCCGTTTTTCAGGTACTCGCAGGGCCTTTCAGAGGTAGAGACCACCGGGGATCGGCGTATTTTCACGCCCATGACCGTGATCGTGTCGTCCATTCTTTTCCCTCCCTTCCCAGGTTCTCACGGCAGCCCGCCAGTCCTTGATAGGCTTGTTGCGGTTTTGAACCCAGCCGTTGGCGGTGTAGAAGTCCACAAAGCGCTGTGCGTCTATGCCGTTCTTGCGTTCCCGACAATAGGCCTCCACCTCCTCCACCCCCGGAGGGGAGAAGCGGGGGCGCGGCGGCTTGTCCGCACTCTCTTGCTCTCTCTCTGTTTTGTTCTGTTCGGTTACGTTGGGTTCGGTTACGTTAGGTTCGGTTACGTTAAGTTCGGTCTCCGTTTCGGATACGCGCTGCGTGCAGTCCGCTCCCGCTTTGGAAACAAGGACATAGCGCTTGCTGGCGTCGGGTGTGAGCATGGCTTTTTCGGCTGCGTATATCGTCGGGTGGTAGCGGTCGTTTTTCAGATCGTTGTTGATCCGCCAGTCCCGGATGGCAATAACGCCGCTGTCAAAGGCGATAACAAAGCCGGTTTTGACAAGCTCAGCCAGATCGCAGTCGCGGCATTTGATGGCCCGGACGAACATCTGCGGACTGGAAACAAAGCCGTCGTCGTCCGCGTGCATCCCGAGATAAAAGTACAGCAGCTTCGCCCCGCGCGTCATATCCAGAAAGCTGTCCGTGTCAATAACATCCGAGCTGAACATTCTCTTTTTTCCCATTTGGTCTCCTCCTTTGCGCTCTGATGAGTTTCGCAATAATTTAAGACAATCGCATTATAGCACAGGCGCATCGCAAAATCAAGAGGCAAGTCCCTCTTTTTTAAGATACCGTATTTGCGCTGTGCGCCGCCGCCCCTTGAAGCTTCGGCATGAGCCGAAAAAGATTAAAAAATTGTTCTTTCTTTTTTTCGCTTTTGTAGTATAATATAAATGACCTGAGATCCGTCCCTTCTGTTTGAGGCAGCGGGCGGGGAGGTTCATCAGGGTTTGTGCTGAGCCATTCCCTCAATAGGGGCAAGACCCCGAAAAGAAAAGCACAACAGGAGCGCTTCCGGTAACGGCAGCGCTCTTTTGTTTGAGCAGGCCAACATAACTGAGAAAAATTTTTTCTCTCGAATTCACAAAAATTCTTGACTCGGTTTGTGAAATATGCTAATATCTACAATTGCGTGGGTGAAGGAAAAATGCGTCCAAAATGGCCGCAAAAATCCGTAAATACCGGATCTTTGTCCGCCCGGCGCGCACAACATCCCGCGACAACGAAAGAAAGGAGAAAACAATGCCTACTTTTAACCAGCTGGTGAGAAAAGGCAGAGAGAAGGTCACCTACAAGTCCGCCTCCCCTGCAATGCAGAAGGGTCTGAACACCCTGAAGAATAAGGAGACCGACCTGAGCGCTCCTCAGAAGAGAGGCGTCTGCACCGCCGTGCGTACCTCTACCCCCAAGAAGCCGAACTCCGCTCTGCGTAAAATCGCCCGTGTCCGCCTGACCAACGGCTATGAGGTCACCGCTTATATCCCCGGTATCGGCCATAACCTGCAGGAGCACTCCGTGGTTATGATCCGCGGCGGCCGTGTTAAGGACCTGCCTGGCGTGCGTTACCACATCATCCGCGGCACGCTCGACGCCCAGGGCGTCAACGGCCGTATGCAGGGCCGTTCCAAGTACGGTGCGAAGAGACCCAAGGCTGCAAAGAAGAAGTAATAACTTCAGCGGCGATCAGCCCTGTCGTTTATCTGTTCAGCATTGTTTTCTGTTGCCATGATAAACCTCGGGGCGCAACGGATACCCGTGTGTATTCGAGTACCTGTGAATCCATTTTTTAATGAAGGAGGGAAGCAACGTGCCCAGAAGAGGTAATGTTCCCAAAAGAGAAATTTTGCCTGATCCTATGTATAACAGCGTTCTGGTGACCAAGCTCATCAACGGCGTTATGCTCGACGGCAAGAAGGGTGTTGCACAGAAGGTCGTTTACGACGCTTTTGACATCATCAAAGAGAAGTCCGGCAAGGAGCCCCTTGACGCTTTCGCTGAGGCCATGAACAACATCATGCCCGCACTGGAGGTCAAGGCCCGCCGTGTCGGCGGCGCAACCTATCAGGTCCCCATCGAGGTTCGCCCGGCCCGTCGTCAGACCCTGGCCCTGCGCTGGCTGGTCGACTACAGCCGCAAGCGCGGTGAGAAGACCATGAAGGAGCGCCTCGCAGGCGAGATCATGGACGCCTGCAACAACCTCGGCAACTCTGTCAAGAAGCGCGAGGATATGCACAAGAACGCCGAAGCCAACAAGGCTTTCGCGCACTTCAGATGGTAATCATCTAAGCAGGAGATTTTATGCCCAGACAGTATTCACTTGAGAAAACGAGAAATATCGGCATCATGGCTCACATCGATGCGGGAAAGACCACGACGACCGAGCGTATTCTTTTCTACACCGGCGTTAACTATAAGTTAGGTGAGACCCATGAGGGCACCGCAACCATGGACTGGATGGAGCAGGAGCAGGAGCGCGGCATCACCATCACCTCCGCCGCCACCACCTGCCACTGGCGCGGTACGCGCATCAACATCATCGACACCCCGGGTCACGTGGACTTTACCGCTGAGGTCGAGCGCTCGCTTCGCGTGCTTGACGGCTGCGTCACGGTCCTGTGCGCCAAGGGCGGCGTCGAGCCCCAGTCCGAGACAGTTTGGAGACAGGCCGATCACTATCACGTTCCGCGCATGATCTACGTCAACAAGATGGACATTATGGGCGCGGATTTCTACCGGGTCCTCGGCATGGTTCATGAAAGACTGAAATGCAATGCCGTGCCTATTCAGCTTCCCATCGGCAAAGAGGAAAGCTTTGAAGGTATTATCGACCTTGTGGATATGAACGCCAGAGTCTATTACGACGATCTCGGCAAGGACGTGCACATTGAGCCCATCCCGGACGATATGGTCGACCTCGCCGCCGAGTACCGCGATAAGCTCCTGGAGGCAGTCTCCGACTTCGACGAAGAGATCATGGAAATGTATCTCGAAGGCGAAGAAGTCCCCGCGGACAAGATCCGCGCGGCCATCCGGAAGGCCACCTGTGCGGTGGAGATGGTCCCCGTCACCTGCGGCACTTCCTATAAAAATAAAGGCGTACAGAAGCTCCTGGACGCGATCGTGGACTACATGCCCTCGCCGCTGGACGTTCCGGCTATCGAAGGCGTAAACCCCAAGACCGAGCAGCAGGAGTGCCGCCATGCGGACGATAACGGTCCCTTTGCGGCCCTGGCCTTCAAGATCATGTCCGATCCCTATGTCGGCAAGCTCAGCTTCTTCCGGGTCTACTCCGGCACGCTTGAGACCGGCAAGACGGTCATGAACTCCACCAAGGGCCAGCGTGAGCGCATGGGCCGCATCCTGCTCATGCACGCCAACCACAGAGAGGATCTCCAGCAGATCTATACCGGCGACATCGCCGCCGCCGTGGGTCTCAAGAACACGACCACCGGCGACACCCTCTGTGATGAAAAGAACCCCATTATCCTGGAGTCCATGGAATTCCCCGAACCCGTCATCCGCGTGGCCATCGAGCCCAAGACGAAGGCGGGCCAGGAAAAGATGGCGATCGCCCTGCAGAAGCTGGCGGAGGAAGACCCCACCTTCAAGACCTATACGGATGAAGAGACGGGCCAGACCATCATCGCCGGCATGGGCGAGCTGCATCTGGAAATCATCGTGGACAGGCTCCTGCGCGAGTTCAAGGTGGAGGCCAACGTCGGCAAGCCCCAGGTTTCCTACAAGGAGACCATCAAGAAGGCCGTCACGGTCGATACCCGCTACGCGCGTCAGACGGGCGGCAAGGGTCAGTTCGCGCATGTCAAGCTGATGGTCGAGCCGAACGAGTCCGGCAAGGGCTACGAGTTCGTCAACAAGGTCACCGGCGGCGCGATCCCCAAGGAATTCATCCCCTGCGTCGATCAGGGCATCCAGGGCGCCATGCTCTCCGGTGTTCTCGCCGGCTATCAGGTGGTGGACGTCAAGTGCACCCTGCTCGACGGATCGTTCCACGAGGTAGACTCTTCGGAGCTGGCCTTCAAGATCTGCGGCAGCATGGCCTTCAAGGAGGCCTGCGAAAAGGCGCAGCCCACCCTGCTCGAGCCGATCATGAAGGTCGTCGTCACCGCGCCCGAGGAATACATGGGCGACGTGATGGGCGATGTGAACGCGCGGCGCGGCCAGATCCTCGGCAGCGATATCCGAAACGGCGCGGCGATCATTGAGTGCAATGTCCCGCTGTCCACCATGTTCGGCTACGCCACCGATCTGCGCAGCAAGACCCAGGGCAGGGCCACCTACAGCATGGAGCCCAGCCACTTTGTCGAGCTGCCCAAGAATTTGCAGGAATCTCTCGTGAACAACCGCGGGAAATTCTGAAAAGTAAGTTAAGTATTTATAATCTATTTTAGGAGGATATTAAAATGGCAAAACAGATGTTCAACAGAACCAAGCCCCATGTCAACATCGGCACCATCGGCCACATCGACCACGGCAAGACCACCCTCACTGCTGCCATCACCAAGTACCTCGCCCTGCAGGGCAAGGCTGAGTACACCGATTACTCTTCCATCGACAAGGCTCCCGAAGAGAGAGAGCGCGGCATCACCATCAACACCGCTCACGTTGAGTACGAGACCGATAAGCGTCACTACGCTCACGTCGACTGCCCGGGCCACGCTGACTATATCAAGAACATGATCACCGGCGCTGCTCAGATGGACGGCGCGATCCTCGTTATCGCTGCTTCCGACGGCCCCATGGCCCAGACCCGCGAGCACCTGCTGCTGGCCCGTCAGGTTAACGTTCCTTCCGTTCTGGTCTTCCTGAACAAGTGCGACCAG
>CADADE010000049.1 GCA_902786615.1 Oscillospiraceae bacterium
CGGCTACCCCGGCTACATGTACACCGACCTTGCCACCATGTACGAGCGCGCAGGCCGCCGCATCGGGCACAAGGGCTCCATCACCATGATCCCGATCCTCACCATGCCCGAGGACGACAAGACCCACCCCATCCCCGACCTGACCGGCTACATCACCGAGGGCCAGATCATCCTGAGCCGCGAGCTGCACCGCAAGGGCATCGTGCCCCCGGTGAACGTGCTGCCCTCCCTGAGCCGTCTGAAGGACAAGGGCATCGGCGAGGGCAAGACCCGCGAGGACCACGCCGGCACCATGAACCAGCTCTTCGCCGCCTATTCCCGCGGCAAGGACGCCAAGGAGCTCATGACCATTCTGGGCGAAGCGGCGCTGAGTGAGGATGACAAGCTCTTCGCCAAGTTTGCCGAGGAGTTTGAGAAGGTGTACGTCAGCCAGGGCAACGAGACCAACCGCTCCATCGAGGAGACGCTGAATATCGGCTGGGAGCTGCTGAGCATCCTGCCCAAGCGCGAGCTCAAGCGCATCAAGCCCGAGTACATTGAAAAGTACCTTCCCAAGAAGTAAATTCCCAGGATCAAGAATTGGAGGTGATGCTTTTTGGCAGGTACTGCAATAATCCCGACCAGAATGGTGCTCAACCAGCTCAAGGGCAGGCTCCGCACCGCGCGGCGCGGCCACAAGCTGCTGAAGGACAAGCGGGACGAGCTGATGCGCCAGTTCATGGACGTGGTCAAGCGCAACAAGGCGCTGCGTGAGCGCGTCGAGGAAGGGCTGACCGAGGCCTTTGCCTCCCTGCAGGTGGCAAGCTCCATCATGTCCCCGGAGATGCTGGAGCAGGCGCTTCTGTACCCGCGCCAGAGCGTGGAGCTCGGCATGAAGTTCAAGAACATCATGTCGGTCAACGTCCCGGTCTACAGCTTCCAGACCAAAAGCAGCGATCCCGCAGAGATCTATCCCTACGGCTTCGCGCAGACCAGCGGCGAGCTGGACGACGCGCTTGAGCACATGGCGAAGGTCTTTGAGGATATGCTGGAGCTGGCCGAAGTGGAGAAGACCATGCAGCTTCTCGCCGAGGAGATCGAGAAGACCCGCCGCCGCGTCAACGCGCTGGAGTACGTGATGATCCCCGATCTGGAATCGAACATCAAGTACATCACCATGAAGCTTGAGGAGAACGAGAACGCCACAAAGGTGCGCCTTCTCAAGGTCAAGGAAATGGTGCTGCAGCAGGCCCACAACTTCAAGTAGTTGTCAAAATTCATCGGAAAAAACGCCCGGAGAAGCTTTACATCTTCTCCGGGTTGGTTTTTTTCGGCGCAGTTCGTCCTCCGCTTCCGGCGCGGCGTGAATTTTTTATTGCAAAAATGACACTTCCTGAGTATAATAAAGGATAATCGTAATTGTCTGCCTTTTTCCGGTCAGGGAAAACATTGTGCAGGAAACAGACGCAGCACAGCGCAGACGATTCACCGAGAAGAGAAGCGGTGAGAAAACGCACCGGACGCCGGCGACACATGAATCAGCGTTTACAAAAGGGGAGGAATAGACTGTGAAGCACTCCTTGCGGTCAAAGACGGTTCTGTTGATTGTCATGATTGCTTTGACATTCAGCACCGTTTCCATGGTGGCAAGCGGTCAGATTATTCAGCGCCTTATTGATTTGAGCTATCAGGGAAGAGCAATGGACGTGTCCAAAACCATGGCGGCCATCCTGGATGCGGAGCAGGCTGAAACACTGAAAAACGCAGTCATGGAGATCTATCACGCCACGGATGAAAAGGTGATGAGCGACGCCTGGGGAACGCCGGAATTTGACGCCTACTGCGCAAGATACTCCCATCTTGAACAGTCTGCGGAATTTGTCGCCCTGCGCCAGACGCTGCGGCGCGTTCAGGACGCCAACGACGTCGACTGCGTTTATCTTGTCACGATCGACATTCCCACGGAATCCTTCATCTATCTCGTTGACGCCGCTTATGAGGACGCCTGCCCTCCCGGCTGTGTCGACCCGCTGTATGAGGAAAACAGGGAACTGCTCAAGGATCCGAGCATCGGCTTCCGGCCGTACATCACCAATACGGAGCCTTACGGCTGGCTGGTTACGGCGGGCGTGCCGGTCTACACCGCGGAGGGGCGCATTGCCTGCTACGCGCTGACCGATATCTCCATGGAGCAGATCCGCGCGCAGCAAAGCCGCTTTACGCTGATATGCAGCCTTGTCCTTGCGGCCCTGACCGCGCTGATCAGCCTCATCGCCATCTGGGTCGTGAACCGGGAGATCCTCAAGCCCATCAACCTGCTGAGCAACGCCGCCGCGAACTACAGCGCCCGGCCGGAGGACAGCAACGAATTGGACAATCTGCCCATCAAATCCAGGGACGAGATTCAGCTTTTGTATTCTTCGCTTTTGAAGATGGCGCACAACACCCGCAGCTATATCGAAAGCCTGAAGGAGACCCGGCAGGTGCTGACCGAAACCAGGCGCGAGGCGGACGAGATGAACGAGCTTGCCCTCAGGGACCCGCTGACGGGCGTGGGAAGCAAGCTTGCCTATGACCGCCAGGTCATGAAGCTGACGGACGAGGTACGCCGGGGAGAGGCGCGCTTCGGCATCGTCATGATCGACATGAACGACCTGAAAAAGCTGAACGACACCTATGGTCACGAGCGGGGCAATATTGCGATCCGCAAAACCTGCTCCATCATCTGCGAGGTATTTGCCCATTCTCCCGTGTACCGCTTCGGCGGGGACGAGTTTGTCGTCATCGTCAAAGACAGGGATTACGACAATATCAAGGCGCTGGTCAGAAAATTCCGTTCACTCGCGCAGGCCAGCGACGGTCAGCCCTGGGAAAAGGTCAACGCGGCGATCGGATACGCCCTGTATAACGGGGAGGATACCGTCGACGACGTTTTCCGCAAGGCCGATTACCGCATGTACGAGCTGAAAAAAGAAATGAAAGCCAAACAGCAAACCCAGGCGTAAAAAAACGAGGCTTCGACGGAAACGGGCAGGCTCTGCCACTCCTCTGTCGAAGCTTCGTTTTTAATCTTTTGGATCAGAACAGGCCCAGGCTCCGCAGCAGGACGATCCAGCCGAAGAGGGTGAGGCAGGAGAGAGCCGTGTCCACCACGACGATGCCCGCGGCAAGCTCGCTGTCGCCGCCGAGCTCGCGCGCCATGGTGAAGGAGTTGACCGCCGTGGGCGCGCCGAAGCTGATCATCACCACACCGAGACCGACGCCCCGGATGCCGAGCGCGGCCGCCGCCGCGAGGGCGAGGCCCGGGATCACCACCAGCTTGAAGGCCACAGTGATCCAGAGGCTCCTGGCGTAGCCCCGGATGCTCGCCGGGGCGAAGGACGCGCCGAGGATAAAGAGGCACAGCGGCGTCGCCACGCCTGAGAGGGATTTGAGCGCGCTCGCCGCGGCGGGGAAGGCGTTGAGGGGCAGGTGCACCGCCTTGGCGATCAGGCCGATCACGGTCGCGTCGATGAGGGGGTTCGTGACGATGTCCTTCACCATCTTGCGCACGTTGATCTCGCCCCCGGCGTAGAGCTCGAGGAAGATGACCGAGAGCACGTTGTAGATCGGGATATTGACAGCGATCATGAGGGCGGCAAGACCCGTGCCCGCCGCGCCGAAGAGCGACTCGATAAGCGGCATGCCGAGCAGCACATAGTTGCCGCGGAACATGCCCTGGGCCATGACGCCCCGGCGGTCGCGGCGCGGCTCCGTGACGATGGCCGTCACGAGCGCAAGCGCGCCCGAGAGCAGCAGGCCGAAGAACACAAAGAGCACCAGCTTCATATCAAAGGACTCCCCGATCGGGGAATCGAAGATGTTCTTGAAAATCTGGAAGGGCAGAAAAACACGGAAGGCGATGGAGTTAAATTTGCCGAGGGACTTGTCGTCAAGCTTGCCGCGGCTGCGGATATAGAGGCCGAGGGCAATGATCAGAAAGCTCGGCAAAACGGCGTTTACCGCCACAAGCATATGGTTCAGCATGTCTCTCCCTCCTTCTGGCAGAGGATGCGCACCATTTCCTCCGCCGGGTCCAGAAGCGTGAGCCCGGTGTAGACCCCGAGCACCGCCGTCAGATACGGAAAATGCGTACAGCCCAGCACCAGCGCCTCGCAGCCGCAGTCCTCAAAATAGCGCAGGAGCGCGTCGATGTGGTTGCGGCGGATGATCGCGTCCGGGTCGAGCCCCTCCTCAATGTCAAAGGTGACCGTAGGCGTGCCGCCGGGCAGCAGGACGAGGGCCGGGTTTGCCCGCACCATGGCGGTGTCGATCCCGGCGAGGGCCTGCCCGTTGTAGCCGATCACCGCGAGGCGGCTGTAGCTTTTCGCGTACAGGCCGTAGGCGTCCAGCGGCGTCACGATGCGGATGCCGAGCTCGTCCGCGAGCGCCGGGAAATCCGCGGAGCCGGACAGGGAGTTGCAGTAAATAAACGCGCTGCCGCAGCCCTGCTCCATCGCGCCGCGCAGAATGCCGGTCAGGGTCCGGTGCTTTTCCTCCCGGCTCTTCACCTGAAAGGCGGCCTGCTCCAAAGGCGTGCGCGACACCGGGCAGCTCAGCGCTTCGATCCCGTGCGCGCGCAGCACCGCCGCCCCCATCTCGGTATCCACCGGCGTCCCGGCCAGCACGGCCACGGGTTTTTCTGTTACGGACATGCTTTTTCCTTCTCTCTTGTCGTTTTTCCCATGATACCACAAGCCGCGCCCGCTTGAAAAGCCCTTTCTTGACAAGGAAGAGCCCCGGTGATACAATAAGGATGAAAAGAGATGCAAAACGATCCATGCCGAAATTTGAGAAAGGAGCCTTCACAATGGGAATCGATGCAGAACGCCAGGACACGCGCAAGGCGATGGCCTTTGATCTGCTCAACATCATTGACGAGAATTCCCAGCAGCAAACCTATACCGCAGAAGAAGTGAAGAAGCTCATCAGGGTCTACGTAACGACCAAAGAAGAAAAATAAGCGGGCGGGCAAAGGTCCGCCCCCAACAATTAAAAGGGGCGCTGGGATTCTCCCGGCTGAGACAAGGTAAACGAGCCTTGGACCCTGGAACCTGATCCGGATAATGCCGGCGTAGGAAACAGAGTGCGCAAGCTGCCGCAGGTTCATTTTTTGAGCCTGCGCTTTTTGTTTTCTCGCCTCCCCCAGCCGCGCATGCGGCGGATTGGGGGAGGGGGACCGCTTTAGCGGTGGAAGGGGTTCTGCGTGGATTGCCCTTCCCGGACACTTTATGGCGGCTCTTCCCGACACAGGGCAAGCCAGGCACATCCCTTAACCGTATTCAAATACTTTAGGAGGAAAACAATATGAAACAGAACAAATCCAGACTCTCGCTGCGCTGCCTGACAGAAGGGGCCGTCTTCGTGGCCCTGGCCCAGGTGCTCGCCTACATTAAGCTCTTCGAGCTGCCCCAGGGCGGGGCGGTCGATCTCGCGATGCTGCCGATCTTCATCTTCTGCGCCCGCTGGGGCTTCGGCCCCGGTATCCTCGCGGGCTTTGTGTTCGGCCTTTTGCAGCTCACGCTCGACGGGGCCTACGCCTGGGGCTGGCAGTCCATGCTGGGCGACTACCTGGTGGCCTTCACCATGCTGGGCCTCGCGGGACTTTTCAAGGGCAGAAAGGGCGGCTTTTTCACCGGGATGGTCGTCGGCGCGTTTGCGCGCTTTCTGGTGCACTATGTCGTGGGAGCGACCGTCTGGGCCGAGTATATGCCCGAGAAGTTCTTCGGCATGACCATGACGAGCCCCTGGTTCTATTCCCTGCTGTATAACGGCAGCTTCATCCTCATTAACACCTGTCTCTGCCTGATCGTCGGCGCGCTGCTCTGGAAGCCCATGGGCAAATACCTGCGCGGCGAGGACATCAAAAGCTGAATCCCGTGGTCTACATAAAATAACAGTTGACAAAACCCTTGCATTTCCTATATAATAAACACTCGGCGGCACCCTGTCGCCGGGTGATTTTTTCACCGCAGACGTGTCAACTACTTTCCCGGCTCCGCCGGGGATGTTGAGTATTATACGGGTCCCATTATGATCCGAAGAAAGGAGTGCACCCCATGCTTCGTACCTATCAGCCCAAGAAGCTCCAGCGCAAGAAAGAGCACGGCTTCCGCAAGAGAATGAAGACCGCGAACGGCCGCAAGGTTCTTGCCCGCCGCAGAGCAAAAGGCAGAGCTCAGCTCAGCGCCTGAGGCGCACCGTGAACAGGTCATCGGGAATAAACGTTTTGAGGGCGGAGCGATCCGCCCTTTAGGTGCTTATGGAGCTTTTGCTCCGGCAGAAGGAGGCGCGGCGTGAAGCAGCGGTACAGTCTCAAAAAGAACAGCGACTTCCGCCGGCTCTACGCCAAGGGAAAAAGCGCGGCGACGCCCTATCTGGTGCTCTACTGCCGGAAAAACCGGCTGGAGCATAACCGGGCGGGCTACACCGTGTCCACGAAGCTCGGCCACGCGGTGGTGAGAAACCGTGTGCGCCGCCGCCTGCGGGAGATCGTGCGTCTCAACCGCGCGGCGGTGAAGCCGGGCTACGACTTGGTGCTGGTGGCGCGCTCGCGCGCGGTGGACGCGGAATACCGCAAGCTCGAGCGGGCCTATCTCACGGCCTGCGAAAAGCTGGGGCTGCGGCAGGAGGCAGAGGGATGAAGAAGCTTCTGCTTGCCGCGATCCGCTTTTACCGCCGCTCCATCTCCCCGTACCGGCCGCCCTGCTGCCGCTTTACCCCGACCTGTTCCCAGTACGCCATGGAGGCCATCGAAAAATACGGCGCCCTCAGGGGCGGCTGGATGGCCCTCCGCCGGATCTGCTGCTGCCATCCCTTTTATCACGGGCGGCGCGGCGTTTACGATCCCGTCCCCTGAACAACAACAAAAGAACTGAGGAATGAACTATGTCATTTGGGGAAATCATTACCTGGCCCTTCGCAAAGCTCATGGTCTGGCTGTACAACCTGACCGGCAACTACGGCTTGGCTCTGATCTTTTTTGCCCTGGCCGTCAACCTCATCATGACTCCCTTCATGGCCAAGAGCAAGAAGAGCATGATGCGCTCCTCCCGCCTCCAGCCCCGCATTCAGGAGCTGCAGCGGCGGCATGAGGGCAACCCCCAGAAGCTCAACGCCGAGATGCAGAAGCTGTACCAGGAAGAGGGCATCAACCCCATGTCCGGCTGCGCATGATGTTTGTGGCAAAGGACTTTGTCACGACCTTGGCAGACTACTTTGTGTCCCACGGCCTCTATGAAGCCGCCGCGGGCCGCGCCAGCGCCTACCAGGAGATCGAGCTTGCCAAGCTCACCCATGCCAACTGGAACGCCGTGACCACGGATCTCGCCGGAAAGCTCGACCCCAATCTCATCGACCTGGACTTCAGCTTTCTCGGCCTGAACCTGGGCGACCAGCCCCAGTGGAACTTTTTCGCCACGACCGACTGGTCCAATCCCCGCGTCTGGGGCCCGGCCTTCGGCCTGTTTCTGATCCCCTTCATCTCCGCCGGTCTGTCCTGGCTCTCGATGAAGATCAGCTCCGCCTCCAACCCCACCACGGGCGACGCGCAGTCCCAGGCCACCATGAACACCATGAACATGATGATGCCCCTCATGAGCGTGTGGATCTGCTTTGTCATGCCCGCCGCCATGGGTATCTACTGGATCGCGAACTCCGTGTTCGGCATGGTGCGCGACTACCTGCTCACCAAGAAGTACAAGGCCGAGCTTGACGCGGAGGATGCCGTCAAGGCCGCCGAGCGCGCCCAGCGCGACGCGGAGATGGAGGCCAAGAAGGCCGAATATGAGCGCCTAAAGGCCGAGGGCAAGACCCCCCTCAACACCAACACCAGCAAGAAGAAGCTGCAGGCCAGCGAGAAGCAGAAGCTGGATGAGCGCAAGGCGGCCCTGGACCGCGCCGACCGCGCCGCCAGACGCGAGCGCCTGGGCATCAAGGAGGCGGAGAAGCCCGCTTCCCAGGTGGGCAACCGCCGCTTTGCCAGAGGCCGCGCCTACGTGCCCGACCGCTTCTCCAACCCCGAAAACGCCGAGGCCGCGACCCTCGCCGCCGCTGCCGCCTCCGAGGACGCCCCCGCCATTGACGAGGATATGCCGGAAGTGAGCGCCGTCCCCGAAATCGCCGCCGAACCCGCGGCGGAAACGGCTGCCGCGGAAGAGAGCGCAGCCGTCAGCGAGACCGAACAAGAGTAAACAGGAGAGTCTGAGTATATGATCAACACACTGGAAAAGTCCGCCCGCACGGTGGACGCCGCCATTGACGAAGCGCTCAAGGAGCTGGGCCTCAATCGGGACGACGTGTCCGTCGAGATCCTGGAGATGGGCAAGACCGGCTTTCTCGGCTTCGGCGCTGTGCCGGCCCGCGTGCGTGTGAGCTATGAGACCCCCGATCCCGCGCCCGTAAAACCCGCGCCGAAGAAGGCTGAGAAGCCCGCTGCCCCCAAGGCGGAGAAGCCCGTCAAGGCCGAGAAGCCTGCCGCAGCCAAGGCGGAAAAGCCCGCGAAGGCCGAAGCGGCCGAAGCCCCCGCGAAGGCGGAGAAGCCTGCCGCCCCCGCCGCGGCTGAGGACGAGAACGCCGACGCCGCCGCGACCCGCGCCTTCCTCCTGGGCCTGCTTGAGCGCATGGGCGTGGAGGCCGGCATTGAGATCCGCACCCGCGAAAACAACTGCATCAACGTCAACCTCACCGGCAGCTCCATGGGCGCAATCATCGGCCGCCGGGGCGAGACCCTTGACGCCATCCAGCACCTTGTCAACTATGTGGTCAACAAGGACAGCGAGAAGCACGTGCACATCACCGTGGACGCGGAGGCTTACCGCTCCAAGCGCGAGGATTCGCTGACCAGGCTGGCCGAGAAGATGGCGGAGAAGGCCATCAAGTATAAGCGCAGCATGGCTCTTGAGCCGATGAACTCCTATGAGCGCCATGTGATCCACACCGCCCTGCAGAATTACGAGGGCGTGAGCACCAGCTCCACCGGCGTCGAGCCGAACCGCCGCGTCGTGGTCTCCTACGTGAGAAGCGAGAAGAGCGAGCGCCCCGAGCGCCCGGAGAGAAGCGAGCGGAGCGAGAGAGCCCCCCGCGCCGAGAACACCGAGGCAAGGCCCGCGAATACCGAGCGCAAGGCCGCGAACAAGCCCGTCAGCCGCGAGTGGGCCTAAATCGAAACAAACAGGGGAAGCCCAACGGCTTCTCCTGTTTTCTTCTGTCGGCCGAATCCTGAAAAGTTTTTAAAATCCACGGAAATATTGAAATCCCCCCTTGCATCCCGGCTGTATTTGTAGTACCATGCAAATGCATACAGGAAAGCCATCGGAGGATAAGGAAATGATTTTTGAACAGGTTAGAGACGCGCTTGCCCAGCAGTTTGAGGTGGAGCCGGAGTCCATCACCATGGACACCAATCTCATTGACGATCTCGGCGCTGACTCTCTCGACGTGGTCGAGCTGATTATGTCCCTGGAGGACTCTTTCGGGGTCGCCATCAGCGATGAGGACGCCGCCCAGCTCTACACGGTCGGCAAGATCGTCGATTATCTGGAGAAGCTCCAGTAAGCTTCCGAACAAAAGGGGCTGCGGCTGCATCCCGTTTAAGAACAAATTCCCGGCGAAGTCGGCGCATGCGCGCGATTTCGCCGGGAATTTTTATTACTTCCTGGGCAGATGATATTTGCCCGTACTTTGAAAATGAATCATCACCCGTAGGTGTGCAGGCCGTGCATGAAGGTGTTGACCCCGGCGAAGGTGAAGAAGACCACCGGCACCGCGATCACCAGATACCAGGCGAGGAACTTCCGCTTCTCCCTGCCGCGGGAGCGCAGGTGCAGGTGCAGGTACACCGCGTAGATGATCCAGGTGATCAGCGCCCAGACCTCTTTGGGATCCCAGGTCCAGAACGCGGACCAGGCCTGTTCGGCCCAGATTGCGCCGGAGAGGATCACCACGGTGAGAAAGAGGAAACCGAAGGCCACCATGCGGTAGCTGAGATAGTCCATCTGGCGCAGGGCCCTATCGTCAGCGTCGGGTTTTTTCGCCGTCAGCAGATAGCGCAGGGCTATGCAGCCCGCGATGACAAAGGCGGCGTAGCTCAGTACCGCCGAGCCGATGTGCACGCCGAACCAGGCGCTGCGCAGGGCGGGCATCAGATCCTTGATCTCCATGGGCTGGAGGGCGGTGTAGGTCATGACCAGCAGCGTCGCCGGCATGACCGCCACCGAGAGCCAATCCGTCTTGAGCCTGCCGCGCATGACGATCAGCATCAGCGCCACGCCCCAGGCAAAGGCGTTGGCGAACTCGAACTGGTTGGATAGCGGCAGGCGCTTAGCCACGATGCCGCGCACGACGAGAAAGGCCGTGTGCAGCGCAAAGGCCGCGAGAAACACAAACCAAGCCCCCTTCAGGAGCTTTTCCTTCTTAAACGCCGTGCCCGTAAACTCCAGCACGACCGCCAACGCATACACGGCGAAGGCCGCGAAAAACAATGCTCTCATAACCATTCCCTCTCTTTTTCACTCCGTCCGCCGCGCGGACACCATCATTTCACGCTTCACTCTCAACGCTTTTTTCAAGCGCCCCCAGCTCCTCCCCGAGCTCCAGGCGCATCCGCTCCGGCTTGGGGCCGAGGACGGCATAGCCCTCCTTGTCGGTCTTGACCAGCACCGGCTCGCAGAAGAAGGTGATATACAGCCCCGCGATCATCAGCGCGAAGGATGCCACCAGCAGGGCGTTAAACAGGCGCGAGACGTGCTTGACGCGCAGGCCCGGGTACTCCACCGGAGCGTTGAATCGAAAGCGCAGGGCGTTCACCGTGAGCTCGTCCCCCGGTTCCGCCAGCACAGGGGTGAAAACGCCGTCGGAGAAGGTCTCCGCCTGGTAGATGGGATGGGGATAGCGCCCCTCGGTGACGGTGATGAGCGTGACCTCACCGTTTTTATCCCGGATAAAGTCGGGGTAGAGGGTATCGTAGAGGATGCCGCTGACTCCGTCGGCGGAGAGATAGGATTGACTTGTGAGGAAAAAGTCGTCGCTGCCGCCGCTTTCCAGATCCGTCACCGTGACGGAGCCCGCCGTGCCGAAGGTCTGCTGGAAGAGCTTCCACGGGCCGAAGGAGAAGGGGTGGTTGACCTTGAGCTCGGCAATCTCGCTGCGCCGTCCGTTCGGCAGGGTGATCTGCACATGACTGGTGAAATCCAGCCGGCCCGTATCGTCGGCGATACGGAAGTCGTGGACGTGGATCTCCATCCCGTCGTCCATGAAAAGAGATTCGCCCGGCATACAGTCCCGATCCGTCACTGTGGGGGTGTAGAGGGCCAGCGCCCCGAAAACCACCGTGAGCAGGATGGCGAGATGGGTGATAAAGCTGCCGTAGCGCCCGAAGCCGTTCCTGCGCCAGACCTCGGCGTCCCCCGCGCGCACGGATTTGCAGTGCAGATCCGTGAGATATTGGCGCAGCTTTTCCACCCCCTCGCCTGTGAGGCGCACGGTATCGGGGGTTCTGGCGGCGCGCTCCGTCTCGCCCCTCGCCGCGCGCACCACGGAGCGGATGCGCAGCAGTGAGCAGAGGCTGAGATTCAGGCACAGCAGCGCGAGCAGGGCGATGAAGTACCAGCTCTCAAAAATGCGGTGGAGCCTCAGCAGCAGGATATAGCCGTGGGAGGCAGGGTAGTTCTGGGCGTACCAGGCGACCTCGCGCCCCTGGGGGATCACGGTGCCGATCACGGAGCACAGGCCTATCAGCCCCAGCAGCAGAAGCCCGAAGCGCATGGAGCGCAGGAAATTGAACACTTTTTTCATGGGTAATTCCCCTTACAGAAAACTGCCCGCCCCTTCGGGCGGGCAGAATTTGTTTCCTATATTCTTAGGGCAGCACCGCATAATTCGGCAAGAGCAGATCCTGAGAAAATTTGGGTTCTGATAAAGGCACTTTTTCGCAGATGTACTTTGTGTACCTCAAGAAAAAGTGACGGCGGATTGTGCGGTGTTGCCTTAGCGGGTCAGCGCGAACACCATGCCGGTAGCCTGATCGCAGAGCTCGTCTGCCTTGTCCAGGCACTGGTAGCTGAGCGACGGGTTGTGCGCGCCCTCGGCGTTCTCGACGAATACGAAGTCCCAATAGAACTGCGCGTCGCGGGCGACGGCGCGGATGGGGTCAAGCTGCGCGTCCGTGTACTTTCCGCTTGCGACCGCCTGGGCCAACAGCTCGGTCAGGTACTCGAGGCGGTAACCCACGGTGTAGGTGCGGCTCTCCACCTTCTCCTGCACCGCGCGCACCTCGGACGCGAGATCATAATGGCACTGAGAGCAGGTGTTTTCAATCAGCTCTGGATTATCCAGGGGGCTGATGAGGTTGTGGCTGTGGAAGGTCGTGCCGTCGGCATTCACCGCGTTCGGCATGTGGCAGTCGGCACAGGTGAAGTCCTTGGCGTGGGGGCTGCCCGCGCCGAGGAAGGTCTCAAACTCGGGGTGCTGCACCTTGATCTGCCTGACGCCGGTGCGGGGATTGGTCCAGTCGGCAAAGGCCTCGCCGCCGGGGAAGTTTGCCCCGTCGTTAAAGTAGGCCAGCATCGTCTCGGGTGCCATGGACTCAAGCGAGTGATGGGCGATTGTGGTCGCCTTGGTGTCAGGCGCGAAGTAATACTCGTTATGGCACTGGCCGCAGGCGAGGTTTGCGGGCGCGATTCTGTCAAAGTCGTCACCCACCGCGTCGATCCAATAGGTGTGGGTGATGGTGATGTCGCCGGGGGTGTTGGCGTGGCAGGTGTAGCAGCTGATACCCTCGGTGATCTGGGCCTGCACCTCGGTCCAGTCCTTCTGATAGGCGCTGATGCCCTCCTCGTTCACCATGTTGGTGAAGTCGGGGGTCTTGCAGGTCCAGCAGTTGGCCAGAGGATGCGGGCGGCCGGTGGCCTCGATATCCTCCACGTCGTAGTAATGGCCGCGCGCCGCCTTGTAATCCTTGGCGAAGCCGTAGCCCTCATACAGGCCGCGCAGCATCGGGTAGAGCTCGAGGTAATCCTCGGCATCTTGGCTCTCCTTGGTCATGCACCAGGTGTTGTACTGGTCAGGGTACTGATCCTTCCAGTCCACGGCATGCAGGACCGTCACGCCGGATTGGGTCTGTACCTTGTGGGCGATGGGCTTTGCCTCGACCGCCGGAGCCTCATAACCGAAGCGGACCGTGTCGATCCCGCCGCTCTGCAGGGCGAGGGCGGCCGCCTCCCGGATCGCCTCGGAAGTAACGGTCGCGCCGGAGACCGCATCCACCGCGAGAGACTGCTTTTCCACGATCTGGCCGGGGATCTGATCGACCGCCATGGTACCGATACCCTCGGTCTCGCTGTGTTCGGTCACGGCGACCTCATAAATTTTGTCGCTGTCGGCCTTGACCTGGACGGTAACATCACCCACCTTGCCGGGAGCGCTCGCCGTCAGGGTCTGGGCGTTGGCGCTGGCCATACGGGCGGCAAGGCCGGTGCCGATATGAATCACCAGCAGCAGCACCAGAAACAGGCCGCAGCCCGCGCCGATCATATTCAGGCGCTTTTCACGTTTTGCTTTATCTGCTTTCATGATGTACTCCTATCTCCGTCTATACTGTCCTTCTTCTGTCAGGGCATAGAGATACATCTATATAATATTATATTCTGTTTTATTTTGCAAGAGAATAATTACAAAAGTGTGAAAAAAGCCCCCGGCGCAAAAACGCCGGGGGCGGGGTTTCAATATGCGGTTTTGCCTTACTTCTTTGCCACGATCTTGGCGGCGCGGCGACCGAAGGTCATGGTGCGGCCGCAGGCGAGGCCGGTGAAGAGGTTGGGATAGTTGTTGGCGAAGAAGCCGCCGGTGCAGTCGCCGGTGGCGTAGAGGCCCTCAATGACGGAGCCGTCCTCGCGGATGACCTGCATGTCGGTGTTGATGCGGCAGCCATCCAGGGTGGTCAGGTGCCACGCGCCGGTGCGGATGCCGTAGAAGGGGGCGGTGTCGACCGGGGTCATGCGGTGGGCGGACTTGCCGTAATCCTCATCCTCGCCCTTGGCGCACAGGACGTTGTAGCGGGCGACGGTCTTTTCCAGCTCGTCGGCGGGGATGTTCAGCTTCTCAGCCAGCTCCGCGATGGTGTCGGCCTTCTGCAGGTAGCCCAGGGCCAGGTGGGAGTTCTCACCCTCGGTCATTTCCTTCCAGCAGGCGTCAAAGCCGCGGTTGGAGATCGCGCCGTTCGGGAACGGGAAGAGGCGGCAGCAGCCGACCTCGTCAAACTGCTCGGCATACTGCTTGCAGTTGGCATCAAAGATGTCGACGTAGGTGTGGTTCGGCTGCATGTACATGGAGTGCAGCATAAACTCATAGGGTCCGGACTCGTTGCAGAAGCGCTGGCCCTTGAGGTTGACCTTGAGGAAGGGCTGTTCGCCGAACCAGTACCACTTGCCGTTGGTCTTGTAGCCGGCGGTCTCGGTGGGCAGGCAGGAGCAGCGGTTGAACATCATGGAGGCGTGGCAGGGGTCCATCTGACCGCCGGCCCACAGCATGGCCTTGATGCCCGCGCCGTCGGACTTGGAACCCATGGGGACGTTGATCTTCATCTTCATGGTCTGGGGCTGGAGAGCCAGCATCATGTCACCGTTGGAGGCGTAGCCGCCGGTGGCCATGATGACGCCCTTGGAGGCGTTGATGCGGATGTAATGCTCGTCCTTCATGTCCTGGGCGATGATGCCGGTGACCTTGCCGTCCGCGTCCTGGTCAAGCTTGACGAGGCAGGTGTTGCAGCGGATCTCACCGCCGCGGCTGGTGACAAACTCGGTCATGTCGGAGTTGAGGTCCACGTCGTCGGGCTTGCCCTCCACGGGATGGGGGCTGTGGCCGGTGGCGTAGGCCTTGTCGCGCTCGGGGTGGTTGAGGTCGCCCACGCCGCCCTCGAGGCTCATGTACCAGTGGCCGGTGCCCTCGAGCAGGTCAGTGAGCCAATCGACGGTCTCGCCGGAGTTGTCGATCCAGACCTTGACGAGATCGGAATCCACGTAGCCGCTGGCGTAGCGGACGATGTCCTGCAGGGCCTCGATCTTGTTGATCTTGAACTCGGGGTACTGATCGAAGCTCTCGAGCTGGAGTCTGGAGTTGATGGCGCCGATGTCCTCCTTGATCTTGGTGGGGGTCTCGGCCTTCTCGACGACGAGTACCTTTGCGCCCTCCTCGGCAGCGGTCATGGCGGCGATCCAGCCGCCGGTGCCGCAGCCGACCACTAGCACCTCGGTATCCAGGGTCTCGGTGATGTCGGCGTCCGCGATTTCGGGAGCCTCACCCAGCCAGTCGGAGACGGCGGGAGCGGCCTCCTGCACGACGACGGCCTTGCCGCTCGCCTGGGAAATACAGTCGGCGACAGCCTTCTTGACCGCGTCGGAGGTGACGGTCGCGCCGGAGACGGCGTCAATATCCGGGCCCTGGGCGTCGAGAATGGCCTTCTCGAGCAGGGGGCCGGCCTTGCCGCCGATATCGGGGGTCTCGCCGGTGGAGTCGATGACGACGGAGAGGATCTCGGTCTCGCTGAACTCCATGGTGACCTTGACGTCGCTGGCGATACCCTTGGCGGTGGCGGAGTAGGTGCCGGGGGTGTATTTGGCTTCCTCAGCGGCAGCCACAATGGGGACGGAGCCGAGCACACCAGCGGCGGCGACGCCCATCGCGCCCGCGGCAATGCCCTTCAGAAAATCTCTGCGGGAAAGTTCTTTTGCCATGGTTATTTCTCCTTTTCGGTATGTTTTTGAGCGATTTACGGTTACACTTTATTTTATCGTAAATACAATAAACAGTCAATCGTTTTTCCGGGCCATGAGAGGCTTGGGCAAAATTGTCTCATCTGATTGTAAAAAAACGCCCCGTCCGGGTCGGACGGGGCGCAGAGTTCAGCGTTCTTCGCGGAAGTAGGGCAGGCCGAGGGAGGCGGGGGGCTGGTTCTCGCGCTTGTTGCGCATGGAGGAGATGACCAGCACGATGATGGTGACGACATAGGGCGCCATCTTGTAGAGCTCCTTGACGGCGAGGTTCATGCCCGAGGGGATGTACATGTGCAGGATATAGAGCCCGCCGAAGAGGAAGGAGGCGAGTACGCCCACATTGGGCCGCCAGATGGTGAAGATGACCAGCGCGATGGCAAGCCAGCCGCGGTCTCCGAAGGCGTCGTTCGTCCAGACGCCGCAGGCGTAGTCCATCACATAGTACAGCCCGCCGAGGCCCGCGATCATCGCGCCGACGCAGGTCGCCACGTATTTATAGCGGGTGACGTTGATGCCCGCGGCGTCGGCAGTGGTGGGACTCTCGCCCACCGCGCGCAGGTGCAGGCCCGTGCGGGTGTGGTTGAGCACATAGGCCACGGCGAGGGCGATCGCCACCGCCGCATAGGCGAGGAAGCCGTAGTTCAGAAAGAGCTTGCCGAAGACCCCCATTTTGTCCGCAAAGGGAAGCGTGCGGCGGAAGACGTTGGAGGTGTTGGTCATGATGATGGAGGGCAGGCTGCTGCCGGAGAGCTTGATGAGCGAGCCGCCGAAGAAGTTGCCGAAGCCCACGCCGAAGGTGGTGAGGGCAAGGCCGGTGACGTTCTGATTTGCGCGGAGCGTGACGGTGAGGAAGCAGTAGAGAAGCCCCATGAGAAAGCTCCCCAGCAGGCAGCAGCCCAGGGGGATCAGGATGGTGAGGGCGGTGTTCATGTCCTGGGCGGTCTTGCCCGCCTCATAGTAGAACGAGCCGATCACGCCGACGTACATGATGCCGGGAATGCCGAGGTTCAGGTTGCCGGATTTCTCGGTGAGGGTCTCGCCGGTGCTGCCGAGCAGAAGCGGGATGCCCTGGACGACGGCGCGGGGGATAAAGGATACGATATCGAACATGGCTTAACCCTCCTTCCCCGCGCCGCGGGTGAGCTTGATTTCGTAGTTGATGAAAAACTCGCTGCCAATGATGAAGAAAAGGATGATGCCGGTGAGGATGTCGCCGAAGCTGCGGTTGAGGCCGAACTTGGTGGCGATCTCGCCCGCGCCGCGGCCGAGGAAGACCAGCAGGAAGCTGGTGAAGATCATGCCGAGGGGATTGAACTTGGCAAGCCAGGAGACCATGACCGCCGTGAAGCCGCGCCCGTCCACAATGGTGGTGGTCAGGGTGTGGTTGGTGCTGCCGACGAGCAGCAGACCCGCGAGGCCGCAGATCGCGCCGGAGAGAAGCATGGTGCGGACGATGACCTTTTCGACCTTGATGCCGACATAGCGGGCGGTGCGCTCGGACTCGCCGACGACGGCGATCTCATAGCCGTGCTTGGAGTAGTTGAGATAGATGTAGACCAGCACACAGACGATCGCCACGACCAGCACGTTCAGCAGGTACTTCTGGGCCGGGAACTGGGGCAGCCAGCCGATCTGGGTGTTGGGGTTGATGATGCCGATGGTGCCGGAGCCCTTGGGGCTCTCCCACACGACGCAGTAATAAGCCACAAGCTGGGTGGCGACATAGTTCATCATGAGGGTGAAGAGGGTCTCGTTGGTGTTGAAGCGGGCCTTGAAGAAGGCGGGGATGCCCGCCCAGATTGCGCCGGCGAGGAGGCTCGAGATGATCATGCAGAGGATGACGGCCCAGTTGGGGAGCTTGTTTGCCAGGGTGATCATGCAGGCGGCGCAGGCGAGGCCGCCGATCAGGGCCTGACCCTCCGCGCCGAGGTTCCAGCAGCGCATGCGGAAGGCGGGCGTCACGGCGAGGGACACGCACAGGAGCATCGCAATATTTTGCAGCAGCACCCAGAACTTTCTGGTGGTGCCGAAGGAGCCCTTCCAGATGGCGGCGTAGACGGCGAAGGGGTTTTCGCCGGTGACAAGGCTTGTGATGACGCCGCAGACCACCAGGGCCAGCAGCAGCGCCGCCCCCCGGATGGCCCAGGCCTTGTACCAGGGCAGCGCCCCGCGCTTGGCCACATGGAAGAGAGGCGTTTTGCTTGTCTTATTCATCGTCTTTTCCTCCCAGCTTTGTCATCATCATGCCGACGTCGCGTTTCTTCGCGCCGCGGCCCGGGACGATGCCCGAGACCTTGCCGCCGCAGAGCACCAGGATGCGGTCGGCAAGCTCCAGCAGCACGTCCAGGTCCTCTCCAACGTACAAAACGGCGACGCCGCGCATCTTCTGGGAATTGATGGTGTCATAAATCAGATAGGACGAATTGATGTCCAGGCCGCGCACGGCGTAGGCGGTCAGCAGGACGGAGGGGGCGTTGGCGATCTCGCGCCCGACCAGCACCTTCTGCACGTTGCCGCCGGAAAGCCTTCTGACCGGAGTCTCCACGCTGGGGGTGGCAATCTCCAGGAAATCCACCATCTGATGGGCCAGCTTGTAAGGGGCCTTGCGGTTGGTGAAGGGACTCCTGCCTTTGCGGTAGGAGCGCAGCATCATGTTGTTGCCGAGGTCCATGTTGCCGACAAGGCCCATGCCGAGGCGATCCTCCGGTACGAAGGAGAGCGCCACGCCCATCTCCTGGATGGCGAAGGGGTCCTTGCCGAGAAGCTGCTCGCGCCTGCCGTCGTCGTGGATATATTCGATGCTGCCCTTTTCCACGGGCTGCAGGCCCGCGATGGCCTCCAGCAGCTCCTTCTGTCCGCTGCCGGAGATGCCCGCGATGCCCAAAATCTCGCCGGAATTGGCCGTAAAGCTCACATCGTCCAGCTTGAGCGTGCCCTCCACATCGCGCACGGTGAGGTTTTTGACCTCGATGCGCGGCCTGGGATCGACAGGCTCGGGCCGGTCGATGTTCAGCTCCACGGGATGGCCCACCATCATGTTGGTCATCTCCTGGGCGTTGGTGGATTTGGTGGGCATGTCGCCGATGAACTGGCCGTGACGCAGGACGGCGACGCGGTCGGACAGGGATTCCACCTCGTGCATCTTGTGGGTGATGATGACGATGGCCTTGCCGTCGTCGCGCATGTTGCGCAGCACCGCGAAGAGCTTGTCCGTCTCCTGCGGGGTCAGGACGGCGGTCGGCTCGTCCAGGATGAGGATATCCGCCCCGCGGTAGAGGACCTTCACGATCTCCACCGTCTGCTTCTGAGACACGGACATGTCGTAGATTTTCTGGTTCGGGTCCACCTCGAAGCCGTAGGCGTCGCAGATCTCGCGGATCTTTTTGGACGCGGCCTTGAGATCGAGCTTGCCGGGCAGGCCGAGGACGATGTTTTCCGCCGCAGTCAACACGTCCACGAGCTTGAAGTGCTGGTGGATCATGCCGATGCCGAGGGCAAAGGCGTCCTTCGGAGAGCGGATCACGACGGGTTTGCCGTCGATGGCGATCTCGCCCTCGTCCGGGAAGTAGATGCCGGAGAGCATGTTCATGAGGGTGGTCTTGCCGCTGCCGTTCTCGCCCAGCAGAGCCAGGATCTCCCCCCGGTAAATATTGAGCCAGACCCGGTCGTTGGCCAGGGTCGGGCCGAAGCGCTTGGTGATGTTGCGCATGGTAACTGCGGCGATTTTGTTGTCCATCTTTACTCCTTAAATATGCGGCATCGCCCCCGCTCCTTTGGAGAAGCGGGGGCGTATTGAGATTTCGGAATCAGGCGTCGATGTTGGTGATGCCGTCGATGTCGATGTCGAAGTAAGGCGCGGAGCGGTACTCGGACTCGTGGAAGTAACCGTCGGCAATGACATTGGTCTCGGGAGCAAAGTCGCCCATGTCGTCAACGTCGGCCAGGTACTCGCTGAGGGTCTCGCCCTTGACGGTCCAGGTGGAGGTGTCGAAAACCTTCAGCTCGCCGGAGGCGAGCTTTTCCTCGACCTCTTTCAGCTTGTCGGCAGTACCGGCAGCGGCGGCCTTTTCGTTGATGTCGGTCAGCTTCACGGAGCCGGTGGCCAGGGTGCCGGTCCAGTCGGCCTCAAGCTCCTCGCCGTTTGCGACGCAGGTCATGGCATGCTCCATGTAGGGAGCCCAGTCGATGCGGGAGGCGACGATGAAGGTGTTGGGGCAGGCGTCAGCGGCGGAGCCGTTGTAGAACACGAAGGGGATATTGTTGGCCTCGCACTCGGTGGGAGCGCCCATGGAGTCGGCATGCTCGGAAATCAGGACGCAGCCGTTGTTGATGAGCTTGGTGGCGCCTTCCTTTTCAAGGGTGGGGTCGTACCAGGAGTTGGTGAAGGTGACCTCCATGGTGGCGGAGGGGCAGACGGAGCGGACGCCGAGGAAGAAGGAGGTGTAGCCGGACTTCACTTCGGCATAGGGGAAAGCGCCGATGTAGCCGACCTTGGCCTGGTCCGCGGTGATGGCGCCGGACTCGATCATCTCGTTGAGCTTGAGGCCGGCAGCGACGCCGCCGAGGAAGCGGCCTTCATAGATGGAGGCGAAGCCGTTGTGGTAGTTGGCAACGCCCGCAGTGTGGGCCTGGGTGCCGGTGGCGTGGCAGAAGGTGACGTCGGGGTAGTCCTTGGCGACCTGAAGAAGGAAGGGCTCATGGCCGAAGGAGTCGGCAAAGATGAAGTTGCAGCCTTCGTCGATGAGCTCCTCGGCGGCGTCAGCGCATTCCTGACCCTCGGGGATGCCGGTCTTGAGCAGATACTCAACGCCGAGCTTCTCGCAGGCTTCCTTGGCGGCGTTGATGAAGTTGAGGTCATAGGTGGAGTTCTCGTCGTGCAGGAAGATGAAGCCGGCCTTGACGGTCTTGGGCTCGGCAGCGGAGGCGGCGGGTGCGGCGACAACGGCGAGCGCGAAGATCATGGTCATAACCAGGAGCAGCGACAGAAATTTTTTCATATTCAGTCTCCTTAAAAAAAGTTTTTTGGGTTCTCGCGGTGCAGGTGACTGCTTGGGGTAAGGGACGCTGCCATGAAAAAAAGCCGACAGTTTTTTTCGTGGCAGCGTCGGCGCGATAAAAATTGCACTGGCGCGGACGATCGGCGCCCGGTACCAATGCAAACTATACCAAAGGGCCGGGAGAGTCTCTCTCTGCCCTGTTGGATGCTTCGATAGTCCGGTCATTTACGGCGTCCGGGTAGAAACTTCAAATCCATATCATTTGCTTATATCGAGCGATATTCACTTGTCCTGTTTTTTGAGGACGCGTATAAAATAACAGTCTTTTCGCCAAAAGTCAACTGTAGTTCCTGTAAGAATTGTATAGATTTGGCAGGCTGTTTTTATGCGCTTTTCACAAAACAGAGAAGATGGGGGAAAACCGCAAAGCCTTGCGGCGCAAGCGTTTCAAGTATTTTAAGCTTTTTCAGTCAAACCGGATGCCGTTGTCGTCCATCGCCGCGATGCGGGCCAGGCTCTCGACCCGCACGCCCTCGGCACGCAGCTTGTCCCCGCCGCCCTGAAAGCGCTTTTCCACCGCGGCGACCGCGCCGACCACCGTTCCTCCCGCCTGCTCGACGAGGCTTTTGAGGCCGAGGAAGGCCGCGCCCGTGGCGAGAAAATCGTCCACCAGCAGCACCCGGTCGCCCACGTGCAGATAGTCCTTTGCCACCACGGCGGTGTTGACGTTGCCGTGCGTAAAGGAGGGGATTTCCGCCCGGTACACATTGTCCGAGATATTGCTGGTCTTGCTCTTCTTGGCGAAAACCACCGGGCAGTGAAACTCCAGCCCCACCAGGATGGCCAGCGCAATGCCGGAGGCCTCGATGGTGAGGACCCTGTCCACTGCGGCGTCTGCGAAGAGGCGGTGCACCTCCCCCGCCATCTCCTGCAGCAGCATGGGATCGATCTGGTGGTTGAGGAAGTTGTCAATTTTCAGAATGCCGCCGGGCAGCAGCCTGCCGTCGGTGAGAATGCGCTGTTCAAGAAGCTCCATGGTGTGATCCTCCGAAATTGTTATCCGATCAGATTAAAAATGGAATCGTCGTTTTCGACCCACTCGGACACGGGGATCACCCGATACTCGTTGGGGCTCGTGCGGATGACGACTTTTTCAATGCCGGCGTTGATGATCTGCCGCTTGCACATGGAGCAGCTCATCGCGTCGGACAGCAGCTCATTGGTCTTGGCGCTGCGGCCGACGAGGTAGATGGTCGCGCCGATCATGTCGCGGCGGGAGGCGGAGATGATGGCGTTAGCCTCGGCGTGGACGGAGCGGCAGAGCTCATAGCGCTCGCCGGAGGGGACGCCGAGCTTCTCGCGCATGCAGCCGCCGAGATCCGAGCAGTTGCGCCGGCCCCGGGGCGCGCCGTTATAGCCGGTGGAGATGATTTCATCGTTGCGCACGATAATGGCGCCGTATTTGCGTCTGAGGCAGGTGGAGCGCTCAAGCACCGCGTCGGCGATGTCGAGGTAATAATTCTGCTTATTGGTCCGGCTGTCCATGGGGGTTCCCTCCTGCGGCCTTTGATGCCCCTATCTTACCACATCCTGTGCCCGCGTCAAGACTGGATTTTGGTAGCTTTTTTCTTCTGTCTGTGCTATGATAAGCGTATGAACAGAAGAAATTACATGCGGGAGCTTGACCGCATCATTGAAAAGCAGGGCGAATCGCGCCCGCGGGTGCTGCTGCATGTGTGCTGCGGGCCCTGCTCCAGCGCGGTGCTGGAATATCTGACGCAATACTTTGAGCTGACGCTCTTGTGGTATAACCCCAACATTTACCCGGAGGCGGAGTTTCAAAAGCGCTATAACACGCTGTTGAAGCTGATCCGTGACATGGGGCTGGAGGACCGGGTCGGCGTCCTTTTTGAGGAACACAGGAGCGCGGAATACTACGCGCGCGCCCGCGGCCTGGAGGACGAGCCGGAGGGCGGCAGACGCTGCACGGAGTGCTTCCGGCTGCGGCTGGAGGAGACGGCGAAGCTTGCGGCGGCGCGCGGCTTTGACTATTTCTGTACGACGCTCACCCTCTCACGGCACAAGGACGCGGTGCGCATCAATGCCATTGCGGAAGAGATTGCCCAAAAGGCGGGCGTGAAATGGCTCCCCTCCGAGTTCAAAAAGCGCGACGGGGAAAACCGCTCTCTCGCACTCTGCGAGCAGTATAACGTTTACCGCCAGCTCTACTGCGGCTGCGAATACTCCCTGAAAAAACGCGAAGAACATGCGACATGAAAGGCTGCCGAATGATGCAAAGCAAAAACATGACCCTTCTCCTGACGGTAAACGCCGTCATTGCCGCGGCCTATGCCGCGCTCACCATCGTCCTTGCGCCGATCAGCTACGGACCGATCCAGCTTCGCGTGAGCGAGGCTGTGACCGCGCTGCCCTTTCTGATGCCGGGCGTCGTCGCGGGCTGCGTGCTCGCCAATCTCTATACCGGGAATGTGCTGGACATTGTGTTCGGCTCTGCCGCTACCCTGCTTGCGGCGCTCATGACGGCGTACTTCGGCAGGCAGGGCAATACGGTCAAAAACCGCCTGCTCGGCTGTTTGATGCCGGTGCTGTTCAACGCCGTGATCGTGGGCGCGGTGCTCACCTGGGGATATAAAATTCAGGAGTTTTCCTCCGCCCTCGGCTCCTACGGCTTCAACGCCCTGACCGTCGGCCTCGGTGAGATGGCGGTGCTGTTCCTGCTGGGTTATCCGCTGCTGGTACAGCTTCCGAAAATCAAGAGCGTGCGCGCGCTGATCGACCGCGTGAATCAGAAATGAATTAAGGCAACACCGCACAATCCGCCTTCGGCATCTTTCGGAAAAATTGCGCTCTGATTTTGTCACTTTTTCTTGCAATACACAAAGTATTCCTGCGAAAAACTCCCTAAAAAGCCCCGTTCGTAAACGAGAAAGGAGCATTCCATGAAGATCCGCAAAGCCATCATCCCCGCGGCGGGCCTCGGCACCCGCCTGCTGCCCAATACCAAGAGCATCCCCAAGGAGATGCTGCCCCTGGTGGACAAGCCTGTTCTGCAGTATATTGTGGAGGAGGCTGTCGCTGCCGGGGTGGAGGAGATCCTCATCATTACCAACCGCGGCAAATCCCCCATCGAGGATTATTTTGACTACGCGCCCGATCTGGAATCGCGGCTCATTGCCGACGGCAAGCGCAGCGAGGCGCGCGTCGTGCGCGAGGTGGCCGACATGGCCGACGTGTACTTTCTGCGGCAGAAGGAGACCAAGGGTCTCGGCCACGCCATCTGGCGCGCCAAGAGCTTTGTGGGGGGCGAGCCCTTCGGCATCCTCCTCGGCGACGATATCATGCTGAGCGAGACGCCGGTGCTCAAGCAGCTCGTGGACGCGGCGGAGCAGAATAACTGCAGCGCCATCGCCGTGCGCAAATTCCCGAGCGAGGAGATCAGCAAGTATTCCTCCGTCAAGCTGGAGGAACAGCTCTCCGAACGGGTCTACCGCATCAGCGACATGAACGAGAAGCCCTCCGTCTACGAAAAGCTCTCCGACTACGCCATCATGGGGCGCTATGTGCTGATGCCGGAAATCTTCGACATTCTGGAAAAAACAAAGCCCGGGCGCAACAACGAGATCCAGCTCACCGACGGTATGCGCGCCCTCTGCCGGCGCCAGCCCATGTGCGCCGTGGACTTTGAGGGCAAACGCTACGACACCGGCAACCTCAAGGGCTATCTTGAGTCGATCATCGACTTTGCCCTGCAAAACGAGGAGGCGGGCGCGTGGCTGCGCCAGTTCATCCTCGACAAGGCCGAGCTTCTCAAGCGCGAGGGATAATGCGATCTGACAAAAAAACCACCGACTTTCGTCGGTGGTTTTTTGTGTTATATCGGATCAGACGAGCTCGATCACGGCGACCTCGGCGGCGTCGCCGCGGCGGGCGCCGATGCGGGTGATGCGGGTGTAGCCGCCGTTGCGGTCGGCATACTTGGGGGCGATCTCGTCAAAGACCTTCTTGGCCACGTCCTCGCGGGTGATGAAGGCGAGCGCCTGACGGTAGGCGGCCAGATCCTTCTCCTTGCCGAGGGTGATCATCTTCTCGGCCAGGGGTGCGATCTCTTTGCAGCGGGTGACGGTGGTCTCCATGCGGCCGGTGGCCAGGAAGTCGGTCACCTGCTGACGGAGCATCGCCATGCGCTGGGAAGTGGTCTTGCCGAGTTTTCTTGTACCAGGCATAATATCGTTTCCTCCTAATTGAGAGCTTACAGCTTGCGTTTCGCTTACTGATTGTCGTCGCTGGCAAGGGAGAGACCCATCATGGTGAGCTTGTGCTCGACCTCTTCCAGGGACTTGCGGCCAAGGTTGCGCACCTTGATCATCTCATCCTGGGTCTTGCTTACCAGGTCCTCAACCGTGTTGATGTTTGCGCGCTTGAGGCAGTTGAAGCTTCTCACGGACAGATCCAGCTCTTCGATGGTCATCTTGAGCATGGTATCGGGCTCCTTCTCGACCTTCTCGACAACGGTAGAGTTGCTGCCGATGGTGTCGGAGAGGTTGGTGAAAAGCGTGAAGTGGTCGCAGAGGATCTTCGCGCCCAAAGAGACGGCGTCCCTTGCGGTCATGGTCTTATCCGTCCAAACCTCGATGGTCAGCTTGTCGAAGTCGGTCTGGTTGCCGACACGGGTATTTTCCACCGTGTAGTTGACCTTGAGGACGGGCGTGTAGATAGAGTCGACGGGAATGGTGCCGATGGGCATCTGGGGGTTCTTGTTCTTGTCGGCGGAGACATAGCCTCTGCCGTGGTCAAGGACAAGCTCCATGCTCAGCGCGCCGTCGGGACCGAGTGTCGCGATGGGCTGCTCGGGGTTGAGAATCTCCACCTCCGCGTCGGGCTTGATGTCGCCGGCGGTGACCAGGCCCTCGCCGGAGGCCTCAATGTACACGGTCTTCGGGCCGGTGCTGTGGAGGCGGGCGATAATGCTCTTGACATTGAGCACGATCTCCGTTACGTCCTCCTTGACGCCGGGGATGGTGGAAAACTCATGCTGAACACCGGCGATCTTGATGCTGGTGCATGCGATGCCGGGGAGGGAAGAGAGAAGTACCGCGCTCCAGAGGCTCGATGATATATTTGCCATACGAGCTGTCTGTCGGAGTTTCGATGCACTCGATACGCGGCTTCTTAATTTCGATCATATAAAATATAACCCTCCTTATAAGATTGCCCCACGGGGGCTGCGGTGATTCAGCTTACCAATTGAGGGTATCAAGTTTACTTGGAGTACAACTCGACGATCAGGCGTTCTTCAACGGGCAGATCGATATCTTCTCTGGTAGGAGCGGCGACAACCTTGCCGACCATATTGTTTGCGTCGAACTCAAGCCACTTGGGGATGACGTGATAAGCGTTTGCCTCGAGGTTGACCTTGAAGCGCTCGATGCTGCGGCTGCTCTCTCTGAGGGCGATGACCATGCCGGGCTTCACCTGGTAGCTGGGGATGTTGACCTTGCGGCCGTTGACGGTGAAGTGACCGTGGTTGACCATCTGGCGCGCCTCACGGCGGGTGGCAGCGTAGCCAAGGCGGAACACGACGTTGTCCAGGCGGTTCTCCAGCTGGAACAGGAGGTTTTCGCCGGTCTTGCCGGGCATGCGCTCGGCCTTCTCGTAGTAGCCGCGGAACTGCTTCTCCAGCACGCCGTAAACGAACTTGACCTTCTGCTTCTCCTGCAGCTGCATGGCGTACTCGGACTTTTTACGCCTTACCTGGCTGTTGGAATTTCTGGTGGTTTCCTTCTTGAAATAGCCCATGGTGGCGGGGCTGATGCCCAGCGCCTTTGCGTGCTTGGCAATGGGCTCTCTGGTAACCTCGAGACCGGCGGTCTGGAGGGCGCGGATGGCGGCCTCACGGCCCGAGCCGGGGCCCTTGACGAAAACTTCGACGGTCTTCAGGCCATGCTCCATGGCGGCCTTGGCGGCCGTCTCGGCAGCGGTCTGTGCGGCGAAGGGGGTAGACTTCTTGCTTCCGCGGAAGCCCAGGCCGCCGGCGGAGGCCCAGGAAATGGCGTTGCCCTGGGTATCGGTCACGGTGACCATGGTGTTGTTGAAGGAAGAGCTGATATGAACCTGGCCCTTTTCAATGTTCTTACGCTCTCTTCTGCGAGTTCTGACTTTCTTCTTGGCGTTATTTGCTGCCATAATCCATATCCCTCCTTACTTCTTCTTATTCGCGATGGTGCGTTTCGGACCCTTGCGGGTGCGGGCATTGGTCTTGGAGCGCTGGCCGCGCACGGGCAGGCCGCGGCGATGGCGCAGGCCGCGGTAGCAGCCGATCTCAGTCAGGCGCTTGATGTCAAGCGCGGTCTGACGGCGCAGGTCGCCTTCCACGATGTAGTTGTGGTCGATGCACTCACGCAGCTTGGCCTCTTCCTCATCGGTGAGGTCCTTGACTCTGGTGTCGGGGTTGATCCCGGTCATCTCCAGGATCTTGTTCGCGCTGGTTCTGCCAATGCCGTAGACGTAGGTGAGACCGATTTCGATTCTCTTGTCCTTGGGCAGGTCAACGCCGGCTATACGTGCCATACT
>CADADE010000050.1 GCA_902786615.1 Oscillospiraceae bacterium
GCGTGACGGCCGTCAACACCGAGCTTGAGGTGCAGCTCGACGGTCTCGTCGAACTTGGCCTTGCTGGCCTGGCACACCAGGTTCAGCGCGTCCATGGGGTCGTACAGATTCTGTTTATCAATGAGCTTGGAGCTCTCTTTATAATTCTTTCCTCTAAACAATTTAATTTCCTCCTAAAATGTGGTTGAGTCGGATTTTCATTTACGGCTTCCGGAGAAGCGGTAATCCTCCCACGTTTGAGATCAGTCGCCGACGATGACGCCCATGGAGCGGCAGGTACCGGCGATCATGCTGATGGCGGAGTCGATGTCCGTGCAGTTGAGGTCGGGCATTTTCTGCTCGGCGATCTTGCGGACGTCTTCCTTGCTGATGGTCGCGACCTTGTCTCTCTGGGGCACGCCGGAGGCGGTCTCAATGCCGCAGGCCTTCTTGATCAGAAGGGCGGCAGGAGGGGTCTTGGTAGGTGAAGCTGCGGTCGGAGTACACGGTAATGACGACGGGGATCATCAGGCCCATGTCGCCCTTGGTGCGCTCGTTGAAGTCCTTGGTGAACTGACCGATATTGACGCCGTACTGGCCCAGTGCGGGGCCGACGGGGGGAGCCGGAGTCGCTTTGCCGGCGGGAACCTGGAATCTTACGTATCCAACTACTTTCTGTGCCACGTTAAAAGCACCTCTTTCTTTAGAATTTCGGCCCGAAATCCGCTTTCGGTCCGAGATCTCCTTGCCGAACCGCGTCTGAAATGAGACGAACCGGCCGACAGGAGGGTCCGCGCTGTCCGCGTGCCGTTCACCGGGGCAAAGCCCCGCCGGAAACGGCCCCGCGTCTTGTGCGAAACCTTATAGAAAATCGCGAAAACTCTTACTTTTCGGGAACCTCGACCTGATCGAGCTCCAGATCGACCGGCGTTTCGCGGCCGAACATGGACACCACGACGCGCACCCGGTCCTTCTCGGGCTCCAGCTCGTCGACAATGCCGAAGAAGCCGGCCAGCGGCCCGTCAATGACCTTGACCTCGTCGCCCAGCTTGTAGCCGACGACGATCTCCCGGCGCTCGACGCCCAGATCGTAGATTTCCTGCTCCGTGAGGGGGACGGCCTTGCCGTCGGACCCGACGAAGCCTGTTGCGCCGCGGACGTTGTGGATCAGATGCCAGCTGTCGTCGGTGAGAATCATCTTCACCAGCACATAGCCGGGGAAGACCTTGCGCTCAACCGTTTTTTCGCCGGCGTCGGTGATCTCGGTCACCGTCTCCATGGGGATGTTGACCTCCTGGATCAGATCCGTCATCCTGCGGTTTTCCGCCGCCTTCATCACTGCGGCGGCGACTGCGTTCTCATACCCGGAATAGGTATGAACAACGTACCATTTCGCCTCTTCAGCCATCTCGATCAAACCAAACGGAAGATGAGCCTGACTACCATCTGTGCGAATTCATCAAAGCCCCAGATCACCACGGCGGAGACAAACATCATACCGAGGGAAACGAGCGTGTTGTTGCGAAGAGCCTGAGGGGTGGGCCATACGACCTTTTTCAGCTCGCTCTTCATCTCACGGAACCATTTGCCGATCTTCTCAAAGAAGCCGGGCTCGGTAGTGTCTTTCTTGACGGCGGTAGCGGCCTTTGCGGGGGCGGCGTTCGTTTTCTTTTCCTCTGCCATTTTTACGCTTTCCTTTCCGTCTTACTTGGTCTCGACATGCTTAGTGTGCTTTCTGCAGAAGGGGCAATATTTGCTGCGCTCCAAACGGTCGGAAGTATTCTTCTTGTTCTTGACCGTGTTGTAGTTCCTCTGCTTGCATTCATCGCATCTGAGTGTAATTTTAACTCTTGCGCCTGCAGCCATTCTTTCGGCACCTCCTATTTTATTTACCCGTGCCCCAAGGGGGGCGGGCATTGCCTCCCTGTATGGTGACGGAGAAATCCCCGGCGCGTTTTTCGGAAAAATGCGCACAAAAAGAAAACCTCTCGTCCGACAGGTAAGTCATACTATAGCACAGGCGTTGGGAGAGGTCAAGAACTATTTTTAAAAAATCGCGCCTTTTTCCCGCCTTCGGGCTTGACAGGCCCGAAGGCAGGAAATACAATGGACGAAAAATACGAAAGGAAAATTTCACCATGAAACGACATATCAGGCTTGCTGCGCTCCTGCTCGCGGTGCTTCTGCTCCTGCCCGGCGCGGCTGCATCCGCCGCCCCTGCGCTCCATGAGATCGGCTATCCGGACAACTACCCCACCACAGCGGACGGGGATGGCGCGGATGCCTTTGCGGGCAGCCTCAACCACCCGGAGTCGCAGTATTTTGTCATCGTTGACTTTTACAATATGGTGAGCGGCGGCACACTGCACATTCTGGAAAAATTTGAAACCTACCAGCAAACCACGGAATACAGCTGCGGCCCTGCCTGCGCGCGCATGGTGCTGCACCGCTATGGCGTGGACGATTACGATGAGCTTGAGCTTGCCAAAATGATGGGGAGCGACCAATCCAGCGGCACCGATACGGAAAACATGGCAAAGCTCTTCGAGGATCTGGGCTGGAACACGGAATTCAACGCATCGACCAAGCCGCAATTCAAGGACATGAAGGAGGCGGAGCGCTACCTGATCGAGAAGTTTGACGCGGGCATCCCGGTCTTGGTGGACTGGGAGGACTGGCGCGGTCACTGGCAGGTCGCCATCGGCCTCGACACCTGCGGCACCGATGACGCCACGGACGACGTGCTGATCCTGGCCGATCCCTACGACGTCACCGACCACTACCAGGACGGCTATTACATCTTCCCCTTCGGCCGTTTCTTCGACATGTGGCGCGAGGGGCCCTGCGCCGGGAAGGCCGAGCCCTATGTCCAGGCCTATGTCGCCGCCTGGCCCAAGGCATAAAAGATAAAATAATCCGGTATCCCCGATGCGGGATACCGGATTATTTTATGTCGGAAGCCCCGTGTCGAATCCGCAGAGGACGAGACCGAGGACGGCGGCGAGAATGATGGTTTTGGGGATGCTCCACTTGAAGCGCAGCAGCACCGCAAGGGACACAATGCCGATCAGCACCGCCGACCAGGAAAGCACGCCGAAAAGTCCCCCGGCGTAGTTGGTCATGCTCTGCTGAATAATGACCGCGAAGATCATCCCGATGCAGACGGGGCGGATGCCGTAGAGCGCCTCGTTCATCAGGCGGCTTTTCTTGAATTTTTCCAGGAACACCGCGGCCAGCAGCGTCAGCGTGACGGAGGGAAACAGCACGCCCGCCGAGGCGGCGAGCGCTCCCGCCATGCCCGCCGTGCGGGCGCCGGCAAAGGTGGCGCAGTTGAGCCCCAGAGGCCCCGGCGTCATCTCCGCGATGGCGACAATGTCCGCCACCTCCGAGGCGGTCATCCAGCCGTGGGAGAGCATCTGGTCGTTGATAAGCGGGATCATGGACATGCCGCCGAAGCTGGTAAAGCCGATCATCAGGAAGGAGAGAAAAAGCTCAAGACACAGCATCACGGTTTTTCACCTCCTGATACAGTAGACCGGCCGCCGCGCCCAGCAGCACGATAAGTACGTTGTTGAGCGGCGTGAAGAGGCAGAGACAGAACGCGGCGACGGCGACGAGATAGCAGAACCCGTCCTTCATGCCGGATTTGAAGAGCTTCAGCAGGGCGCTGAAAATGATGGGCACCACCGCCGCGCGCACCCCGATCATGGCCCGGGCAACGTAGGGGTTATCCTTGATAAGGTCGTAGATGTACACCACGCCCAGCATGATGACGATCGGCGGGAGCACGATGCCGAGCAGCGCCGCCAGCGCCCCGGGGACGCCCGCCGCGTGATAGCCGAAGAGAATGGCGGCGTTGCCGATCATCAGCCCCGGCGTGGAGCGGCCCACGGAGGTGAAGTCCAGCAGCTCCTCGTCCGTGATCCAGCGGCGCTTTTCCACAAACTCCTTGCGAATCTGGGCCACAATGCTCCAGCCGCCGCCGAAGGTAAAGCAGCCGAACTTCAAAAACTCCCGAAAGATGATCCAAATTCTTTCGGCGCGGGACTCCTTCATGGCCGCACCTCAAAGTCCGCCGTGCAGGGGACCTTTACGACCCATTTGCCGACGCTTTCGGAGACGTCCCCGGTTTTGCCGCCCACCATGTGGGCCTCGCCCGGAAAGATGGCGCAGAAGAAGCCCGCCTCCAGCAGCGCCGCCGTGCCGCGCGGCCCGCCGTCGAGCTTGCGCCCGTCCCCGCCGTTCGGCAGAGCCTCGGCGGGCGTGAGCGCCGAGGCGGGGCAGAGATGGATGGTCTCCGCGCCCTCACGCGCCATCATGAGGTCGATGGTCCGGTAGTGCACCTCAAAGCGGCGCTTCGCGTCCTCCTTCAAGGCATAGCTTTTTTCCCGCACCTCGCAGGGCGCGGCGGCGGGATCACCCGCTAAAAAGGCCGCGGCGATCTGCTCCGCGCCGGGGATGAGCGAAGCGTACAGCGGCAGGCGGGAGATTTTGTCGAGTATCATCGTGTATCAGTCCTTTATGTATAACCTCAATCTTCCGGCTCGCCCAGGGCGTCCTCCAGATTGCAGTTGAAAATGCGCACCTTCTTGAAGGGATAGTTGTAGGCCCCGGCGAGCGTGCAGGAGAGGGCGACGGCGCTGCCCTTTGGGATCGCGGCGGGGAGCGCGTCCGGCTTCATAAAACCGGGCTTTTTCTCCAGATCCTCCGCCGTGAGACGCAGTCCCTGCTTGTAGCCGCGCGCCAGATTCTCCGGCGGAAAGGCCAGCACGAAGGGCTCCCCCTCCCGCAGGTCTCTGCCGAAGGGCGCGTCCCGCAGGAGCGAAAAGCTCAGCATGGGGTTGCGCTTGATGTTCAGCCAGCTGAACCACTCGACGAGGATCATGTCCGTGCCGCCGACCGGGTTGGGCACGCACAGCACGCAGGGGCTGCGCGGCGGCGCGCTGCCGAAGGCGTCAAGAATGGAAATGTTGTTCATGGCAAGCTCCTAAAAAATGTCCCGTGGAAACCCGCGAAAGCAGGTCTCCACGGGGCGTTTTTTGATGATAGGATGCGGATTACTTCTTGGCCGTTGCCTTCTTGATAAGAGGCATGTAGAGCGGACTGAGAAGCATGAGGATGCAGATGGTCATGACGACGGCGGCGATGGGGGTGCCGAAGAGCGCGCCGAAGATCTTCTGCATGATGTCGCTGAAGGTCATGGGCTGAGTGACGATGTGCGCGCCCTGGAAGGCCAGGGAGAAGTGCGCCTCGCACATGCCGCCGAGCACCAGGCCGAGCACGATGGCTGCGGAGTTGAGGTGCATGTACTTGACGATGATGCCGAAGATACCGGCAATGACCATGACCTTGACGCCGACGAAGCCGCCCTCGGAGTAGGAGCCGATGGTCGCAAGCAGAACGATGATCGGTCCGAGGTAGTAGTACGGGATGGCGAGGATCTGGGCGAAGACCTTGGCGATGCCGATGGCGACGATGACCATGAGGATGTTGGTGATGATCATGGTGATAAAGGTGGCGGACAGGTACTCCGGCTGGTTCGTGAGGAGCAGGGGGCCCATCTGCACGCCCTTGAGCGCGAGGGCGGAGGCCATGACGGCCGCCGCGTTGCCGCCGGGGATACCGAGGCACAGGAGCGGAACCATCGCACCGCCGGTGGCGGAGTTGTTCGCGGCCTCAGAGGCGGCAATGCCGTCGATGATGCCGGTGCCGAACTTCTCGGGGTGCTTGGAGAGCTTGTTCTCCATGGTGTAGCACATGAAGGAGGCAATGGTCGCGCCGGCGCCGGGCAGGATGCCGACGACCGTGCCGACGATGGAGCAGCGCAGCAGGACCCACTTGATGCTCAGCAGTTCCTTCATGCTGGGCATCTTGGTGTTGACCTTGCCCTTGGTGCCGCCCACGCCGTCCTCGGCGGAGAGGCGCTTCTTGGCGTTGGTCTGCTTGAGAACCTCGGTCACGGCGAAAAGACCGATCAGCACAGGGATCATCTCCATGCCGGACAGCAGGTTCACCTGGCCGAAGGTCAGGCGGGCGACGCCGGCCATGGGGTCCTGGCCCACGCAGGCCAGCAGCAGGCCCAGCAGACCGGAGATGATGGTGGTGAGGATGTGGTCGGTGTCGAGCACGACCAGGATCGAGAGACCGAGGAAGGTGATGGCAAAGAGGTCGCCCTGCCCGAAGGCCAGCGCCGCCTTGGCAAGCGGCTCGGACAGCAGGAACATGACCAGGGCGGAGAAGAGGCCGCCGACGGCGGAGGCAATCAGCGCAACGCCGAGGGCCTTGCCGGCCTCGCCGCGCTGGGCCATGGGATAGCCGTCAAAGGTCGTGGGCGCCGAGGAGGGCACGCCGGGGATCTTGAACAGGATCGCCGTGATGGAGCCGCCCGTGATGGACGAGCAGTAGATCGCGACGAGGAAGACGATGGCGGGCACAGGGCCCATCGTGTAGGTGAAGGTGAGGCCCAGGGCCACGGCCATGGTGGCCGAAACGCCGGGCAGGGCGCCGAAAATGGTGCCCAGGATGATGGCCAGCACGACCATCAGGAACATGGTGCCGCCGCCCCAGACTGCGCTAAGGCCGGAAGCAAACATTTGACCCAAACTCATGTTTCAATTCCTCCTTAGAACAGAT
>CADADE010000051.1 GCA_902786615.1 Oscillospiraceae bacterium
ACGGCAGCGGCAGCCGTACCCTTGACAGCCAGCTTCAGGAACTCTTTACGATTCATTTCTTTCATTGATGTCCCTCCGTATATTCGTTTTGGGGTAATTAAAATCGGCGTGTTCTGTTTTGATTATAACAAAAGAACTTTACAATGGTATTTCGATTGTGATATCCTTGTAATAAGTAAAAGCTTAATTGAAGGTGATCCTGTGAAATTACATGATCTTGAAGTTTTCTGTGCTGTCGCCGAAGAGGAAAGTTTTGTCAATGCGGCGCATCGGTTGTTTGTTTCTCAATCTGCCGTGACGCAGCATATCAAGAAAATCGAGACAGAACTGGGTTTCATTTTGTCAAGATTACCGCGCAGGGAGAAATTTTTCATCGTGCGGCAAAGGACATCCTTCTGCGTTATCGACAGGCGTTGGATGATTGTGCCCGCGAGAAAGGGGCTGAGCATATCCTGCGCCTGTCCTATGTGGGTCCCAGCGGTTCGCCATATCTGACGGATATTTTGAAAAGGTTTCACGAACTGTACCCGGAGTGGGAGATCGTGACAAGGCGCCTTCGCCCGGATCAGGTATGTCCTGCATTGGAAAAGAATGAAACAAATCTTGTTTTTACACCCTATGATTTGATCGCCGACAGCTTCCAGCTTTTCTTCTATCCGCTCTATCTGGATCAGCATTACTGCGTAATGGAAGCAGGCAATCCGCTCGCGGCAAAGAAAAAGCTTCAATGCGGGGAGCTTGCCGGAAAGCACATTCTCTTTCCGTCAAAGGCATTTCGTCCTGCACACATGCAGGCAGTTATGAGAATCCTGAGCAGAGAGGAGATGCACTGTGTTATGGAGGAAGGATACAATATTGATAATGTACTGATGCAGGTACTGTCTCATAGCGGTTATGTTTCTGTAATACCGGGATTTGGTGTCCCAAAGCATCCGGGACTGTGTGCTGTCCCGCTCGAGGACGGAATCCAGATTCGGATGGGCTTTGCCTACCGTCAGTCCTTGACGCGCATGGAGGAGGCATTCACAATGCTTGCACGGGATCATACGCCTCAATGACGAGTACGGAACCTTGCGGCAGTGCTTTACAGTAAACCGACAGTACAGTGATTGACAAGCTATCGGAAAAATGAATATAATAGGTTAAACTCCAAATGCCTTGATAACATAAATAAGAAAGGTGTTGGGTGCAGCGATGAATATACAGGACATGCAGTACATCACCGCGATCGCGGAAGCAGGCAGCATCGGCAGAGCCGCCAATAAACTTCTGGTTGCGCAGCCGTCTCTCAGCAAGTGTATTCAAAAGGTAGAACGGGAGTACGGGATCACGCTCTTTAAGCGCGTCAAGGGCGTATCCGTAAAGCTGACACCGGAAGGAGAACTGTTTCTTGGCATGGCGCGTGAGATGCTTCTCTCACACGCCCGGTTTCAGGAACAGCTCCGGCGTCTGAAGGAAGTGCAGAACAATTCCCTGGTTTTGGGTTTGACATATCAACGCACGGTTGATCTGGCGGGGGCGATCCTGGAGCGCTTTTATCTGGAGAATCCACAGCAGATCATTCAGATTCAGACACGGGATACGCACGGCCTTCAGGATGGAATCCTGGACAAGTCTATAGACGCAGCGGTTTTGTCTGTCACGGAGCGGCGGGAAGAGCTCTATTATGAGCCGATCTTACGGTCCTGCTTTGGAGTGTACCTTCGCTCCGGAAGTCTTGTTGCGAAAAAAGCCATTCGGCTCGACAACATAGATTACCCGGTTCTGCGTCTTGAGGATCTGGCCGGAGAACGCTTTGCTGTCAATACTCCCGGCAGTGCAAGCCGCACAATTGCTGAAGAGCTGCTGCGGAAAAATGGTATTACCATTGAGCTTATCGGCGTGACCAATAACCAGAGCAGGATCGCCATGGTCACATCGGGAATTGCCAGCGCCTTTGTACCGATCAGCGTTAAAAAGGAGAACAGAACAGCCAATGGCACCGATCTGTATATGATCCACCCGGATCAGAACGTGTTCTACCAGACCTGCCTGGTTTGCCTTAAAGGCTTTCAAGATACCCGCGAATTTAAAATGATCTGCACAGTATTGAAAGAGCTTATAAAGCAATCATCGCAAGCAGCGCCTGAGAGTGCCGGGACATTGTTGTCCCGGCCTTTTTTCTGACAGTCAACTCATTCCGTTTGGCTATGAGTTGACTCCAAAGCAATATTGGACAAAAAAAGCTCCCTAATTTAATATAAGTACGTAAACATTAACGGGAATAAGCGAAGAGAGGAGTGTTCAGAAAGAACTGACATTTGAAAGCAAAACAGAAAAAACTGCAAAGACAATTCACATTCGATTAAGAAAAAGGGAGAATAAAAAATGTCAACTCAAATGATCCTGTGTCTTGCCATCCTTCTCTTTATGATGGTTGGCTATGTTATCGGAGGAAAATTCAAGATCTCCAACGGCGCTGTTGCCATGATGTCCATTGTGCTGATCAGTCTGACCGGTATCCTGCCTGCAAAGACGATCATGTTCAATCTGCTCCCCTCCAGTTCCATTCAAATCATTGGCATGTTCATTGTTGCTGCAGGCTTCAGCCGTACGCAGGCTGTCAAGAAGGTAACCCAGCTTGTATACAAACTCAGCGGCGGCAACTTTACGATCATGCTGGCGGGTTATTCCGTCCTGACCTTTGCGCTGGTCAACCTGGGCCTGACCCCGATGACCGCCTTCGCAGTTGTCGGTCCTCTGGCTGTTACCTGCTGCGCGGACTTTAATGTCAGCCCGTCCAAGATGATTTTCCCGCTTGCACTGGTGTGCATTGTCGGCTGCGGCGTTCTGCCTGTCAGCGTCGCCTCCACGACTTATGTGACCAATAACGGCTATCTCGAAAGCTACGGCTACACCAAGTACGCCATGCAGCTTCTCGATCCCATGAAGGGCAGACTCCCCATCGCCATTATCATGATGGTGTATGCGATCTTTATTGCTCCCAAGCTTTGCCCCTCTCAGCCCTCTGCAGAAATCAACTTTGCTGAAACCGACGCCAAGGCCAAGGCCAAGAGGAAAGAAGATGCGGCACCCCTCGATCCTGTGCGTGAGATCCTCGGCTATGCAATTTTCATCATCACCACTCTCGCCTTGATCTTCCAGAGCAAGCTCGGCGATTTCACCGCCTGGCAGATTGCCTTCACCGGTGCGGCTGTTGTTATGTTTACCGGCGTCCTTACCCCCAAGGAAGGCATAAAGGCAATCCCTATGCGTATCGTTCTGATGCTGGCTGCAGCCCAGGTTGTCGGCGGCGCAATGGTCGAATGCGGTCTCGGCGAAAAGATCGGTGATACGCTGGCCGCCTCCATGGGCAATACCCACAATGGCTATATCATCGGAGGCATGTTCTTCCTGGTTCCTTTTATTCTGACCCAGTTCATGAACAACTCCAGTATCGGCCACATCTTCACCCCTATTGTCATTTTGACTTGCCAGTCTCTCGGCTGTAACCCGGTTGGACCGCTGCTTCTCCTGTATGCCGCCCGTCAGTCTGCGTTCTGGACTCCTGCCGCCACCGGCACGATCGCTCTGGCTGTCGGCCTTGGCGGTTACGACCAGAAGGACCTGATCAAGATGAGTTGGATTCCCAGTCTGATCATCGGCGTCATCGGCGTGTTCTGGATCATGACCATCTTCCCTGCATACCCCGGCTGATTTCATTGATTGAATAATTGACAGACAGGAGAATAATCATGAGCGATTATCTTACTCAGCTTAGTGCGCAGGCGCTAAAAATCCGCTGGATCTCCGTGCAATGCTATGAGATCGTCCTTCCGAACGGGAAGGTCATCGTTACTGATCCCTTCTATCTGGATGCCGCGAAATATGAAGGGATGACTGAACTCACCAAGAGCCAGACGATGGAACGGGATGTCTATTCCCAGACCGGCTTCAGCGTTGAAGATTTTACCGGAGCGGATTATATCATTCTCAACCATGTCCACGGCGATCACTGCAATCTGGTAGGTCAGCTTTGGAACAAGTTCTATGGACGTATTCTCTGCCCTGCCGAATGCTGTGTAGAACTGGCCCGGGTGTTCGATATTCCCCATGGAGCCCTCTACCCGTTATATCCGGGTAATACTTACTACTTTGATGATTTCACTCTGAAGACCTATCCGGGTGCACATGATAACCGTTCTTTCCGGGAAGGCCGCTTCCGCCGTCCGAGCGATCCCCGTATCATGACCGGCGGTCTGGAAGGCTTCGGTATCCCATGCCCCAGTGAATTGGGCCTTCTTGGCTCCATCTTCAACCTTAATTATATGATCGAGACACAGCAGAATTTCAAGATCGACTTCTCTGCAGGCCGTGATTATGAAGAGCATGTCCAGCACATGACGGAGGAAAAGCCCAATCTGATGCTTCGTCACCGCATCCGTTCCTATACCCCGGAATACTGCGCTCGGCAGATCATGGATATGGGTGCACAGATCATGATGCCGCTGCACCACAACAACGCTCGCGCTTCCGGCGAGGATCTGAATGAGTACTTCAGGAAAGTAAATGAGATTTTGGCTGCCAGCGGAAGTCCGGCAAGGGCCTTTAATCCGGAACCTTATAAGTGGTACTCAATCAATCTTTCTGTGATAGCCGACGTATAAATACACACGGAAACAGAGAGCTCTGTCGCCTCCTGTCAGGGCACAGAGCTCTCTGCCTGCATTTCAATCATTCTTAACTGCGTAGAAGGAGGATAAAACATCATGGTCAAACTGTATGACAGCGGTGTGTACCTCGTAAACGGCGCCGAGATCGTCCCCGAAAGCGAATCCGAAAAGGTCAAAGCCCTCACCGGCAAGGCCGCCGACAAGGCGGAAGCCAAGAAGGGTACCATGGCCTACAGCATCATCAAGGCCCATAACCAGTCTGACGACATGGAGCAGCTTCGCCTGAAGTTCGACTCTATGACCAGCCACGACATCACCTATGTCGGCATCATCCAGACGGCCCGCGCCTCCGGCATGACAGAGTTCCCGCTGCCCTACGTGCTTACCAACTGCCACAACTCCCTCTGCGCTGTCGGCGGCACCATCAATGAGGACGACCACAAGTTCGCCCTCTCTGCCGCCCACAAGTACGGTGGAATCTACGTCCCGACCAATATGGCGAACATCCACTCCTACAACCGCGAGACCATGTCCGGCTGCGGCAGAATGATCCTCGGCTCCGACTCCCACACCCGCTACGGCGCCCTCGGCACCATGGCCATCGGTGAGGGCGGCGGCGAGCTTGCAAAGCAGCTTCTCAAACGCACCTATGACTTTGCCTATCCCGGCGTGATCGCCATTTACCTCACCGGCGCGCCCCGTCCCGGCGTGGGCCCGCAGGACGTGGCGCTCTCCATCATCGGCGCAGTGTATAAAAACGGCTATGTGAAGAACAAGGCCATGGAGTTTGTCGGCCCCGGCATCGCCAATCTGCCGATTGAATACCGCAACGCCATCGACGTCATGACCACCGAGACCACCTGCTGGTCCTCCATTTGGGTCACGGACGAGAAGACCCAGGGATACTTTGTCACCCACGGCAGACCGGAAGCCTATAAGAAGCTTGACCCGGCAGATGTTGCCTACTATGACGGCTGCGTCTACGTCGATCTCTCCACCGTGGAGTGCACCATCGCCATGCCCATGCACCCGTCCAACACTTACACCATCCACGAACTCCAGGAAAACGCCGCTGACATTCTCCACGCCGTACAGGAGCAGGCCAACAGGCAGCTCAAGGGCGTGACCATGGATCTGGTCTCCAAGTACCACGATGGCGGCATCTGGGTGGAGCAGGGCGAGATCGCGGGCTGCTCCGGCGGCACCTTCGACAACATCTGCGCGGCGGCCGACATTCTGCGCGGCAAGAGCTGCGGCAACGGCGCGTTCTCTCTGAATATCTATCCCGGCTCCATGCCCGCCTTCGCACATCTCGTCAAGACCGGACGCATCTTCGACCTGGTCTCCGCGGGCGCTATCATCCGCGAGTGCTTCTGCGGTCCCTGCTTCGGCGCAGGCGATACCCCGGCAAACGGCGAATTCTCCATCCGCCACACGACCCGCAACTTCCCGAACCGCGAGGGCTCCAAGCCCGGCGAGGGCCAGATCAGCGCGGTCGCCCTCATGGATGCGCGCTCCATTGCCGCGACCGCTGCAAACGGCGGCAAGCTGACCGCTGCGACCGACCTCGATGTGGAATACAGCACACCGGTTTACGAATACGACGCCGGTGTCTATGCCAAACGCGTCTACAACGGCTGGGGCAAGCCGGAACCCGAGCACGAACTCAAGTTCGGCCCGAACATCAAGGACTGGCCGGACGAGCTGATCCCCTCCGGTGAAACGAGCTCTTACCGCTCCAACCCCGAGAGACTGTCCGAGTTTGCGCTTTCCCGCCGTGATCCCCAGTACGTCTCCCGTTCCAAGGTCCTGCGCCAGGCAGACCGCGACCGCAGGGCAGGGAAGGGCCTGAGTGAAGAGATCAAGTCCGTATACGCCGCCCTCGAAAAGGCGGGCCTCAAGGTCGATCCCGAAGGGACCGACGTGGGCTCCACGATCTTTGCCAACATGCCTGGCGACGGCTCCGCCCGTGAGCAGGCGGCAAGCTGCCAGCGCGTCATGGGCGCGAGTGCGAACTTTGCAAAGCAGTACGCGACCAAGCGCTACCGCTCCAACTGCATCAACTGGGGCATGACGCCCTTCCTCGTGCAGAACCCCGAAGTCTTCGCGCTGGGCGACTACATCTTTGTTCCGGGTCTCCGCAAGGCGATCCTCGAGAAGAACGATGACATCACCGCCTATGCCGTGAAGCCCGACGGGACTGTCACCGAATTCCACTGCTCTGTCGGTGCTCTGACCGAGCCCGAGCGCCAGATCATCACCGACGGCTGCCTCATCAACTACTACCGCAACAACAAGTAAACCCCTTTTTCTTCCTTTGGAAGCCCCGCGGATTCGTCCAACGGGCTTCCATTTTTATGTCATCATCAGCGAGGCAGAGAAATCTGAACAGACAAGGGCAGGAGCTGCGGCTCCTGCCCTCAATTTTTTACTTGTTGCCCGATAATGACAAGGCTTTATTTGGCCCGAGACACATCTCTGACATTGTGGATGTGTTTTCTGATGCAGACCTCAGCACGGTCGGCGTCCCGGTCCCGGATCGCCTCGTAAATCTCCGTGTGCTCCTGGAGGGAGTGGCCGCTGCGGCCGGGGATGACGGTACACCGTCAAATCCCCGGCCTGTTCCATATCCTGTTTCATACGCTGTTTTCCTGCCGGTAAACCTCACATACAATCTCCCGCAGCGATTTTGCTGCCAGGGAGTGGTACTCCCGCGAAGGCAGCGCGACGCCGAGGTTCAGAAACACACCCTTTTCCCCGATCCGAAACGTCTCCAGATGATCGTCCGGATCAATACAGGAGGCATAGGTGAAAGCAATGCCGATCCCGGCTTTCGCCATGGAAACCGCCATGGCAGCCGAAATGTCATCGTGTTCAGTCGTATATCTGACCTTTTCCTTCTGCAGCAGATTGCGGCTGATATTGCCGAGAATGGTACTTTGCCCGCTGAGAACAAAGGGGTATCGCGCCGCCTCCTTCAGGCTTACCCAGTGGCTGCCGTCAGGAGCTGAATGAGCCGATTCACGCAGCGCGTGGCCCTTCGGCGCGACAAGGAACACTTCATCCTTTGCCAAGAGACTTGCCTCGTTCTTGAGCTTTGCCGCAGGGAGCGCGATCACCGCCACATCCAGCTTGCCTTCCAGCAAAAGCTCTTCCAGCTTTAAGCTGTGTTCCTCCACAACATCCACATGTACCTCCGGGTACTTCGCGGAGAATTCCTTTAAAATCTTCGGCAGCGTCTGCTCACCGCGAAAGGAACTGATGCCAAGTCGCACATGTCCGCCCTTCATCCCCTCATTATCCCATAGCTCACTTCTCGCCTGCTTGTAATAGGATACCATCTGCCGCAGGTGCCCGATGAAAACCTCGCCGTTTGCGGTGGGATGGATGCCTTTTGAGGTACGGAGAAAGAGCTTGACACCAAGCTCACTCTCATACTGCTGCAAGGCCTGACTCAGACTGGACTGCGACATATAGAGTTTGTCCGCTGCCTTGGAAACGCTGCCCTCGTCGGCAAGCATGATGAGATATTGAAAGTCCTTCAGGTCCATCCGTATATCCTCCTGCTATCCGTTTTTCCGATACATCGCATTAAGGATTCTGCGTTGCGCATCTTTTGACCCTTATTATAAAATAAAGTCAGCCAAAAGACAAGCAATTCGGAACAAAACGGAAAGGAGAATAGTATGGCAAAGGTATCCATGCAGGGCGTCATCGACATGCACGTCCACTCAAACCCCGATATCCGCGTGCGCGCCTACGACGACTTTGAACTGATGGAGGCGGGTATCCGCGTCGGCGCCCGTGCCATCGTCATCAAGACCCACCAGGGCACCACGGTGGATCGCGCCTACCTCTGCAACCGCCACAACCAAATCGTCCATGGGGGCGACAACGATTTTCAGATGTTCGGCAGCATCACCCTCAACCGTCAGATGGGCGGCATCAACCCCGCCGCTGTGGAAAGCGGACTCAAGCTCGGCGGCAAGGTTGTGTGGCTGCCTACCGCTTCCGCCTGCAACCACCTTGCCAAGATGGGAAAAGATCCCTCGGCGGGCGTCGCATGTGTGCGCGACGGTAAGATCGTCCCGGAGCTCAAGGACGTGTTCCAGCTCGTCAAGGACTTTGACGTGGTGCTCGGCACCGGCCATGTCTCCCCGGAGGAGTGTTTCATCGTCGTGGAAGCGGCCCGCGCCATGGGCCTGAAAAAGATCGTGGTCACGCATCCCGAGTGGTGGATCGTCGATATGAGCATCGAAGACCAGCTCCGTATCGTCAAGGACTACGACGTGCTGCTCGAGCGCTGCTTTGCCCAGAACATGGGCGGCGGCAAGTACAAGTCCAATCTTCCCGAGAATCTGGAGGTCATCAAGACGGTCGGCTATAAAAACGTCATGATCAGCACCGACGGCGGCCAGACCGAGAATCCCAACTGGGAGATCGCCTATGAGCAGTACATGCAGTACATGGCCGATCACGGCATCCCGGAAGAACAGCTGCGTTACATGACGCATACCATTCAGATGGGACTTCTGAATCTGGAAGAGAAATAAAGGGAGGATAAAGACATGCTTGGCGTTCTGATTATTGCGGCGATTGCCGCGGCCGTCGTTCTCGGCTATAAGACGAAGATCAATACCGGCTTTTTCTGCATTGCGTTTGCGTACATCATCGGATGTTTTATGCTGGGCCTCAAGCCCAAGGAACTGATCGCCATGTGGCCGACCAGCACCATGTTTGTGATCATCTCCGTTTCGCTGTTTTATAACTTCGCCGCCATCAACGGCACCCTCGAAAAGCTCTCAGGCAGCCTCCTGTATGCCTGCCGCAGCTTTCCGGGACTTCTGCCCTTCGCCCTGTTCTTCGCGGCGGTCATCCTCTCCGTGATGGGCGCTGCCTACTTCACCGTCCTGGCCTTCCTCGCCCCCATCACCATGGCCATCTGCGAGGAGTCAAAGATGGACAAGCTCACCGGCGCGGTTGCCATCAACTGCGGCGCACTGGCGGGCGGCAACTTCCCCACAGCGGCGCTGGGCGTCGTATTCCGCGGCCTGATGGACACCGCCTATGAGGGCACCCCGGAGCTGGCACTTGCAGACACCTTCGGGCCTGAGATGAAGGTCTTCGGCCTTGCCATCGTCTTCTCTCTGATCCTGATCTCCATTTTCCGCTTCGGCTTCAAGTCCAACCGCAACATCGGCAAGGGCATCACCTTCAAAAAGCCCGAGCCTTACGATCCCAAGCAGAAGACCACCCTGCGCCTCATGATCATCATGATGGTCGTCGTGCTCATCTTCCCCGTGCTCAAGCTCGTGCTTCCCAATGTCAAGGCCATCTCCAACATCGCGGGCAAGATTGATGTGGGCCTCGTCGCCTTCGTCTTCACGGTCATCGGCCTGCTGCTGAACCTGGCTCCCCAGAAGGAGACCATCGCAAAGGTTCCCTGGAATACAATCCTAATGATCGCGGGCGCCGGCATGCTCATCGGCGTTGCGGTCAAGGCCGGCACCATCGAGGCCGTCTCCCACTGGATCGGCAACAACGTGCCCACCTTCCTCGTGCCTATCGCCTTCAGCTTCATCGCCGCCTTTATGAGCTTCTTCAGCTCCACCACCGGCGTCGTTGCCCCGGCCCTCTTCCCGCTGATCCCCGGCATTGCCGTGGCCACCGGTCTCAACCCGATCACGCTCTTTGCCTGCACCATCCTCGGCGCGCAGAGCAGCGCTATCAGCCCCTTCTCCTCCGGCGGCAGCCTGATCCTCGGCTCCTACGGCAATGATGAGGAGCGCAACGCCCTCTTCAACCGTCTGCTCTTCGTGGCAGTTCCGATCAGCGTCGGCTGCGCGGCGATCTACAACTTCATTGTTGCGATGGCACTTTGATTCGATTGAAATACTTCAACAGGAGGATAAATCATCATGGTCAAGCTCTATGACGGCGGTGTTTATCTTGTAAACGGCGCCGAGATCGTCCCCGAAAGCGAATCCGAAAAGGTGAAGGCCCTCACCGGCAAAGCTGCCGACAAGGCGGAAGCCAAAAAGGGCACCATGGCCTACAGCATCATCAAGGCCCATAACCAGTCTGACGACATGGAGCAGCTTCGCCTCAAGTTCGACTCCATGACCTCGCATGACATCACCTACGTCGGCATCATCCAGACGGCCCGCGCCTCCGGCATGACGGAGTTCCCGCTGCCCTATGTGCTCACCAACTGTCACAACTCCCTCTGCGCCGTCGGCGGCACCATCAATGAGGACGACCACAAGTTCGCCCTCTCCGCTGCCCACAAGTACGGCGGCATCTACGTCCCCACCAACATGGCAAATATCCACTCCTACAACCGCGAGACCATGTCCGGCTGCGGCAGGATGATCCTCGGCTCCGACTCCCACACCCGCTACGGCGCTCTCGGCACCATGGCCATCGGTGAGGGCGGCGGCGAGCTTGCAAAGCAGCTTCTCAAACGCACTTACGACTTCGCTTATCCCGGCGTAGTTGCGCTCTACCTCACCGGCGCACCCCGTCCCGGCGTGGGCCCGCAGGACGTGGCGCTCTCCATCATCGGCGCAGTGTATAAAAACGGCTACGTCAAGAACAAGGCCATGGAGTTTGTCGGCCCCGGCATTGCCAATCTCCCCATTGAGTACCGCAACGCCATCGACGTCATGACCACCGAGACTACCTGCTGGTCCTCCATCTGGGTTACCGACGAGAAGACCCAGGGCTACTTCATCACCCACGGCAGACCGGAAGCCTACAAGAAGCTCGACCCCGCCGAGGTCGCCTATTACGACGGCTGTGTGTACGTCGACCTCTCCACCGTGGAGTGCACCATCGCCATGCCCATGCACCCGTCGAATACTTACACCATCCACGAACTCCAGGAAAACGCGAAGGACATCCTCCACGCGGTTCAGGAGCAGGCCAACAAGCAGCTCAAGGGCGTGACCATGGACCTCGTGTCCAAGTACCACGACGGCGGCATCTGGGTCGAACAGGGCGAGATCGCAGGCTGCTCCGGCGGTACCTTCGATAATATCTGCGCGGCGGCCGACATTCTGCGCGGCAAATCCTGCGGCAACGGCGCGTTCTCGCTGAATATCTATCCCGGCTCCATGCCCGCGTTCTCGTGTCTTGTCAAGACCGGGCGCATTTTCGATCTCGTTTCCGCGGGCGCCATCATCCGCGAATGCTTCTGCGGCCCCTGCTTCGGCGCGGGCGACACGCCTGCAAACGGCGAGTTCTCCATCCGCCACACCACCCGCAACTTCCCGAACCGCGAGGGCTCCAAGCCCGGCGAGGGACAGATCAGCGCCGTCGCCCTCATGGATGCGCGCTCTATCGCCGCGACCGCAGCAAACGGCGGCAAGCTGACGGCTGCGACCGACCTCGATGTGGAGTACAGCACCCCTGTTTACGAGTACGACGCCGGTGTCTATGCCAAACGCGTCTACAACGGCTGGGGCAAGCCGGAACCCGAGCACGAACTCAAGTTCGGCCCGAACATCAAGGACTGGCCG
>CADADE010000052.1 GCA_902786615.1 Oscillospiraceae bacterium
TGGACCCACATGCGGCTGCCGGAGCTGTCATAGCCCGCAAACATCAGCACATGGCCCCAACCGCTGCCATCCGCCATGAAGCCCAGATCTCCCGGGAGAAGCTCGGAAGCGTCGATGCCCACCGTGTTGGGGTACTGACCGGAGGTACCGGCGCCGATCTCCACGCCCATGGCGGTGTTGTATACCCATTCGGTGAAACCGCTGCAGTCCAGCCCGTAGGGACGGATCGTCCCGGTGCTGGGAGAGCCCGCCGAGGTAACGAGTCGGGGTGTGTTCCAGGCGTCGTTCCAGCCCGGCGCGGATTTGCCGCCCCAGAAATACGGCACCTTTCCCACAAGGGACAGGCCGGTGGTCAGAATGAACTTGCGCGTGGCGTTGCAGTTCTGGGCGTTCACAAAGGCGATCAGCTCCGCATCGGTGAGCGGAACCATCTCGCCGCTGCCCAGAGTGCCGTAGAGCGTCATCTTCAAAGCGTTCGCCATCTTCTGAATAGCCTCGCCGTAGGTGACGTTGAACTGACCGTACCGGGCCGAGGTGTCGATCCCAAAAGCCTGAACGATCACGGTGTTGTCAAAGGGATGGATCGTGCATTCCACATAGGGGATGATCTCGGTGGCAGGGGAGAGCGTCTCCGTCCCGCTCAGCTCGTAGTAGCTCTCTGTGCGGTAGCCGACAACGCTGCGATGGGTATAGCCGTCGCTGTAGATCGGGACGTGCACAAAGGTCTCCCGGTAGGCCAGGACAGTAACGGGTTCCTCACTGGTGAATTCCTCGTCTCGCTCATAGTAGGTACGCTGTTCCGTCTCATAGCTGTAATAGGGCTTCCCGTTCACGTAGCCAGTGATCTGTTCGGAAGACACCACGGTGACAGTGACAGGCTTGTAGGTGTAGTAGGTGACAGGCACCAGGTTTTCCTGCTGATTGACCTCGTAGGTGACCGGGAACATGGAGCCTGCAACAGAACCGAGCTTGGCGATCATATCGTCCTTGGTCGTGCCCCTCTGCTCCATGGATGCTGAGTAGGCGGCAAGGACATAGCAGGTATCATAGCCCGCAGAGCTGTGGGCATAGTTGATGAGCGCGTCCATGGAGAGGTCGTAATCATAGCCGCCCTCCTCAATGATCTGCTCGACCCTTGCCAGGGAGAGATCGTATCCGGTGTCCACCACAGCGGAGACCGCGTCTGCCATTTCGCTGTAGGTATCCGTGAGAGTAGCGCCCTCCACCGGCTGTGTGCCGTCCAGGCCGAAAATACCGTTGGTGACAATGGAAGGCAGCGAGGTGATCAGGATCACGAGAAAAACGAGCAGGAGACATACGCAGATCAGGATCTTGTAGAGCGTGTGCCGCATAGACCAGGCGGCCGCGGCGATCGCGCCCCAGGGGCCGCCGGCGGCCGCACCCTTGGCGATACCTGCCACAGCCTTTCCGGCTTTGACGCCGCCGCTGACGGCTGCGCCAGCCCCGCGCGAAGCGGCTTCCGCACCGATTATAGAAGCCTGCTTTGCCGCCTCCTGCACGGATTGCCGTGCGGCTTTGGCCAGGTTGGAAGCGGCGTTTGTATAGTTATCAGAACCGTCGCCGAACTGGCGCTTGTCCGGTTCTGCCATTAGCTTCACCTCCGTCAAAAAGAAAGGCAGCCGGGCACTGGCCCGACTGCCAAAGGCTTATCGTTTGAGTTTGGGTGCTTTGATCTCGGTCTGCGCACGCTGCGAGGGCGGTGCATACTTGATCGGGGTCGTCTTATAGCGCACCGTTTCGACCGAGACGGTTTTGACGTTCTGCCCGTCGTACACGGGCTTTCCGTTTTCGTAGACAGGCCTTCGTTCCACAGCCGCCTGACCCGGGATCGCATACCACTGGCTGCCGCGGGCGTCCTCGAACACCTGATAATCTCCACGGGGAGCGGCGTATTGAGAGGTGTCATAGAACATCGTTCCGGAGCCGTCGGCGTGGCGGACTTCAAAGTGTCCGTCTGTCCGCTGAGAGGCGTCGACCGAGGTGACAGCCTGCTCATAACCGGGCATGAATTGCTGAAACTGCGCCTGATTATATGCCGCTGCAGCTTCACCCGGCTCAAAGGCGGGCACTTCGGCGGCCTGCTGCATGGCGTACCAGTCCACTCCGTTGGCGGCCTGCATGACCGTATGCGGGGCGTCAGGCTCGTTGAAGTAAGCGCTGTTGTACCACATGGTGGAAGTGCCGTCCGGAGAAGTGGCCTCGATGGTGCCGTGATCCACTGTGCGGAGAACAGAACCGTCCGGGGCGTCCGGGAAGCTGGCCGCCACCTGCGGCGCCTCGCTGGGGCTGCCGCTAAACTGCGGGACATCATAGAAGGATCCGGAAGCGGGGCCGCTTGCCATCTGGTACCACTGGCTGCCGTCGGATGCGGTGACCAGAGCATGAGGCGCTTCGGGCTTCTCAAACTGAGAGGCATTGAACATCTCCACCGAGGTCTCTTTGCCGTCTGCCCCGACAGCCGTGGTGCTGATACGTCCGCCGGAGATCTGCGTGTCCGTCAGCGTATGCCCGCTGAGCTGCGGCATGAAGTTCTGCAGACTGCGATCCGCGATCTCTCCGCCAATACTGCCAGAAACGGCAGCGGGGCGGGAGGCGACGGAGGCGATGGACTCACCTGTGAGCACGGCACCGTTTCTGGCGGCGATTCCGCCAAAGGCACGGCCCACGAAGCCGACAGAACCGCCGACGCCCATGCGGGTGCCGCCGCTTACCACGGCGTCGCGCACATAGCTGTTGGGACGGAAGCGGTTGGCAAAGCCGGCCGCAAAACCGGTTGCAGCACTTGTTGTCTGATCCGCCGCACCGGCGGCATTGCCGGCGCCGCGGAAGACGCCGCCCGCCGTACGGATCCCGCCGCCAAAGCCGCCCACAACACGGGCGGCCATCAGCATCTCCATCCCCATGCTGGAGCCGGTCTGTGCGACGCTGAGCCCCATGGAGGACAGATAGCTGTCAAAGCGCTGTGCGCACTTGAGGAAGGCGAGAGCGCAGAAGAGCCAGAGGAAGATACTGCCTTTGCCGTTTGTCAGCGCACCGCCGTTTCCGATAAACTGCCCTACGGACGAATCGAAGGCACGAAGGAACCAGACGTTCATAATAAGCAGCAACAGCTGCGACCCGACCATCCGGCACCAGGATTTGAAGACTGAGTTTGTTTCCTTGGAGCCGCCCATGGAAAAGGCAAGGGGAGAGGTATAGCAAAGCACACCGACAACCACGTATCTTTCCACAGTCTCCAGCAGGAGCTTGAAGTAATTCCAGCCCAGCGCGATCTCCAGGATGACCAGCAACAGCAGCCCAACACAGGAGGCTGTCGAGATGAAGGTCACGAGTCCGTTCGTGAGCGCCTGCTCGACCCCGGCAAAGGTGAAGTCCTCCGAAGTCATGGAAATCTCCATCAGCGCCGTGTACGGGGCGCGGGCAATATCCAGCGTCATCTGAAAGATGGGCTTGGAATAGCCGATCAGCACCGCGAAGATCGCGCTTCTGGCGAGCAGGGTCAAGGGATTCTCAGCCTCTGTGATCGGCCCGCCGAAGGAGCGAAAGAGCTGCCATACGGTGATCAGAAACAGAATCGACCAGGCGGTGTACTGGAGAATGCTGAAGGCTTTCGTGACAAAGGGAAAGTACTCCTCCATGGCGACCATGTCTGTGCCTAAGGCATTGAGAAAGAGGCCAGACACCGCGTCCATCAGCTGGGTGACAACGCTGCTGATCCAGGTAACGATCGCTTCAAAAATCCAGTCAAGCAAGATTCATCACCTCCCGATTGCTTGACCGGAGAGGCTTATCCGCCTACATACTGTCCGCCGGCCACGAGAGGCTGCAGGTACGCAACCACAAAGCCGAGGGAGTTGAGGACGATCCAGGCGACGACAATGCGCTTGAGCCAGCTTGTCGCCTCATCCACGGCCCGCTGATTGCGCGAGATCATCCGGACGATCAGAGCAATGCTTGCCACCGTCACGGCGACGATGGTGGAGATCGCCACGATCTGCCCGTAGATGTCATAGACGATAGACTGGATGCGTTCGAAGATGTTGTCCGCGTATACGGGCTGCAGGGAGACGATCCCCGCCGACAGCATCCCGACGCCGGACCAGTACAGCGTAGAAAGCCGATCCCGCAGCTGACGTCTTTTCAACATAAGCCACACCTCCTTCCTTTGAGCATGAAAAAACGCCGCTTCCGCAGGCGGCTTTTGCCTGGGAAACGGCGTTCTTTCTGTCTAGCCCCAATTTGGGACGCTACCAATATATCACGGAAGGATGCGCATGTCAGTGACTGTGAGGTGCCATCTTGGTGCCGAAAAGGTGGCAAGGATGGTATATGTTGGTTATAGTTGCTTGTCGCCTCCGCTCAGCATGGCCACAAGCTCCAGCCACAGATCCAGATCCGAGGTAGGGGAGGACCAGAGCCGAAGAGAGATGATGTTGATGGCCTGCTCTTTGAGGCGGTAGTAGTGCCGGCGGGAGATATTCAGCCGGAACAGCACGTCAGTCTGCAGGAGCTTTTCATCGGAAATGTAGGTCATGTAGATGAGATCATAGAGCAGGGGACCGTTGTCCGGCTTGCGCTTGAGAGCGGTGAGAGCGTCGTTGATCCGATCCAGAAGCTGCCTGGTCTTGGCCAGACGTTCCAGGTTCAGCTCCAGACGACGATTCTCCATACCGATTTCGGCGTCGACTCTGCTGAGCAGGGCATCAAGATTCTTCAACGGAACATTCAGCTCCGAAGCGATTGCCTCGATCTCACAGTCCGTCTGCCAGAGGATATTCCGATAATTTGAGAGCAGAAGCAAGGTGTTATGATACGCCTGCTTCTGCTTTTTCTCTTGCGCCTCGCGGATCATTTCCTCGGACAGTGTGCTGTTCTCGGCCAAAATACCCTGATTGCGGAGAAAAGAAAGAACCGCCTCTGCAGACGAGGCGGTACGCTTGCTGCTGTTATCCATATGTGAAATACTCCTTTGCAATGTTGCTCAGATCCACTGTCTCACAGGGGCCGCGGATGGCGTTTGGGCACTGGCCGGCAGACTCTTTTATTCCATAGTCCGGGCAGTCATACTTACCATTCTTCCAATTCCAACAGAGAGAAAGATACGCGCGATATAAAGAAGAGAAAAGTGCAACGCGACCTTTTTGGGCCTTGGAGGCGGGGAGCATACCGACGGATCTGAGATACCGACGGCTGTACCACACGACCATGCGGCTCATGTGCTCGCGAAGCGAGCCGCGCCTGACACAGCATTGCGCGCAACGATGAACATAGGCCAGGACGCGGTCAACCTCCTCAGCTGTTGGCAGAAGGATCTCCTGATCACAGGGATAGAGCTTATTGAAAATGAGACAGCCATAAGAGCCTGGGAGGCGGTACAGAGTGAAGACGTCCTCGTGCTTTTGCAGGAACCTCCATACCTTGGTTTTCTCCCAGCCCCAGCGCTGTCCCAGGGTTTCCAGAGAAAGAAAAACTCCGTATTTGCCGTACTGGCAAACCGGAGCAAAAAAAGAAAACGCATTTCTGGGATCCATGGACACGGTGTGCAGCCAAAGATCCAGCCATGCGTCAGAGTCTTCGAAAACATAGTTTTGGTGTATGAGCTTCTCCGTGAGGTTTCTTGGCACACGGAGAAAGCCATAACCGGGCGTCGTGTAGACTGCACCGGGAATACACGCAGCACCGGAGTATTCCACGATCCAGTCTGAGAGTTGATAGGTCAAGTGCTTGGTGTTTGGGTCGAGGGAGAACTTCACCAAGCCCATTTCACGCAGAAGGGAGAGCTTGGACAATGCGGAGTCCCGATTTTTGATGCCGAGAATGCTCTTCAGTCCGACGATCCCGCCGGACCACATGCCGGGGGTAACAGGATTCTCGTGGCCGCAGTAGGTCGCAATGCCTTTTCGGAACGCCGCCCGTGACGCCAGCCGAGCCCACGCACCCATGAGTCCTTTCCCAGTCGGCAGGCATGCCCGCGGGAGCTTGACCCAGCGGTATTTATAAAGGCACTGCATAGTTTTTCCTTTCTAAAAGTGCCACCATAACCGGCGGCACGAATTATATATTCAACTGTTGCCCGTATTCTTTTTACGGCAGGAACCAATAGTCTCTCAACGTTGCGGGCATCATGGCAAACAGGGCGTCTGCCGCAGCATCAGCATCCAGAGCATATTGGCCAAGGGTCCATTTCTTATACATATCGCTGATCCCGCGGCAGAATACATCGAGCTGCAGCTGCTCTTTGGAGGTCAGCCCCTGACCGTCGCGGTTTTCACTTGTAATCTGCTCCACCACGGAGCGGGAATAGCGAGAGATATAGTTTTCAAAGGAGTTGACCCCGGTGGTGGAGAAGGCACGATGGAAATCGCTCCACTCCTCCCGTGCGTGGCGGTACAGCAGGGTGAACAGCTCCCGATAGCCGCCGCACTGGCGCAGGCAGCCATCCAACAATTCCTTGTAATTGCGGTTGAGGACGTCGTATTTGTCCTTGAAATACCGGTAGAAGGTAGCGCGGCTGATTTTTGCCTCCTCCACAATCTTTTCCGTGGTGATCTTCTCCATGTCCATGCGGGCGATCAGCCGATTCAAAGCGAGAAGAATATCCATTTCCGTCCGTTTCAATTCACAGACCTCCTGCCTCCGTATATACTACATAAATTATATCAAATTGAGACAAAAAGGCAATAGTGTTTCGTGACAGTGCTTTGGGAATCCTTTATACTGAGGGTGGTATCTTATGACATAAACAGGAGGGGCGTTTATGGCAGAACATGTTTTCACCGAAGGCGAAAAGAAGTGTCTTGAAGCGTACTGGAGAGAATGCAGTAAGACACCGCGCAAGAATCTGATCAAACTGGTAAGCCACATCAACATGTTCAATCCGTTTCCCAACGAGAAAAGCTGGGAGTACATCTTTTATGACCGCCAGCTCACGGATGAGCAGGTGGATTTTGCGCTGAAAATGAAGCTGCGCAAGCCCTATTACATCGCAGAGCTTGCCAAGCGAGAAGGCATGAGCATTGAGGATACCGCGCGCATGGCGGACGAGCTGGTGCACATCGGTCTGCTGGAGTACTGCTGTGACGACGACGGCGTGGACCGCGTCATGCTGCCGGTCTTTGCTCCCGGCAACATGGAAAGCACCGTCATGACCAAGGAGCGCACGGACGCCTATCCCGAGACAGCGCCGGCCTTTCTTAACTACATCCTGGATCTGCAAAAGCTGATCACCTGGGCGGTGCCCATGGGCTCGGCGCTGATGCGCACGATCCCCGTGGAGAAGGCCATTGCGGGCGAACCGCGGCGTGTGAAGTTCGAGGAGATCTCCTACTGGCTGGACAAGGCAGGGGACAGTATCGGCGTCGCGCCGTGTGAATGCCGCAAGCTCCGCCGCATGGTGGGCGAGGGCACGGCCGATCTAGAGTTTGACTGCTGCATCAATCTGGGCAAATACGCCGAGAGCTGCATCCGCGTCGGCAAGGCCCGCCGAATCACCCGCGAAGAGGCGGAAAAGATCATTCTGGAAGCCGAGCGACGGGGCGCCGTGCATCAGCTCAGTAATATCGACGGCCCGGACTTCTCGCTCTTCATTTGCAACTGCCAGTGGGACACCTGCATGGCGCTGAAAACCAGCTGGTACACCCAGTCGCCCAGCCTGGTCCGCTCCAACTACATTGCGGAGGTGGATCCGACCAATTGCGTGGCCTGCGGCGGCTGTGTGGAGGTATGTCCGCAGAACGCCGTGAAGCTGGGCACCAAGCTTTGTCTGAAAGAGCCGGTTGAGATCAAGAAGACCGAGATCCCGGACAACAAGGTCGTCTTCGGTCCTGAGCACTGGCAGCCGGACTTCCTCACGAACCGCAAGAACGTGATCCCAGAGACCGGCACAGCCCCCCTGCAAGACCAACTGTCCCGCCCATATCGCGGTGCAGGGCTATCTGAAAAAGGCAGGCGAGGGCAAGTATCGGGAGGCTCTGGAGCTCATCAAGAAGGAAAACCCGTTCCCGGCCGTCTGCGGCGACGTGTGCGCCCGCTTCTGTGAGCAGGTCTGCACTCGCGGAGACGTGGATCAGCCGGTGGCCATCGACGAGGTCAAGAAGTTTGTGGCCCGGCAGGAGCTGAAGGCGGAGAATCGCTATGTTCCCGAAAAACTGTTCGACTACGGTCACAAGATCGCCGTCATCGGCTCCGGCCCGGCGGGCCTGAGCTGCGCCTACTATCTGGCGGTGTTGGGTCACTCCGTCACCGTGTTTGAGAAGGATCAGAAGCCCGGCGGCATGATGGTCAGCGGCATCCCCTCCTTCCGTCTGGAAAAGGACGTGGTAGAGGCCGAAATCGACGTGCTCCGCCAGCTGGGGGTCGAGATCCAGTGCGGCGTGGAGGTCGGCAGGGATGTGACGATCCCTGAGCTGCGCGAGCAGGGCTATAAGGGCTTTTACATCGCAATCGGCGCGCAGAAATCCTCGAAGCTCCGCATCCCCGGCGAAGACCTCAGGGGTGTACAGGGCGGCATAGACTTCCTGCGCAAGGTCAATCAGGGCGAGGATGCCGGGATCGGCAAAAAGGTCGCGGTCATCGGCGGAGGCAACGTGGCCATGGATGTGTGCCGCACAGCGGTGCGTCTGGGCGCGGAGAAGGTGTATATCGTCTATCGCCGCACGGCGGACGAGATGCCCGCGGACAAAGAGGAAGTTGCCGAGGCCGAAGCCGAGGGCGTGATGTTCAAATATCTCAACGCGCCTGTAGAAGTCCTCGGAGAGGACGGCAAGGTCTGCGGCTTGAAAGTGGAGCTCATGGAATTGGGCAAGCCGGATGAAAAGGGTCGCCGCAAGCCTGTTGGTACCGGCAAGTTTGAGACGCTGGATGTGGACACCGTGCTGGGCGCCATCGGCCAGACGGCCGACTGGGGCGGTCTCATCGAGGGAAGCAAGGTCGTCCTCAACAAGAAGGGCTATGCCGAGGCGGATTCCTGGACCTATCAGACCGCCGAGCCCGATATCTTTGTGGGAGGCGATATCTATACCGGTCCGAAGTTCGTCATCGATGCCATCGCTGCCGGCAAGGAGGGCGCGGACTCTCTGCACCGCTTTGTACATGAGGGCCACAGCCTGACTCTCGGCCGTGTGCGGCGCGACAACTTCAAGTACATCGACAAGAGCAACGTGCTCATTCCTCTGGGCGGCTACGACAGCGCCAAACGCAACAAGCACGGCGTGGATGAAAGCAAGGTCAAGACCTTCCGGGACGAGCGCCTGCCCTTTACCGAGGAGCAGGTGAAGGCGGAGGCGGCCCGCTGCCTCAAGTGCGGAGCAGCTTGGGTGGACTCCAACATCTGCATCGGCTGCGGATTGTGCACTACTCGCTGCAAGTTCGATGCCATCCATCTCCACAAGGAGTACGATGCATGGGGCGTCCCCTACGAGAAGCTGGTGGGCCATGTGCTGAAGACGACGGTACAGCGCGTCGGCCGCCGCATCGTGAAAAAGGACGTCTGAGATGCATGAGATCAGCGTACTGACCAAGGCGGTCGAGCTTGTGGAAAGTGTAGCCAGGGATAACGGCCTTGATCATGTGAGCTTTATCACGCTGGAAGTCGGAGAACTGACGGGCTACGTCCCCCTCTTCTTTGAGAAGTACTTTCCCGTTGTAACAGAGGATAAGCCCGTCTTCGAGGGAACGGAGCTGCGCATCCAAACGGCGCGGGGCCAGGCGCTCTGTCAGGAGTGCCAAAGCCTGTACAACGTGATGAGGAATGAGGGGCGCTGCCCCAAATGCGGCAGCCGGGAAAAGAAGATTCTTGGCGGACAGCAGTTTCTTGTCAAAGAGATCGGATACTGATCCGGCAGTGGTTCACGGTTTAATCAAAAAGCGGTGCCATCGTGTGTGATGGCACCGCTATTACTTTCAAGTTATCATTCAGCTTGATTGGAGTAATATGGGTTCAAGCCCCAATCACTATCTGACCCAACGTGATTTTCAAGCCATTCTTTCAAACGATCTCGAGGAATGACAATTCGTTTTCCGAGATGAATAACCGGAAAACCTTTTATGTGTGAGAGTGCATAGGCAGCAGTTTTTGAGATGCCTAAAACAGCTGCAAGCTCTGGAACATTGATCACGATGGGGAGTTCATCGAAGGAGTAGATACGTTTTTTCTCTTGAGTAGTGTTGTTTTCCATTTTAAGTATCCTTTCATGAGAGTTTTGTTGAAAAAAATGTTAAAAAGTTGGATTTTGAAACTCCCATGAAGCCTGACCGCAAATTTCACCGCAATCATAAAATTGATAGAGGTAAATTGTGGTCATAGTGACTCAAAAAGTTCTGATTTTTGGATTTATCAGTTGTTGTTGGAGATTTCGTCCGGTTAAAAGTTGCTTTTTGGCAATTCGAAGCCTTCTTCCCCTGCCAGAAATCGTCTTGAAATGTACTGTTTCAAGACGATTTTTGTTATATCTGAAAAAGTTTTGGCTTCAAAAGTGACGAGTATATTTTCTCGACCCCTATCTGACCCCTATTGACGCTATTTATCGCCTAAAATAGTTCGCAAACAGGGAACGAAAAGTAAAATAAGGACACTTTTAAGCGTTTTTCATTCTCAAAATACTCGCAATATATTCCTCCATTCTGTCCGCGCTGGCACGCTGCATCCTGTCAGAAACGTGCCCATACACGTCCAGCGTGAAGGCTGCGGAGGCATGTCCGAGATTCGTCTGCACCGTTTTGACGTCGTCT
>CADADE010000053.1 GCA_902786615.1 Oscillospiraceae bacterium
GGCGCGTTTATCCCGAAGGGGCTCACGCTGCGGCTCGAGGGCGACTCCAACGACGGCTTCGGCAAAGGCCTCTCCGGCGGAAAGCTGATCCTGTACCCGCCGGAGGGCTCGACCCTCCCGGCGGATGAAAACATCATCGTCGGAAACGTCGCGCTCTACGGCGCGACCTCCGGCGCGGCCTATATCTCCGGCGTCGCGGGCGAGCGCTTCTGTGTGCGAAACTCCGGTGCCACCGCCGTTGTCGAGGGCGTGGGCGACCACGGCTGCGAGTACATGACGGGCGGCAGGGTGCTCATTCTGGGGCAGACCGGCAAAAATTTTGCCGCCGGGATGTCCGGCGGCGTGGTCTATGTACTCGATGAGGCGCACGATCTCTACACCCGCATGAACAAGAGCGGTCTGCATGTCGGCACAGTCAAAGACCCGAACGATGTGCAGGAGCTGCGGGATATGCTCCAGGCCCATCTGGACGCGACCGGCTCAAAGAAGGCCGCCGCGATCCTGGAGGATTTCAAGGCTTATCTGCCCGCTTTCAAGAAGATCATCCCCGTGGACTATGAGCGCATGCGCAAGGCCATCGAGGACTTTGAAAGCCGCGGCGAGACGCAGGAGCAGGCCGAAATCAAGGCGTTTTACGCCGCCGTGAATCACTGAGGAGGTGGATGGTATGGGAAAACCGACCGGATTTCTGGAATATGAGCGCAGGGCGAATCCTGTGCGTCCGCCTTTGGAGCGCGTCAGGGACTGGGAGGAGTTTCATCTTTCGAGTTCCGAGGAGCAGCGGCGCGAACAGGGCGCAAGGTGCATGAACTGCGGTGTCCCCTTCTGTCAGGCAGGGGTGCAGTTTGAGGGAAAGCAGCTCGGCTGTCCGCTGCACAATCTGATCCCCGAGTGGAACGACAGCATCATGGACGGAAACTTCGCCCACGCGCTGACAAGGCTTCTCAAAACAAACAACTTCCCGGAGTTCACCGGGCGCGTCTGCCCCGCCTTCTGCGAGCAGGCATGTACCTGCGGGCTGTACGGTGAATCCATCACGGTGCACGACAATGAGCTGAGCATCATCGAGTACGCCTTTTCCCATCATCTGATGGAGCCGCGCTTTTCGCCCCACAGCTCGGGAAAGAATGTGGCGGTGGTGGGCTCCGGTCCGGCAGGACTCGCGGTGGCAGACCAGCTCAACCACCGGGGTCACAGCGTCACCGTGATCGAAAAGCGCGCCCTGCCCGGCGGGCTTTTGATGTACGGCATCCCGAACATGAAGCTGCCGAAATCCGTTGTCCGCCGTCGGATTGAGCTCATGACGCGCGAGGGCGTGAGCTTTGTGACCGGCCTTGACGCCGCTGAACCCGCGGTCGCCCAGCGCCTCATGCTGGAATACGACGCGGTGGTGCTCTGCTGCGGAGCGGAAAAGCCGCGCCCGCTCGGGATCGACGCGGAGGGTGTTTCGGGTGTGTGCTTTGCCATGGACTTTCTGCCAGCCGCTGTGGAGCGGCAGCAACTTACACTCTCCCCTGCCGTCCCCTCTGCCGAGGGGAAAAATGTGGTCATCATCGGCACCGGCAACACCGCGAGCGACTGTGTAGCGACGAGCCTGCGCCAGGGCTGCAAAAGCGTCGTACAGCTTGTACGCAGGCCGAGAGAGGATTATCTGGCGCCGGACGGCAGTCTCCCCCAGGACTACGCCCAGGAAGAGTGCGCTGCGCTCTTCGGCAGCGACCCGCGCCTGTTCTCACAAAGCCTTGCATCCCTCGAAGCCGATGAGGCGGGCAATCTCACGTCTGTGGTCACGAAGGACGGGACAAAGCTTCCCTGTGAGCTGCTCATTGCGGCGACGGGCTTTGCCGGGTGCCGGGAGGATGTGTGCGCCGCCTTCGGCGTCGCACTTGACCGCACGGTCAAAACCGGGGCGGGCTCCTTCCAGACCAGCGTCCCGCACATCTTCACCGCCGGCGACATGCACCGCGGCCAGTCTCTGGTGGTTCACGCCATAGCCGAGGGGCGCGCCTGCGCCGCCGAGGTTGACCGCTTTCTCATGGGCTATACGAACTTGATCTGATAGGAGGACTGGACATGGCTGCTTTTGAGCCGATCCTGTCCGGTATTCCCGGGCTGGACCGCTGTCTTGATTTCATTCGTCTGGGTGACAACGTGGTGTGGCAGGTCTCCGACCTGGATGAATTCCGCTTTTTTGCGAGAGCCTTTGCCGAGCAGGCCGTCCGGGACGGGCGAAATATCCTCTACATCCGTTTTGCCGGACATGACCCCATCCTGCCCGCCATGCCCGGCGTACGGGAGGTGCATGTGCCGCTCTCCCATCTCTTTGAATCCTTCACCGTGGACATTCACAATCTGATCGAACGGGAAGGACGCGATGCCTTCTATGTCTTTGACTGTCTTTCCGAGCTGGAGGAGGCATGGGCAACAGATCTCATGATGGGAAACTTCTTCCATCTGACCTGTCCGTTCCTGTTTCAATTGGACACCGTCGCGTACTTCCCCATCCTACGCGGCAGGCATTCCTATGACGCGATTGACGTCATCACCAATACCACCCAGCTCTTTCTGGACATTTTTCCGGGCGGTCGGGGCAAGCTCTTTTTCCGGGCCGAGAAGGTCTGGGCAAGGCCAAACGCGCACCTCGCCCAGCCCTACGGCTGTGATCTTGGAGACGGTAGCTTTTATCCCGTTTCGGAGAGTGTGGAGCTCAGTCGTTTCTACCGCAGTCTGAATGACGCAAAGGGGCTCAGAAACAGCCAGAGTATGGACAGCTGGGAACGTTTCTTTCACGCCGCCCGCGTAAAATACGACGCGGGTCTGAACATTCGCAGCGAGTGTGACCGCATGTGCGACATTATGCTCACGCGCGATGCGCGTATGCGGGATATGATCGTTGAGCAGTTTCAGCCCGAGGACTATTTTGAGATCCATGACCGCATGATCGGCACGGGGCTGATTGGCGGCAAAGCCTGCGGGATGCTGCTGTCGAGAAAGATCGTGCAGAACCGGGACGCGGATTTGTTTGAACGCATTGAACCCCACGACTCCTTTTACATCGGCTCCGATGTGTTTTACTCCTTCATTGTGGATAACGGCCTGTGGGATCTCAAGCTCAGTCAGAAGACGGAGGGCGGGTATTTTTCTCAGGCACAGGCTTTCGCGGAAGCCCTGCTCAGCGGCGTGTTTGCGCCGCCTCTCCGCACGCATTTCCGACAGCTTCTGGAGTATTACGGCAACGAGCCGATTATCGTGCGCTCAAGCTCGATCCTGGAGGACGGCTTCGGCAACGCCTTTGCCGGGAAATACGAATCCGTTTTCTGCAGCAATCACGGGACCCCGGAGGCGCGCCTGCACGCGTTTGAATCCGCCATCCGCACCGTCTATGCCAGCACCGTCAGCCTCTCGGCGCTGGATTACCGGAAACGGCGCGGGCTTGAGCATCTGGATGAGCAGATGGGCATCCTTGTCCAGCGGGTTTCCGGTTCTCATTATGAGGGCTTTTTCATGCCGTGTGCGGCGGGTGTCGGCTATTCGTCCAGCCCCTACCGCTTCGGCGTCGATCACCCCGAAAAGGGCATGCTGCGTCTTGTGTGCGGCCTTGGGACCGCCGCGGTGGATCGCCGCACAGGCTCCTATCCGCGTATGGTCGCGCTGGACAAGCCGTCTGTCGTGTGGCAGACCTCCTCGGCGGATCGCCATCAGTTCTCCCAGCGCCTTGTGGATGTTGTCAGCGAAACGTCCGACGGCGTGGAAAGCCGGGACGCCGAGAGTATCCGCGCATCCCTCCCACCCTATCTGAGCGCTTTGCTCTATTCTCATGACCGGGAGACAGAAACGATCCTGCGGGAACAGGGAATCCGCGAGGATGTGCTGTACGTCTCCTGCGAGGGGCTTGTAAACAACCGGAATCTAATGCGGGATATGGGTGAGATCCTGCGTCTGCTCCAGGATACCTACGCCTATCCGGTCGATATTGAGTACACCATCAACTGCGCTTCAACAGGCGAGTATGTGATCAGTCTGCTGCAGTGCCGCCCTCTTCAGCTGACGCGTACCGGAGAAAAGGTATCCATCCCGTCAGATCTGAAGGAGGAGGACATTCTGATCGAGACTGTCGGCACCTCCATGGGCTTTTCCCGCAGCTTTCCCCTGGATGTACTCGTATATGTGGACCCGGTCGCTTACTATAATCTGCCCTATCGTGACAAGTACCGTGTCAAACAGATGCTCTCAGCCATCAACTGGCGTCTGCGCGGACAGAATAAACGCATGCTTCTCATCACGCCCGGCAGGATCTGCACAAGTTCCCCGGAGCTCGGAGTGCCGACGGAGTTTTCCGACATCAGCGAGTTTGATACCATCCTGGAGCTCGCGGACCGCCGGGCCGGATATATGCCAGAGCTCAGCTACGGCAGCCATATTTTTCAGGATCTTGTGGAGGCGGAGATCCTGTATTCGGCCGTATTTGAAGGATCAAGCACCCGCGTTTTCCGGGAGCAGGAGCTCAAAGCCGGAAATGATCTTGCGGAGCTTGTCGATTCACCGGATGGCATGGAGGATGTCATCTACCTGCATCAGATACAGTCCGGCGAAGTGTGCGAGTATTACGACCTTTCCAGTGAGCGTTTTCTTGTTGTACGGAGGGTCCGTTTGTCCCGTTAAAAGATGCCGTTACCCGCTTCTTTGCATAATTTACGCCCGTCGGCTGCTTTGAAATGAAAGCAGTCGGCGGGCGTTTTTGTCTATCCCAACGAGGATAAAAGGTTTTGTTTTGAGTGAAATCTGGATATACAAAAGCGCCATCACACAAAGAAATGGTGATGGCGCATAGATTGGATTTTCTTCAAATGCTCCAGGCAGCGCTGGCAGTCTGCAGCTCGGTCATGCGGCGGAAGATGCCGCCGTCCTTTTGAAGGAGGTCTTCCGGTCTGCCTTCCTCTGCGACCTTGCCGTCTGCCAACACGACGATGTGATCCGCCGCCTCCACGGTACGCATCCGGTGGGCAATGACCAGCACGGTCTTGCCCTGCAGCAGACGGGACAGCGCGCCCTGCACCCTGGTCTCGTTTTCCACGTCAAGAGAGGCCGTGGCCTCGTCCAGCAGGACAATGGGTGCGTTTTTCAGCAGTGCGCGGGCGATGGAGATCCGCTGCCGCTCGCCGCCGGAGAGCTTGGCGCCGTTTTCCCCAATGGGCGTATCATAGCCCTGGGGCAGCTTGCTGACAAATTCCTCGCAGTTGGCAGCCCTCGCCGCCCGGATCACCTCTTCATCCGTGGCACCGTGCTTGCCGAGGCGGATGTTCTCCATTACCGTGTCGTCGAAGAGCACCACGTCCTGGAACACCATGGCGTAGTCCGTGAGCAGCACCTCGGGATCGACGGTGGAGATGTCCACACCACCCACCTCGATGGAACCCTTGTCAATGTCCCAAAGCCGGGCCGCGAGCCGGGCACAGGTGCTCTTGCCGGAGCCGGAGGGGCCGACCAGCGCGGTCACTTCATGCCCTTGCGGCTCAAAGCGCTCCGCACCCTCGGCGGTCTTTTCATCCTGGATCTCCATGAGCCGGTTGGCGGAGACCTGAGAGACGAACATCTCCGCAATCAGCGCCAGCGCCTGATCGAAGGGCGCGTACACACGGGTGATGACCAGCAGGAACATGAAGAGGGTCATGAAGTCGATCTGTCCGAAGAGGATCATCGTCGTGCCGGTGAGGATCGTGGTCGCCACACCGAGGCGCATGATGACGCTGGCCGCATTCACGAAAACGCCGGTGGAAAGCTCGCCCCTGATCATGGTCGATTCATGATAATCGATCTTGTCGCCCAGTTCCTTCAAGAAGCGACCCTCCTGATTGGTAGCCCGCACCTCGCGGATATTCTCCAGTGTCTCCTGAATGCCGTCCGAGACCTGGATCCCGGCCGCCTTGGTGATCTCGGAGTTGCGTTTGGCAAGCTTGCGGCTGCCGAAGAGCAGCGCGAAGGCTACAGGCACGCCCCAGAGGCAGGCCAGAGCGAGCTTCCAGTTATATGCTAAGAGTATCACGGCGATGATGGCCGTGGAGAAATAGGAGCCGTAGAGATAGCCCAGGCAGTGCGACCAAACATGCTCCAGGCGGTTCACGTCGCCCATGATGGTCTCGGTCAGATCCGCGAGATCACGCTTGCCAAAGTAGCCCAGCGGCAGCTTGCGCAGGCGCTCAGCAAGACTGATGCGGACGTTTTTCACCTCGCTGTACACCAGGCCGTAAGTAGCCTTGTATTGCTGCAGATGTGTGAGGAAGGAGAGCACCACAAAGGCCAGCACCAGAAGCAGGATCGGCAGCGCCCTGGGGAGCGCCGCGCCGGCAGTCAGAGTATCCATATAGCGGGACATCATCAGAAACAGGATCCCCATGCCGCCCATGACCACCAAGTTTACGATCACGGTCCAGAACGTGCCCTGCTTGACGTTCTTTACCCCCTGCTCCGAGAGGGCGTATTTGCGCTGAAAGTCTTTTCCGAACATATTACTTCACCTCCGCCGCAGAAATCTTCCATTGCACGGCCTGGTTGTAATCCGCCCACATCCGGGCGTAGAGGCCGTTTGCCCTGACCAGCTCCGCGTGTGTTCCCTGCTCCTCCACCCTGCCGGAATCCAGGACGATGATCTTGTCCGCGTTCACGACCGTGGACAGGCGGTGGGCGATCATGATGACGGTGCGGTCCTTCGTCAGCGCAGCAAAGGCCTTTTGGATCATGGCCTCGTTCTCGGGGTCAGCAAAGGCCGTGGCCTCATCCAGCACCACGATGGGCGCGTCCTTCAAAATGGCCCGGGCCAGCGCCACGCGCTGCTGCTCGCCGCCGGAGAGATAAGTCCCCTCGGTGCCGATCACGGTGTCCATCCCCTGGGGTAGCTTTTCAAGGATATCGTCACACTGGGCAGCTGACAACGCCTGCCGTACTTCTTCCCGTTTTGCCTCCGGGCGGGCGGCGCGCACATTTTCCAGGATACTGGACTTGAAAAGGCGGTTATTCTGGAAAACAAAGGCCACCTGATCCATCAGTACATGGGGATCCGTGTCGCGCACATCCACGCCGCCGACCTCCACCGCGCCGTCGCTCACGTCCCAGAAGCGGGGAATGAGGCTCGCCGCAGTGGTCTTGCCGCCGCCGGAGGGCCCGACCAGGGCCACCGTCTGCCCCGACTCCACCCGGAAGGAAACGTGATCGAGCGCGGGCAGCGCAGCACCATCATAGGTAAAGCTCACATCCTTGAACGCCACGCTGTTGTCCTTCGGGGTCTGCGGGTGGTCTGTGACCGGCAGGGTCGGGGCACTCATGACCTGGTTGATGCGCCCCAGGGCGGTACTCGCCAGCATCATGCCGCTTGCCGCGAACATGATCTTGGCAAGCGCCGTGGAGATAATGGCGGAGAAGACCGCGTAAAAGGCAAAGTTTGTCACGAAGAGCGCAAAATTACCGGACTTCAAAGCTCCCGGCGCGATCAGCAGCGCCGCCGGTACCAGGAAGATGAACGCACCCTCGGTGAAGGTCAGGTTCACCGCCTGGGGCACCTTGCAGACGTCCGCCTGGTAGTGCTCGGCCTTGGCGCTGTAATCCTCGATAGCCTGTTTGAAGTACCACTGGGATGCCGCGCACATACTCGGTGCCCGCCTTGCTCATCACATCCTGGGCCGCTTGGTATTCGGCCATGAGACCAGCGTTTTTGCCGCCCATCATCGTGCCCATGGCGCAGACGGAAACCACAGCCGCGAGCAGACAGGCCGCGCCCATGCGCCAGTCGTATACGAACATCAGCACCAGCATGGCGATGAACATGGCAACTGTGCCCACGATATCTGCGAGGTTGTGGGCAAGCAGCGTCTCTGTCTCGGAGGCCGCGCCGTCCAGACGGTTGCGCAGCAGGCCGGAGGCGTTGGAGTCGAAGAAGCCAAGCGGCGTCTTCATCAGGTGTTCCATGCCTGCCTTGCGGATGTTGCTCGCCGTGCGGAAGGCCGCGAGGTGCGTGCACATCAGCGCGGCGAAATAGACCAGGATCCCCGCAAAGGAGAAGGCGAAGGCCATCCAGCCGTAGCGGGCGATGCCAATCGCCTGTGTCCAGTCGGGAGCCACGGCGATGAGGTCCCGGGCCACCAGCCAGATGCAAATATACGGCAGCATGCCCAGCACCATGGCGACGGCAGACAGGCCCAAGCCTAAGAAGGTCAGGCCCTTATGGCTGCCCGCGTATCCCAGCAAGACAGCCAAATCGCTTTGTTTCTTTTCTTTCATCTCGTTTCCTTCTTTCCTGTTTTCTT
>CADADE010000054.1 GCA_902786615.1 Oscillospiraceae bacterium
TGGTGCCGCCGCCCCAGACTGCGCTAAGGCCGGAAGCAAACATTTGACCCAAACTCATGTTTCAATTCCTCCTTAGAACAGATTTTCCAGGAACAGGGCGAAGTTGCGCAGGAACGGAATCTCGCCGCGCGGCAGCGTCACATCCAGCAGACCGCTGAAGAGAATGTGCATCAAAAGCGCAACGGCGATCGAGACCAGCGCCATGCGCCAGACCTTCTTCTCGCCGAGCAGCAGACCGTAGGCGAACATGGTCAGCGCCGCGGTGACGACGAAGCCCAGGGTCTCCAGCAGGAGCGCCGCGGCAGCCAGAATGAGCATGCCGATGAACATCTTGGACTTGAAGAATTCCTTGCTGTTCTTGACAAAGCTTGCAAAGGTGAATTCGGGGTTATCCTTGTTCTTCTTGATGATCTTGTAGATATTGACCGCAATGCAGATCAGAAGAAGGATGATGATGGCCTTGGGCCAGACGCTGGGGTGGATGACGTTGGGGTTTTTCAGATAGCTCTTGGGGATCTTGGCCTCAATGACGTGCGTGAAGTAGGAATAGCCCAGAAACACGAAGAGCGCGATATTGCAGATCAGCTCAAACAAAGGGCGTCAGCTCCTTTTATGTGTAGTATGGAAACCGGGGAAGAGGAGCCTCTTCCCCGATTATCGGTGATGCTTATTCTGTTGGCAAAGAATTACTTGAGATCGTCGTAATCCTTCTCCAGGGTCTCCTGCTCGTTCATGAAGTCGCGCATATCCTTGTACTCGCTCAGGCAGAACTTTGCGGTGTCCTCGCCGGGAGCGGGAACCTCGCGCTGGTCGTAAGCGGCGTTCTTGGTGAATTCCTTCCAGGTGGCGTCCTCACGGCACTTCTCAACGGCAGCGACGAGCTGATCGATCGCGCCCTGGGGGGTGCCCTTCTTGGCGAAGATGCCGCGCCAGGGACCGGCGTAGGAGTCGATGCCCAGCTCAGCGGTGCACTCGCAGTCGGGCATGATGTCGATGCGGTGCTCGCAGAAGACGAGCAGGGGGATGATGTCGCCGGACTCGATGAGGCCGCTCATGTCGTCGTAGCCGCCGACAGCGAGGTCGACGTGGCCGCCGGCCATGTCGGAGTTAACCTCGGAACCGCCCTGATAGTTCTTGACGTTCAGGGCCAGGCCCTCGGTCGCGATCTCGAAGCACATGCCGTCAACGCCGGTGGCGGTCAGCATGGCGACGGAGACTTCATAGGGGTGGGCAGCGGCGTAGGCCTTCAGATCGGTGAAGGTCTTGATGCCGTACTTGTCCATCTGCTTCTTGGAGCCGGCCAGCATGTTGATGGAGTGGACCAGGATGTCCTCGCACTCGAACTCATCCTTGAAGTCGAAGTCCATATTACCGGACAGATCCTGCATATACAGGGACTGGGTGCCGAGCAGGAAGGTGTAGCCGTCGGCGGGCTGCTTGTAGGCGTAGGTGGCGCCGGTCACGCCGGAGCCGCCGGTCTCGTTGCGCACTTCCACGGGAACGCCGAGCTCGTTCTGGAGCAGGGTAGCCATGGGACGGATGGTGCTGTCGGCGCCGCCGCCGAGACCCCAGGGGCAGACGATTTCGATCTTGCGCTCAAACTTCCAGTCGTCCGCGAAAGCGGAGGCGGAAGTCATCACGAAGACGCTTGCCATCATCATGACGACAAGAACCAGGGCAATGAGTTTCTTCATAGGGGGTTCCTCCAATAAAAAAATATTTTCTCAAACTGCCGACCCCCCGAATGGAAGCGGCCCGGCAGCTTCAAGAGCAAAGAAAACAGAAAAAGCGGACTGCGAAGCCCTGCTTTTTGTGGAAAGCGCTGTGATTTCATTTTCTGTTCACATATTAATATAGAACAGTCAGAAGCACAAATATATTTTTTTATATGCTTTACATAAGTAAAAACTAATGATAAGATAGGCTCAAAAAAAGACGCCCGCAGCGGCCGCAAAAAAGGAGAAAACGCCATGCTCAACCTGAAATATGCCCCCGCCATCATGACCATTGTGCAGGAGGGCTCCATCACGGCGGCCAGCAAAAAGCTCTTTGTCTCCCAGCCCGCCCTGAGCCAGACCATCAAGCAGGTGGAGGAGGAGCTGGGTGCGCCCATCTTCAACCGCGACACGCGGCATCTGGAGCTGACCTATGTGGGAAGGCTCTATATCGAATCCATCCGCCAGATCCAGATGATCGACCAGAACCTCCACGCGCGGGTGAGCGACTCGAAGGACGAGGTGTTCGGCAACTTCCGTTTCGGCATCTCCACCCAGCGCGGCCTGCAGCTTTTGCCGCTGGTGATCCCGGAATTCATCGCGGCCTATCCTCATGTGCGCATCGACCTGCGCGAGGAGGGCAGCGGCATGCTGGAGCGGCGCGTGATGGAGGGGGCCTGCGATCTCGCCCTTGTCACCACGGCGAGCAAGCGCGACCAGCTCCACTATGAACTGATCGAGATCGAAAAGCTCATGCTGGTAGCGGCGAAGACGACGGCGCTGGCCCGGCGCTTCCCGGACGGCACGCCCATCGACGTCGGGGAGGCAAAAAACGAGAGCTTTGTCAGCATGGCGGAGGGGCACAGCGTGCGCTCCATCCAGGACAAGCTCTTCGAGAAATACGGCCTGTCGCCCAAGATCGTGCTGGAGACGCACAACATGGAGGCGGCCAAACGCATCGCCGCCCGCGCGAACGCGGTTTTTCTGGTGCCGAGCGCCTATGTCTCCGACAGCATGGCGGACCGGGAGAAAATGCATGTCTATCCCATCGACAACAACGAGTTCCAGCACCATTTCTATGTGTGTTTCCGCAAGGGCAAGCACCTGACCCGCTATGAAAAGGACATGGTGGAGCTGGTGTGCCGCTCTCTCGGCGCCGATTCCCCGCTCACATGAAAAACGCCTCCCGGACAGTCTGTCCGGGAGGCGCGGCATTTTGGGGAAGGGGATTACTTGTGGTTGACAACGATGCTCAGATCGCTGTAGGTGCTGAGCATGGTGAACTCGGAGGAGTTCTTCTCATAATCGGCGGGGACCTTCAGCAGGTGCACGGTGTAATTGCCCTCGGGCACCTGGAAGGAGGCGACGCCGTCGGCGTCGGTCTTGCCGAGCGTGCACTCACTGTCGGAGCAGAACTGAACGGTCGCGCCCTCAACAGGCTTGCCGGAATCGTCGGCGACATAGACGCGGTACATGCCGGCGTCGTTCGCCACGGCGCCCGTGGGAACGGCGGCCTTTTCCGCGTTCAGGCCGGCGGTGACGCCGCCCTGACTCGGCGCGGCGCTGCTGCCTGCGGCGAGCAGGCCGTCGATGGCGCCTTCGTAGGCTTCCACAGCCGCGCCCTCAACGGGCTTGCCGACCAGCGTGCCGGTCTTGTCCACGAAGAAGCTGGTGGGGAAGGCGGTCATGTCAAACAGCTCGTCCACATTGTCGGGGGGCAGGATGATGGTGTAGGTGACGCCCTTCTCCTGCAGGATGCCCTTGGCAGTCTGCACGGCGTCGGGGTCGGCGCCGTCGTACAGCAGGCCGACGACTGCGCAGTTCTTGCCCGCGAGGCGGCCGTTGATGGCCTCAAGCTCGGACAGCTCGCCCACGCAGGGGCCGCACCAGCTTGCCCAGACGTTCAGCATGGTGATCTCATGCTGGCCGAAGAGCTCCTCGCTGGAGACGGGGTTGCCGTTGATGTCGGTGGTGGTGAAGCTGAGCTTTTTGCCCTCCATCCCGGCGAAGGGGTCGACAGGCATAAAGAGCTCGGCGCGCTTGGCGATCTCCTGGACGGCGCCCTGCATGGCCTGGAACTCAGCGGCAAACTCGGGGCGGAAGGAGGAGATGTTCTGGTTGGGGTTCAGGTACAGGTAGTAGGTGTAGCCCGCGCCCTCGTCCATCTTGGACACACAGCTCAGGTCGATGGGGAAGCCGTTCTGGGCGAGGTAGTCGGCCATGGCGTTCAGATCCGCGCCGTCGGCCAGGGTGTACATGGAGAAAATGTTCGCCATGTTGCTGAAGAGCAGGTTGTGGTCTTCCTCGGTGAAATCGTCCTTGTCCATAATGGCGTTGTACTCATCCTCGCTCATGGCGAAGTAGTCCATATCGAGGTAGTACCAGCCGGTGTTATAGCCGAGTTCTTCACCGATGCTGGGGTAGAGCATACCCTTCGGCTGCATGTAGGAGTCGGGAACGTACAGGCCGATGCCCGCGCCGTCAAAGTCCATGTACCAATATTCCTCGGCCATGGCGGATACCGAAAGGAGCGAGGCAAACATAACGAGAGTCAGAATCAGGGCAATTGCTTTTTTCATGTTTACAAAACCTCCCATTTAGAGTCAGCCTTATTTTACAATTGGATAAAGGGAAAGTCAAGCGCCCGGCACGGGCGCACGGCCTCAACTGTTTTGAAACAAAACGCGCGAAAAACATTAAAAAACGAGACAAACAAGGGAATTTCAGAACTAAAACGGCGGGAAAGCGCCTGCGCGCAAAGCATTAATAATTATTAAAAATGCCCTGTCCGAAGCCGACGCTTCGACAAAACGCCCCCGGTCCTCTCGTGGAAGGATCGGGGGCGTTTGATCATAAGAGATTGATGCGCGGAAGCTCAAGATCGCCGGAGGCGTCGATGGACGCGCCGGGGACGGGCTCGGCTCAGGCTTCTTGTTCCGGCAGGCCGCAAGGGTCGGCAGGAGCAGCACAAGCAGGAGCAGCACAAGCAGTCGTTTTCTCATGGCTCAGTCCTCCAGTATGCCGTTCGCCCGGAGCTTTTCGATGATGGAGGCCACGGCCCTTTCGGCAGTCGGGGCGTCGAGTCCGTCATACTCCGCGCACATGTTTTCCGCGATTTTCTCCGGGTCAAGGCCTTCGGCGAGGCCGCGCCAGATATAGGCGCCGCTCTCGTTTAGGCGGATGACGCCGTGGAATTTCGCCGCGTTCGCGCCGACCGGGGCGGCGAGCCACTCGCCGCCGACGGCGCTCAGAATGAATCCGTCCTTGAGTTTCATGATTCCTCCTGTGGGTGATGATTATAAGACAGAGCTACTCCTCTCAACTATTCTCATCGTTTCCACCCGTTTTCTCAATACCAGTCGTGCTTTTCATTCCGGTCAAGCTGGCTGATCTGCTGCATCTCATCGTCCGTCAGTTCAAAACCAAACAGGTCGAGGTTTTCCCTGATGTGATCGGGATTGCTCGAACCGGGGATCACGACGATGCCTCGCTGCAGATCCCAGCGGAGGATGACCTGGGCAGAAGATACTCCGTGAGCTTCCGCTATTGCACAAATGATCTCATCTCCCAGAAGTTCCGCTGTGTATCCCCGGCCTCCCAGCGGATACCAGCACTGCACCACAATACCTTTTTCTTGGATGAACGGCACTACTTCCTGCTCTTGGTAATAGGGATGTATCTCATTTTGCACCAGTGCAGGTGTGATCGTTACCTGCGGCAGGAAAGAGGTCAATTCTTCGATATACCAGTTGGAGAGACCGAGTGAATGAATCTTTCCCTGCTCC
>CADADE010000055.1 GCA_902786615.1 Oscillospiraceae bacterium
GCTGATCTCCGGCTTCGGTATCGGCCCCTTCCCCAACTGCATGTCCATGGAGGACTTCCAGTATTACGTGGTGGGCGACCAGCTGCACAAGGAGCAGCTTGCACTCAAGGCCGCCCGGGCCGTGCCGGAGGAGAAGGTGCTCATCGTCTACGACCGCGCCATCTTCGACGACAAGGCCTACGTATCGGACGAGTTCTTCACGAAGCTCCTGGCCCACTTCGGCAAGACCGAGGCCGAGATCATGTCCCACTATGACGCGGTGCTGCATCTGGTGACCTGCGCCAAGGGGGCTGAGTACGCCTACAACTACGGCAACGCCGCCCGTTACGAGAGCATCGAGGACGCCCGCAAGGCCGACGACAACACCCTGCGCGCCTGGAGCGCCCATCACGCCCTGTATGTGATCGACAACTCCGTGGACTTTGAGGACAAAATAAACCGCGCGGTCGCCCAGATCTACCGCATCCTGGGCCAGAGCGCGCCGGAGCCCGGCAAGCACAAGTATCTGATCCGCATGCCCGATCGTGGCGGGCTGAGCCGCAAGTACGGCGCGGTGCCCATCGAGATGATGCAGACCTACCTGCTCTCCTCCGATCCGGAGATCGAGCGGCGCATCCGCCAGCAGTCGACCCTGGGCGACCAGATGTTCTTCTACACCACCAAGCGCGTGGGCGAGGACGGCACCCGCTGGGTCACGGAGCGGCCCATCTCCGAGAAGGACTACGTGACCTACCTGATGGAAGCCGACCTGAGCCTCAGAAGCGTGCGCAAGCTCAAATACCGCTTTGAGTACAAGGGGCGGCGCATGGAACTGGACGTGTACCCCTTCGCGACCGACAAAGCCATTTTCTTTGCCTACGGTTCGGACCCCGCGGAGCTGCCGCCGGAGATCGAGGTCATCCGCGATGTCACGGGCGACCCCTACTACAAAAACCGCGCCTTTGCCGACAGGCAAAGTTTGTGATCGACAAAACAAGGAGCTGCCCCAGGCAGCCCCTTGCTTTTTCTGTATGGATTCATCCGACGCTGATAAAGGTGAAGCTGTCTCCGGTGACATTCTGTGCCGCCGTGCCGGGATGTTGAACTGATCATGCGTCTTGATCCAACCGCCTTCGCCCCTCACCGGGAGGCCGGGTTTTCCGCCTCGTAGATCAGCTCGCCCAGGGTCTGGAACAGATGCTCCGTTTCCACCGGCTTTGTCAGGTGCGCGTTCATGCCTGCCTGCAGGGAACGCTGCACATCCTCGTCAAAGGCGTTGGCGGTCCCGTCCATCACCGGCATGCGCACATCCATCAGGATCGCGCTGTACAAACCGGGCTGACTGTTTTGAAACAGCTCCAGGGCAATCCGGCCGTTTTCCGCGTGATCTGCCTCCACATCCTCCAGGGACAGGATGTCCATCATGATTTCGGCGTTTGCCTCCATGTCCTCTGCCAGCAGGATGCGGCGCCCTTTCAGATCCGCGCGCTTTTTCTCCTTGAACAGGCTCATATTATTCCTGCGGGCGACGCGCTCAAACTCCTCCAGGACGTTGGAGGCAAAGAGGGGCTTGGGCAGGAAGCTGTCCACAACGGTCTCGCCTGCGATCTCATCCCAGTTGTAAGCGGTCAGGATGATGATGGTCGTCTCGCTGTCAAAGTGCTCCCGGATCCGTTTTGAAGTCTCCAGCCCATCCATCCCCGGCATCTTCCAATCCACCAGCACGAGATTGTACGGCTCCTGCTTGGCATGCTGAAGCTCGAGCATCTTCAGCGCTGTCTCCCCGTCATGGCACACATCGGTGCGGATGCCGATTTCGTCCAGCACGGTCCGGGCATGTTCTGTCGCGATCCGATCGTCGTCCACGACGAGGACCTTCAGCGTGCCCGGATCGATCTCCCGATCTACGTTCATCTGCTCACAGTTGCGCAGACTGACAATGACCGTGAACTTTGTTCCGACGCCCTTTTGGGATTCGACCTCGATCGTCCCGTTCATCATCTCCACGATGTTTTTCGTGATCGCCATGCCCAGGCCCGTGCTGCCGTATTTGCTTTTGCGGCTGCCGTCCTCCTGGGAGAAGGGGTCGAAGATCCTGGGGATGAATTCCTTGTCCATGCCGATGCCGGTGTCCTCGATGCAGAACTTCATCGTGGACTGGTCGCCAAAGATGGCTGTCCGCTCCACCGTCATGGTGATGTGCCCGGGGGCGTCGGTAAACTTCACGGCATTGCTGAGGATGTTGATGAGCACCTCCTTGAGCTTCATGTCATCCCCGATGTAATGGTCGTCCACCCGGCTCAGGATCCGGCATTCGTATTTCAGTCCCTTGTCGCCGCACTGGGACATGACCATGGTATTGATTTGCTCCATGATGGCGCTGAAGGAGAAGGTCTCGTTGCGCAGCACCATCCTGCCCGACTCGATGCGGCTCATGTCCAGGATGTCGTTGATGAGGCCCAGCAGATGCTTGGCGCTCTCGCCGGTCTTGTACAGGTATTCGCGCGTCTTGGGGCACAGGGTCTCATCCTTCAGGGCAAGGCTGTTGAGACCGATGACGGCGTTCATGGGTGTGCGGATCTCATGGCTCATTCTGGACAGGAACGACGTTTTGGCGGCGTTTGCCTGTCTGGCCGCGTCCAGGGCCTCCACCAGCACCCGGCGCTGCTCCAGCGATTCGCGCATTTCCGCGTCGATCACCGTAAAGCCGATGCCCACGGCGTGGACGATGTGGTCGTCCCGGTCCGCCGGGTGGCGCACGCCCGCCATGCGGAGCATTTCGTAGTAGTCCTCGCCCTTTCGGTGAGCAAGGTAGCGGTAAGCGATGATAGACTCGGTCAGAAGGGCCTCACGGATATGATCCGGGTCGATAAACTGACGATACCCCTCCCGGTACTGCTCGTCCACGTATTTCTCCCCATATTCGGCAAAGCGCTCATAGAAGGGAAATTCATGCCCTCCACATAGTGATCCGGGTCGTTCGGGTCCGACCGGTAGCAGATGGCCTCGTTGTTGTCCAGATCGACATGGTATACGCTCCGGTAATCCGAGGCCATTGCCGTGATCATGTTGTCCAACTGCGCCCGGTGCTTTTCCTGCTCGAGCAGTTGCTCCTGCAGGGCAAGTCTCTGCTCCAGTTCCCGCTGCTGCTTGCGCTGGAGAGCCAGCTCGCGGCGCACATCCCCGTCCACGTCCTTGAAGCCGCACACGACGCCCATCTTTCCGTCGGGCATGTCCATCCGGGCAAGCTCTATGCGGAAATACTTCTCCGTCCCGTCGGGCATGACGCGCAGATAGTTTATATTGTAATGCGGGCTGTGGATCAGCCGTTTGTTGATGTATTCCAGCGACAGCTCCCGTTCAAGCCGCGACTGATCGATTTCGGCCACCATGGTACGGATATAGTAATCCTTTGCCTCGGAATACTTCATGTCTCTGATCCTGTCGAGGCTGGAGAAACTGTACCCCGGCTCTTCGACGGCGCTGTTGCGAAAGAGAGAAAAGCTTTCCTCCTCCATATCGGTGATGAGCCACACGGAGAAATAGGACTTGCTCAGCGCTTCGATGACAGCCTGGCGCATGGCCTTGTCTGTCTCCATGCGCTCGTGCTTTTCCGTGATGTCGGAAATGAAGACGTAATAGATCCCGCCGTAGGCGTCGGTACGGGTATAGTGGCCGTAATCGTCCACCCAGCGCACAGCCCCGTCCCTGCGGATGATGCGGTACTCTGTATAGTCCATCTGCGCCTCGTCCCCGCTGACCTGCTCCTCGATGGATTTCGACACCGTCTCATAATCATCCGGGTGCAGCATGCCCTTGAAGGTGCTGCCGGTGAGCGCCCGGAACTCGTCTTCGTCTTTGCAGCCGAAGATCCCGTATACCGCGTGGTTGGCATACAGCAGCTCCCCCGGCTTTTCCGCCTTGTAAATAAAAAAGCCGCCGGGCATGTGCCTGCCGATCTCCTCGATGACGTGGAAGTTCTCACTGTTGAGCTGAAACTTTTTTCCAAACATGTCCCGTTCTCCTCTTCTCCGTCGGCGCTGCGCACCCGTCTCGGTCCCGCCGTCATACGGGGGATCCCGCTCGCTGTCTGTTTCAATTGCCATTATATGCAATTTTTGCCGGGAAGACAAGAGGAAAAGTCCTGCCCGATGCACAGTACCCGCGCAGCATGACGCACTGCCGCATATTGGTGAAAATACAATCCTTGCATTTTGATTGACAAATCGGGATTCACACCATATAATTTACCATCGGCGACCGGCGGAAGCTCGACGCTTCCGCCGGTTTTTTTCGATTAATTATTCAAGGAGCGTGGAATGTTTATGAACACAGTTACCGACAGCTTTGGCAGCATGGTCTTCAATGACTCGGTCATGCGCGCGCGTCTACCCAAGGATGTGTTCCGACAGGTCCAGCGCTCCATGAACGAGGGCAAGCGCCTCGACAGCAGCGCCGCCACCGTGGTCGCCAACGCCATGAAGGACTGGGCCATCGAAAAGGGCGCGACCCACTTCACCCACTGGTTCCAGCCCATGACCGGCATCACCGCCGAAAAGCACGACAGCTTCATCGCCCCCGTCGACGGCGGCAAGGTCATCATGGAGTTTTCCGGCAAGGAGCTCATCCAGGGCGAGCCGGACGCAAGCTCTTTCCCCTCCGGTGGCCTGCGCGCCACCTTTGAGGCCAGGGGCTACACCACCTGGGACCCCACTTCCTACGCCTTCATTAAGGACGGGGTACTGTGCATCCCGACAGCCTTCTGCTCCTTCGGCGGCGAAGCACTGGACAAAAAGACCCCGCTGCTGCGCTCGATGGAGGCCATCGGCCGAGAGGGCCTGCGCGTATTGAAGCTCTTTGGAAACGAGGATGTCAGCTCTGTCCGCACCACCGTCGGCCCCGAGCAGGAATACTTTCTCATCGACAAAAGCGTCTATGAAAAGCGCAAGGACCTGATCTACACGGGCCGCACCCTCTACGGCGCCCGCCCGCCCAAGGGCCAGGAGCTGGACGATCACTACTTCGGCTCCATCAAGCCGCGCGTGCATGCCTTCATGAAAGAGCTGGACGAGGAGCTGTGGAAGCTCGGCGTCATGGCCAAGACCGAACACAACGAGGCCGCCCCCGCCCAGCACGAGCTTGCCCCCATCTACACCACCACCAACATTGCCGCCGACCACAACCAGCTCACCATGGAGCTCATGCAGCGCATCGCCAAGAAGTACGACATGGTGTGCCTGCTGCACGAAAAGCCCTTCGCGGGTGTCAACGGCTCCGGCAAGCACAACAACTGGTCCATCACCACCAACACCGGCGTCAACGTCTTCGAGCCCGGCGAAACCCCGGCCGAGAACGCGCAGTTCCTGCTGTTTCTGTGCGCGGTGATCCAGGCGGTGGACGACTACCAGGACCTCATGCGCATCTGTGTGGCCTCCGCGGGCAACGACCACCGCCTCGGCGCCGCCGAGGCGCCCCCGGCCATCGTGTCCATCTTCCTCGGCGACGAACTCAGCTCCATCCTCGACGCCATTGAAAAGGGTGCTCCCTACGGCGCAAGAGAAAAGGAGCTTTTCAAGGTGGGCGTTCACGTGCTGCCGAAGTTCCCCAAGGACACCACCGACCGCAACCGCACCAGCCCCTTTGCCTTCACGGGCAACAAGTTCGAGTTCCGCATGCTGGGCTCGTCCCAGTCCATCTCCGGGCCGAACGTGGTACTCAACACCGCCGTGGCCGAGTCCCTGCGCCAGTACGCCGACCGCCTCGAGAAAGCGGAGGATTTTGACGGAGAGCTCCACGACCTCATCCGTGAGGTCATCCGCAAGCACCGCCGCATCATCTTCAACGGCAACGGCTACGGTGAGGAGTGGACCGTGGAGGCCGCCCACCGCGGTCTGTGCAACTATCCCTCCACCCCCGACTGCACGCCGGAATACCTGGCCCCTTTTTTTTTTAATGATACGGCGACCACCGAGATCTACACCGAGACCGAGCTTCGCGCAAGGTGCGAAATGAAGCTGGACGCCTACTGCAAGGTCATCCGCATCGAGGCGCTGACCATGCTGGATATGCTGTGGAAGGATATCCTGCCGGCGGTCTCCGCCTGCACAGGGGACCTTGCCAGGGCCGCCAAC
>CADADE010000056.1 GCA_902786615.1 Oscillospiraceae bacterium
GACAAGAACATCCAGGTCTACACCAAGTCCGGCTCCGGCCCGTCCAAGAATGTCGGCACCGGCGAGTGCGTCATCGGCATCGGCTTCCTGCATGACGGCATCACCCAGATCGTGGACAACGGCTACGACAACGTCGGCCTGGTCGTCCCCTCTGACGGCACCGCCTGCGAGATCGGCCCCGTGGCCATCTTCAAGGGCGCAGCTCACCCCAATGCCGCCCACCTCTTCGTGGAGTACGCCCTGAGCCCCGACTGCGTGGAGCTGGCCGCCCAGCACGGCTCTTATCAGTTCCTGGTCATCGATAATGCCAAGCAGCCTGAGGCTGCCGCTGAGTTCGGCCTTGATCCCAGCCTCGTCTGGGACGGCTACGACTTTGCCAAGGCTGTCACCGATACCGAGCAGAACGTCGCGGACGTGATGGCCGCGATCGCCGCTGCCGGCGGTGACACCGGCGAGGGCCGCTTCAAGACCTCGTGATCTCTGCCAAGCCAATATCATAAAATCCCGCGGGGGATGGCGGTCTACACCGCCATCCCCTTTTTTAAAAGCCCAATATGAAAGGAGAGAATCGTATGGCAAGAAGCCAGGGCGCGGCGCTGGACCGGAAAAAGCTGATGGCCGACCCCATCATGGTTACCACCATCGTCGTGCTGATTACCTTTTTGACCCTGTTCATCCTCTACCCGCTGGCGATCCTGCTGGTGGACAGCTTCGTGGGTGACGGCAGCTTCGGCTTCTCGATCTTTAAACGCATCTTCGCTATGCCGAGCTTTACCCGCGCCATCACCAACACCCTCAAGGTGGGCTTTCTCGTCGGCATCCTGTCGGCGCTGATCGGGCTTTTGTTCGCGTATGTGGAGGTCTACGTGCGCATGAACAAATTTGTGGGCGGGCTTTTCAAGGTCGTGTCCATGCTGCCGGTCGTCTCGCCCCCCTTCGTTCTGTCGCTTTCGATGATCATGCTCTTCGGCAAGGCGGGCATCATCACGCGCTTTCTGCTGCACATCTATGACAACAACGTTTACGGCTTCTGGGGCATTGTCGTCGTGCAGACGCTGACCTTCTTCCCGGTCTGCTACATGATGCTGAAAGGGCTGCTTAAAAACATCGACCCCTCGCTTGAGGAGGCCGCGCGCGACATGGGCGCGGGGCGCTGGAAGGTCTTTGCGGACGTGACGCTGCCGCTGATGCTGCCCGGTCTGGGCAACGCTTTCCTCGTGACCTTCATCGAGTCCATCGCGGACTTTGCAAACCCCATGCTGATCGGCGGCTCCTATGACACGCTCGCCACCACGATCTATCTGCAGATCACCGGCGCATACGACAAGGCCGGCGCCGCCGCGATGGCCGTGGTGCTGCTGTGCATCACGCTCGGCATGTTCGCCGTGCAGAAGTACTATCTTGAGGCCAAGACCGCCGCGACCCTCACCGGCAAGGCCAGCCGCGCAAGAATGCTCATTGAGGACAGGAGCGTCAAGATCCCGCTCACCATCTTCTGCAGTCTCGCCGCGCTCTTTGTTATCATGATGTACATCTGCGTCCCCATCGGCGCGCTCTTCCCCACCTGGGGCTACAAGTTCTTCCCGCTGACAGGCAAGTGGTTTACCCAGGTCTTCACCCGCTACAAGGGTCTCAAGGCCTTTAAGGACTCCTTCCTGCTCAGCTTCATTGCCGCCCCCATTACGGCGCTTTTGAGCATGATTATCTCCTACCTTGTCGTCAAGCGCAAATTCAAGGCCAAGGGCTTTATCGAGGCCGTGTCCATGCTGGCCATGGCCGTGCCCGGCACGGTTCTCGGCGTCGGCTACATCCGCGGCTTCTCCCGGGGCGTTTTCCACACCGGCTTTCTGCAGGGGCTCTACGGCACGGGCGCGATCCTCGTGATCGTGTTCATCGTCCGCTCCCTGCCGACCGGCACCCGAAGCGGCATCTCCGCCCTGCGGCAGATCGACAAGAGCATTGAGGAATCCGCCTACGACATGGGCGCGGACAGCTTCAAGGTCTTCATGACTGTGACGCTCCCGCTCATCAAGGACTCCTTCCTCTCCGGCCTTGTCACAGCCTTTGTCCGCAGCATCACCGCCATTTCCGCCATCATCCTGCTCGTCACGCCGAGCTATCTGCTCATCACCGTGCAGATCAACGAGTTTGCGGAAAAGGGCGCCTACAGCCTGGCCTGCGCGTTTGCCACCATTCTGATCATCATCACCTACAGCGCGGTGCTGCTGATGAACCTGTTCATCAAGCATTTCGGCACCAGCAAGAACATGAAGGAGGATTGAGTCCATGGCTAAAGTCAAAAAAGGCGTACGCCTCGAGCATATCTCCAAAATCTACAACGACCCCAAGACGGGCAAGGAGTTTTACGCGGTCAAGGATACCTCGCTGGTCATTGAGCCGGGCTCTTTCGTGACGCTGCTGGGGCCCTCCGGCTGCGGCAAGACCACGACGCTGCGCATGATCGCGGGCTTTGAAAGCCCGGACGAGGGCGAAATCTATCTTGGAGACGAGCCCATCAACGAGCTGACCCCCAACAAGCGCGACACCGCCATGGTGTTCCAGAGCTACGCCCTGCTGCCGCACTACAACGTGTTCGACAACGTGGCCTATGGCCTCAAGCTGCGCAAGGTGCCGAAGGACGAGATCAAGGAGCGCGTCATGAAGATCCTCGACCTCGTGGAGCTGACCGGGATGGAGGGGCGCATGACCAACCAGCTCTCCGGCGGCCAGCAGCAGCGCGTCGCCCTGGCGAGGGCGCTGGTCATCGAGCCGTCGGTTCTGCTCTTTGACGAGCCGCTTTCAAACCTCGACGCGAAGCTGCGCGTCACAATGCGCACCGAGATCCGCCGCATCCAGCAGGAGGTCGGCATCACCGCCATCTACGTCACCCATGACCAGTCCGAGGCTATGGCCCTGTCCGACAATATCATTATCATGAACAAGGGCGTTGTGGCCCAGATGGGCACGCCGCAGGAGATCTACTACCACCCGGTCAACGAGTTCGTGGCGGACTTCATCGGCGAGGCAAACTTCCTCAAGGGTCCCATGACCGGACGCGACGGCAAGTTTGTCACCCTGAACATTGAGGGCAACCCCCTGCGCGTGGAGGGACACGACGGCATGGAGAAGGGCAAGGAGTACACCGTGGTGCTCCGCCCCGAGGCCGCGACGCTCGCGGACGAGGGCGGGCTTCCCTGCAAGGTGGTGCTGAGCTGCTTCATGGGCTCCTACCAGAACTACCACGTCATGGTGGGCAACACCCTTGTCAAGCTGGAGGAGCACAACCCCAAGAACAAGCATATCTATCAGGTCGGCGATACCTGCCGCCTGGTCTTCGACCCCGCGTCGGTGCATGTGCTTTAAGCCCTAAAGAAGCACATCAAGCGCAGAAGAGGCTGTCTCGCTTTGAGACAGCCTCTTCATATTGCTCGTTTTGTGGGCTTGATTTTTTCCAATTCGGATTTATAAATCATGTCATTTATCAGAAAAGACCGTGTGATTATAAGGCAATCCGGTCGTTCATATACCACGCGAAAAATACCAGTAACAGGGAAAATAGCTTCCAGAAAAAGGCATGTCTTGCATTTTTCGTCAATACTCGTTATTATACATGAGTAAAGCGGCCTTCTTTTCCTGATCGCCCCACTTTATGGTACAATCTTGTACCCCAAAATTTACCCCAATAAACTCTCTTATTCAAAAAACTGTTCAGAAAATGGGCAAAAAGCGGTCTGTTCCTGCACATTTTGAGCAAAAACACAGACTCCGCTTTCGCGGAGCCTGTGCTTTGAAACTCAATTGTCAGGATTGAGTTTTTGGTTCTTTACGGATGCTCAGGGAAGGATGCTGCCGTCGGGGAGAACGATGCTGTTCAGGTCGGGAGCGATAATAGTAGCGGGGACATGAACAGACTTGGGAAGGGTGTTGTCGTCAAGGAAAGCGTACGGAGTCCACAGCAGAGCGCCATCGTTGAAGCCGTAGGCAGCCAGGAGGTTGTCGGTGCCTTCCCAAACGGCGATCTCGTCAGCCAGA
>CADADE010000057.1 GCA_902786615.1 Oscillospiraceae bacterium
CTTTTGCAAAAGCTTGATGGTGAGGGGATTGTACATGTGATCCTCTTTTCCCGGCCCGGAGCGGAGCTTATGGGAGCCAACGGAATTGAGCGAGGGATCAAAACCCAGACCCAGCGGCTCAAAGGCCTGATCGTGCTGCCACTCCACACTCTCGTCGATCTCCGCAAGACCGATGCCCTCCACGCGGCTGACGGTGTTGGTAAAGTAGCGGTCAACAACAGATTTGCTGATGCCGACGCATTCAAAGATCTGCGCCGCCTGGTAGGACTGAATGGTGGAGATGCCCATTTTCGCGGCGATCTTCACAAGGCCGCTCAGAATGGCGCGGTTGTAGTCGTCCACCGCCACGCCCGCGTCCTTGTCCAGCATTCCGCGCTCGATGAGCTCTTCAATGCACTCCTGCGCGAGATAGGGGTTGATGGCCTGCGCGCCATAGCCCAAAAGCGCGGCGAAGTGATGCACGGTGCGCGGCTCGGCACTCTCCAATACCAGCGACACGGCGGTGCGCTTCTTGGTGCGCACCAGGTACTGCTGAACCGCAGAGACCGCAAGCAGGGACGGAATCGCCACATGGTTTTCGTCCACACCCCGGTCGGAGAGGATCAGGATATTCGCCCCATTTTTATACGCCCGATCACAGGAGACAAAGAGGCGGTCGAGCGCCCGTTCCAGAGGCGTGCGTTTATAATACAGCAGGGAGATCGTCTCCACATGAAACTCCGGGTTGTCCAGATAGCGGATTTTGAGCATGTCCACACTGGTTAGAATTGGGTTTTCAATCTGCAAGACCGCGCAGTTTTCCGCCTGCTCCTCCAAAAGATTCCCGCTTGCGCCGAGAAAAACGGAGGTGTCGGTCACGATTTTCTCCCGGATGGCGTCAATAGGCGGGTTTGTGACCTGGGCGAACATCTGCTTGAAGTAGCTGAAAAGCGGCTGCCGCGCTTCGGACAGTACCGCCAGCGGAATGTCCGTCCCCATGGAGGCCGTGGGCTCCGCCCCGGATTTCGCCATCGGCAGAATGGAGTCCTTGACCTCCTCGTAGGTGTAGCCGAAGGCCTTGTAGAGCTTGTCCCGCAGGGCCTGGGAATGCTTTTCCACCGCCTTGTTCGGGATGGGCAGATCCTCTAAATGCAGGAGACAACTGTCCAGCCATTCCCCGTAGGGACTCTGAGAAGAAAACTGTTCTTTCAGTTCCTCGTCCTCCACTATGCGTTGTTTGACGGTGTCCACCAGCAGCATGCGCCCGGGGCGCAGGCGGGATTTTTTTAAAATCTTTTCTGCCGGGATATCCAGCACGCCGACCTCGGAGGACAAAATGAGATAGTCATCGTCCGTCCGGTACCAGCGGCAGGGGCGCAGCCCGTTGCGGTCGAGCACCGCGCCCACCACATCGCCGTCGGAAAAGACGATTGCGGCGGGCCCGTCCCAGGCCTCCATCATCGTGGCGTAATACTGGTAGAAGTCCTTCTTCTGCTGGCTCATTTTCTTATCGTGCGCCCAGGGCTCGGGGATGGTGATCATCACGGCCTGCGGAAGCGGCATCCCGTTCATCATCAGAAATTCCAGCGTGTTGTCCAGCATGGAGGAATCCGAGCCCGCCGTGTCGATCACGGGGAGAACGCGGTCCATGTCCTCGTCGGAGAGGACGGGGGATCGCAGCGTTTCCTCCCGCGCCAGCATCCTGTCCACATTGCCGCGGATGGTGTTGATCTCGCCGTTGTGCATTAAAAGCCTGTTCGGGTGTGCCCGATCCCAGCTCGGATTCGTGTTGGTGGAGAAGCGGGAGTGCACCATCGCCATCGCGCTTTCACAGTCCGGGTCCTGAAGATCAAGGTAAAAGGCGCGGAGCTGATCGACCAGGAACATGCCCTTGTAGACAATGGTACGGCTGGAGAAGGAGGGAATGTAGGTGCCGATGCCGCTCTGCTCAAACTCGCGCCGAATGATGTAGAGACGGCGGTCAAAGTCCAGCCCCTCAGCGCAGGCTTCGGGCTTGCGCACGAAGCACTGCATGATGCAGGGCATGGCGTCAAGTGCGGCCTTGCCGAGGATGTCCGGATTTGTCGGCACCTTGCGCCAGCCGAGAAATTCCAGCCCGTTTCGCCCCACAATGAGCTCCAGCATCTTCTGCGCCTGCATACGGGAGAGCGCGTCCTGCGGGAAGAAGAACATGCCCACGCCGTAGCTCCTGGGCGTGCCAAGCTCCGGCATCTCCCGGCAAAAGAGCTTGTGCGGGATCTGCATCATGAGCCCCACGCCGTCGCCGGTCTCGCCGGAGGCGTCCCGGCCCGCGCGGTGCTGCAGTTTCTCCACAATTTTAAGGGCGTCGTCCACCGTGCGATGGGACTGTATGCCCTGGATACTGATGACCGCGCCGATTCCGCAGGAATCGTGCTCAAAGCGCGGATCATACAGGGGATATTGTTCATGCTCCATGCTGCTCCTCCTTCTGTAACGCCGCTTCGATGAGCCCGCAAAACAGCGGGTGCGGCCTGTTCGGGCGGCTCTTGAACTCCGGGTGATACTGTACACCCACATAAAACGGCAGATCAGAAAGCTCCACAGCCTCCACCAGATGCCCGCCCGGCGACATGCCGGAGAGCGTTAACCCCGCGCGGGTGAGCGCGTCGCGGAAATCGTTGTTAAACTCATAGCGGTGGCGGTGTCGCTCCGAAATGAAGGCCTGCCGGTAGCAGCGGTCCATCGTTGTCCCCACTACGATTTCACAGGGGCAGGCCCCAAGGCGGAGCGTGCCGCCCTTGTCGATGCGGTCGCTCTGCCCGGGCATAAAGTCGATGACCTTGTGCGCGCAGCACTCGTCAAACTCACCGGAGTTTGCGTCAGCTATCCCGGCAACATGGCGGGCAAACTCGATCACCGCCACCTGCATCCCGAGGCAGATGCCGAGATAGGGGAGGGCGTGTTCCCTTGCGTATTGCGCGGCGAGGATCATCCCTTCAACTCCCCGGTCCCCGAAGCCGCCGGGGACGAGGATGCCGGACAGTCCCGTGAGCTTTTCCGTGACAGTCTCCGGCGTCAGGGTTTCGGAATCGATCCAGAGGATCTCCACATGCGCGTCCTCGGCGTAGCCCGCGTGGCGCAGCGCCTCGGCAACCGAGAGATAGGCGTCCTGCAGCTGCGTATATTTTCCCACGAGGCCGATGGTGACGTTCTTTCTCGCGCTCTTGATCTTCTCCACCATGGCGGCCCATTCCGCCATCTCGGGCGCGGGACAGGCAAGGCCCAGCCTGCGGCAGACGACATCGGAAAAGCCCGCCTTTTCCAGCATCAGCGGCGCTTCATACAGGCAGGGGAGGGTGCGGTTTTCGATGACGCACTCCGGCGTCACATTGCAGAACAGGGCGATCTTGCGGAAAATCTCCGCCTCCAGGGGCTCGTCACAGCGCAGGACGATGATGTCCGGGTGGATGCCCATGCCCTGCAGTTCCTTGACGGAGTGCTGGGTGGGCTTGGATTTGTGTTCATTGGAACCCGAGAGGAAGGGCACCAGCGTCACGTGGATGAACATGCTGTTCTCCCGTCCCACCTCCAGCGATACCTGGCGCGCGGCCTCTAAAAAGGGCTGACCCTCAATGTCCCCGATGGTGCCGCCGATCTCAGTGATGACGACGTCGGCCCCGGTCTCACGGCCCACGCGGTAGACAAAATCCTTGATCTCATTGGTGATGTGGGGGATGACCTGCACCGTGGAGCCCAGATACTCACCCCGCCGCTCCTTGTTCAGCACATTCCAGTAGACCTTGCCGGTGGTGAGATTGGAGAAGCGGTTGAGGTTTTCGTCGATGAAGCGCTCATAGTGCCCGAGGTCAAGGTCTGTCTCCGCGCCGTCCTCCGTGACGAAGACCTCCCCGTGCTGATAGGG
>CADADE010000058.1 GCA_902786615.1 Oscillospiraceae bacterium
GCATTACCAGGCCACGGACGCCGAGCGCCGGGAGATGTACGCGGCCAACAAGCTGGAGACGGCCGACACCTCCATCGCGGACTATGTCTGGCTTCCCATTGAGTGGGAAAAAGATAAGCCTGTTTTGCGCTGGCAGGACAGCTGGAAGCCCTGAAAGGAGTACAAGACATGAAGTATTTCTGCAATCCGATCAATTTCCCTTATCAGTATCAGTTCAACCTTGGGCGGGACGGCAAGCTGAGCATTGACCGCGAAGCCGCCGATCCTTCCATGATCCTGTTCAAGGGCATCTACTATATTTTCCCCTCCATGACCTGCGGCTTCCTTTACAGCGAGGATCTGGCAGAGTGGAAATTTCACGCGCTGAAAAACATGCCTGTCTACGACTATGCGCCCGACGTGCGCGCGGTGGGCGACTGGCTGTACTTCTGCGCCTCCAACCACAGCTATGGACACCACTACCGCACGAAGGATCCCTTCTCCGATGAATACGAGCTGCTGGAGGGCGCCTTCGGCTTCTGGGATCCGAATCTGTTTTGCGATGATGATGGACGCTGCTACTTTTACTGGGGCTCCTCCGGCTCCCAGCCCATCTGCGGCATCGAGCTCGACCCCGAAACCATGCAGCCTATCGGCGAAAAGCAGGTCCTCTTTGCCAACTGCGAGGAGGAAAAGGGCTTTGAGCGGCGCGGTGAAGACCACGTTCCCCAGCGCTCCAGCGCCGAGAAGGAGGCCATGCGCAAACGCCTGGAGGCCATGCCCAACATGTCCGAGCAGCAGCGGGCCATGGCCCTGGACTACATCTCCGACCGGGGATATGTGGAGGGCGCCTGGATGAACAAGCACAACGGGCACTATTATCTCCAGTACGGAACGCCCGGTGCGCAGTTCAACACCTATGCCGACGGCGTCTACGTCAGCGAGAACCCCCTGGGACCCTTCACACTTGCCAGAAACAACCCCTTCTCCTATAAGCCGGGCGGCTTCCTGCCCGGGGCCGGCCACGGCTCCACCATGGAGGATCGGGACGGCGATCTCTGGCACATCTCCACCATGCGTATCAGCGTCAATCACGTCTTCGAGCGCCGTATCGGACTCTGGCCTGCAGGCTACGACAGTGAAGGAGAGCTCTGGTGCAACCAGCGCTACGGCGACTGGCCCTGCAGTGTGGAGCAGTACAAGCAGGATCCCTGGCGTGACCCCGAATGGATGCTCCTGTCCTACGGCAAAAAGGCCTGGGCCTCCAGCGAGATCGAGGGAAAAGAGGCCGACAAGGCAGTCGACGAGAACGTCCGGACCTGGTGGCGTGCCGCCGACAATGTGCCGGGCGAGTGGCTGACGCTTGATCTGGGCAGGGTTTGTGACGTACACGCGGTGCATATCAACTTTGCCGACGATGCTCTCAGTGATTACGAATACCCGGCCATCGCGGAGCGCAGCCGTTACGCCATGGAGAACATGGTGGGCGATGACAGCGTACGCCGCTGGATCGACACCGAGCACCAGCCCACCCGCTGGAAGCTGGAAAGCTCGCTGGACGGTGAGCGCTGGCAAGTGCTGGAGGACAAGAGAGACGCGGACACCGATCTGCCCCACGACCTGGTCGTCCGGGAGAGCGGCGTCGAGGCGCGGTACGTCCGCCTGACGGTGATCTCTCTCCCCTATGGTCAGAACGCCTGTGTCTCCGGTCTGCGCGTATTTGGCCATTGTGAAGGTGAAAAGCCCAGGGCGGTGGAGAGCTTCACCTGCCGTGCGGATGGCGATCTGGATCTCTGCCTCACATGGCAGGGTGACGCTGTCGGCTACGTTGTCAACTGGGGCTATGCGCCGGACAAGCTCTATCACAGCTATATGCGTTTTCGCCCTGATGTGCATCTGGGCGGTCTTGTCAAGGGACAGAAGCTCTGGGCGCGGATCGACAGCTTTAACGAGTCCGGCATCACCGAGGGTGCCGTTCAGCCCCTGGTGTGATTCATGCCTGCTGTCTGTCAACAACGAGTAGAGTTAAAAAAGAAGTTAAATTATTGTCCAGTGAACTGGCGGACCTGTATAGCCTTCTAAATCGCTTAAAAACAGCCCTGAAGAGTTTCATTTCTGCAGGGCTGTTTTTCGCAATGATGGTTTTCATGTTTTGGGCCGTCTTCTCCGCCGGTAGTTTTTCAAAAACAGCCGCCTTGTCGTGAGCTCCAGGTTCTCTGCGCGCACGCGGGAGAGATAGAAATGCCGTGCCGTCTGGCTGCGGCTTTTCTTTTTGCCGTCCGGGTAGCCGAAACGGTAGACCGCATAAGTCCGCTCACGCCGCGGCAGATCGAGCAGCGAGTAGAAGATCCACTGCGAGTGATCGTGCCGGATGGCGATTTCTTCCGGGCCATGCTGGAGAGGATCGAAGTAGGTCTCCCGGTAGGTGAGTTGATCCTCTGTTCCCGCATAGCGGTCAAGACTCATCAGCTCGCCGCCTGCCTGCTTGTATCGGCTGCCAACAGATCGCATAACGCTTTTGAGCTTGTTGTCGATGCACACGCCGGCATAGGTGGAGAACATATTTCCCAGCTCCGGCTTGAACTTGGCGATGGCTTTCCAGAGCTCGATCCGCGCAAGCTGGATGAAATCGTCCTGTGTCAGCGACTTGTCCATGCCGGTCGCATAGATGCCCTCCCAGTAGGTCTTCGCCTTTGAGACGACCAAGCCCTCGTTCTTCTCCATCATCAGTCGGATGGCGCGGTCGCAGCCTCCCATAGCATAGACGACCAACTCCTCATTGGTCATTTCGGACATTCTGGCCCATTCATCCACCGCTCATCCCTCCCGCGTGAAAGAGCGGTAGCACGGCGCGGTACAGGTTTTCCTTCATATCTTCCGACACGCCGTCCATCAGGCTGACATATTCGCAGATGCTCTGGGAAATCTCCTCCGGTGTCACAGACAGAATGTCCACGGCATTCCCGTTCTTGTCCTGTTCCTCCAGCAGATGATCGAAGGCCTCTTTCGTCATGGCCTTTGCTTCCTCCGCCTTGTTGGGAAGATCCTTCTTGATGGCTTTCAGAGTTCGCTCAAACTGCACGCCGAGCTGCGCCAGCTCCGTCTTGTATAGAGGGATGCACTGGGCCCGCGCCTGTTTGGCCAGAGAAGTCGCCCTTTGGCGTCGCTGCTTGTCCTCGCGCGCGATGCGATTGAACAGCTCCGCCGTGCTCTGGTGGATCTGATTTTGCGTAGCGATGGCGGCGGCATAGGTGTCATTGAAATAGTCTGCGATCATAGCCGTGAGCGCGGCAAATTCCGGCTCGGCCAGCAGACGGTTGACCACGGTCACGTCCACGCTGCCGCTGTAGAGATTCCTGGCCGCCTGCACCGAAAGGCCAAGCTCCTCGATCGTGTAATTTTTCCGATCCGGCACATCTGTGCGGCCGAGAAGGAAGTCCGTGGATACACCGAAGAATTTGGCGAGCGCCAGCACCACGTCGTCATTGACCGTCTGCTGCTTGCCGCTTTCGATCCGGCTGAGCAGGGATTCCGAAAGGCCGGTCTTCTCCGCGATGGCCTTGTTTGTCACGCCGTGCGTTCGCTTCAAATCAACGATCCGATCCCGAATGCACCCCGGCAGATATTCTTTTTCACTCATGTTCCTCGCCTCCTCGATGGATTCTACAGAAATTCGTGCGCATTTGCTGTCAAAACAAAGTGCCTCATTGTTGCTATACTAAAAGTAGACAAAAACGATAGAATAATTCACTCTCGACTGGTATCATAAAAGTGAGAAAAGAGCTCAAAGGAGACCTCTGACAGAA
>CADADE010000059.1 GCA_902786615.1 Oscillospiraceae bacterium
ATCCCGCTCAGTGAGCTGAGCTATCAGCGGATGATGGACGCCGCCTCCGCCTTCCAGCCCGGTCAGCGGATTCTGGTAAAGCTCCTGGAGGTCAATCGCGGCCGCGGCTATGAAGTCACCGTCACCGCCTCGGTCAAGCAGGCCGGAGAGAATCCCTTCGAGAAGGCCATTCGCAGATACTCGGTCGGCAATCGCTATGTGGGAACGGTCAGCATGGTCAGCACCGTGGGCGTCTTTGTGTCTCTGGACGGCGGCATCGACTGTCTCTGCAATTACCCCAAGCGCGGCAGACCGCCCAGAGGCTCCCGCGCCACAGTCAAGATCCTCGGCATCAACCAGGAGACGAATCGCATTTGGGGCGCCATCACCCACATCGCAACGCCGAGGTAGAGCGATGGCGGATATACAAGTGATCCCCCAGTCGGAAGAGGCGCAGCTTGCCGCAAACAGCGCTCGGATCCAAAAGGCCCGCAAGCTGATCACGGGACTTCTGAGACTTGACAAAGAGGAAAACGGCGCTCTGTCCGGATTTTATGAGGATTATTATCTTCAAATCGATTTCTCCGAAGCCCATCCCCTTTTGATGCTCAGTCTGGCAAAGCCCTTCTATGTGCCCATGAACATCAATATGTACCGGGCGCTCAACCGCGTGAATCTCAACAGTATTCTTGGCAGCCACACCGTCAACGGCGATGTCGGCTGCTATTCTTTTCGCCTGACGCAGTGGCTCTTTTCCGATCTTACAGCCGACCAGGTCCGCATGCTTCTGGATCGGGCTGTGGCCGAGACCGAAAAGGGCATCCGTACCATCTCACTCTAATCATTCTTTCAGGAGGACTCACCATGAATAAAACACAGCTTTTGGAAAAGAACATCCGCGCGCTCGTAAAAGACGGCAAGACTCTGGATCTGGAATACTTTGTGATCTTGGATGAGCTGAATTTCGCAGCCCTGCTGCAGGCTGTCCGTCACCATGCGGAAACCGTTTTTGCCTACCGCATCAACGCCGCGCAGGGTGCCGGGCGGGATTACCGCAGTCAGGAGCTCTTTTCCGGGCGCGCGACCCAGCTCTATTCCTGCCTCGCGCCTTTCTCCGATTCGGATATCGGCGTTGTCCGTACGCTGGAGCTCTGGCTGTTGGAGGATTTCAGTTTCGCTGTGGTTGCCAACATGCAGGTCATCCTCGGTGAAGGCGCGATCATGAGCGAATACAGGGTGGTCAAGACCTGTGAGTTCTCGGAGATCCATACGGAGATCCCGATCAACCTGACAGACTTTGCGAGAAATCTCAGGGACATGTGCCGGGATTACGAAAAAGCGGGGCTTCCCAGCTACGAGCTCTGAGGCGCCCGAATATGAAGATTCGACCTCCGCCCTCCCGCTCACGCGGTCCCCCTTTTCCTGGGTATCAGAACAACACAACTGATATAACAGGAGGTATCACTTGCAATCTTTGGGGCAGAAAGCTGATCTCGCTTTTCTGCGCCATTCTTATTTTCAGCACTTTCATGATGCCGACCGCATTTGCCGATGACGTTCACATCGCCACCGCTTATCAGGAAATCATGTATTTCGAGAAGTATAACGACGGCGCATGGAGTGATCTCGGCACGCCGCCGCACACGGTCGTGGAGACCGGGCAGCCCGCCTACTGTCTGCAAATGAGCATGGACAGTCCCTACGGCGACGGCTATGACGCGACAGACGGCTCACAGTACTATAACCCGACGATCCTGAACAGTCTGAAGGCGATCCTTGCACACGGTTATCCCGCCTCTACTGGCGGCTTCAATGCCAACCAGGCGCAGTACGCCACCGCCAACGCCATCCGCTTCTTTCTCGCGGAAAACGGCATTCAAGAGATGCCCGCCTACTTACAGAGCACAAGCAACGCCCGTCCGAAGCCCGGCTATGAGGCGCTGTTCAACTGGTGCCTGGAGTTGTTGGAATATGGCCGCCACCCGGACACGAATCACTCCATCAGCTTTTCCACTTCCGAACTGACACTGGAGTCGCAGGATTACAGCTTCGTAGGCGATGTTCGTGTCACGACCTCAGGCCTGACCGGCGGCTATACGTTGGACTCGTCCGCATTTCCATCCGGCAGCAGCATCACCGGCTATACCGGGAACAGCGGTGACACCCTGCACATCTCCATTCCTGAAAAGTACGAGCAGTCCGCCTATACGCTTTCGGCATCCGGCGTTTACGACAGCACTGAGGCAGTGCTGTTTTTCTATGCTCCGACGACCTATGGCCAGCAGCGCGTAGTTACCTGCACCATCGACATGATGTGCACCTACGTGGATGCGAGCATGACGGTTCACACGCCAAAGGCGCCGGTTCGCACCGGAAGCATTGAGCTGAGCAAGGTGGACGAAGACGGCCATCCCGTGGAAGGCATCTCTTTTGGCCTATATGACAGCGGGAAGAATGAGATCACCAGCGGTGTGTCGGGCGGCAACGGGAAGATCCTGTTTTCGGACATTCCTCTGGGTGATTACTTCTACGCCGAGAAGGCCACGCTGCCCCACCTGGTACTTGACCCGACATTCTATTCAGTTTCCATCACTGAGGGTGGACAGACCGTTGCCAAGCAGGCCGTCAACAAATTCGTCCGCGGCAGCATTAAGGTGCTCAAAACCAGTACGCTCACCGGTCAGGCGCTCCCGGGCGTTCACTTTGTGCTCTATGACACCGCACGCAATGTGGTCGCCGAGGGCGATTCCGGCGCCGACGGTACGCTCATCTTTCAGGACATCCTCTATGGGGACTATATCCTCAAAGAGACCGCCACGGTCATTGATCACGTCCTGGACGAGACCGAGATCCCGGTCTCTATTACCGAGGACGGTCAGATCATCGAGATCTCCCGGGAAAACGATCCTGTCCGCGGTAGCCTGAAGATCGTGAAGAAAATCGGGCATGAGGAGCAGCCTCTGCCCGGCGCGGGCTTTCGCGTTCTCGCGGAGGACGGCAGCGTCGTAGCCGAGGGTGTGACGGATCAAAACGGCGAGCTGCTGTTTGAGGATCTGCTCTACGGTACCGGCTACAGCTATCAGGAGGTATCCGTGCCCAAGGGCTTCGTCCTGGATCAGAACGTCTACCCCCTCTCCATTACCGAGAACAAGGTAACTGTCACCAAGGAACACGAAAACTTCCGTCGCGAGGCTACGCTGCAGGTCCTCAAGCAGGATCATCAGGGCAACCCGCTCAGCGGCACGACCTTCCTGCTGGAGTACTCCTCGGATAACGGAAACACCTGGTCGCCCGTGAGCTATCGCGAGGCAGGCACCAACGTGAGCTTCGGCGGCTGCACCAGCGCGGGGCTGAGCTATGGTCAGCTCACTACCGGCGCTGACGGCCTTGCCGTGTTTACCGGGCTTCGCGCCGACGGCGAGATCCTCTACCGCCTGACCGAGACCGCCTGTCCGCCCGGGTACTCCCTGATGGGCGATCCGCTCTATGTGGGCACGCTGCCGGTCACTGTGAACGATCCCAACATTGCCGACGGAGAGACTGTGGACGGCACGACCTATACCTACAGCCTGTATGTCACCGCCACAGATAATCCGGTCTTCCGTCTGCCCGAGGCCGGCGGAAACGGTTTTTCCCTGCTCCCCTTCGCGCTGCTGCTTCTGGCGGCACCGCTCTTTGCCATCAAACTGAAAAAGGAGTCTTTGCATGAATAAACTGAAAAAAGCCCTCGCACTTATTCTGGCGCTCACTGTGATCTGCGCCCTTCCGATCACCGCCTCGGCCGCTCCTGTGGACGAGGCTACTATCGACACCAGCCGCACCGGGAATCTGGATCTGTACAAATACGATCTGACCTCCGCGGAGAAGGACGGGATCTGGGATTCCTCCTATGTCAGCACCGGCGTCAAGGACGAAAACGGCGTGGAGGCCGTGCTCGGCAACCCCGAGCGCGTCTCCCCGCTCAACGCCAACGGCAACGCTTACGGCTACGCCGTGAAGGGCGTGGAGTTTACGTATCTCAAGGTCGCCGACATCCGCACCTATACCGAGTCTGAAGAAGGCGTTGAGCATGTGGAGGTGCTTTATGGAATTCAGCCGACAGAAAACAACAACGCTTTTCTCGCAGCTCTCGGTCTGACGACGAGCGATCGCTATGCCCCGGCCGACGACACTGTCGACGGTCTGACCATGTATTACTACCGGTCGGGCAAGCTGATCGACGGCCTGCATGACGCTCTGGCAGCCAACTCCACCGTCACCAAGAATGCTCTGGAGAAATTCATCCATGACAACCACGGCATCGCCATGACCGAGACCGACGCCTACGGCCATACCTCCGCAAGCGATCTCCCCCTCGGTCTATACCTGCTGGTGGAGACCCGTGTTCCCGAAATGGTTGTGGATACCACCGATCCCTTCCTGGTCTCTCTTCCGATGACCAGCGTAACTGGCAATAATGCCGACGACGGCGGCGAGCGCTGGATCTATGACGTCACGCTCTATCCCAAAAACCTGACCGGTATCCCCAGTCTGGAAAAGACCCTGCGCGAAGCCCCGGATTTTCAGGCCCCTCCGGAGGAGATGGTGAAGCTGCGCAGCAGCACTTCCGTAAAGGCCCACGAGTATTCCCATACCGACACCGCCTCTGCAGGCGATCTGATCGACTATCAGATCATCTCCACCCTGCCCAGCATCACCTCCGCTTCCAGCTATCTGACCGACTATACC
>CADADE010000060.1 GCA_902786615.1 Oscillospiraceae bacterium
CTACGCCATCGCAAAGCACTATCTGCACTCCTCCAACTGCCCGCGCTTCATGCCCCAGGACGAGATGCGCGCCAGAAAGAAGAGGATCGCGGAGCTTGCAAAGGCGTATCATGCCGACGGCGTCATCATCGCCTCCAACAAGTTCTGCGAGTATTGGAGCTATGAGCGCGTCATCGACACCGTCATCCTCAAGCGCGACTTCGGCCTGCCCGTCTGCTCCATCGAGAAGGAGTACATCAACACGGCGTCCGGCCAGCTGCGCACCCGTTTCCAGGCCTTCGTAGAGAGCGTTGAGATCAAGAAGATCCAGGAGGGCAAGTAAAATGGCTAAAAACAGCGTCAGCAAGCTTTTGAAAGATTTCTGGTACGGCAAGCCCCACAGCGCCGAGGAGGGCGGCCGCCGCCTCGGCGAGCTGCACGAGGACAAGACCCACCTCTACAAGCACAGAGAGTGGCGCGGCGTCCCCGATACCATGTACTATTTCTACAACATCTGGCTGTATAACTACATCTTCATGGTCAAGGACATCATGGTCATGCACGGGCCGATCACCTTTGCCAAGGGCCTGTGGCGTTACCGCTGGATCGGCCAGACCTATCTGCCGGTTCTCCACTGGTTCGACCGCGGCCTGGAGGGGATGCGCGGCGAGGCGATGAAGGCCTCCGCCTGGCACTACCGCGCCATGGTTGCCACCACCATCCGCCAGTTCCAGCGCATGTTTGCCGCCGACACCCGTCTCAACGGCGGCAGGAAGAACGAGCTTTACCGCCATACCATCGCCCATAACGAGACGGTCTGGGGCGGCGTGTTCTATCCCTGGGACGGGGAGATCACCAATGTCCCGCTGGAGATGATCCCTTACTTCGTCACCTGCCACGTTAACTCCCACACGGTTTTGAACTATATCGACGCGGTGCAGTCCATCGGCCTGCCCGGCGACCCCTGCCCCATGTGCCAGGCCGAGGCCGGCATCTTCGTCCTGGACGATGTGCCCGACTACGCCCCCGCTGTCGTCACCTGCAACGAGGCCTGCGACGCCTCCGTCTCCACCTCCGTCCTGCAGGACTGGTTCTTCGACAAGCCCCTGTTTTCCCTGCCCATGCCCATGCTCTTTGACGATCCGCTGGTCAAGGACTACGTCAAGCGCGAGATCGAGGAGCTCTGGAAGTTTGTCGAGCAGCAGTACGGCATCCCCTTCAGCTGGGAAAAGCTCACGAAGAAGCTCGAGCTGCAAAACGAGCTGCAGCGCTTCGAGTGGGAGAAGTGGGAGGTCGACGCAAAGACCCCGTATTATCCCATCAACGGCGTCGCCCAAGCCCTGTACCGCATTTACCAGTCCCAGTACGGCGACTGGGAGATCTGGCACGTCACCGACAAAAAAGTGCGCAAGATCATGGAGAAGTGCGTCTCCAAAAAGATCAACACCTTCCCCCAGACCCGCCACCGCGTGATCGCCTGGTCCTGCGCCCCGCTGTACTATTCCAACTGGTGCACCTGGGCCTACAACTGCTGGGGCCTGAACGTCGTCATCAACATGGACTCGCTCATGTTCGACATGGAGATCCGCACCGATAGCTACGAGCATACCCTGGAGGACATGGCCCAGTACCACATGTGGGCCCCGATGCGCCGCATGGCTGTCGGCGGCATGCACCACATGTTTGAGCTGTGGGATTACATGAAGCGCTTCAACTGCGACATGGTCGCCATGTACGACCAGCTCCAGTGCAAGGGCGTGCAGGGCCTGCACGGCCTGTTTGAGGACGAGTTCCGCAAGAGAGACATCAAGGCCTTCTGGATTCCCCACGCCCTGCCCGACAGCCGCACCGTCTCCCGTGCCGAGATCCGCCGCCTCATCAACGATTACATGAGCACCGTCATGCACGAAGAGCCGCTGGACCCGTCTCTGCTGGACTTCGACGACTCCATGACCTGGTAAGGAGAGTGTGAAATGAATCATATCTGCAAGTTTTTTCTGAAACTGTTCGGTATTCTTTTCGTGGTGAACGCGGCCCTGTTCGCGGTGTTTTTCTTCGACCTTGACGGCAAGCTGCTCTTTAACGTGGTCGAGCCCTTCCTCAAGAAGCACTACGACGAAATGGAGCGCAAGGACACCCTCAAGGCGCCCTACGAGATCGACAAGTTCCCCAAGTACGATTTTAATTCTTAAAATGAATGGCAAAAGCCATTCATTTTAGAAGGCTTGCAGCTCTCTGCGCGCACTCGCTTGCGGAGGACGCTCGCACACTTGAGAGCTGAGAAGAGTTTTTCCCGACGTACATGCCGCCGGGAAAAACGATTCAATTTGTTTTTCGCCTTGCGAGGCGAAAAATCAGAGGGGTGATCCCCTCTGAACTCCCCCGCGCGCCACTAAACATATACGGAGGTTATTGTAAATGAAATATTTCGGCGGTTGTGACGTAGGGTCCACCTACACCAAGGCGGTCATCCTGGACGAGAACGGCAAGATGCTTGCCGATACCACCATCCGCAGCAAGATCAATTCCGAGCAGTCTGCCATCGCGGCCATGGACGAGGTTCTCAACAAGGTCGGCCTCAAGAGCAGTGAGGAGCTCGCGTATCTCATCGGCACCGGCTACGGGCGCAACAAGGTGCCCTTTGCCGACGAGAACATCTCCGAGATCTCCTGCCACGCCATGGGCGTACATGTGACCGATCCCAGCGTCAAGGCCATCATCGACATCGGCGGCCAGGACGTCAAGGGCATCAGCATCGACACCGACGGCACGGTCAAAAACTTCGCCATGAACGACAAGTGCGCCGCGGGCACGGGCCGCTTCTTTGAGGCCATGGCCCGCTCCTTTGAACTGAGCCTGCCGGAGTTCAGTAAGCTCTCCCTCACCGCGAAGAACGTCATCCCCATCACCGCCCAGTGCACCGTCTTCGCCGAGTCCGAGGTCATCACCCTCGTCGGCGAGGGCAAGCCGATGGACGAGATCGCCGCGGGCATCGAGATGGCGGTCGCCAAGCGCTGCTTCGTCATGGCGAAGAAGGCGGGCGCCACGGACTCCATC
>CADADE010000061.1 GCA_902786615.1 Oscillospiraceae bacterium
CCAGCCCTTGGTGCAGGAGCGGACGGAGTAACGCAGGGAGACGGGGAAGTCGTCGCCGGCCTGCTTGTGGATCTCCTGGACGATCTCGGTGGCAAAGCGGAGACGGTTCTCCAGCGAGCCGCCGTACTGGTCGGTACGGAAGTTCATGTTGGCAATGGCGAACTGGTCGAGGTTGTAGCCTTCGTGCACGGCGTGGATCTCAACGCCGTCGACACCGGCCTCGCGCAGCTTCTTGGCGGTGGCGCCGAAGTGCCAGACCATCTCCTGGATCTCTTCGACGGTGAAGGGACGGGAGGTCAGGTTGTCGGCCCAGCGGTTCGGGGTGGCGGAAGCGGAGGCGCAGGCGTACTGCACGTCGACGACGGGGCTGGCCAGCTTGTTGAGCAGGTTGTTGCGGCCCAGCGCGGCCATCCAGGGCGTGACGGCCATCGAACGGCCGAAGCCGCCGGCCAGCTGAATGAAGAGCTTGCTGCCGGTCTTGTGGTACTCGTCCATGTAGGGCTTGAGGACGCGGTACATCTGGCGGTTGGAATCCAGCCACTTGCGGCCCATGGTGTCGCGGATGACCTGCATGCCGGGCAGAACCAGACCGACGCCGTCCTTGGCTCTCTGGAGCAGGAAATATGCGGCTTCTTCGTCGAAGTGAGAGGGCTCCAGCCAGCCGAACAGCGTGGTGCCGCCCATGGAGCACTGCACGATGCGATTCGGGATTTCTACTTCCCCGATTTTGAACGGAGTAAATAGAGCTTCATACTTCTGATTCATAATGTAACCCCTTTACCAAATGTTGATTTCTTTTTTCCGGTGCGTCAAGGAAGCAGTGCCTTCACGAAGTTGACAGGCCAGCTCAGCAGGTCGCCGACGAGGTTGACCGTATCGAGGATCTTGAGGTACTTGTCCTCACCGAGGATCTCGAACAGCTTGTCCTGTGCAGCTTCTGTCCGGAGCAGCTTGGCGATGCAGTAGCCAAGGCATCCCAGGCAGGCCAGAACCAGTGCCTTTTTGATTTTCTTCATGGAAATTCTTTCCCTCCTGCGTTGATATTTGGTGATAATTGCTGATAATTGCCACTGATATTATATCGACTTACGGTGATTTCGTCAATCCTTTTTTCCGTTTGATAAAATTTGAACGCACTGCCCTGCAGGTGCGAACTCCCCTGCCGGAGCTTCTCTTACAGATCGGCGGCGAGTGCGTCGGCCAGGGCGTCAAGCTGCGCAAGCTGTCCCTCGGTCAGGGCGGATTTGAGCGTGATCTGGCTGTCGAGGATCTCGATGTTCTTCAGCGTGCCGAGGATCTCGCGCATCGCCTTGCCGCTCGTGGGCGCCCAGCTGCCGTTTTCGATCAGGGCGATCTTGCGGTTCTGCAGGTTGTGGGCGGCGATGTCGTGCAGAAGGTTTTCCATCGTCACAAAGACGCCGTTGTTGTAGGTTGTGGCGGCGAAAACCAGGCGGCTGCAGCGGAAAGCGTCAGAGAGGATGTAGCTGGCCGGGATGACGGAGGTGTCGTGCATGCGCACCTTCACACCGCGCTCGGCCAGCTTGACGGCGAGGATGTTGGCCGCGTTCTCGGTATGGCCGTAGACGGAGGCATAAGCGATCAGCACGCTCTTCTCCTCCGGGGTATAGCTCGACCAGAGCTGGTATTTTTCGACGAACCTGTCGAAGTCCTTCCGCCAGACGAAGCCGTGCAGCGGGCAGACCAAGGCGATATCGAGCGCGGCGGCCTTTTTCAGCGCCGCCTGCACCTGAGGGCCGTACTTGCCGACGATATTGGTATAGTAGCGGCGCGCCTCGTCCAGACGCTCGCCGAAGAAATCGGTCTCGTCGGCAAAGAGGCGGCCGTTGAGCGCGCCGAAGGTACCGAAAGCGTCGGCCGTGAAGAGGATCTTATCGGTGCTGTCGTAGCTCATCATGACCTCGGGCCAGTGCACCATCGGCGCCATGATAAAGCTGAACTTGTGGCGGCCGGTCTCCAGGCTGTCCCCTTCCTTGACCAGAACAATGCGCTCCGTCAGATCGAGGGCGAAAAACTGCGCCAGCATGGTCTTGATCTTGGCGTTGCAGACGATCTTCGCCTCGGGATAGCGGGTCACCAGCAGCTCCAGTGTGGCGGCATGGTCGGGCTCCATGTGGTGGATGACCAGATAGTCGAGCGGCCGTCCGCCCAGCGCATAGGCGACGTTTTCCAGAAATACGCTGTACACGGCCTTGTCCACCGTGTCAAACAGCACGGTTTTCTCATCCAGCAGCAGATAGGAGTTGTAGGACACGCCCTCGGGCACGCCGTACACGCCCTCAAAGCAGGCAAGCCTGCGGTCGTCGGCGCCGACCCAGATCAGATCCTCGCGGACTTTTCTTGTGCAGTGCATAAATGTTCCTCCTGAAAAAAGAAATATAGAAAGCTTTGATGTATTTCCTGATTCTTCATTATAATTCATCCTCTCCCCTGCCGCAAGAGCCTTTTTCTCTGTGCCGGCACAGGCAAAGAAAAAGTTTGCAATAAGAGAAAATTCTTCTTGACTTTTCCGGTTGCCTCTGCTAATATACTCCTTGCGCATGGGGGTATAGCTCAGCTGGGAGAGCGCTTGAATGGCATTCAAGAGGTCAGCGGTTCGATCCCGCTTATCTCCACCATCAACGTCGGGTACGACGCATTA
>CADADE010000062.1 GCA_902786615.1 Oscillospiraceae bacterium
CTGCTGCCGCCGATGGGGATGCTGGTCTGCGCCAGGACTGCCGCGCCGTTGGACATGTTTTCATCGCTGGCCCCAAGGTACAGCGGCATCTCCAGTTCCATCTTCGGAATTTTGATGACGCCGAAAACCTGGTCCTCGAGCCCGTAGGCTGTCAGATCGAAGCCTGACGCCTGATAGGCCTCTCTGCCGTTCAGACTGACCTGCCGTGTGGCGTACAGCTGCCGGTTATATTCCCGCATCGCCAGGAACAGATCCTCGTGGGGAATGGGGATGTGCTGCTCCTCGGCCTCCTTTTGTATGACTTCTGCCTCCTCATAGAAGGTCCGGGAGTCTTTTTTCATTTGCTGGGTTTTCTGCACACTGTATACCAGGGGCTTCATGGCCATATAGGCGCTGAGACCGGCGGCGATGATCAGCAGAAACAGAAGAAAAAGCTTAACGCGCTTCATGCTTTCCTCGCTTTCTCCGCCATGGCCAGCGGATCGGGGCATAATGTCTGGCGCGATGTCTGCGCCTCCGTCTGGGCTTGTGGCAGCGCTTATACAGGAGAAGACCGCCGCCAATGCCGGAAACGGCGAGAAGGCCGTAGAGCAGGCCGCGCAGATAGGCGTCCGTCCAGGTGGAAGGGACGGCCTCCGGGACGTCTGTGTGTTCCGCACTCTCCACCAATTCAGTCGCGGCGGTATATTCCACCCGCTCGCCGCGGATGAGCAGGCGGTGAGTGTTGACTCCGAAGGGCGTGCAGGTGATAAGAGTGCAGTAATCGTGCTGCCCTTCGATCATGAGGTGAGACGTGTCCTCCGGCAGCACGGTATACATGTCCTGCACCATGTAGGCCAGAGTCTCGTTCAGAACATGGAGAAAAAAGATATCGCCCTTTTCAAGCTGATCCAGATCGGAGAACATCTTCTCTCTGGCGAGGCCCGAATGCCCGGTGAGGATACAGTGGGTGGCGTTGCCGCCGACAGGAAGGGAGGAGCCCAGCAGGTGTCCGATACCCCGTCCCAGTGAATCCTCACCGGTCCCGTGGTAGATCGGGAGATTGACGGAAATCTTCGGGATCTCCACATAGCCCATCAGACCGTCGCCGCGGATGTTGAGCAGTGTGTCATAGCTCTCAGACGCCCGGATGAGCGCCTCCTTGGAGAAGGCCTTGTCCGTGACGTTTACCAGTGTGGTGTTATATTCGTGCGCCGCTTCTCTGGCTGCGATCAGCGCGGATTCATCCAGCTGCTGGATCGCCTCGGTATACTGAGTCTCAATGAGGCTCTTGGTTTTTTCGGCATATCGGTTGCTCAAGAGCGGATAGAGAGTCACGCCGGCGGCGATGACCACAGCGAGGGCGCACAGGATGATTTTGACTGTTCGAGTCATGCGATCCTCCAAAGGCCTGCGGGGAGGCCTGCAAGCCTCCCCGCAGGGGATAAGTTAGTCTTTGACAGCCTTCTTTTTCGTGAGAAGCACAATGCCGAGAATGGCAAGCGCCAGTCCGGTGAGGCCGAAGACCGGGAACATCCAGGTCCCGGCTGCGCCGGTCTGGGGCAGGTCAAAGCCGCGGGTGTTGACGATCGTAAAGGGCACAAAGGCGTGGTCGGACTCGCCGTCCTTGGTCATGGTGACCTTGTTTTCGTCCACTGTGGCGGAGGCGGAGAGAAGATGGTGCTCCAGGTGCTTCTGGGGCATGTTGTGATATTTGCCGGGATCCACATTGGCATAGCGCGGATCGTTCTGCAGAAGACCCAGCGCGTCGGTGCCGTAGATATCACAGAGCTTCTCAATCTCGCCCTTGGTAATGACGATCTTGATGCTGTTTTTCAGCAGCGTGTAGCCGTTGCTGGTTTTGGCCTCGGTCATGGTGTAGCTGTCATCCTCCACGCCCTTGATCACCAGCTTGCCGGCTTCTACCGGGATGAAGTGGGTAGCGTCCTTTTCCTCAGCCGTGTGGCCGGTGACGTAGTACACGCCCTCATCCTTGTTGAGGGAGGCCACAAGGTAGTAATCGTCGGTGTCGTTGTGAACCACGAACTCCACCTTGGAGAAGTCGCCCTTGCCGTCGGCAAACTGCTTGGTCACGTCAATGCCGAACACATAGAGGTGGCAATCGTCAACCAGCGTATCGTAATAGCTGGTGTTGCTGCGCTTCCACTGCAGGACGACGTCGTTGTCGTTGCCCTGATCACCGTAGACGACGGAGCCATCGGAATTGACCCGGGCCTGGTAGGAGATGCGCACGGTGCAGTCGCTGTAGCCGGAGTTGACCATCTCGGAACCGGTATAGACGGCCTTACTGGTGTTGATCTCGTTGAGGCCGGAGGCGGTCATCCCGATGGTCATCACGCTGTCGCCGTTGGAGGCGGTGTTATAGCTCACGAGGAAGCGGTCGCTGGGTTCGGTCCAGGTCGTGATCCAGTCGGTGCATGCTTCATCTTTGTAGAACTCCAGCACCACATCGCCCTTCAGGTAGCTGATGCCCTTGCTCAGGGTATCCACAAAGGTATAGTCGGTCAGATAGCTGGAAGCGGAGGTGATGCTGGGCAGGGTGGAGATGATCTGATAGTCGATCAGATCGCCTGCAGAGGCGGTGTCGGTATG
>CADADE010000063.1 GCA_902786615.1 Oscillospiraceae bacterium
CGCCTCGCGCTGGCGTCGCTTGGGGTTCGCGGCCTGCTTCGGCATTTCCTCGTGGGCCATTGGTTTAGTGAAGCGAAGCTCGTTGTACCTGCTGCAGACGAGGTCCAGGACCTCCTCGTTCGACGGCTCCGCGCCGAACACGACGCGGCATACGCTGTAGCGGTCGTCCTCGACACGCTCGAACACCCCCACCCAAAACTGGCCGTCGTGATAGACGGTCAGGGTGGAGGATACCCTGATCTTCCGCATGGCGATTCCCTCCTTTATGTAAGTCACCACGCGGAGAAGGGACAACCAAGGAGGCAGGTTACTGACGCCGGTCGGCGCACCCCGACTACCCGACGGGGTCGTGTTTTTATCTCCGATGCCGCAAGCATACCACGGCGCACCCGCTTCCCAAAGAGGGCCACCTTGTGACGCCATAGGACGATGCCTCCCGAGGACGAACAACGAGACCTTTGGAGACAGTTCTTTATGGAGTCAATCAGCTTTGCCTACATCACAAGGGCGCTGCCCTTGTCGGAGTGTCTCCTTGCTCAAAATGGCTTGAAGAGGCTTACGAGGGCTTAAGAAGCCCCTCTGCCGAGCGCGTCTCAGCAGAGGGGCTTAGTATGCTTAGCTGGGGAATTGTGCACTCCCTTATTCGTACTCGTTGCCGGACATCATATTCTAACGGATTTTGCTTCGGAAATATGATGCCCCGTTCTTTTGATTATTTGATATATCCACATTATCCAGCCTATACGATGGAATGTTATCAAATTGTTATCAGGCGTGATAACAAAAGGCTTGTGACAATCTTTGCGCATGTTTATTATAGCGGAAATTATTCGTATTATCAAGCATTGCCCTACAGAAATTGCTCTCCGTCCTCGATCATGCCATGCTCACTTTTTCCGCGTTCCCGTATTTTCCGAGCCTCGAATCTCCTCGTGCGAAGGGGCAATCGTACTTCTTCGCCATTTCCTCCGCTTTCTTCTCCAACGCCTCAAAATAGCTTCTGTCATGCTTGTTGTAAATCTCGTCATAGAGCTGCACAAGCTCGGGACGTTTCCCGGCGATATAGTCCAGAATGGTTTTCTTGAACCCGCCTCGCAGGTTCAGGTTTTCCAGCCAGAACAGGTCGCACTGATTCTTCACCCGCTCGAAAATTGCCTCAAAGTCCGTGATGCCGGGGAAGACGGGTGAGACAAAGCAGACCGTCCGAATGCCCGCGTCGTAGACCTGTTTCATGGCGGCAATGCGGCGCTCAATGCTCACAGCGGCGTCCATGTCGTTTTTGAAGTCCTCATCCAGCGTGTTGATCGACCACGACACCGTGACCTGCCCCAACTCCTTGAGCAGATCGAGGTCGCGCACGACGAGATCGGACTTCGTGCAGATCAGAATATCCGCGCCGCTGCCGCAGAGCTGCTCGAGCAGCTTCCGCGTGTTGCGGAAGTGTTCCTCCTGTGGGTTGTAGCCGTCGGTGACGGAGCCGATCACGACGCGCTGACCCGCGTATTTCTTCGGATTCTTGATCTCCGGCCAGTGTTTCACATCAAGGAAGGTGCCCCATTCCTCGCTGTGGCCGGTAAAGCGCTTCATAAACGACGCATAGCAATATTTGCAGGCGTGGGTGCAGCCCACATAGGGGTTGACCGAGTACCCGCCCACGGGCAGATTTGACTTAGTCATTACACTTTTGACGTCTTTTTCTCCGACGAGAATCCCATCCATCATTACTTGTGCCATGTTTTCTGTTCCTCCAAAACTCTGTTGAATGCGGCGGGCAACTCCTGTATCATCTGTTCCTCGCCCATAATGGGGACGAGGTCTTCCTTCCAAAACACCGGAATATCCAGCGTGTGCGCCTGCTCCATGAGCGAGTACGCCCACGCCGGTTCTGTGTGTATCTTTTTTCTTTGAGCGCCGGTCATGGTGCCGATGACGATCCAATCGACACCATGCAAGTCCACCTCGCCGGGATCATCGAACAGCGGCTCAAAGGTCGCGTGATAGTGCCTGGCGCGGACATTCTCCCGTAGTGCATAGACGCGCCACAGCTCGGAGCGCCGCGTGACCGTCACGCCAAACCATGCGTTGTCGAGGTCGCAGTCGATGTCCAGCAGATCGGGGCGCTTGGAGAGAAACAAAAACTGGTGCTGCGGATTCTCCGCGATTTTGGCAAACACCTGCTCGCACCATTCCGGCTTCCAGCCGGAGAGATCGCTCATGCCGGTGAGCAGGAAGTTCTGAGGCTTCGGCTTCTCCATTAGCCGCAGCTTGTTCGGAAAGAACTCCGGCTGGGAGAAGTCGTCGATCATGTGATACCGCTTGACGTTGTTCCTCGCGTAACAGTAAGAACATCCCACCGTGCAGCCGATCACCAGATTCATATTCTGAATCAGATCCTTGATGCAAACCGACATATTACAGCGCCTCCTCAACATTTGTGAGCACCCGGCGCAGATAACCCTCCAGCGCGTCGATTTCCTCCGAGGAAAAGCCCTTGTAATAAATGCTTTCAATCTCCGCTGTGACCGCGTTGTAATCCTGCTCCAATGCTTTTGCCTCGGCGGTGAGATAAATCAAAATCTTTCGCCGGTCGTGGTCGCCCCTGTCCCGCCGGACAAGCCCCGCTGCCTCCATACGGTCGAGCATACTGGTGAGCGTGTTCATGGCAAGCCCCGTCTCTTTGGAGAGCTTGCTAATAGGTACGCCGTCTCCTTGCCAGAGAATGTAGAGGATACGTCCCTGCGCGCCGTTGAATGCGTCGATATTCTTATCGCTGAGAATGCGGTCAAAAACACGGCCGCCCACCTGTTTAATCTGCGAGATTAAAAATCCGCCTTGTCTGCTCATTTCTGTTCACCGATAAAAGGGCGGTCTTTCAGACCGCCCTTCCTTTCTCATTACTTCTTCTGCGCTCCCGCCAACTCAGCGTAGCCGTTCCAGCCGAAGATCGCCTCTACGGAATCATCGGCAAACAAATTCTTCACATCACAGACGTGGATTACGTGGTCGTCGGCGTCTACCGTTTCAACAACTGCTGCGTGGATGGCAAGCCGCGTGGAAACTGGGATCTGAATGTCGGTGCCCTCGACTGACTTCATAGCAAGACCGAGCTTCTCTACCTTGTTGGTGTCCCGACCGGAAGATGTGCCGCAACCGATCAACGCGCCGGCCATATCCACGCCCGGAACCGTCAGAACGACTTCCTTGGTCTTGGCGAGCAGTTCCAGAGAATAAGCGCCCTTGTTGAGTGCAAACATGATCTTGCCGGGGTTGGTGGAGGCGTAAGTCCAGAACGCCAGTGTGGCAAGGTTTGTGGTTCCGTCACTCTTGCGCGTGCAGATCAGCGTCATCGGGTTGGGCGAGGTATATGCCGGAGCTTTTGCGATATTGATGGCTTCCATATCAATCACCTTTCTTTTTTT
>CADADE010000064.1 GCA_902786615.1 Oscillospiraceae bacterium
CAAGGGCTTCAACGAAGCATGGCGCAATTCTGGCCGCAAAGATCGTCTTGTTTCTGTGGAGGGTTAGTATAATATGCTGAAAGATAACATCCGGGAGATCCTTTTGTCAATGCAAATCGGTGAAAAAATTTGAACAAACTTGACAAAGCTCCCAAACAGGTCTATACTCGCGAGCATCTTGAGACAACGACGTCTCAGAGGGCTAAGTGCCCCTGTACGTCGTTGTCTCTTTTTTTATTTGTTCTCAAATTTTGAAAGGGTGAATCAAAATGAAATCCGTACCGGAAACCTTTGGCAGTCTTGTATTTGACGACCGCACCATGAAGGCCCGCCTCTCCGGCGAGGTCTATCGCGCCATGAAGCAGACCATGAAAAAGGGCCAGCCCCTTGACCCCAAGGTCGCAAACGCCGTCGCGACCAGCATGCGTGACTGGGCCGTGGAGCACGGCGCGACTCACTTTACCCATTGGTTCCAGCCCCTCACCGGCGTCACGGCGGAGAAGCACGACGGCTTTATATCCCCGGCCCCCGACGGCGGCGTCATCATGGAGTTTTCCGGCAAAGAGCTCATCCGCGGGGAACCGGACGCAAGCTCCTTCCCCTCCGGCGGCCTTCGCGCGACCTTTGAGGCGAGGGGCTACACCGCCTGGGACCCCACCTCCTATGCCTTTATCAAGGGCAAGGTGCTGTGCATCCCGACGGCCTTCTGCTCCTACGGCGGCGAAGCCCTGGATAAAAAGACCCCGCTGCTCAGGTCCATGGAAGCGCTCAACCGGGAGGCGCTGCGCATCCTGCGTCTTTTCGGAAACCTCGACGTCCAGCACGTCACCTGCTCGGTCGGTCCGGAGCAGGAATACTTCCTCGTGGACCGCGAGCTCTATAAAAAGCGCCGCGACCTCATCTATACCGGTCGGACGCTCTTCGGCGCGAAGCCGCCCAAGGGTCAGGAACTGGACGACCACTACTTCGGCGTCATCAAGCCGCGGGTGCAGGCCTATATGGAGGACTTAAACGAGGAGCTCTGGAAGCTCGGCATCCTCGCCAAGACCGAACACAACGAGGTCGCCCCCTGCCAGCATGAGCTCGCGCCCATCTATTCCACCACCAACATCGCAACCGACCACAACCAGCTCACCATGGAGATCATGCAGAAGGTGGCCGAGAAGCACGGCCTGATGTGTCTCCTGCACGAAAAGCCCTTCGCGGGCGTCAACGGTTCCGGCAAGCACAACAACTGGTCGATCGCCACCGATACGGGCGTGAACCTTCTCTCTCCCGGCGAATCCCCCTATGAAAACGCGCAGTTTCTGCTGTTTCTGATCGCGGTCATCGAAGCCGTGGATGAGTACGCCGATCTCCTGCGGGCAAGCGTTGCCACCGCGGGCAACGATCACCGCCTGGGGGCCAACGAAGCGCCTCCTGCCGTGGTATCCATCTTCCTGGGCGATGAGCTGACGGCGGTGCTCGAAGCGCTTGAGAAGGAGGAGCCCTACGCCGGGACTACGAGGTCCGAGATGATGCTGGGCGTGCTGACCCTGCCGCACTTCCTGCGCGACACCACCGACCGCAACCGCACCTCGCCCTTCGCCTTTACGGGCAACAAGTTTGAATTCCGCATGGTCGGCTCCTCCAACTCCATCGCCTGCGCCAACATCATGCTGAACTCCGCCGTGGCGGACACGCTGCGGAGGTTTGCCGATGAACTGGAAGCGAGCACGGACTTTGACGCGACGCTCCATGCCCTGCTGATCGAGAGCCTGAAGGCCCACAAGCGCATCCTCTTCAACGGCAACGGCTATGACGATGCCTGGATCGAGGAGGCAACACAGGTGCGCGGCCTGCACAACCTGCGCACCACGCCGGACGCCATGAAGGCCCTGCTCGAGCCGAAGAACATGGAGATGCTGCTCAGGCAGAAGGTCTATTCCGAAACGGAGCTGCGCTCCCGCTATGAGATCATGCTGGAAAACTACTGCAAGACCATTGTCATTGAGGCCAACACCATGGCGGAGATGACGCGCAAGGAGATCCTGCCCGCCGTGACGAAGTACTGCGCCGCCGTGGCGGAGGGCGCGGGCAAGAAGCGCGCTCTCGTGCCGACGCTGCCCTGCGCCTATGAGACAGGACTCGTGGAAAAGCTCTCCGTCCTGTCTGATCAGATCGAGAAGAGCGCGGAGGGACTGGAGGGTACGCTCGTGAAGCTCTCCACGGTTTCGGAGATCACCGCGCTTTCCGAGGCGATCCGGGATAAGCTGCTGCCAAAAATGGCGGAGCTTCGCGCTGTGGCGGACGAGGCGGAAGTCATGACGGCGAAGGAATACTGGCCCTTCCCGACTTACGGCGACCTGCTGTTTGCCATTTGAGCCGCCTTCATCGGCCGCAGCAAACCGAAGAACCTGGCAAAATCCGTGACAGTGGAGTGAGGACCATGCAGGAAAAGATCCTTGTTTTGGATTTCGGCGGTCAGTATAACCTCCTGATCGCAA
>CADADE010000065.1 GCA_902786615.1 Oscillospiraceae bacterium
GTGGTCTCCATGATGGGCATTGACGGAGATTCCCTGTTTCAGTATCTCGGTCACATCATCCGCTTCTTTATCAACCGCCGAAGACTACATTTCAGGAGGATTGGCTATCACTATGACCCGGCGCGCCTCAAAAACCCCAAAAAAGTTAAAGCCAAAAAACAGCGGCGAGCTGCTTGAGTTCGTCCAGGATTATATTCCCGTGAAGGAAATCCACCATGGGATCATCGAGACAACGGACGGGCGGTATATCAGGATCCTTGAGATCGAGCCCATCAACTTCATGCTGCGCTCCGACGAAGAGCAGTACAACATCATCTCTTCTTTTGCCTCCTGGCTGAAGATCTCGCCTCAGCGGCTGCAGTTCAAGAGCTTCACCCGCAAGGCGGATTCGGACAAGCATATTCAGCTTCTCCGTCAGGAGCTGGAGCAGGAGGAAAACGAGGAATGCCGCCGCCAGGGCGAGGGCTATATCCGCTTTGTCCGCGATGTGGGCAACCGGGAGGCTCTGACCCGGCGCTTCTTCCTGATCTATCAGTTTGAGGAGCTGCGCCATGGCGACAGCGAAGATTTCGGTCAGGTCTACAGCATGATCCAGACCGTGGAGAAGAACGCCCGCACCTACTTCATGCAGTGCGGCAACTCTATTGTCCAGCCCAAGGATCCGGACGAGGCCACGGCAGAGATCCTGTATATGTTCTTCAACCGCAGCTCCTGTGTGGATGATCCCTTTTCTGCCCGGGTCAACCGTGTTGTAGTGGATACCATGGCCGCCCGGAACAGGATCATCGGTCTGGATTCCGTTCCCCATATCCGCATGACGAACTTCATCTCGCCCCGCGGTCTGGACTTCAGCCATAACAGCTATGTGATCATGGACGGCCTGTATTACTGCTTCCTGTATATCCGTGGGAACGGTTATCCCGGCACTGTGCGGGCGGGCTGGATGTCCTCGCTCATTAACGCCGGCGAGGGCATCGACATCGACGTCCACCTGCACCGGGAAAACCGCAGCAAGGCTATCGACAAGGTGGCCCAGCGCATCCGCCTCAACCGCACCAAGCTCAAAAGCATGCAGGACACCAGCACAGACTATGAGGAGCTCACCAACTCCATCCAGGCCGGCTACTTCATCAAGCAGGGCATCGCCAACTATAACGAGGACCTGTTTTACCTCTCGGTGTTCATCACCATCTCCGCCAAAAGCATCGACGAGCTGATGTGGCGCAAGCAGCAGATGGTGGACATGCTCAAATCCATGGATATGTACGTCAGTGATTGCCGCTTCCAGCAGGAGGCGGCTTTTTCCTCGGTCATGCCCTTCCTGAAGATCGACCCCAGGCTGGAGCGCAAGGCACGGCGGAATGTGCTCACCACCGGTGCTGCCTCCACGTACATGTTCACAAGCTTTGAGATGTCTGACGACGCGGGCGTACTGCTGGGCATCAACCGGCACAACAATTCGCTCTGCATCGTGGATCTTTTCAACACCAAGAAGAACAAGAACGCGAATCTGAACTTGCTGGGCACCAGCGGCGCCGGCAAAACCTTCACCATGCAGCTTCTGGCCCTGCGGATGCGGATGCGCGGCATCCAGTGCTTTATCCTCGCCCCGATCAAGGGACACGAATTCCGCCGCGCCTGCAAAAGGGTCGGCGGTGAGTTCATCAAGATCGCGCCGGGCTCTCCGCACTGCATCAACATCATGGAGATCCGCCACACCATTTCTCCGGAAATGGAACTCATTGATGAGCTGGACTACAGCGAAATGGACTCCATGCTGGCGCGAAAGATCCAACAGCTCATGACCTTCTTCTCTCTGCTGATCCCGGACATGAGCAACGAGGAGGAACAGATGCTGGATGAGGCTCTGATCCGCACCTATGCCAAGTTTGGCATCACCCATGATAACGACTCTCTGTACCGAAACCGGAATTGCTTTCCGCCGCAGATGAAGCCCATGCCCATCATCGGAGATCTGCACGCGGAGCTGCTGGACAATCCCCTGACCCAGCGGCTCGCGGTGATCATCAGCCGCTTTGTGACCGGCTCTGCCCAGAGCTTTAACCAGCAGACCAACGTAGACTTGACGAACAAGTACATTGTACTGGATCTCTCGGAGCTCAAGGGCAAGCTGCTGCCGGTGGGCATGTTCATCGCACTGGACTATGTGTGGGACACGGTGAAAGCCGACCGCACCAAGAAAAAGGCCATCATGATCGACGAGATCTGGCAGCTGATCGGCGCAAGCTCCAACCGCATGGCGGCGGAGTTAGCTGATCGGCGCAAGCTCCAACCGCATGGCGGCGGAGTTCTGTCTCACGATCTTCAAAACGATCCGCGGCTTCGGCGGCGCTGCCATCTCGGCGACGCAGGATCTTTCGGACTTCTTCGGCCTTGAGGACGGCAAGTACGGACGAGCCATCATCAACAATTCCAAGAACAAGATCATTCTGAATCTGGAGCCGGATGAAGCCAAAACCGTACAGGAAGTGCTGAAGCTGACGCGGACGGAGCTTCGCTCCATTACCCAGTTTGAGCGCGGCGAGGCCTTGGTCTGCTCCAACAGCAACAAGGTGCCGGTGGTCATCAAGGCCTCCCAGGAGGAGCAGGAGATGATCACCACCGACCGGGCCGAGCTGGAAGCCATTCTCCGGGAGAGGCAGAAAGAAAATACGCATTCCGAGCAAAATGCGTATTCTGACGGGAATACGTATTGCGCACAAAATACGCATTCCGAAGGGAGGTGATATATTTTGCTTTTACAAGATGAAAGCTGCGTGATCAAGTGGCTGTCCCAGTATGGGGCGCTGCCCAAGACGCAGCTCATTCGCATGCTGCGCAAGCCGCCGGAC
>CADADE010000066.1 GCA_902786615.1 Oscillospiraceae bacterium
CGGGTGATTGGCCAGAAACTCCACCACCTTCTTCGTGTTCTCGGCATGACGGTCAAGGCGCAGGGACAAAGTCTCCACTCCCTGCAGGAGCAGGAAGGCATTGAACGGCGAGATAGCCGCGCCGGTATCGCGCAGGAGAATGGCGCGCAGGTAGGTGACAAAGGCGGCAGGGCCGGCCGCATCCACGAAGGAGATGCCGTGGTAGCTTGGGTTCGGGTCCGCAATGGGGGCATATTTGCCGGCCGCTTTCCAGTCGAACTTACCGGAGTCCACCACGATACCGCCGAGAGTCGTGCCGTGACCGCCGAGGAACTTGGTGGCGGAGTGCACCACAATGTCCGCGCCATGTTCGATGGGGCGGATCAGATAGGGCGTACCGAAGGTATTGTCGATCACCAGCGGGATCTGATGGGCATGCGCGATCGCCGCGATGGCGTCAATGTCAGGAATGTCAGAGTTGGGGTTGCCCAGGGTTTCCAGATAGATGGCCTTGGTATTGGGCCGGATGGCGGTGGTGACCTCATTCAGATCGTGTGCGTTGACAAAGGTGGTCTGGATGCCGTAGAGGGGCAGCGTGTGGGCCAGCAGATTATAGCTGCCGCCGTAGATCGTCTTCTGCGCGACGATGTGATCGCCCGCCTGGGCAAGGGCCTCGATCGTGTAGGTCACGGCCGCGGCGCCGGAGGCGAGAGCCAGCGCGCCCACGCCGCCTTCCAGCGCGGCGATGCGCTTTTCCAGCACCTCCTGCGTGGAGTTGGTGAGACGGCCATAGATGTTGCCTGCGTCGGTCAGGCCGAAACGGGCCGCCGCGTGGGCGGAGTTATGGAACACGTAGGAGGTGGTCTGGTAGATGGGCACGGCCCGGGCGTCGGTGGCGGGGTCGGCCTGTTCCTGACCGACGTGGAGCTGCAATGTTTCAAATTTGTACTTAGACATGGTGTGAACTCCTTTCCTTTACTTTGCGGTGATGCCGCCCTCGACCACCAGGCTGTCCTCATAGTCAAGGCCGTAGGTCTCGGCAAGTGTAGCCTCATAATCCTTGTGGAAAAACTGCTCGTCGGCAAGGGAGACGATTTCATCGTTCAGCCACTGGAGCAGTGTGTCGTTGCCCTTGGAGACGGCCGGGGCGATGGTGTCCTGACTGCCCAGGGAAGGAATGCCGACGGTGTAACCCGTGTTCTGGAGAGCAAAGGCAATGACCTCAGTGTTGTCGTTTGCCCAGGCGACGCCGTTGCCGTTTTCAAGGGCGTTCTTGGCATTGGCGTAGGTGTCATACTTCTGGAGCTTTACCTCGGGGTTGTTGGCGATGAGGTAGGTTTCGGCGGTCGTGCCGGAGATGACAATGACTGGATCGTCAGCGCTCAGCTCGGAGAGGTCGGTGATGACGCGGCTGTCCGGCGACACGACGCCCAGCGCCACGTTCATATACGGCAGGGCAAAGTCCACCTTTTCGGCGCGCTCGGGGGTGACGGTGAAGTTTGCGAGGATAATGTCGACCTTCCCGGTCTCGAGGTATTCCACGCGGTTTGCAGCCTCGGTGGAGACGTAGTTGATCTTCACGCCCAGATCCTGGCCGATGCGCTCGGCAAAGTAGACATCGTAGCCCTGGTATTCGCCGTTTTCATCCACATAGCCGAAGGGGTTCTTGTCGGAAAAGACGCCGATGTTGATCGTTCCGTCGGCCTTGATTTCATCGAGGCTGCGATATACGGGCGCCGCCTGCGCTGCGGCGGGGATGTGTGCGAAAACAAACAGAAGGGCCAGCGTAAGGGCGAGTAATATCTTTGTATTCAACATGATAAGTACCTCCAATAAATTTTATGAGATTTTATTCCTTTACCGTTTCAAACGTGAATGTATTCAAAAATCGCTGCGCGCGTTCGGTTTTGGGATGATCGAAGAAGTCTGCGGGTCTGCCCTCTTCCACGACTCCCCCGTCGTCCAAAAACAGCACCCGGTCAGCCACTGCGCAGGCAAACTGCATTTCATGGGTGACGATCAGCATCGTGCGGCCCTGCTTTGCCAGATCCAGCAGCACATCCAGCACCTCACGCACCATCTCGGGATCGAGCGCTGCGGTCACCTCGTCAAAGAGCATCAGCGCCGGGTGCATGATGAGTGCCCGAACGATGGCGACCCGCTGCTTCTGCCCGCCGGAAAGCTGCCGGGGATAGTCCTTCGCCCGGTCGGCGAGCCCCACGCGCTCGAGCAAAGCCAGGGCTTCCGCCTCCGCGTCTTCTCTTCCGCGCTTTTGCACC
>CADADE010000067.1 GCA_902786615.1 Oscillospiraceae bacterium
CTGCCCGATCCGATGTATAACAGCGTCCTGGTGACCAAGCTCATCAACGGCGTTATGCTCGACGGCAAGAAAGGTGTTGCTCAGAAGGTCGTTTACGACGCTTTCGAGATCATCAAGGAAAAGACCGGCAAGGAGCCCCTTGATGCTTTCAACGAAGCCATGAACAACATCATGCCCGCACTTGAGGTCAAGGCCCGCCGTGTCGGCGGCGCCACCTACCAGGTGCCGATCGAAGTCAGACCCGCCCGCCGCCAGACCCTGGCTCTCCGCTGGCTGGTCGACTACTCCCGCAAGCGCGGTGAGAAAACCATGAAAGAACGCCTCGCAGGCGAGATCATGGATGCGTGCAACAACACCGGCGCCTCTGTCAAGAAGCGCGAGGATATGCACAAGAACGCCGAAGCCAACAAGGCTTTCGCACACTTCAGGTGGTAATCTCCACAGGAGACGTCATTCATGCCCAGACAGTATTCGCTTGAAAAAACAAGAAATATCGGCATCATGGCCCACATCGACGCGGGCAAGACCACGACGACGGAACGTATTTTGTTCTACACCGGCGTGAACTACAAGCTCGGCGAGACGCATGAGGGCACCGCCACCATGGACTGGATGGAGGAGGAGCAGGAGAGAGGCATTACGATCACCTCGGCTGCCACCACCTGCTTCTGGCGCGACACGCGCATCAACATCATCGACACCCCGGGCCACGTGGACTTCACGGCCGAGGTCGAGCGTTCGCTTCGCGTGCTCGACGGCTGCGTCACGGTCCTGTGCGCCAAGGGCGGCGTCGAGCCCCAGTCCGAAACGGTATGGAGACAGGCCGACCACTATCACGTCCCCAGAATGATCTATGTCAACAAGATGGACATTATGGGCGCGGACTTTTATCACGTTCTGGATATGGTCCACGACAGACTCAAGTGCAACGCCGTCCCGATCCAGCTCCCCATCGGAAGCGAGGAGGACTTCGCCGGTATCATTGATCTCGTGGATATGGACGCACGCATCTATTACGACGATCTCGGCAAGGACATGCGTACCGAACCCATTCCGGAAGATATGCTGCCCCTTGCGCAGGAGTACCGCGATAAACTGCTGGAGGCAATCTCCGATTTCGACGACGAGGTGATGGAAGCATACCTCGGCGGCGAGGATATTCCGGCGGACAAGATCCGCCAGATTATCCGGAAGGCCACATGCGACGTGAAGATGGTTCCCGTCACCTGCGGCACTTCTTACAAAAACAAGGGCGTACAGAAGCTGCTGGACGCGATCGTGGATTACATGCCCTCGCCGCTGGACATTCCGGCCATCGAAGGCATCCACCCCAAGACCGATGAGACGGAAGTCCGCCGCGCAAGCGACGACGAGCCGTTCGCCGCGCTGGCCTTCAAGATCATGACAGACCCGTACGTGGGAAGACTCAGTTTCTTCCGCGTCTACTCCGGCACGCTGGAGACGGGCAAGACGGTCATGAACTCCACGAAGGGCGTGCGCGAGCGTCTCGGCAGAATCCTGCTGATGCACGCCAATCACAGAGAAGACATCGACCAGGTCTATTCCGGCGATATCGCTGCGGCGGTAGGTCTGAAAAACACCACAACGGGCGATACTCTCTGCGATGAAAAACACCAGATCATTCTGGAGTCCATGGAATTCCCGGAACCCGTCATTCGCGTGGCCATCGAGCCGAAAACGAAAGCGGGCCAGGAAAAGATGGCGATCGCTCTGCAGAAGCTGGCAGAGGAGGACCCGACCTTCAAGACCTATACGGACGAGGAGACGGGCCAGACCATCATTGCCGGCATGGGCGAGCTCCACCTTGAGATCATTGTGGACAGACTGCTCCGCGAGTTCAAGGTAGAGGCGAACGTGGGCAAGCCGCAGGTTTCGTATAAGGAGACCATCCGGCGCAGCGCCACGGTCGACACCAGGTACGTCCGTCAGACAGGCGGCAAGGGCCAGTTCGCGCACGTCAAGCTGATGATCGAACCCAACGAGTCCGGCAAGGGCTATGAGTTCATCAACAAGGTCACCGGCGGCGCGATCCCCAAGGAATTCATCCCCTGCATCGACCAGGGCATCCAGGGAGCCATGCTCTCGGGCGTCCTGGCTATCAGGTGGTGGATATCAAGGCCACGGTGCTTGACGGTTCGGCCCACGAAGTAGACTCCTCTGAGATGGCGTTCAAGATCTGCGGAAGCATGGCGTTCAAGGAGGCCTGCCAGAAGGCGGATCCCACGCTGCTTGAGCCGATCATGAAGGTCGTCGTCACGGCGCCTGAGGAATACATGGGCGACGTGATGGGCGATATCAATGCCCGAAGAGGACAGATCTCCGGCTCCGACATCCGCAACGGCGCGGCGACGATCGAATGCAACGTCCCGCTCTCGACGATGTTCGGATACGCAACCGACCTGCGCAGCAAGACCCAGGGCCGCGCCACCTATGTGATGGAGCCCAGCCATTTCGTCGAGCTGCCCAAAAACCTGCAGGAATCCCTTGTGCACAGCCGCACGGGTTTCAACTTCAATCACTAACCAAAGAATCAAAAAATTAGGAGGATATACTCATGGCTAAACAGATGTACAACAGAACCAAGCCCCATGTCAACATCGGCACCATCGGCCACATCGACCACGGCAAGAC
>CADADE010000068.1 GCA_902786615.1 Oscillospiraceae bacterium
TGCTGGCTGTGCATCGGTATTGCCTTTGTCGGAGTCGTTCTCGTCAGCATTGGTGTTTCTGAGTACGACAGGCCCGAGAACTTCAGGGGCATCGGCAAGACTGAGCGCCTCAAGCTCAAGGACATGGTCGACGTGCTTCGCCACAATAAGCCGCTGCAGAGCTATATCATATCCGCCTCCTCCGACAAGATCGCCCAGCAGGCCGCTGCTGCCTCCATCGTCAGCACGATGCTCAACGGCATCCTGATCGGCAATATGGGCCTGGCGACCACGCTGAGCATGATCGGAATGTTCCCCTCCATCATCTTCGCCATCATCGGCGCGCGCTACGCCGGCAAGCACGGCAACAAGGAGTCCATCGTGGCCTGGACCCGCTACAGCATCTATGCCAACATCGCCATGATTGTGTTCTTCATCATCACGAAGTATACTGTCGGTACCACGGCGATCTCCGCTTCGCTGGTTTTCAAGGTCATCTTTGTTGTCCTGACCTTCACCGTCAACGGTTTCGCCATGGGCGTCACCACTGCCAACACTGGCTTTATGGCCGACATCATCGACTATGAGCTGGACCGCAGCGGCAAATACATCCCCGCCGTTGTGACCGGCACCTATAGTCTGGTGGACAAGATCGTGTCCTCCTTCTCCGCTGCAATCGCTACCGGCTGCGTTGCCCTCATTGGATATACCACCACCATGCCTCAGCCCACTGACCCTCAGACGGAGGGCGTGTTCTGGATGACCATGTTCCTGCGCTACGGCCTCGCGGTCCTGGGCTTCATCTGCACACTGCTGGCCATGCGCAAGTGCAGGCTTGGCCGCACTGAGATGGTAGAGGTGCAGAAACGCATCGCCGACAAGAAGGCTGAGGCTCAGACCGAGCTCTTTGAGGAAGAACTGCATAAAGGAGATCCGAAAAATGCGTAAGATCACAACTCTCACCGAGGGATGGCGGTTTCTGAAAGCCGCCATCCCCGTCGATACCGCCATGGCCTATGCCGCGCAGGGCGAAGCCGTCACGCTGCCGCACACCTGGAACGCCGTAGACGGCCAAGACGGCGGCAACGACTATCACCGCGGAAGCTGCTGGTATGTGCGCGAGCTGACGGCAGAAGAAACCGCTGGAGAGCGGCTGTTCCTAGAATTCGGCGGCGCGGCCATGAGCTGCGATGTGTTTCTCAACGGCGAACAGCTCTGCCGTCACGAGGGCGGATACTCTGCCTTCCGGGTGGAGCTGAGCGGGAAACTTGCCGAAAAGAACGTATTGGCCGTGTGCGTGAGCAACGAGGACAATACGACGGTGTACCCGCAAAAGGCGGATTTTACCTTTTACGGCGGGCTCTACCGCGCGGTGAAGCTGATTGCTGTTCCGGCGGAGCACTTTGAACTGTTGAAGGACGGCACCCCGGGGATCAAAGTGACCCCGGTCGTGGATCTGGAAAAGAAAACGGCGACCGTCACCGTGGAGACCTGGCACAACGCCGCTTCTGTGGATATTACCGTAAACGGCGAAACGAAGACCGTCGAGCGCTCGGCGGAGTTTACGATTGAAAACGTGCGCCTCTGGGACGGTGTGGACGATCCCTATCTCTATACTGCCACGGCGAAGCTGCCCTCCGGTGATGAGGTCTCCGCGCGCTTCGGCTGCCGCGTCTTTACCTGCGACCCCGAAAAGGGCTTCTTCCTCAACGGCCGCAGCTACCCGCTCCGCGGCGTGAGCCGTCACCAGGATCTCAAGGGCAAGGGCAACGCCCTCTCCTATGACGACCACAAGGCTGACATGGACATCATCCGCGAACTGGGCGCCAACACCCTGCGCCTGGCCCACTACCAGCACGCGCAGGACTTTTATGATCTCTGCGACGAGAACGGCGTTGTGGTCTGGGCGGAGATCCCCTACATCACCATGCACATGCACGACGGGCGGCAGAACACGCTGGACCAGATGCGTGAGCTCATCACCCAGTGTTACAACCATCCCTGCATCGCGGTCTGGGGCCTGTCGAACGAGATCACCGCAGCCAGCGCCGTGAATGAGGAACTGCTGGAAAACCACCGGGCGCTCAACGAGCTGTGC
>CADADE010000069.1 GCA_902786615.1 Oscillospiraceae bacterium
CCCTTTTCCTTTGAGTTCGTCAAAGGTATCGCCGTCCACATAGCCGCCTGCCGCGTCGGTGGGGCCGTCTGTCCCGTCGGAGCCCACACAGATCACACATGCGTTGCGGAGCCCCCGCAGCCCTTCCGAGGCAGCCAGCGCCAGCTCCTGGTTGCGCCCGCCGAGACCCTTTCCGGTCAGATGGACGACCGTCTCGCCGCCGGCCAGGAAGGCCAGCTTTTTCCCGCTTTTGGCATGGGTGCGCAGCACCGCGCTGAGAAAACGTCCCGCCTCCCGCGCCTCGCAATCGAGCTGATCGGTGAGGAAAACGGTTTCATAGCCGATGCTGCGGCATGCCTCTCCCGCTGCGCGGCAGAGCTCCCGAACGCTGCCTACCACCTGGGCGTGGACGTTGGACAGTTCCTTGGGCGTTTCCACGCGCAGGCAGGCCGCTGCCTCCTGGCTGAGCCGCAGGCCGTACTTTGCAGCAATAGCCAACGCGTCGGCGCTCTTCGCCGTGTCGGGGCTGACCGGCCCGGAAGCGATCATATCCAGCGGATCGCCCAGAATATCCGAGAGGATCACGGCTTCCACCCGAGCCGGCGCGCAATGTGCGGCGAACTTCCCGCCCTTGACGGCGGAGAGACGCTTGCGGATGGTGTTGATCTCCACAATGTCCGCCCCGCAGGCCAGGAGCTGATTGGTGATATCCTGCAGCTCATGAAGTGGGATCAGCGGCTTTTCAAACAGCGCGCTGCCCCCGCCGGAGAGCAGGAACAGCACCGTATCGTCCTCCCGCAGGCCTTCCGTCAGCTTCAGCGCCGCCTCTCCGGCGAGGACGCTGTTTTCATCCGGGACGGGATGCCCCGCCTCAAAACAGCGAAGACCGGAAAGCGGCTCGTCAAAGTGGCCGTATTTGCTGATGACAAGCCCGTCTGTCACCGGCACAGCGAGAACAGCCAGCGCCGCCCGGGCCATGCGGGGCGCGGCCTTGCCGGCCGCGATCAGAAACACGCGGCCCGGGAACTGTTTTCCCAGCAGCGCACGGCGCACCGCGCCCTCCGGCATCACGGCGTTGATGGCGGTATAGGCGGCTTTTTCCGCGTCGATCCGAAGTTTACGATTCATAGCTGACTCCTTTTAGCGCAACAGCCCCGGCGAAAGCCGGGGCTGTGATTGTTTTTCTTTATCTTCCGATCTGGATCCCGGAGAGATACTCATAGTACTGGGCGATGGCGCTGTGATCCTTATTCCCGCCATCGTGATTGTGCATCCACTGGAGGATCTCCTGCACGGACGCCGTCATGGGAACGGGCGCGCCGACAGAGTGGGCGCAGTCCAGGGCGTTGTTCAGATCCTTGATGTGCAGGTCGATTTTGAAGCCGGGCTTGTCGTTGCCCGCGATCATCATGGGAGCCTTGGCGTTCATGACGGTGGAGCCAGCCAGGCCGCCGCGGATCGCATCAAAAACCAGGTTGGGATCCACGCCCGCCTTCTGGGCCAGGGTCAGCGCCTCGGCAAGAGCCTGGATGTTGCAGGCCACGATGATCTGGTTGGCGAGCTTCGTGGTGTTGCCCGCGCCTACGTCGCCGCAGCGGACCACGGAGGAGCCCATGGCGGAGAGCATCTCCTTATATTTGTCAAAGACATCCTGCTTGCCGCCCACCATGATGGAGAGCGTGCCGTCGATAGCCTTGGGCTCGCCGCCGGAGACCGGGGCGTCGAGCATTTCGACGCCGTAAGGCGCGACGCCTTCGCACAGGGCCTTGGAATCAACGGGGTTGATGGAGCTCATGTCGATGAAGGTGGAACCGGCCTTCATGTGCGCTGCCACGCCGTTTTCACCCAGCATGACGGACTTGACCTGGGGGCCGTTGGGGAGCATCGTGATGACCACATCGCAGCTTTCGGCCACTTCGATATAGCTGCCGGACCTGGCGCCCGCGGCAACAAGAGGCTCACACTTGGCCATATTGCGGTTGGAGACCGTTACGTCATACCCCGCTTTCACGAGATTTAAAGCCATGGGCTTGCCCATGATACCCATTCCGATAAAACCG
>CADADE010000070.1 GCA_902786615.1 Oscillospiraceae bacterium
GCCGATGTGGATTTCATGGGCTTTGCCTACCGCCATGTGGCGGTGAACCCCGCCTTCCAGGAGCTGCGGCTCTGGCAGACGCTCTCTAACTTCGGCGGGATCGACTACTACGTGATGGGCAGGCTCTACGACAAGGAAGACAGGAGCGCCTATCCCCGGGTACAGAAGGTGTTCCGCTACGCCGCAGAACACGAAGACGTTTGTTATGGCGTCAGATCCAAAGCCGATACGCTGCTGGTGCGGGAGGCCTATGTGATCCCCAACGGCGAAGAACGGGGCTGGATCCGGGTGCTGACCGAGAGCCATATCCTCTTTGACGAGACCCTCTCCGGCGGCCTTGCGAAGATCGACCTGGGCAAATACAAAACGATCATCCTCCCCGAGAAGCCCCGCCTTGCCCCGCCCGCGCTGGAAAGGCTGATGATCTGGGTGCAGCAGGGCGGCACGCTGCTGGCCAGTGGCGCGCTCCCACAGCTGACCTGCTTCGGTGTGAAGGACGGCGGTCGGCGCAGCGATCAGGCGCTTGGCGCCATGCTGCGTGTGGACGGTGCCGAGCGGCCCCTCTTCATGGTGGGCAAGAGCTACTGGGAGCGGGACTATGAGGAAGGCGTCGAGAAGATCGGCAATCTTCTCATGCCCGAGCGCTTCGGCCCGCCGGAGCTGTGCTACCCGACGGAGGCGCCCACGGATTTCCCGGCAGCCACCAGAATGCCTTGCGGCGAGGGCTTCGGTGTCACGATCCCCTGGTATCCGGCTACGAATTACTATACCGATGGTTTTGACAACTGGCTTGTTTTTCTGCAATTTGTATTGACAAAGCTCTGCCCATGCCGCCCGGTTTCCGAGAACATGCAGCCCACAGTCGAAGTCACCCACGGGCACAAGGATGATTTTGAAGTCGTCCACTATGTCAACGCCAGCGGCCACTTCGGCAACAGCTTCTTTGATCCGACACTGCTCTCAGACCAGAGCATCACGGTCCCCTGGGCGAAGAAAACTGCCGTCTGCGAGAATCTGGACGAGCCCGGCAACGTCCGCTGGGAGCTGAAGGATCGGAAGCTGACCATCACGATTCCCAAACTGGGCGCACACGCTTGCGTCGTCATCAAGGAGGAGAAATAAATGACTGTAGCTGAAAAAGTGGCCGCGGCCAACGCCCGGGTCATCGAGATCATGACGAAGGGCCGCCCGGTCTGGACAGACGTCAGACCCGCGCTGGAAGCGGTGCCCGGCATGGAGCTGAACCTCATTTTGGTCCCCGGCCCGCCCATCGAGCCGAAGGATCTGCCCATTCCGCTGAAAACCGCGGTTTGCGGCGCGGCCTGCCATGACGGTCTGGCCGGAAACGTGGACGAGGCCTGGGAGATGGTGCTGCGCGGGGAGATCAAAATCGCCCCTTCCCAGGACTACAACTGCGGCAACGCGGCCTCCAGCGTCATGTCCGCCAGCATGCCGGTTTTCGTCGTGGAGGATAAGACCAATGGCGGCAAGGGCTTCTGTGTGCCCCATCCCGGCTCCAATCCCCGCGTGCTCCGCTGGGGCATTTACGGCGAGGACGTGGAGGAAAATCTGCGCTTCATCCGCGGCGACTACGCAGCGGTGCTGGGCGAAGCGGTCAGGAATTCCGGCGGCATCGATCTGATCCGCGTGCTGTCCAAAACGGCGGGCATGGGGGACGAGAATCACAACCGCCAGCCCGCGGCCTCCATGGCGCTGGCTCTGGAGCTGGTGCCCTGGCTGCTGGATGTGGATCATCCGGCCCGGGACAAGGTCATCAAGGAGATCGCAGCCAACGACCGCTTCTTCCTGCATGTGATGATGGCGGGCGTGGAGGCGATCATGGCCTCCGCCAAGCAGGTGCCCTATTCCACCGTCATGGTGGGCATGGGCGGCAACGGCATCGAATTCGGCATTCAGGTGGCAGGGACTGCCAACCGGTGGTACACCACCAAGGCGCCGCTCATTTCGGGTATCTTCCTCAAGCCCACCACCACCGAGGCCGACCTGCTGGGTTACCTGGGCGACAGCTGCGTCACCTGGGGTCTCGGCGGTATGAGCGCCATCGCGGGCCCCGCCTATCTGCGCATGACCGGCGGCACCTTCAAGGACGCCAAGGAGCGCACGGAAAAGGCCCGCCAGGTCTCCCTGGGCGAGCATAGCTTCGCCCCCATCCCCTGGGACGATTACCGCGGCTTCCCCGTGGGCGTGGATATCCGCAAGGTGGTCGGGCTCAACATCCTGCCCATTAGCCACGGCGGCAGCGCCCTGAAAACCGGCGGTCAGGCCGGCGCGGGCGCGGCGGAGCTGCCGGTGGAGGTATTTAAAAAAGCCGTCGTCGGCATGGTCGAGGACGTGAAAAGACGGGAGGGCGAAGCGGAATGATCTTTACGAAAATCGAGCGGGATCGGTACATCGACTCTCTGGAGACTCTGTCCGAGACCGCGATCTTAAACGAGCAGCCCGGCATCGAGACCGGCTATGTGGGCATGGCCACCCAGGTGTTCAAGGAGGTCATCGAGGAGATCGGCCTAAGTACCCCGGAGATCGCCGCCTGCACCGAGGCGGATTACGTGCTGGTAGCCTCCGCCGAGAGCGAAGAGGCGTTTGAAAAGGCCGTCGAGACCGTTTGGGCCGAGAGCGCGCCCACAGACGACGCGGAGAAGCCTGAAAGCTTTTTAAGCTCCGCCGCCGCGAAGGAGGCCGAACCGAGAGCCAATCTCTGCCAGATCTCTGTCCCCGGCGAGTACGCCCTGGAAGAGGTCAAAAAGGCGCTCAATGCCGGAATGCACTGCTGTGTGTTCTCCAACAACGTGCCGCTGGAGCAGGAGCGGGAGATGAAGGAGCTTGCCCGGGAAAAGGGTCTTCTCTGCATGGGCCCGGACTGCGGCGTGGCCAACATCAACGGCGCGGCTCTGGTACTCTCCAGCATCAACAACCGCGGCCCCTTCGGGATCGTGGGCGCCTCTGGCACCGGCATCCAGCACGTGGCGGCCATCCTCCACGAGGCGGGCAGCGGCGTAAGCCAGACCATCGGCACGGGCGGCAACGACCTGAAGGAGCCGGTGGGCGGCATCACCATGCTCATGGGCATCGACGCCCTGGAGGCCGACCCCGAGACCAAGTATATCATCCTCATTTCCCGCAAGCCCGCGGACAGCGTTCTGAACAAGCTCCT
>CADADE010000071.1 GCA_902786615.1 Oscillospiraceae bacterium
AAAAGGTTGTCATTCATTAAACAGTTAAGCATATTGGACTTAACACTCGGCTTTTTTGAGAGGTTGGATATATAATGCCTATGGAGCAAGAGAGCAAATTTGCGAAAACAATTTAAGGTTATATGTGCTTCTTCGGATTGGAGAGTACAGTCATCTTCCGAAAACACTACATCCAACATCCAGTGCAGGCTTTCTATCATCCAATGTTCTCGCACGATTGAAAGCAATTGTTCTGCCGAAGCACTGGCGCTGGAGGATATATAATAACTTTGCTCTCGCGTTGTTTTCCCCTTAAAGGTCACAATACGCTCAACCTCAAGAATAGCACGCAATCCAGCCCATTTCTCGCAATTATCCAACCAGGCGATTTGCGTTGTCTTTCTACAAATCCGCTTTTCGATTCTGCCGCCGTTCTTCTCGGACGTGGAGAAAGTTTCAATTACTGCATCATCTGGAACAGATTGAAAGTACAGTGCTACATCGTCATGCAGCGTTTTCTGGTTCTCTTTCAGGCCAAAAAGGTAGTCTCCACCCTTATCGATAATCTTCTTACAGGTCTCCTTTTGGCAGTGCATCGCATCCGCGGTAACAGTCTTTCCTGCCACATTCAGATAAGACAGCATTTCCTGAAAGGTGGGAATCTCATTTGTTTTTTCGTGGATTTTTTCTTGCCCAAGTACTATCCCGCTTCCCGTCAAATAGGCCGTTATGATCTGTAACGCGGAGTGGGCTTCTCCTTCTTTTGATGTGCTCCGGATTGCCTTTCCATCTACTGCGATTACATCTCCGCTTTCGCCAATCTGCTCTCGCATGATCTCTATGATGGTTTGCGCTACTTGTTTCCCGTCTATCATGCGCAAAACCCTGCTGACTGTCGGTTTTGATGGAATCTCCTGTATTCCAAAATTCTGCGCAAAAAAGTCTGCTTTGTTTTGGATATACACCATGACAGCGCTCAATTCATCCAATCCGCATAAAACGGCGCACATGAGCATGACCAGAATATCCTGCAACCGGTGCTTCACGTAACTCTGATGCCGCTTGTCCGCTATCTCGTTGAAATATTCCTGCATCTTGGTATCCTCCATTTTTCCCTTTTCTTGAGAATACCATATAAGCTATCATTATGTAAACTAAAATTTATGAAACGGCCGTGTGTAAACTAAAATTTATGAAACGGCCGTGCTCAAGAAGTCAAGGCGTATTGACTTTTCTGCGCGGCAAGGGTAAACTTTACCTGTTATGAACCTGCGTAACAAGGAGCGGAGATATGCCTGACAGACAGCGCAAAACGGAATATGTGTTGACGGCGCTCATCGCGCTGGTGATCCTCGGATATCTGGCCGTGTTCACCGTCATTGACTTTGGCGGCTTTTCACGGCTTTGCACTTCTGACATGTACGAGGACACGCTGGTCGCGCGGCTGATGTGGGAGAAGAAGACGCTGTTCCCGAAAAACTATCTCTTCGGCAACCAGTTCTATGTCGTGGCGACACCGGTGCTGTCGGCCCTGTTCTACGGCCTCACGGGCAGCATGAACCGCGCCATGGCCTGGGCGACGCTCTGCATGTCGGTTTTCCTGCTTGCGTCGATGGACTGGATGCTGCGCGCGCATGTCAGGCGCCCGGTCGTGCGGCTTGCTGCGATGCTTACATTCCTGGCCTCGATCTTTGGTCCCTATACCGTTTTCCGCGAGGACGGACAGCAGCTCTTCTTCGCCATGTGCAGCTTTTACGCCTGCTACCTGATCTGCTTTTTCGTGGTGCTGGGCGACTATGCCCGCGCGCGCACATCGGAGGCCCTGCGCCTGCCGGCCCTGCTGCTGTCGCTGCTCCTCTGCTTTTGTACCGGCATGCAGAGCCTTCGGCAGACCTGTGTGCTGATCCTGCCGCTGATCGTCTATGAAGTGCTTGCGGCACTGTACCGCCTTTGGAAAAAACAGCCCGTCTACCAGAAGGGACGGCGCATGCGGCTGTGGCGCGTGCTCGGCTATACCGGCGCAAATGTCCTGGGCCTTGCGGTGATCCGCCTGCTGCCGATCAAGCGCCATGAGATCTACAGCGGCGCGTCCATCTTCTCCGGCGCGTCGCTCGGCGAAAAGTTCCGGGACGTGCACAGGGCGCTCGTCACCGTGACGGGCTATGAGGCCACGCGGGAAGGGGAGGACCGCCTGTTCTTTATCCTGATGTTCCTGGCGCTTACGCTGCTGGTGCTGGGGGTGGTGTATCTGCTCCTGCGCTCCCGGCGCGGCTTCCGGGGTGTGGGCTGCTTCTGGATGGTCGCGCTGATCGGCTGCGCCGCCGTGATCGCGGCCTCTTTCGCGACTTCGGTGCAGCTGCGGCCCATCTACCTGTTTCTCTACTACACACTCCCGGCGCTCTCCCTGGCCCTCATCGCGGAAAAGGCGAAGCCGCGTCTGCTCGCGGGACTGATGGCGGCGCTGTGCGCGCTGTCGGCGGCAAACCTCTATTTCAGTTACAGGGACGATCTGCGCGTCGCCTTTGACGCCGAGCCCACGCCCGCCGAACAGATCGCCGACTGGGCGCTGTCTAACGGCTGCGAACTGGTGTACGGGGTCCATGTCCGCTCCGGCGGTGGCGGTGTGCTCGGACGGAAAGCTCGTCGCCGGGTGCTGGCAGGATGATTACCTGTTCAAGGTTTCTTCCGTGATCAACATTCGCGACATTTATCATATCGAGGACTACAAGCGGGCCGCCTTCGTTTTTCTGGAAACGGAGGTGCCCGAGATGCTCGCCGAAACGACGGCCAACGGCGTGGAGATGACAGACCACGGGCAATACGGCTATTACCATGTCTACACCGCCTCGCAGCAATGCCTTTGGCCGGTCACAGAGCTGATCGACTACGCCGAGAGATTCCCGGAGTACAATTAATACTGACCCGCGCCGCTGCACACCTTATTGCGGCGGCGCGTTTTCTGTGATAAACTGTAAGAAATATGAAGGACCGGAGGGAGAGAAAATGGAATTCAAACGCTGTTACGGCTGTATGCGGGAGCTGGACGCGCCCGGGGCCGTGTGCCCGCACTGCGGATTTGACAACACGAGCGACCCGGAAAAGCAGCCGGAACATATGCTCAAATGCGGCACGGTCTTGAACGGACGATATACGGTGGGCCGATCCATGGGACAGGGCGGCTTCGGCATCACCTACCTGGGCTTTGATTCGTGGCTGGATGTTCCGGTGTGCATCAAGGAATACTACCCCGCGGGGGGAGCCTCGCGCACGATGCCGGACAGCGGCGCCGTACACTGGGGCAGCGACGAGAATGCGCAGAGGCTCAGGGACTGCTGCCAGAGCTTCGTCGATGAGGCACAGAATGCAGGCAAGCTGCGGGAGCTCAAGCATGTGGCGGGCGTGCAGGCTGCCTTCCGTGAAAACGAGACGGCCTATATCGTCATGGACTTTGTTGAAGGCGAGACGCTCGGAGACAGACTGGTCCGGACGCAGAAGGTCCTGAGCGAAGCGGAATGTGCTGCTTTGATGGCGCCCGTGATGCAGGATCTTGAACAGGCGCACGGGCAGGGGATCATCCACCGGGACATCAAGCCCGACAATCTCATGTACACACCCGCAGGCGAGCTGGTGCTGCTGAATATGGGCGCGGCGAAGGATCTGGTGACGAGCGGGCAGTATACAAGCGGCACGACCGCTGTCAGAGCGGTGAGCCAGGGCTTCAGCCCGATGGAGCAGTACCGGGCGAAGGGAACGATCGGCCCGTGGACAGATGTGTATGCCATGTGTGCCACGATCTATTACTGCATCACGGGAAGCGTGCTGCTGACGCCCAGAGAGCGCCTCAAAGGAGAACAGGTCGATTACAGCGGCCTGACGGCTCCCTTCGCGGCGGTACTGGAAAAGGGCCTTGCCGTAAGACCGGAGGAGCGCTGCCGGAGCATGCATGTGCTGCTGGAGGAGCTGACGGCAGCGGCCGGGACAACGCTGCCGGAGCCGCCGCAGGCAAATACGGAGACACGACAGAAAGCTGCGGAAGCGCCGCGGACGAATACGGAGACACGACAGAAAGCTGCGGAAGCGCCGCAGACGAATACAAAACCGCAGGCTGTGAAAGCCGCGCCCGCCGCACCGGCGCCGGAGAAGAAAAAGAGCGCTTTTCATCCCGCAATGATCCTTGCGGCGATCCTGCTCGTGGCGATCGGCTTCCTGCTCGGAAGACTGTCCAAGCCTGCCTCTCTGCCGGACCCGGCTCAGCCGGCGGCAGAGGAAACGGCAGCGGTCATGGCCGAAGCGACACC
>CADADE010000072.1 GCA_902786615.1 Oscillospiraceae bacterium
ACTTAACAGATTGACGCCGGTATCGGTGGCCATGGACCAGTTGTTGTGCTTGCCGCTGCCGTTCACGCCCGCAAAGGGCTTTTCATGCAGCAGGCACACAAGGCCGTGCCTTCGGGCGACTTTCTTCATGATTTCCATCGTGAGCTGATTGTGATCCGCCGCGACGTTGGTCACGGTGAAGATCGGCGCGAGCTCATGCTGGCAGGGGGCGACCTCGTTGTGCTCGGTCTTGGCGTAGATGCCGAGCTTCCAGAGCTCCTCGTTCAGTTCTTCCATGAAGGCCTTGACCCGGGGCTTGATGGCGCCGAAGTAGTGATCCTCCAGCTCCTGCCCCTTGGGCGGCTTCGCCCCGAAGAGCGTGCGCCCGGTGTAGATCAGATCCTTGCGTTTGAGATACATGTCCCGGTCTACGAGGAAGTATTCCTGCTCCGGGCCGACGTTCGTCACGACACGCTGCACCTCGTGATTCCCAAACAGGTGCAGCACGCGCAGCGCCTGGCGGTTTAAAGCCTCCATCGAACGCAGCAGCGGCGTCTTTTTGTCGAGCGCCTCGCCGCCGTAGGAGCAGAAGGCCGTCGGGATGCACAGCGTTTTTTCCTTGATAAAGGCATAGGAGGTCGGATCCCAGGCGGTATAGCCCCTGGCCTCGAAGGTGGCCCGCAGGCCGCCGGAGGGGAAGCTGGAGGCGTCCGGCTCACCCTGGATCAGCTCCCTGCCGGAGAACTTCATGATCACGTGGCTGTCCGGCGCGGGCGAGAGAAAGCTTTCATGCTTTTCCGCCGTGATGCCGGTCAACGGCTGGAACCAATGGGTGAAATGGGTGGCTCCGTTCTCCACAGCCCAGGCGCACATGGCATCCGCCACGGCATTGGCTACAGAGAGATCCAGCTTCTTTCCTCTGCGGATGGTTTCCTTCAGACTGTGATAGACCTCGCTGGATAAGCGCGCACGCATCACCTTGTCGTCGAATACCATGCTGCCGAACAGTTCCGGTATCGTACTCATACGCATACCCTCCCGAAAAAAAGGATAAGAGAGGCTGCCGGGCCTCTCAATACAAAATCAGTTTACGGCATCAAACAGCAAAATGCAAGAATTTTCATATCACTTGACCCTTTACCATATCCACATTGTATGTTAAAATAAACCGCGGAGCTATGATGAACGCAGTAAAAACTTGCGGGAAGCGGGAAGCCGCACGATACTACTTGAGAAAAGGAGTCGGGAGCCATGGATTTACGCGCTCTGCACTATTTCGTCGTTGTGGCGGAGGAACTGAATATCACACGCGCAGCTGAGCGCCTGAAGATGAGTCAGCCGCCGCTGTCCAATCAGATCAAGGGCCTGGAGGAGGAACTGGGGGTCCCGCTCTTTGTCCGCGGAAAGCGGCGTCTGACGATCACCGAAGCAGGAAGGCTTCTTTATCGCCGGGCGCGCCAGATCCTGGAGCTCTCGGATCAGACCCAGCAGGAGCTTATGTCCATGGAAGGACTCTCCGGCGATCTGAACATCAGCCTTGTGGAAGGCCGAGCTCCCTATCTGCTTTCCCGCTGGATCGCCGGCTTCCGCCAGGAGTTTCCGCGGGTGGCGATCCATCTTTGGAACGGCAGCGGCGACGAGGTCATGGAGCGGGTGCAGCGGGGTCTGGCTGATCTGGCCCTGGTTGCCACTCCCTATTCCGTCGGGCGTGAGCCGTGGGTCGCCATGATGTCCAAGGATCATCCCCTCGCGGCGGAGGAGGGACAGTTCCTGCCGCTGCGCAAGCTGGTGGGGCAGCCTCTGTTTATCCCCAGCCGCCGCTCCCGTCTTGACTCCATCCGCGCCTGGTTCGCGGAAATCGAAAAAGAACCCACCATTGCGGGAGCTCTGTCCAACTATATCGACGCGGTCGCACTCTCAGAGCAGAACGCCGGGATCTGCATCTACCCAATGACCACCTATAACGTCAGCGATCTGATCGTGACGAAGATCATCACGGAAAGCGCCCGCCAGGTGGAATACGCCCTGGTCTGGAAACGCAACGACCGCCAGACCGAGCTGCAGGAGGAATTCATCAATTACGTGCAGGACTGCATGGAGGAGGAGCGACGCGGCACCCAGCCCTATATCATGCCGGAGCGGGAGTATGTCCCGCCGGAGGATACCAAGTATCTGTAAGGGGCTTGTCATACGCGCTTCGTATGCTGTTTCATACGGGATCCCTATTGCAGAAAAACTGCTTTCTTGACAGGCTTTTTGCGTTCTGCTATCCTGTAAGTGTCTTGAATAACAACAAATAATTCTTCGATGTCAGGGGCTAACTGCCCCTTTAAGGCATCGAAGAATTTTTTTGTGAGGTGTCAGGCATGACAAAATATGTGTTTGTGACAGGCGGCGTTGTATCCGGGCTGGGCAAAGGGATCACGGCGGCCTCGCTCGGACGGCTTTTGAAGGCGCGCGGCTTAAAGGTCGCGGCGCAGAAGCTCGACCCCTATATCAACGTGGACCCCGGCACCATGAGCCCCTATCAGCACGGCGAGGTCTATGTGACCGAGGACGGCAGCGAGACGGATCTGGATCTGGGGCATTACGAGCGCTTTATCAACGAGGACCTGAACCGCTGGTCCAACCTTACCACCGGCAAGGTCTACTGGAACGTGCTGAACAAGGAGCGGCGCGGAGAGTATCTGGGACAGACCGTGCAGATCATCCCGCACATCACCCAGGAGATCAAGGATTTTATCTACCGCGTGGGAGCGGAGACTGGGGCCGAAGTGGTCATCACCGAGATCGGCGGTACCGCCGGCGACATCGAGAGTCAGCCCTTCCTGGAGGCAGCCCGGCAGGTCAGCCTTGAGCAGGGAAGAGAGAATACGCTTTTCATCCATGTGACGCTGGTGCCCTTCCTGCGCGGCAGCGACGAGCACAAGACCAAGCCGACCCAGCACTCCGTCAAGGAGCTGCAGGGCATG
>CADADE010000073.1 GCA_902786615.1 Oscillospiraceae bacterium
CAGCAGCTGCGTCTTGGAATAGTTGACGGTCTCGCCGGGCAACACGCCCAGGCAGCGGAGGATGTTCCGCACGTCAGCCTTGTCCGCCTCGATCTCCTCCCGGCTGAAAAGAGAGAGCTGCCCGCGCTCAATCAGCACGCTGGGGATGCCGTGGACGGAGGCGAGATTGTACGCCCCGCCGGTGCGGCAGCGGGAACGGACGACATACTTCACATTGACACAGTCTACCATCCGCCGGGCGATTTCCTCGGCGGGGGTGTCGCCCAGATAGTAGGCATAGGGGATCAGTGCCTCATACCCGTCGCCGCTGTGCAGGTCGATGTAGGCGTCCACGTTTCGGATAAACACTTCAAAGAGCATGTGCGCCAGCTTGTCGGCTTCACTGCCGTCCCGGTCGCCGGGGAATACCCGGTTGAGGTTTTTACCGTCCTCGTAGACCATGGACATGGTTCGGTTTTCAAAGCCGGAGCGATTGGCCAGCGGCAGCAGGATCACGTTGCCGCGCAGCTGGGAGACGTCCAGCTCGTTCGAGAGCTCGATCGCCGCCTGGATGCCCACGTACTCCGCGTTGTGGATGCCGGCGGAAATCAGCACGGTCGGCCCCGGCTGCTCGCCGCAGAGCAGCACATGGGGCACGCGCAGTTCGGTGCCCTCCACGTGGATGTGATCCTTGACGGTTTTGCCGGGCGTCAGTTCATGCCCGGCGATGGTTCTGACCTGCATAAAAGTCTCCAAAATCGTTTTTTATACAAGGTATCATGCGCGGCGGCACGCCACAAGCCCCCCGGGGGGATATGCGGTGAAAAATGCGGAAAGGCGCAGAAAGGCAGGGATTTTTCAGAATAAAGGATTATCCCCCCGGGGGGCTTCCACGGGAAAAAGAGAACCCTTATAATACAAAAAAACAGCTGGGAGCAAGCAAAAGAAACGGAGAGAAAACGATCTATGGAACCGATCAAGCACCGCATCACCCATTACTGGTCTCACCGGGCGGAGGCCTTTCAGACCCAGCGCATCCGGGAATTTGAAGATGAGAAGCACGAGCGCTGGCTCAGGGAATTTAACCGCTATATCCCGCAGGACCGTCCGCTGCGCGTGCTGGATCTGGGAACAGGCACGGGCTTTTTCGCCCTCGTTTTTGCGGCCGAGGGACACGAGGCAACCGGCATCGACCTGACGCCGGACATGATCGACCGGGCACGACAGACGGCGGAGATCCTCGGTTTGAAAGCGGATTTTGCCGTCATGGACGCCGAGGAGCCGGACTTTGCACCGGAGAGTTTTGACGTGCTGGTGACGCGCAATCTCACCTGGACGCTGCCGCATATGGAAAAGGCCTACCGGGAGTGGTACAGGCTGCTGAAGCCCGGCGGGGTGCTTATCAACTTCGACGCGGATTACAGCGCGGCGCTGGAGGACGAGGAGGAGCATGAGCTGCCGGAAAACCACGCTCACAAGCTGGTGCCGGAATACATGAAAGAGGAGAACGAGGCCATTACCATGGAGGTCGGCGCCTATCATCAACCCCGGCCCCAGTGGGACGTTCAGCTGCTCATCGAAGCGGGCTTTGAGCGCGTTTCGGTGGACATGGGTGCCTACCGGCGCATCTATGCCGAGATCGACGAATTCTTCAACCCGACGCCGTATCCCCCAGGGGGGCTTCCGCAGCATTTGGCAGGGGTCTATACTGTTTCCCAGAAGCCCAAAAGGCAAAAGAAAGTGAGGAAACAAGATGAAGAATCTGAAAAAGACCCTTGCGCTTCTGCTTGCGCTGTGCATGATTCTGGCACTTGCGGCCTGCGGTCAGAAAGCACCGGCCGAGGCTCCGGCTGCCGAACCGGCTCCGGCTGCGGACGCTGCACCTGCCGCGGATGCCGCCCCGGCTCCGCAGGAGACCAAGTGGCTGCGGATGGCCACAAACTTCGCCTATCCCAGCCTGGACGCCCATAAGGACTACTATGGCTGGTACACCCAGATCTACGGCAACCGAGACCCTGTACCGGATCGACGCGGATATGTCTGTCAGCCCGCTGTTGGCGAAGGATTCCAGCGTCAGCGAAGACGGCCTGACCTGGACCTTTACGCTGGCGGACGCCTGCTTCTCCAACGGCAATCCCGTTACCGCCGATATGGTGGCGCGCAACTTCCAGCGTCTGATCGAGGTCAACGAGCGCTACGATGACTGGGCGGCCTTCTCTTTCAAGGCCGAGGATGAAAAGACCCTTGTCATCACGACCCCGGATGTCTTCCCGACCATGCTCGTCGCGCTGACGGACCCCGAGTTTGCGGTCATGGATCTGGACGCCACCACAGATTTTGACAACGCTCCCATCTGCACGGGACCTTTTGTGATCCAGTCCTTCCAGCCGGAGGGAGATGTGGAGGTCGTGCGCAACGACAACTACTGGAACGGAGAGGTCAAGCTCGACGGCGCTACGCTCTTCTATATGCCGGATGCGGATTCCAAGCTCCTGGCCATGCAGTCCGGTGAGATCGACTGCTACACCAGCGTGGACGCGGCCGCCAAGGAGATTTACGAAGCCGATCCGGCCAGCTACAATCTCACGGTCATTCCCGGCACCCGCATG
>CADADE010000074.1 GCA_902786615.1 Oscillospiraceae bacterium
GACGCTGCGGTCATAGCGGGATTTCAGCGCCCCGTTGCCAAAGCCGATGAAGCGCACGTACATGGTGCCCTGGTAGCTCTGCTTGCCCTTCTTCTCCAGGTCCATGGGCAGCTCCGCCGTAATCAGGGTTTTCAGGATATTCGTATCCGGCAGCGCCTCCATCTTCATGTCGTCGTCCACCATCAGCAGCCCGTATTCCAGATCGGCGCGGGCAAAGGGACTGGTCTCCACCTTGGCGATGCTGCCGCTGTACATATTGATGCCCAGCAGCGCCGACAGCACGATCCCGACGCGGGATTTGCCTTCGCCGCCCTTGCCCACCAGCATCAGCATTTTCTGGGCCTTCGTACTGGGGATCAGACAATAGCCCATGAACTCCTGCAGGGTCAGAATGTCCTCCGGAATCAGCAGCTCCTCGAGGAAGCGCAGCCAGCGCTCCGGCCATGGCGCGTCCGGGTCGTAGCGTACCGGCAGCCGGTTCAAGCAAAAGTCCTTGCTCGTTTCGAAGCGTCCATCCAGGAACAGCGTGCCGTTGGCCACATGGATGCGGTCGTGGTAGATGGGCAGCGGCGGGGAGAAGCATTCCGAACGCAGGGCCTCCAGCAGTATGCTGACCTTCTTGGAGACGCCGGTGCGCACGTAGGGCTTGATCATCTGGTAGATCTCGCTCTTCAAGCGGCTCTCGTCCGTGACCTTGCCGTCCCGGGTAAAGAAGGTCTCATGGATGCAGAGCATCGGGTGGCTCTCCCGAAAGGATTCGCAAAAGCCCACCTCGTCGATCTTCCCGTTGCCGTCCAGCCAGATCGGCGCAGGCTCAGAAGATGTCGTCATATGCGATCACTTCCTTCTGCAGAACGCGCTCATAGTGATCCAGCACGCCGCCGGTCAGGTAGGCGATCTCGTCCGACTTCTGCTGCTCTGTGCCCCCGGAAAGCAAATCTGCCAGACCTACGATGAAATCGTACATCTGGCAGTTTTGCGCATATTCCGTTGTGATGGGATCGTCCATGCTCTGCGGCGCGGTCAGGCGCTTTTGCCGGTGGAGTTGAACCTCCATTTGCAGCAGCACATCATGACAGGCTCCGTTCCCAAAGTCCTTGACCAGCTTTTCCGCCGCTTCCGGCAGAGACAGGCTGAAGAACTTCGCGGTAAAGTCGATCACGTCTCCGTCCTCTCCGCAGCCGAAGCAATGAAACCGATCGTCCAGCTTCATGCTGGGGTTGTAATCGTCGTGGAAGGGACACAAGGCCATCCCATGACTGTTTACTGTCAGCCCATAGTGTTCCGCCGCCTCGCGGGCTGTGACGAGGCTTTTGACGCTTTTGAAGTCAATCATTTTAGTAGCCTCCTTTATTCTGTTCTCGGAAAAGTGAGAGCAGTTATTTAAGAACGGGATTTCTCACTTTCCGCTTTGGAGGCAGGCAAGAAAAAAGGACCTGAACCCTGTACGCACGTACAGATCGATTCAAGTCCTTTTCGTTTCACCATTTGCGGCCCGCTTGCACCTCCCTTCACGCGGGCGGAAAAGAATTTGGCTTTTGCCTGTTTCCGCCCAATTATACGAAAAAAACCTTTACGGGAGGCTGAAATCGACACTTCTGCATTTTTGCAAGCGGGGTTTCGCCAGAAATTGCAGATTTGCAATTTTGGGCATGGAGTACGAGAGCACGTGTACAATGACTGGGCGGCACGGCTTTATAAATTATCTGCTCATCTTCTTTCTCTTAAGGTATTATTAAGGTAACTGGGATATTCTACAATCACACAAGGAAAGAGAGGGATTTTTTATGAAAAAGATTCTGTGCATTCTTTTATCACTGATTATGATTTTCAGCCTCTGCGCCTGCGGCAGCAGCGCGAGCGAAAGTACTGCTGTGACCGAAACCGAAGTAGAAGCGGCTTCCACTGAGACGGCGGAAGCAACCGAACAGGCTCCGGCGGAGGAGGCTCCCTCCGGCGATATGCCCGGGGATCCTCCCGAAGGGGCACCCGGCGAAGGGATGGGTACGCCTCCCGGGAACGCCTCCCGGAGGCTTCGGCGGCGGAATGCCCGGCGGCGGTCCTGGAGGAAGCAGCTCCGATATTGATTATTCCGGAGCAGCGGAGATCACTTCTGCCGATACCCAGAGCGGCCAGACCTATACCAGCACCACCTCCGATGAAAGCGCCCTTTTGATCAGCACCGCCGATGCGGTCTCGATCACCGATCCCACGGTCACCAAATCCGGTGACTCCGACGGCGGCGATAACTGCAACTTCTACGGGTTGAACGCGGCTGTTCTGGTGAAGGACGGCACCACGACCACCATCACCGGCGGCACGATCACCTCCGATGCGGAAGGTGCAAACGGTGTGTTCTGCTACGGCGGAAACGGCGGGCAGAACGGAGCGTCCGGAGACGGCACGACACTCTACATCTATGACACCACTATCACGACCACCGGAAACGGGTCGGGCGGCATCATGACCACCGGCGGCGGTGTGACCTATGCCTATGATTTGACGGTAGAGACCTCCGGCCGGTCCTCCGCAGCCATCCGCACCGATCGCGGCGGCGGGACCGTCGTGGTGGATGGCGGCAGCTACACCAGCAACGGCCTCGGCTCTCCCGCCATCTACTCCACGGCGGATATCACAGTCTCCAACGCTACGTTGACCTCTAACCTTTCCGAGGGCGTGTGCATCGAGGGCCTCAACTCCATCACACTCAACAACTGCGATCTGACCGCCAACAACACCCAGCGCAACGGCAACGCTACCTTCCTGGACACCATCATGATCTACCAGTCCATGTCCGGCGACGCGGCCAGCGGCACCTCGAGCTTCACGATGACCGGCGGCAGCCTCAAAAGCCTCAACGGTCACGTCTTCCACGTGACCAACACCAGCGCAATCATCACGCTTGAGGGCGTAGAGATCGTCAACGAGGACGCGGACAACATTCTCCTCTCCGTCTGTGCGGACGGCTGGAGCGGCGGCAGCAATATCGCCACGCTCAAGGCCATTGCCCAGAAGCTCGTCGGCGCGATCAAGGTCGGCAGTGATTCCAGCCTGACACTGGAGCTGACGGACGGCTCCACCTTTGAGGGCAGCATCGACGGGGCCATCACCAACGCCAAGGGAGAGACCGTTTCCACCGAGGTCGGCACCGTCTCCGTCACCCTGGATGCCACCAGCACCTGGACGCTGACCGGCGACAGCTATGTGACCGAATTCAACGGCGACGCAGCCAACGTCATCTCCAACGGCTACACGCTGTATGTCAACGGTGTGGCGCTCACCGGAACGAAGTAAGCGAAGAGCCAGGTAAGAGCATTGAACTCATAAAAAAAGACCCGGAGTCATCGGTACGAACGTACAGATGACTCCGGGTCAGGTGTTATTTTCGGGGAGATATTCGACTACATCCTGTAAATCACATTGCAGGATCTTGCAGAGCGCATCCAGCGTGTTTGTGGAGACGGATTCTCCGGCTTTCATGCGCCGGATCGTGGAGCTGCTGATCTGTCC
>CADADE010000075.1 GCA_902786615.1 Oscillospiraceae bacterium
CATGCTCATGGGCATCGACGCCCTGGAGGCCGACCCCGAGACCAAGTATATCATCCTCATTTCCCGCAAGCCCGCGGACAGCGTTCTGAACAAGCTCCTTGCCCGTATCCGTGAGATGCGCAAGCCCCGGGTCGTGTTCTTCATGGGCTGTGACAGAGAGACCATTGATGAGACCGGCTCCGTCTGGGCAGGGAATCTGGACGACTGCGCCCTGCGGGCCCTGGAGCTTATTCACAACGATTACTCCCTCGGGAGCCTCAACGAGCTGAAAGAGATCGCCAGAGAGGCCGTAAAGGGTATGGCTCCGGAGCAGAAATACGTGCGCGGGGCCTATACCGGCGGCACCTATCTGGACGAGGGCATGCGCGCCATGTGGGAGGCCACCGGCGGCCTCTGGTCCAACGCCCCCATGAGCCCGGAATGGAAGCTTCCGGAAGGAGCGGCCAGCCGGGAGCATACCGCCATCGACTACGGCGAGGAGGAATATACCCTGGGCCGTCCGCACCCGGCCATCGACGCCTCCATCCGTCGCCCGGCGATCCTCAAGGAGGCCGCCGACCCGACCGTTGCCGTGATCGTGCTGGACTTCATCCTCACCCCGCCGGGGCATATGGATCCCTGCGGCTATGTGGTGCCGGATATCCTCAAGGCGCAGGAGCTGGCAAAGAGCCGCGGCGGCAAGCTGGTGTTCATCGCCTCCGTTCTGGGGACCACAGCCGACTGGCAGGATATCCGCAAGCAGGAGAAAGAGCTCAGAGAGGCGGGCGTTCTGGTCTGCCGCACCAACTACCGCGCCGCTCTGCTGGCGTCTGAGATCGTGAAACTCAGGAGGAATGCGTAATGGCTGATACAAGTAAGATGCTGAGCCTGTTCCGTTCGGAGCTGGTGGTGGTCAACGTCGGCCCCAAGTCCTTTGCGGACGTGCTGGAAAAGCAGGGCTATACGGCGCTGCAGGTGGATTGGAAGCCCGCGGCCGGCGGGGATAAGCAGATGCAGGAGATGCTCCTATATCTGGGAGGCTACTGATGAAGGTCCTTGTCTGCAACGTGGGGAGCACTTCCCTGAAATTCAAGCTCTACGACATGCCCGACGCCCGCGTCCTCGCCCAGTGCGGAGTGGAGCGTGTGGGTTCGGATCATGACGCGATCTTTCGTTATGAAAACTGTCTCACCGGGCAGAAGACCGCCTTTGACAGGGCGGACATCCCCAACTACGAAAGCGGCATCCGCCTCTTCCTCGACTATCTGACCGGGGCGGACATGGGCGTTATTTCCGCCGTCACCGAGATCGAGCGCGTGGGCTACAAGGCCACGCTTTCCAAGGGCCACTTCGGCATCCACGAGCTGGACGAAGAGGTTCTGCAGGGCATGGAGGACTGGCTTAGCCTGGCCCCGCTGCACAACCGGGCTTATCTGGACGCGATCGCCGTCATGCGCACCTTCCTTCCCGAGGCCCGCTTCATCGGCTGTTTCGAGACCGCTTTTCACCGGGACATCCCGCTGGAGCGGAAGATTTACGGTGTTCCGTACGAGTGGTACGAGCGCTACGGCGTACAGCGCCTGGGTTACCACGGCGCTTCCCACGGCTATATTGAGACTACAAGGCCATCTCCTGCCATCTGGGCGGGAGCTGCTCGGTCTGCGCCATTGAAAACGGCAGGAGCGTTGACACCAGCTTCGGCATGAGCCTGGAATCCGGCCTCATCCACGCAAACCGCGTGGGCGACATGGATACCAGCATGTCTTACTTTCTCCGCAGCGAGGGCATGAGCGACGAGGAGATTTTGCAGGGGCTGCAGAAAAAGGGCGGTCTGCTGGGCATCTCCGGTGTGTCGAACGACCTGCGCTATGTGATCGAGGCCGCGCAAAACGGCAATGAGCGGGCAAAGCTCGCCCTTGATGTGTTCGTCACCGGCATCGTCCACTACATCGGCGCCTTCGCCATGGATCTGGGGCGGCTCGACTATTTGGTATTCACCGCCGGGATCGGTGAGCATTCCGCGCTCCTCCGCGAGCGTGTCTGCGAAAAGCTGGGGCTGCTCGACGTGAAGCTGGACGAGGAGAAGAACGCGCAAAACGAGAAAGTCATATCTGCCGCCGATTCCGCCGTCCGTGTGCTGGTGATCCCCACCAACGAGGAGTTGGGCATCGCCCGCCGGACCTACGAGTACAAATGAGCTATTCCTATTCTCCCGAACTGAAAGCCCCGCAGAAAATGCCGGACATTAACCCTGGCAAAGCCGCCATGGCGGGGATGCTGAAGATCCTGTGCCTGACCCACCAGAAGCAGACGGCGGCCTTTCGGCCGCCGGAAGGACTTGCCTGCCGGAAAATCTCTGTCCAAGCAGCCGACGGCGCGCAGATCCCATGCTTCGTTGTGGAACCCGAGAGCAGCGACGATCCGCTGCCCGGCGTGCTGATGATCCACGGCGGCGGCTTCTATCTGCCGGTGCAGACCTCCGCGCTGGCGCTGGGCTGCGAGTATGCGAGGGGCTTGAACGCCCGCGTCTTTCTGCCGGAATATCGCCTGGTGCCGCAGTTCACCGCGCCGACACAACTGAATGACTGCATGGCCGTGTGGCTGGAACTGCAGCGGCATGCGGTGGATCCCTCCCGGCTTCTGGTGATTGGTGACAGCGCCGGAGCGGCTCTGACAGCAGGGCTGTGCATCGGTCTTCGCGGCCGTGCCTGCCCTCAGCCCAAAGGCCAGATGCTGATCTATCCGGTGCTGGACGATCGGGTGGAGCTTTATGCTTCCTATGAGAAGTACGCCGACGCCTGCTGGTCGCCCAAGGCGACAAAGGCCATGTGGGATGCGTATTTGAAGGGCGCGGACGAGAGTCTGCTGCCCTGCCTGGTTCC
>CADADE010000076.1 GCA_902786615.1 Oscillospiraceae bacterium
TTCCGCGCCATGGGCGGCGACGCCTGGTTCGACTGCACCGCCGAGCAGATCCTCTTTGACGACGACAAGGCCGTCTGCGGCGTGCAGACCAACCGCGGCGTCATTGAGACAAAGCATGTCCTCTGCAACGGAAACCCCTCCATGGTCTACGCCACCATGGTCCCGCCGGAGGTTATCCCGGAGCGCATGATCAAGCTGGCCAACGCCCGCAAGCACTGCGCCAGGATGTTCGTGGTCTACCTCGGTCTCGACAAGAGCGCGGAGGAGCTGGGTCTGACGGATTACTCCATCTTCATGCCGGACTCCGCCGACTCTGTCAAGGAGTACAACAGCGGTAAAACCCTGGAGACAAACAACAACATGGTCTCCGTCTGCTACAACGCCGTCAACAAGAACTTCTCCCCTCCCGGCACCTGCGTGCTGAGCCTGACCACACTGTACATGGAGGACGCCTGGGCCGACGTGAAGGAAGAGGACTATGTGGCCACCAAGAACCGCATTGCCCGCAGGATGATCGACAAGTTTGAAAAGACCCTCGGCGTAGAGATCACTCCCTACATCGAAGAGATCGAGGTCGCCACGCCCTGGACCATGTGCCGCTTTGTCAACACCCCGCAGGGCTCCGCCTACGGCTATGAGCTGGACGATTGGGATTCCATGATGGCACGCATGCGCATGATGGGCACCGAAAACCAGGTCAAGGGGCTGAAATTCGTCGGCGCGGCCAGCATCCGCGGCGACGGCTACAACTCCGCGATCTTCAGCGGCAGCACCATGGCCAAGCTCACGCTGGCCGATATGAAGAAAGAAGAGGAGGGTTGATCATGGCCAATGTTAAAATCGGGCTCTTCGGCAAGCTGGATATGCTGAAGTTCAAGAACATCACCAAGGTCAGAGAAAAACACATCCAGGCCACCCCGGCAACTCCCCTTCCCAAGGTGCTGCCCACCAACGAGAAGGCCAAGCAGCACCACCCCGAGAAGCAGGAGGTCGTGATCGCGGACATCCGGCAAAATGGCGCGGATGCGAAAACGATCGTACTCAAAACACCGGACGGCAGCAGGCTTGCGCTCTTCCGAGCCGGACAATATGTGTCCGTGCTGGTTCCCATCGACGGCACCGTCACCACCCGCTCCTACTCTCTGTGCAGCTCCCCCGCCCTGGCCCAGGAGGGCGAGTATCACATCACGGTCAAGCGGGACGACGCGGGCTTTGTCTCCCCCTATATTCAGGATCACTGGCAGATCGGTCAGAAGGTCACGATCTCCGGTCCCGAGGGGCATCTGTACTTTGAACCGCTGCGCGACGCGAAGAAGGTGGTCGCCCTGGCAGGCGGCAGCGGCATCACGCCCTTTATGGGCATGGCCTATGCCCTGCGGGACGGGCTGGAGGATTTTGATCTGACGATCCTGTACGGCTCCCGCACGGCGGAGGGCATCGTCTACAAGGAGCAGCTGGACGAGGTTTGCAAGGTCTGCGACAAGGTGCATGTGGTCCATGTGCTCTCGGATGAGGAAAAGGACGGCTACGAGCACGGCTTCATCACCGCAGAGCTCATCCGCAAGCCCAGGCCATGTACAACTTCCTGGACGGTGAGATCGCAAAGCTCGGCCTGCGCAGGAAGTTTGTGCGGCGGGAGCTCTTCGGCACCATCAAGGATCCCTGGAACCAGCCCGGCTATCCCGCCGACGCACGCGGCAAGAGCTTTAAGCTGACGATCCTGCAGTACGGAAAGGAATACGAGGCCAAAGCCTCGGCAGACGAGTCTCTTCTGGTGGCAGTGGAGCGCGCGGGTATCGCAGCCCCCTCCCGCTGCCGCAGCGGTGAGTGCGGCTGGTGCCGCTCCCGCCTGGTCTCGGGCGAGGTCTACATCCCGGAGAAGACAGACGGCAGACGGGCGGCAGATATCGACTACAACTATATCCACCCCTGCTCCACCTTCCCGCTCTCCGACGTGGTGCTGGAGGTCTACGGCTCCAACCTCTCCTGAAAAAGCTTTCAGAACTTGCAAGCACGGTATCAGCAGATCCCTCTTTGCCTTCGGCTGCAACCCTGCTATAATCTGACTGTAGCGGTATCCAGTTCAAATAGAGAAGGAGATATTTACAATGAACAAAACCGAGCTGATCAAGAAAGTTGCAGCTGAGAACGAAATCAGCCAGAAAGAGGCCACAGCTGTTGTGAACAGTGTTCTTAACGGCATTATGGATTCGCTGGCCGCCCGTGAGCCTGTTGCGATCGCCGGCTTCGGCACTTTCTCCTGCAAGCACCGTGACGCACGCCAGGGCCGCAATCCGGCCAACGGTGAGACCGTTGATATTGCCGCAAGCAATACGCCGGTGTTTAAGGCCGGCAAGGCGTTTTAGGGAATTTACTTTGACGAAGGTATTATAGGCTAAATTGAACTGAGACAGGCGTGACTTTGCTTTTGCGGTCACGCCTGTTTTCCGCTTTGTTCTGGTCTTGGTGGCTAAAAGCATCGCTCTCATGATGCTTTTAGCCATCTGCTTGTATTTTGGCTTTAATTTGAGGATCCTGATTTTTCTCCGAAAAAACCGTGACAAAATGTATTGTGCACTTATACTGAAAAAGTAAAAAAACAGAAAAGAGGGATGGGCGTGCAGATCTGGAAGGAAGAGGTTAAATATATCGAGGATACTCCTATTCGCATCATTTTGGATGACGAGATATCCATATGAAAGGGCAAGCTGCCTCCGCATTGGCATAACGAGATCGAGATCGACCTTGTGCTGCACGGAACGTGTAGAACTGATTATGAATCAGCTGGCTCAGCGCGAAGGCGTGACCGAAGTGCTCAAAGCCTCCGATCAGATGGAGTGGATCAAAGGCATGAACAGCATCCAGGCAAGGGCAGAGGAAGTTGTATTGAGCGAATTGGTTTACAGGTAATTGGAAATGCTTCAAGCCCGTTATGGCTTGTAACGGGTTCTTCTATCTGTATCTCTTTGCTTATTTAGTTGCTGACAATTTGTCAGCAACTAAATGAAGTCTGCTGACGCTAATTGCCATCTGGCGTAATGTTTATTACTCTAAAAAAATCTGCATATTTGTCAGTAATAATAAACATTATCCGCTCAAGAAGAACAGATCCCCAGGTATCCCGCTCCGCTACGGAATACCTGGGGATTCTTATGGGAAACACATTTTATCGGCAAGAATTTTTCTTTATTAGTAAAATCGTGTTTACTTCTTGCCGGTAATGGTATATACTCTATTCGAGGTGGTTTGTATGAATTTGATCACTGTTGCCGAATGTGCGGCAAAGTGGGGCGTGGCGG
>CADADE010000077.1 GCA_902786615.1 Oscillospiraceae bacterium
CCAGGCCGCCAGGGCGGAGACCGCAGGGAAAACAATAAACAGCTTCAGCAGCTGGCTTTTGAGGTTGAAGCCGTACTTCCTTCCCTCCATCACATGCGCTGCCTCGGGGTAGTAATGCTGGAAGAAGTGGAATTTCAAAAGCAGAAAGTTGTCGATGAGGGCCATGTCGCAGATCTTATAAATCGTCAGGATCAGCACAAAACGCAAAAAAGAATTGCCAGAACGAGAAGCCGCTTCGGAGGCCGTCCCAGACGGCGATCACACCCGCGCCAAGGATCATCAGAACGCTGATGATAAAAAGCGTCCATCCGATCGCCCTCGCTCCGTAGAAAAGCTCCTGCTCTCTTTGGATCAGCACTTCTCGTGCTTTCTTCGGGGCAGAGGAGAAAAATTTGTTGTCCTGAATAAACGCCACACAGGATATCAGCATCAGAGCCATCGCCGCGCAAAATACAATTGACAGAAATACCGTTAAAAGCATGTTGTTCTCCTTCTGATATGAGATGGATGGTGTCTATTTCGCGTCCGGATCCGGCACAAAGCCCAGCTCCGCCGCCCTGGCCCTGCTCATCAGATGGAAGTTGCACTCGTCGTCGCCGTAGCCCAGGGTCTTTGTCCGGTCCAGCACGGCGCCCTGCATCTCAAAGGTATAGTAATCCATCATGCACAGTTGTTTCGTGATCTCCTCGCAGTGCTCCTGCTTTGTGAGCTTGCAGATGCCGCACTGCTTGTGGGTGATGTAGTATTCATCCTTTCCCGGGACGGTTTTAAAGTAGGTAAACCAGTTCATCGGGTATTCCTCGATATGCTCCCGCGACCACTGGGCCTGCCGGGTGCGGTTTGCGATTTCTTTTTCCGTAAAGGCGCTCTTGCCCTGCTTGGCCTTCACCATCAGCGGACAGTAGGCCATTGCGCGGATCAGGCCCTTCAGCTTCTCCTCGTCCAGCTTTCCGTCCGCCTCTTTGTAGAGCGCGATCGCAAAGGCCCCGCAGTACATGGTCAGCACGAACATGTTGTCCTTTATGCTGCCGATGCCCGGCGTACGCTCCACAATGGCCCGATATTCCTTCAGCACCCGCATTTTGTAGGCGGCTATGTCCAGTTCCGGGATCGCTTTCTCCATATAGGCAAAGGCGGTTTTGGCAAAGGCGAGCTTGATAAAGCCTCCCAGGATTCCGTATTTCATAAGAAAGCTCCTTTGTATTTCTCCGAGACGATTACAAGAGTTGCAAACAAACTTAGTTTTTTCATCCCGAAGGGAATCAGAATCGTTTTTGAGGCAGCTTTGCCGCCTCAAAAACACCCAGAGCCGAGCTTAGCGAGGCCTCGCGCCGACCAAAGCGGCCTAAAGCCGCTGCGATGAGCGCGAGTCCTTAATTGCGAAACGAGTTTCGCAATTAAATCAGCGGCGTCATGCAGTCCATGCTCAAAAGCAAGGTCGAGCTGTTGTGCAGCAAAAGCCGAGGTGGCCGGCGGAAGGACGCCGACAGCCCCCAGAGCGATCAACGCGCCGTTGAAGCCCATGACAAAGCGGTAATTTCGGTCGATGCGTCCCATGAGCTTTTGGGAGAGTGTTCGCAGCAGCACCAGCTCCCGCAGATCCTCTGCCGCAATGGTGATGTCCGCCACCTCCCGGGCGACGCTCGCTCCGCTGCCGATGGCCACGCCCACATCCGCCAGAGATAGGGCGGGCGCGTCGTTGATGCCGTCGCCGATCATAATGACCTTGCGGCCCGCCTCCTGTTCGGCGCGGATAAAGGCCGCCTTGTCCTCGGGCAGCACTTCGGCGCGATAGTCGTCAATGTTCAGTTCCCTTGCAATGGCAGCCGCCGTGCCGCGGTTGTCCCCGGTGAGCATGATGACCTTTTGAAGTCCCGCCTCGTGGAGAAGGTTCACGATCTCCTTTGCCTCCGGGCGCAGCGGATCATGGATGCCGATGGCCGCGGAGAGCCGCCCGCCGATGGCCAGGTACAGCCAGGAGCAATCCGTCTCCAAGGCGTCAAACGCCGTCTGATCCTCCGGCAGGATCTGCGCGCCCTCATCTTCAAAGACGAAGTGGCGGCTGCCGATGACAGCCCGCTCGTCGCCGATCCTAGTGGCGATGCCGTGGGCCACCACGTATTCCACTTCGCTGTGCATCTCCCGGTGGTCCAGCCCCCGCTCCCGGGCGGCGCGCACCACGGCGTTTGCCACG
>CADADE010000078.1 GCA_902786615.1 Oscillospiraceae bacterium
ATCATGGCAAACTCCGCGTCCAGCTTTTTGAACATCTCCACGCCGTATCTGTGATATAGCGGCAGGATGATCTCGCAGTCGGAATCGCTCTGAAAGACATAGCCCTCATCCTCCAGTTCCTTCTTCAGCGGGCGAAAAAGGTACAACTCGCCGTTGCAGACGCACATGTCGCCATTCAAATGAAAGGGCTGCATTCCCTCCTCATGCAGGCCCATGATGGCAAGGCGATGGAAGCAGAGATACCCCTCCCCGGCCTGCTCCACGCGGCTCATATCCGGGCCGCGGGAGACCGTGCGCTCAAAAAACGGCATGAATTGCTCCGGCGTCAATGTACCGGACGTGAAGCCCATAATCGAACACATGATGATTCTCCTATCTGTTGTATTGATACGCGCGCAGGAAATCCTTATTCCACATCCTGCAGGGCGTCATATCCTTCTTCACCGGTGCGCACCTTCACAACGTTCTCCACATCGTAGACAAAGATCTTGCCGTCACCGATATGCCCGGTATACAGCACCTTCTTTGCGGTTTCGATCACATCACGCACCGGGATGGCGCTGACCACAATATCCACCTGCACCTTGGGCCGCAGGTCGGTTTCCACCGCAACGCCGCGATAATATTCTACCTGCCCCTTCTGGATGCCATAGCCCATGACGTGCGAAACTGTCATGCCGGTGATGCCGAGCCTGCTCATGGCATCCTTGAGGGCATAGAGCTTTTCTTCCTTGAAGACGATTTCAACCTTGGTAAACTTGTGGCCGTCCGGGCGCAAAGCGGTCTCACGCCTGACCGGAATGGCCTCTGCCGGAGGAACAGTCCCGGTTACGACGCTGTCCGTGCCGGTCACGCCATACTCCGCGTATTTGTTCACAGCGGGCACGAAGTCCGCATAAGCGCTGGGCAAACCATGTTCACTCACGTCCAGGCCGATCAGTTCATCCGCAGGATCGGCGCGCAGGCCGTTTGTCTTTTCAATGAGTCTGAAGGTAATAAACAGCAATACCGTCGTATAAACAGCGACTGTCACAAGTCCCAGCGTCTGGATGCCGAGCTGTGTAAAAGAGCCGGTATAGAAAAGGCCCTTCAGTCCGGCAGGGGCATCGGGATTTGCAAGCAGGCCGACCGCAAGCGTACCCCACATTCCGTTTGCCATATGGACACCCACAGCGCCGACAGGATCATCGACATGCAGCTTCAGATCCAGAGTTTCCACAACCACAACGACCAGAATGCCCGAAACAATGCCCACGACGATTGCCATCGCGTCACAGCCCGCCGTAATGGCAACAAGGCCGGCAAGAGAAGCGTTGAGGCACATGGACACATCCGGTTTCCCGTTCTTCTTCCAGGTGTAGATCATGGTGGTGCAGGTAGCGACAGCCGGGGCGATGGTCGTCGTGAGGAAGATGGACGAGAGCTCCGAGGGAGAAGTCGCCGCCGCACCGTTGAACCCGTACCAGCCGAGCCAGAGTATAAACACGCCCAGGGCTCCGAGCGGGATCGAGTGGCCGGGAATGGCGTTAATTTTGACGACCTTGCCGTCCGGGCCCTTTACATATTTTCCGATCCTTGCGCCAAGCATTATGGCACCGATCAAGGCTGCGATGCCGCCCACCATGTGGATCGCGCAGGAGCCCGCGTAATCGTGAAAGCCGAGCTTGCTGAGCCAGCCGCCGCCCCAGATCCAGTGCGCCTCGATGGGGTATACCACGAGGCTGATGACGCCGGAATAGATACAGTACGCGGAAAACTTTGTGCGCTCCGCCATTGCGCCGGAGACGATCGTCGCGGTCGTGGCGCAGAACACGAGGTTAAACACGAAAGTGCTTGCGCCGGTGAATCCCTCTGCCGGGGAGGCAATGAACTCCTTATAATGCGTGAACAGCTGGAGATTCGGTTTGCCGATTAGGCCGAAAAAGCTGTCCTCCCCCATCATCAGCGTATATCCCAACAGGGAAAACACCACGGTGCCGATGCAGAAATCCATCAGGTTTTTCATGATAATATTTCCCGCATTCTTCGCACGGGTAAATCCTGTCTCAACCATTGCAAAGCCGGCCTGCATCCAGAAAACCAGTGCCGCGCCAATCAGATACCAAAACTCAACAGACATAGAAAGCCCTCCTTGACTTCTCTGTATTTCTTTGTTAAAGTGGAGGGCGGTGATGAGTGCTTTTGCCCTCCATTACCTCTATAAAGGCAGCCGTGACTTTTCCAGGGTGGCGGCTGTCTTTT